>SVTF01000033.1 GCA_015063905.1 Oscillospiraceae bacterium | reverse complement strand
AAGGCGTTTTGTGCAGTTCCTTATGGTTTCAAAGTACAACATTATCCCCGGTCGTTTCTTGCTCTCTGCATTCGCCACAATCTCGCCCCTCTCTTTCTTGCTGTTCGATTCTCTTCAATTCTTTTCTTGCGTTTGATACCGCCGCAAAGGTGGATTTGGCTCTCCGCTCCATCGAGGAAACGAACCGCGCGATTTCTTCGGGATTGGCTGGGCGGTAATATCCGCCGCCATCAACCGCCGTCGAGCTTAGGATCAGAGCTCCCGCTTTACGTTCTGCCGCAATGGCTAAGCGCAGGGAGCGGTCCGACATTCCTAAAACGGTCATCAGGTTACGTCTTGATATTGCATTCTCACACCCTTCCGGGAGCATTTCAAAAATTGCAAAGTGTTCCATCACGCGCCGCTCCTTCCGGTTGCTTGCGCTTCAAGCCACTTTTCCAGAGCTACGAGCGGGATGATGATTTTTCGTCCTACTCGAACAGAGGGAAAATCTTTACGGTTACATAATGCGTACATCGTCGGCTTTGACACGCCGAGCTGCTTTGCCGCCTCTTCGGGCGTAAGGGTTAAACGTTCGTTTGTCTGTGCATTCATTGCTCTACCTCCTTTTCGCTTTTTCCGTTGTGTGCGTTCCTAATTACCAATCGGTAATCGATCGGTAAAAAAATAAGGGTTATTCCGTCGCGGTTTGCTTTTGCGCTCTGATCTGCTCGATAATATCAAGGATCTTCGCCTTTTCTGCATCGGGAAGCTCGCGGCGGAGCTTGCGGGAAAAGTTACCGTCATTTACGCCGTAAGCCTCCGCGATCTCCCATAAATTCACTTTTGCTTCTTTTGCCGCTTTGCGAATATCAACATTTTTCATTTTCGTTTCTCCTTTTTTTAATTTTTTCTGTTGTTCTTGTTGACAAAACATAACGGTTATGTTATAATTTGATTATAGCATAACAACATCAACAAATCAAGTGATTTGTTATGTAAAATTCAAGACATATCAAAAATGCTATTATCGAGGTGAAAAAATGGAAAAAATAACGTCAAAAAAGATAGGTACACGAATAAACACGCTTTTAGCCGATAAAGGAATGAAACAAAAGGATCTCGCAAAAAAATTAGGAGTAACTGACAACACTATTTCGTATTATGCAAGCGGAGAAAGAACCCCGAATCTTGAACAAGTTATAAAAATCAGTGAAATCTTTAATGTTTCGGCAGATTATATCTTGGGACTTTCTGATATACAGACGCGCAACGAGACTATACAAGGCATAAATGCTGAAATCGGGTTGTCTCAAAAATCCATTTCTACATTGAAGGTGGAAAGGACCTGCGGGGATACCGAAATTGTGGAATTTTTGGATTATATCATTTCACACCCTAATTTAACACGTATCATAAACGCCATTCACACAACCAATAAATTTGAGAATAATCCGCAAATTGCCAGAATGGAGATAGACGGCAACGCTATAAAAATGGAGATGAATGCTATTTATAAAACTTATGTTCAAGATGAGTTCTGGAAACTGGTGAAGGGCTTCACCCTGAAATCAAAGGAGGATAATGATGGCGAGAAATAAAAATACCCGCGCCGCTCAGGGTACGGGAACGATCAGGAAGAAAACCGTTACGCGCAACGGTAAGCCCTATGAATTTTGGGAAGCTCGTTACACCGTCGGCAGAGATCCGGGAACAGGCAAACAGATCCAGCGCAGTATCAGCGGCAAAACGCAAAAAGAGGTAGCGAAAAAATTAAAGGCGGTTCTTCGCGATCTGGATACGGGGCTATACACTGAGCCGAGCAAAATGACGGTGGGGCAATGGCTTGATACGTGGCTTTCGGAGTACGTCGAGCCCTCTTGCAAACCGCTCACCCTCTCCACCTATGAGAGCCGCATTCGCATCCACATTGTCCCCGATCTCGGACAAATCCGTCTCTCCGATCTGAACGCCACGCAGATACAGACGTTCCTGAACAACCTGACGAGGAAAAAGGATCTTTCCGCAAAAACGGTCAAGAACGCACACGGGATTTTACACAAAGCCCTCTCGCAAGCGGTTGACCTGAAATACATTCCTTTTAACCCCGCCGATCCCGTGAAATTGCCGAGAGTGGAGAAAAAAGAGGTCAATCCCCTAACAGAAACGGAGATAACCGCATTCTTGGAGGAAATCCAAAAGGGAGAACCGCTCGCCCGGCTGTTTATGGTAACGTTATTTACAGGGATGAGAGAGGGAGAGATCTGCGGTCTCACGTGGGATGCGGTTGACTTTCGGAACGGCACGATCACCGTCAAGCAACAGCTCCAAAAGGGCAAAGAAAAAGGCAGCAGCCATTATATAGCTACTACCAAAAGCGGAAAGGCACGTATTATCACAGCGGCGGACTCCGTGATGAAGATATTGCGGGAACAGTTCCAAGAACAGCGCAAGGAGCATTTGAGCGCAGGGCTTGCTTGGCAAAATCCGTGGAATCTCGTATTTACTTACCCGAACGGCGCATATATTCCTCCGCAGACTGCTCTGAAGCATTTCAAGAAGATTGCGGAGCGCATCGGTCGCCCTGATGCACGTTTCCACGATCTGCGCCACACTTACGCCGTCGCCTCGCTTCAGGAGGGCGACGACGTGAAAACCGTTCAGCAAAATCTCGGTCACGCAACGGCTGCCTTTACCCTCGACGTGTACGGGCACGTGTCCGAGAAGATGAAGAAGGAAAGCGCACAGAGAATGGAGCGGTTTATCGAGAAGGTAAAAGCATAGTGAGTGAGGAGGGCAAAACGTGAAGGTAAAATATATAGGGGAAAATGATCCTCTTGAATTGCTCAACGGAAAAATATACGATGTAATGGAGGTCGATGAGGAAAGCGGTTGGTATCGCATTATCGACGAAACAGGAGAGGATTTTCTTTTCCAGCCTGACGACTTTGAGCCACAAAACGACGTCGTAAATGATCCCTCAAAAAAATCCATCTGAAAAGCCCTCGCATAACGCTTTTCATTCTGTAAAGGGAAAACTAAAGGGAAAACGCAAAAATAAAGGCACGAAAAAAGCCCTGAAATCCTTAGATTTCAAGGCTTTTTCCTTTGGCGGAGAAGGAGAGATTTGAACTCTCGCGCCGGGTAAATCCGACCTACACCCTTAGCAGGGGCGCCTCTTCGGCCTCTTGAGTACTTCTCCAAAAGTATTCAAAACAGATCTTTTGATCTGCGCAAGCCATCCGTTTAAATTAACTTGCTAAACTATTATACCACAATATTCTGTTTTGTCAAGGGATTTTGCAAAATTAAAAAAATAATTTTACGGTTGCTTGACTTAAATAATCATTTGTGATAATATAGAAACGGCCAGCTACAATCTTTAGTGTGAAAAGGCCATTCTTTACCGATTAAAGGAGAATACCCTATGGAAAATTACGGAATATTGAAGCATTTGTGCACCGAAAATGCCTACGGAGTATTGACAAAGGTGCTAAATTCCGCAAAGATAACCGAAGATACCAGAAAAACCATGAAGCGCATTACTAGAAGCGATATTCGCTATTCTCATATGGGACAGTTAATAATCGATGACGGCGTATGCTATGCGACTTATTTGCAAAATCCCGGAGATGACGGTGAGGTTGAAACCAGTGTGACCAGTGGAGTTGTTCTGGCTGTATTTGATCTTGAAAGGGCTACGGCTGATGATTTTAACGTCGACACAGACGTTTCTTACTTCCCGATCGGCAAACAGGGAGAGATGTGTGCGGGGTATCGCGCAACGTCTATCTTTAAGGATAACTCCATGTGCCTTGTAGGCCGTGAGCTTTACATTTGCTTTTGTTTTATTACCGAGGACGGTCAGTCGCGTATGTTCTGCAAATCCTTTAACGTGGATACTCGTACGTGGACAAGAGAAAACGAGATCATGCTCAGATATGAGAATGAAAACCATGTTTTTTCAAACGTAACGTTAAATAAAATTTATTCCGATAAGGGTCTGCCGCAAAACGCAAAGGACTTGATTGAGCTGGTTTCCAGATGGAGTGAATATCAGGGTGAATACTATGCCACGGGCGTTTCTATGGGTATGGCAAACAACGGCTTTGTGGTAAAGACTCGTGACTTTATCAATATGGAGCTTGTTGATATAGTACCCTTTAACGATCGCGGCACCGCAGAGATAGGCTCGTATATATTCAAAGACAAGCTCTACGTTGCATGTAGGCAGGATTATACCGTTCCGTATTTGTATCTTGGAGCGTTGGATCTGAAATCTATGAAGTGGGAGCGCCATTTTAAGGTTCCCGACGGAAATTGTCGTCCTTGGTTCTTTGAATACAACGATAATCTTTATCTGATGTGCACAGTTGATGAGATGACACGCAGATATACCAACATTTGCCGTGTGCGCACGTGGGATACAGAGTGGGATATGTTCAACAATATACATCCCGTCGAGGTTATGGCGACCATAAAGGAATGCGGTTACTATTTTGCAACTGCCTCTTATGGCGATGACGTTTATTTTGTATGCACGTGGAACACTGAGAGCTTTGGAAAGCTTTGCCTAAAATTCTTCAACGAGGATGAGATAAATAAAAAGCTTATTCAGATGTTTGAGTGAAGAATGATAAAACTAATCTTATCTAAAAAAAACGGCCACCCGATCGGGTGGTCGTTTTTGTATTATACTTACATATTCATCGTTTTGGGCTTGTTATCGGGAACAAGCTCGGGCGGGCAAACGTACTGAAGCGCGTACGTGCTTGCGCGTCCGTTGCCGTTTTCGAGCATGAGTACGACGGTGTCACCTGACTCGCGAGGAAGGGGAACGCGTATCGTAGGTCCGCGGCGGTTTGTGTTTGCGTTAGTTTCCGCTTTCCACTCCATAACGTCGATAACGGTGTTGCCCACCTTGACGGTTACCTTTGTCGTGTCTGTTATCTTGTCCTGCGTATCGTTGATGAGCCAAAGCTCTGCTTCGAAAAGCTCGTCAGCCTTCCAAGTAAACTTGGAAATTCTCGCGCTGAAAAGTGTGGGGCGGAGCGAATTTTTGACTGCCTCGTATGCGGGCTTGGGCTTTGCGGGGTATTCGATAAGGCTGTTGTTTCCGGCGCAGATCCAAGGCTCGTTATAGCACCAGTTGAGTGACATGGAGCAATAGGGCCATTGTCTTCTGCCTTCCTCGAACGCCGCCTGATATCCTGCCACCTGCATAAACTGTGACTTTTCAACTAAATGCTCAAGCGACTTAGGTTCGCCCCAATATCTCTTGAACACGTCAAGGCACAGCCAACTCTCAGCGAGCCAAGCCTTAAATCCGTGATGTATCTTCCACGAGGGCGTTTCGCTTATTGGGAAAAGCTCATTTTCGGGAATAGCTTTTTTAAGCGACTCAACGCTGGAAACAGAAGGAACACCGAACTCAGTGTAAGCCGTTCTCTTGGCAACGATAAATTCATTAAACACCTCGCCGTTCTGCGAGCCGTGGAAGAACATATATCCGCCGTGACCCATGCCCGAGAGGGGAGAGGTATTGATAAAAGGCTTTTCGGGATCGTGGATAGTGCAGAGTGAGCCGAGAACGCGGAGCGCCATGGACTGCTCGGTCATGCCCGACCAACCGTTGAACAGCTCGTTGCCGCCGCACCAAAGCACAAGACAAGCGTGACTGCGAAGCTGATGTATAATAGACGTTGCCTCGCTTGTCAAAACGTCGATATAGTTGCCACGGGGCAGGTAATTGTTGCAGGCAAGCATAAATTCCTGCCATACCATAATACCGTATTCGTCGCAAAGCTCGTAGAAGTCCTTTTTATTTACCGACGCGCCGCCCCAGAGACGAAGCAGGTTCATATTTGCGTCCTTTGCCAGCGTGAGCAGATCGTCATAGGTCTTTCTTGTGATACGTCCCCAGAAGATGTCGGGATTTACCCAGTTAGAGCCTTTTCCGTATATTCTTCTACCGTTAAGCTCTATCGTGATGGGGGGATAGTAGCGAGACTTGGGGAATGTGGGCGGATCGATAGCGCCTGTATTTCTGACGAGTTGAACGCGTCGGAAGCCTATCTTGCCCTCGCGCTTCTCCTTGCCGTTTTCAATTACCCAGCGGTAAAGATAGGGGTCGCCCTGACCGTTACACCACCAAAGCTCTGGATTCTCAATAGAGAATTGCTTGTCCGTGCCGCGATAGATCTCGTTGCCCTCGCGGTCGTAGAGCGCGCAGACGCAATTTACAGCGCAATCAAAGGTATACGTCACGCTACCCGCGTCAAAGGTATCGTTAAGATGAGCTATTACTTCAACGTTACCTATGTAATTTTCATCGCGAGTTTCGATGTAGGCATCCTGCCAAAGTCCCGAGATGATGAGACGGGGATTCCAGTCCCAACCGTAAGATACGGGCGGCTTGCAGGAGGCGTCCGCCTCGGTACGCGTGCCCTTGGGCGCACCCTCGCGCTTGGGGTGGGGATAGATAAGCACGGTCAGCGTATCGTCGCCCGTAAGCTTATCGGTGACGTCAAGCTCAAAGGGCTTATACATACCCTCGTAGGAGTATATCTTTTCGCCGTTAAGCGAAACGTCGTACTTGTAATCTATTCCGAGGCTGACGAAGAATACTCGCTCGCCTGCTTTTTTATCATATACGAGATTGGTTCTGTATTCCCAAAAATCGTCTTCAACGGCGCGCCATTTATCTGCGTTGGTGCCATAATTTGCATCGCCGAAGCCGTGCACATTGCCGTAATCAAGCTGAATATTACCCGGTACGTTCGCGGGAAAATAGCCGTCGTTTTTAGTGAGGTTTGCGCCCTCCCAGATTTGTTTAAAGATCATAGTGATTCTCCTTTTGTGTATTAGATATCTTCGATTTTTATCAGATTGGTGTTACCCGACTGTCCTGTGGTGTCGCCGCCGGTGATTACGATCCTATCGCCTTTAGTGAGCTTCAGAGTAGACGTTGCCATCTTTTTTGCGGTATAGAACAGAACGTCGGTAGACGTGAATTTTTCGCACATAGCGGGAATAACTCCCCAGGATAGAGCAAGACGGCGCCATGTGGTTTCATCCGTTGTAAGACCGATTATATCCACGGGAGAACGGAAACGTGATACCATTCGAGCCGTCATACCCGAAAGCGAGCAAGCAACGATAGCCTTGGCATCGATATCGATAGCCATGCCGCAGGTAGAGTGTGAAATAGCGTCCACCGTGTTTTTGATCTTAAACTCCGCGCTGTAAAAGCGCTTTTTATAGTCTATGGTGCTTTCTGTAGTCTCGGCAATTTTCGCCATGGTCTCAACTGATTGTATGGGATATTTGCCCGCAGCTGTCTCGCCTGAGAGCATAATGGCGCTTGTGCCATCGTAAACGGCGTTTGCAATATCGCTTATCTCGGCTCTTGTAGGTCTTGGATTGTGTATCATGGATTCCAGCATTTCGGTTGCGGTTATAACGCGTTTGCCAAGCAATCGGCATTTTGTTATGAGCTTTTTTTGGATAGAGGGAAGCTGCTCAAATGGGATCTCAACGCCCATATCTCCGCGCGCCACCATGATACCGTCGCAGCATTGACATATCTCCTCGATATTGTCTACTCCCGATTGGTTTTCTATCTTGGCTATAAGCTCTATATTGTCCGCGCCGATCTCGGAAAGATATTCGTGAACGTCGATAAGATCCTGTTTGCAGGAAACAAAGGAGCAGGCGATGTAGTCAACGCCGTTATCAACGCCGAATTTTATGTCGCTCTTGTCCTGATCGGAAAGATATTTTTGCTTCATTACCTTGCCCGGAAAGCTCATGCTCTTACGGTCGGAAAGCTCGCCGCCGCAAACGACGCGACAGTGAATGTCGGGACCGCTTATCGAGGTTACCTCAAAGCTGAGAAGGCCGTTGTTGAGCAGAATAGTATCACCCACGCAAAGCTCTTGAGGAAGCGCGGGGTAGCTGACGGACACTCTGCGCTCATTACCTACAATGTCGTTTGCGGTAAAGGTAAAGCTATCGCCGTCACGCAAGTCTATTTTGCCGTTTTCAAATGTTTTGATACGGAATTCGGGGCCTTTTGTGTCAAGCATTATGGCAATGGGCAGTCCAAGGTCGTGTCTGACCTTTTTAATCATTTCTATTCTTTTAAGATGATCCGCGTGCGTATTATGGGAGAAGTTGAGGCGGGCAACGTTCATGCCCGCGCGGCACATTCCGCGCAATATTTCCTCCGTGTTGCTCGCGGGACCTATAGTACAAACAATTTTTGTTTTACGCAAAATTTAACTCCTTATGGTTAACGACCTTTAATTATTCTTTGCCAGCTTGTGACCGAGATCTGCAAGCTCGCGCTCTGCCTTGTCGCATTCATCGCCATTGGGTATATCGCGGGATACAGAGGTTTCAAAATTGAATACACCCTCATAACCTATCTCTCGGAGCGCGTCTGAAAAAGCATTCCAATCTATCGTGCCGCAGCCGGGGATCTTGTGCTGATCGGCATGGCCGTCGTTGTCGTGAACGTGCAGAGAGCCAAGCAGCTCGCGTCCGATGATCCTTACGGCGTCCGCCGGGGATTCGCCACAGAAATTGCAGTGTCCTGTGTCAAGACAAACACGGAACACGTTAGAATTGGTTCTCTCGTTCATCACTTTAGCAAAATCGGCACATTCCTTGGCGCTGTTGATGGGCAGGCGCGGGAAGGGGAGAGTTTCAATGTGAATCTCAACGCCGTATTCGATAGCAACCTTGGCGAGCTTCTCGAAAAACTCAGCGTTGATCCTGATAAATTCGTCGCGATCGTCACAAGCCTGCGCGCCGTAGGGCATAAGGCAATGGATAATGAACACGCGCGAACCGAGATAAGCTGTTCCGCGAATAGCCTTTGAAAAAGCCTCAAAGCGCTCGGCTCTGTCCTCCTCGGTGTAGTCGCGGGGCGGGAAACGCCAAGGACCGTGAGTTTGGTACACCGCAAGACCGTACGCCTCCGCGGCGTTCTTCATTTCCACAAGACATGCCTTGAAGTCCTCCTCGCCGCCCTGCCACAAGGGAAGATTTGTGTCGCAAAGCTCGGTGTAGTCAAGTCCATCAAAGCCTGCCGCCTTTAATTGCTTGCAAGAGCCTTCAACGCCGTATCTGCGAAGCCACGGTCCGTGTTCTATACAAATTTTGAGATTGTCACTCATATTGTTGACCTCCGCTGGTGTTTTCTAATTAAATTATAAACTTAATACATAAATTAGTCAAGAGAAAAATCAAAATTTTGCGGCGATTTCAAGGCTTTACGATTATGAATATCGTGTCGTATTGACAGGCGAGGTGCATTATGATATAATAAAAGCAATCGATGCGCAACGCCGCTGATAGCGGCGCACATCAAAAAGAAGCTTTTATTGAATCATAAGCCCTGCGGGCACGACAAGCTATGGCTTGTCTTTATGATATAATAAAAGCAATCGATGCGCAATGCCGCTGATAGCGGCGCGCATCAAAAAGAAGCTTTTATTGAATCATAAGCCCTACGGGCACGACAAGCCTTGCTTGTCTTTATGATATAATCTTTGTATATTACCGAAGGAATGAAGGTGATAAATTGAGAAGGAGAAGATTCAAGCCCACCACAACGCAAATAATAGCGTTCAGCTTTCTGCCTGTCATTCTCCTTGGAAGCCTGCTTTTATGGCTTCCCATAAGCTCGGCTGACGGTGAGTCGGTGGCGTATATTGACGCGCTGTTCACCGCAACCACCGCGACCTGCGTTACGGGACTCGTTACCGTGACCACAGCTGAAGTGTGGAGCTATTTCGGTCAGGCAGTGATACTTTTGCTTATTCAGACAGGCGGACTCGGAGTCGTTACGATATTGTCTTCGTTTATGATGGCGGTGCGCCGCAAGATGAATATGAGCTCGAATCTGCTTGTTGCGGATGCCTTTAATCTTAATACGATGTCGGGACTTTCCGAGTTTTTGAAAAAAGTGCTTTGCGGGACAATTATTATCGAGGGCATCGGAGCGCTTTTGTATATGACGGTGTTCGTGCCACGCTATGGAGCGTATGGAATATGGATGTCGGTATTCACATCGGTTTCGGCATTCTGTAATGCGGGCATAGATATCATAGGTGATAACAGCCTTATGTCCTTTGCTACTGATCCCGTTATAAATATTGTGACGTCAATGCTGATAATTCTCGGCGGTATAGGATATATCGTCTGGTGGGACGTGCTCGGCGTGATAAAGGCTCGAAAAAGGCTGAGCTTGAAGCATCTGACGCTTCATTCAAAGATCGCGATAAGCACGTCGCTGTTTTTGATATTTGCGGGCGCGGTGTGTATTTTTGCTTTTGAATATAACAACCCTGCGACTATCGGGGAGATGTCGCTCTTGGATAAGATACAGGTCTCTCTGTTCCAATCCGTGACGACGAGAACGGCAGGCTTTGCCTCCGTGTCGCAGAGCGCGCTGACAAACGGGTCTGCACTTGTCTCTCTTGTTCTGATGTTCATAGGCGGCTCGCCCGTGGGAACTGCGGGAGGAATAAAGACCGTAACTGTTGCGGTGCTGGTATTCAGCGCCTTGTCGGCGATCAAGGGCAGAGAACAGACGTCTATGTTTAACCGTACCATTGCAAAGGAAGCGTTGAAAAAAACTCTCGGAGTGTTTTTTACGTCGCTCTTTACCGTGATGTTGTCAACTCTGCTTATGTGCGCCGTGACCGATGCGTCAATGCTGGATATTCTTTTTGAGACCGTAAGCGCAACGGCAACCGTCGGTCTTTCGCGCGACCTGACGCCCACGCTGAACGCGCAGGGAAAGCTGATAATCATATTAACGATGTACTTTGGCAGGATAGGACCTATTTCGTTAGCCCTTGCCTTCAATAAGAAAAAGAGCAATCAGAACGCCGTAAAAGATCCCGTTGAGGATATAAGCGTGGGATAAGCTTTGAAAGGATGATAAATTATGAAAAACAAAAAAACATATGCTGTGTTTGGGCTTGGACGCTACGGATATGCGGTCGCACGAGAGCTTGCCGATAATGGTATGGACGTTATCGCGGTCGACGTAAATGAGGAAACGGTAGCAGCGGCATCGCTCAATATTCCCATCTGCAAATGTGCAGACGTCACCGACCCTGAGGTGTTAGAGCATCTTGGAATAAAGAACGTGGACGTTGTTATTATAGCTATGGCGGAGAATCTTGAAGCGGCTGTTCTTGCGGCTACTTTATGCAAGGAGGCGGGCGTTACTCGCGTGATAGTCAAGTGTGCCAACGAGATGCATTGCAAGATAATGAGGCGTGTTGGCGCGGACGAGGCTGTAATTCCCGAGCAGGAATCCGGTGTTAGACTTGCGAGCAATCTGATGAGCGCAGGCTTTATCGATATGCTCTCGCTTTCCAAAGATATTTCCGTAGTTGAGGTGGACGTCAAGGAGGAATGGTCGGGAAAAAGCCTTATTGAGCTTGACCTTCGTAACAAATATGATATAAACGTCGTTGCGATAAGGCGCAAAAACAAGGTCGAAATAAGCATTGATCCCAAAGCACCGCTTGACGTAAGCGAAAAGCTTATAGTGATCGCACATACGGCAAAGCTTAACGGATTGACCAAATAAAAAAATCATCGGGCAGCGCAGAGCGTTGCCCGATAGTTTTATAATGTTGCAGACTCCCCGTTCCAGAGGGAAACGGAGATATTGCCGACCTGTGAGTCGTCGCAGGTTATGCGCACCGTCTTTTTTTCATAAGGCTTCAGCATAAAGAAATTGTCGTCAAGGAAGAATCTCTTTTGCTCGTCACAAAGATCGATCGTTACGGGATACGCGGGAGAGTCAGACACGTTTTCAATAAGCACGCGGGCGTAGCCGTAGCCGCCCTCGGTGCCGTCTTCAAGCCTTGTAGCCTTGAGAGTGGCTTTTTTAGCCGATGCAACCGATGGCTTGAGCCATGGGCCGTTGTCAAGGCGAAGGTTTTCAGTGGGTGACGTGCGGTATTTTTTATATAGCTCAGCGTCGGAGAGCAGAGAAGTGCATTTGTTAAAATAGACCGTTCTCGCAACGGAAACACCCTCGCGCTCAAGATCGGCGCAAACTAAAAAGCAGGTGTCGGTAAAGCAATCGTCAAGCTCTATATGCCCAAAGTCGACCTCATTTGCAAAGTGTGCGGAATACTCCGCAAAGACCGATAGATCGGGGCGGTAGACGGTGAGCGTGACGTGAGCGTCGCTTAAGTCCTCGCTGTTCTGATTGAAGACCTTAACGGTCAGCGGCAGACTCTCGCGAGGGCAAAGCACCGACCACTCCTGACACCAGCAGACGTTTACGGGGCGGTAGGCATTCTGAATTGCGTAGTATGCCAGCGTGGGCAGATCGTTACCGTCCACGGTCTGTGTTGCCGCCGTTGTCCAGGGGCGCTTGAAAACCCAAGGCATAACGCCGCCCGAGCGCGGGTAGTTTTCGCGCATCGACTGCACCATAAGCTGATAAAATTCAAAGACCTGAACGTGCGATGCCTCGCAAAGCTCCGCGAGCGTAACGTTGCGCGTGTCAACTATCTGCGATATTCTTGCCGTGAGTCTTGGAACGCGCTCGGGGCGATATTCCGAAAAGTGATTTAAAAGCTCGGGATAGCCGAGAGCAAATTCGGGGCTTGCCATATCGGGAAGCGTGCCTGAATATTCCTTCTCGCCGATCAGCTTTTTTATGCTCTTGAAATTGGGCAGACTGTGCAATCCCGATTCTGCAAGGAAGGGAAGCTGCGAATACCTATGTCTGAACCAAACGGGCTCCATGTCGATATAGATGTGCGCGCTGCCCCGGTCGGCGGTGGTATAATGGAAGATGCGGTCGGGCACAAGGGTATTTGCCGTGCGCTCGAGAACAAAGAGGCTTGCGGCATTTCCGTAAGAGTAGGGGTTGAATTCGTTGCCGCCGCAGATAAGCACCAAAGAGGTGTGATTTCTTATGCGATAAAGATTGTACGCAGTCTGTGATTCAAGAATATCCTGCGGATATGCGTGCGTATCCTGCGTATTGGTGATAAACAGATCCTGCCATACCATAAGGCCGAGTCTGTCGCACATCTCGTAAAAAGTATCGGTCTCGGGCATTCCGCCGCCGTTCCACACGCGAATGAGCTGAACGCCCATGTTTTTAGCCATGGCAAGACACCATTCGTATCTGTCGGGGCTTATGTCGTATAGGTAGTCGATGGGAGTCCAGTTTATGCCCTTGAGGAATATCTCGCGACCGTTTACGGAAAAGAGAAATTTCTGCCATCTTGTGCGGTATCTGTTGCCCGCCGTGTAGTCCGACGTAAAGGTGCGGACGCCGAATTTGAATTGGTGCGTGTCAAGCTCCTCACCATCGCACAGGAGAGTGATCTTCACGTCGTAAAGATGCGGGTCACCGAGTCCGTTGGGATACCAAAGCTTTGGGTTATCAAGGCGTATCTTTTTTTCAAAAAACTGAAGCTCGTGATAGCGTGAATCTATGCCTAGCGCGTCAAAATCGGTAAGCTTTACGTCGTCAAGGCATTCGCACGCTATGCCATCACCGTCGGAAATGACCGTGCGTATCTGTACGGTGCGGTCAAGGTAGGCGTCCCGCAGTCCCGAGTCGTAGGCGCGGTTGTAGGTGTCGGAGTTCTCACCCGTGCCGAAATAGCGGGCAAGCTCAAAAAGTCGCCCGTCGGCTATCTGACATTCAAGTTTGAGGTCGGCAAATCCGTCAGAAATGCTTTGTGTAAAAAGATAGGGACGGCTCAGATGCATTTTGGGTACAAGCTCGAGCCGCACGCTGTTCCAAAGTCCCAAGACGGCAAAATGGCCGTTGCTGGTGTAGGTGTCGCGAACGATGTTCCAAGGAATTATCTCAGGGTTATCTCCATTTTTGTTCCATTCGTCATAGCCCTCTTTTTTGCCAAAATTGCAAGCCTTGACCTCGATGAATATCTCGTTTTCGCCGTCGAGCTTAAGATATTCAAAAACGTCGCAAACGGGACCGCCGAACATGCCCTCGTGGTCGCCGAGGAGGATTCCGTTGAGCCATAGCCTCGAATAATAGGAAACACCCTCAAATGAGAGATATGCGTTGCCGCAAAAGTCCGCGCGGTCGAGCGTAAAGTTGCGTTTATAATACCACACCTTCTCGTCAACCCAATGATACAGCTTGCTGTTGGTGCCGTAATAGGGGTCGGGGAGTATGCCCGCGCGGTGCAGGGAATGATAAACGCTTGAAGGGATTGTCGTAGTGTACTCAAAATCCAAGTTTTCAACGTCGTCGCGCGCCACGTCAGTGTAGCAGAATTGCCATTCGCCGTCAAGGTCAATATGGGCGCTGCCTGTGCGCTTGTCAATATAATAGGGTTGGTTGAGAGTCATAAAAGCACCTCGCTTCACGGTATCTTTACTTATAAGTTAATTTTAAGTGCAAACGCCAAAAAAGTCAATAAATTTCACATTATGAAATCTTGACACGCGCGGCAGGGTGTGATATACTGAAAACACGGTAAAAAACGGAGATTTATTGGAGACGAGATCAATATGATAGCATCGGTTCAGAAGGCAATGAGAATACTTTCGGCAATCGCGGACAGAGCGCCCGAGCCCATGCCGCTTTGCGAAATAGCGGACAGAACGAAAATAAATAAATCCACCGCCTCGCACATCGTGGACACCTTGATGCAGGAGGGCTTTTTGGTCAGAATATCGTCGTCAAGGGGCTATGTTTTGGGTCCCGCCGCGTACTGTCTGACGGGCTTTGAAAGATACGGGCGCGACCTTATATCGACCAGTCGCCCCGTGATGCAGTATCTTTATAAAACGCTCGGGTATTGCGTTGTGCTTGCCGTTATAGAGGGCAGCACCAAATACGTCATAGATTACATCGACGATGGCACGATCTTCGAGCAAAAGGAAAAGATACGCCGCGACGATATTTACCGCACGGCAACGGGACGCGCCATACTTGAAAACATGTCGGACTCGGAGCTTATGGCGGTGTGGGAAAAATACGGCAAGCCGTCAGAGAAGGAGTGGTCGGAGATAGAGACCTACGAAGACCTTGTGCGCTATAAAAGCACCTCGTCCTCGCGCGACGTGACTGTAACGCGCGCCGAAGGTGAGGACGGTGCGGTGAATATAGGCTACGGCGCGCCCATATTCCGCGGCATGACGTGTGTCGGCGCAATCGGCATCGCGGTAAAGCTCAAAAAGAGCGAGGAAAAAGGCTTTTACATAAAAGAGCAGCCAAAGATCAAAAGCCTTCTGCAAAAAGGCGCGTTTACAATATCGGAAAGGCTGTAAAAAAACAACTCTCGGCGAGTCGAGAGTTGTTTTTTATGTCAATAGGTAAGCTTTATCATATTCCACGAGTGCTTTTTGAGTGTGACGGTATTATATCTCACCGCGTCCTCGGTGATCTCAACGTCACGCGGGGCAACGTTTTGAGCCTCTGCGCTGTTTTCGCATTTGAGATCGTCCGCATAGATCTCGGTGTGGCTTATTATCTTCGCGCCCTCGTAACCGCCGATTTCCAAGGAAATCTCCATTTCCTCGTCGAGCGAACGGTTGACGGCGAAGACTACAAGCTCGCGGCGCTCGTCGTTCTCAACTACCGATACGTCAAGATAGGGAACGGTGAATTTGTCCTTGGAGGTATAGGTCTCGCAATCAACTACGGATTTAAGCGTTCTGCCGCGACCGTTGAGCGAGGACAAAAGATAGGGATAATAGATGGTCTGCGCCCATGCGCCACCGTCGTTTTCGGTGATAATGGGAGCCAATACGTTGACAAGCTGTGCCATACAAGCGATCTTCACGCGATCGCAGTTGTTCTGGAGCGTGATGAGCATGCTACCGACGAGGAGCGCGTCCTCAAAGTTGTATATCTCTTGGAAAAGGGGAGAGCCGACGGTCAGGGGGGTAAATTTCGGTCCGTTGCCGTGATACCATATATTCCACTCGTCAAAGGACAGATTGATAGTCTTTTTGGAGTGCTTTTTAGCCTTGACCGCGTCGCATATCGCCGCAACGCTCTTGATAAAGGCGTCCATGTGAACGCTTCGCGCCAAGAAATTCGCCGCGTCGTTGTCGGCGTTGCTGTAATACTGATGCATCGAGATGTATTCCACCTCGTTGTAGCAGTGCGACAGAACGGTATATTCCCATTCGCCAAACGTCGCCATATTGTAGTTGGAGCTACCGCAGGCAACGAGCTCGATACCCGGGTCTACCCATTTCATTATTTTAGCCGTTTCGTGAGCCAATCTGCCGTATTCCTCGGCGGTCTTGTGACCGATCTGCCAAGGGCCGTCCATCTCATTGCCGAGACACCAGGTCTTATAGGAAAAGGGCTTGTCGCGTCCGTTTTCGCGGCGCAGATTTGCGTAGTATGTGTCCGTGTTGCAGTTGCAGTATTCAACGAGCGCGCGCGCCTCGTCGGCACCGCGCGTGCCGAGGTTTACCGCCATGATGACGTCGGTATTTGCACGCTTTGCCCATTCTGCAAACTCGTGGATACCCACCTCGTTAGGCTCGATGGAGTGCCACGCAAGGTCTATCTTGCGGGGGCGCTTTGACTTGTCGCCGATGCCGTCCTCCCAGTTGTATCCCGAAACGAAGTTGCCGCCGGGGTAGCGAACCGCAGGAACGTCCAATTCTTTAACAAGCTCAAGCACGTCCTGGCGGAAGCCCATATCGTCCGCGCTTTCGTGCTCGGGCTGATAAATACCGTTGTAGACCGCGCGACCGAGATGCTCGATAAACGAGCCGTATATACGCTTGTCGATCTTGTCTATCACAAAGCTTTTGTTAACCGTTACGTTAGCCTTCATATTTTTGACCTCCTGCAGGGCTGAGCCCGTATTTGATTTTATTTTAGCATATTGACAAGCGCGTGCAAATGATATATAATGTTGACATACTGATATTTTCTGCTTTTTTGGAGGCGCTATGAAAATAGTGAACTGCGGTTATAATTACCGTCACCACAAATATTTCAAGATAAACCGTCCGCAAGGCTCGGGCGATTGCATATTGCTTATCGTGCGCTCGCCCGCGCATTTTGTGTTCGGCGGACACACCTTTTATACCGAGGGCAACGCCGTTGTTCTGCTTCGCGAGGGAACGCCCCAGCTTTACGGCGCTCAAGGCGCGGAATACGTCAACGACTGGGTGCATTTTGAGGCCGGCGCAGAGGAAATAGCCGCGCTTGAGAGCAGGGGGCTCACGTTTGACAAAATCCTTGATCTGTATGATGTTTTGCCGCTTTCCGATCTCATTCAGAACATGTTTCGCGAGCTTTATTCGGATAATCTCAACGCCGCGGATTCGGCGCATTTGTATTTTGAGCTTTTGCTCAATAAGATCTCGGATATGTGCGAAAATATGCAAAGAAATGCCAATTCGGCAATGCTTGAAAAGCTGACAAGACTCAGAACGGACATTTATTCCGAGCCGCAAAGGGAATGGAGCATCGGCGCGATCGCGCGCGAGCTTGCGATGAGCGAATCCTATCTTCAGCATCAGTACAAGGACTTTTTCGGGCGGAGCATAAAGAGTGACGTTACCGCCTCGCGTATTGAATACTCAAAATATCTGCTTTTTTCAACGGAGTATACGGTATGTGCGATAGCGGCACTTTGCGGCTATCAGAACGACGTGCATTTTATGCGCACGTTCAAGTCGGTAGTCGGAGTCACGCCAACCGCCTACCGCCGCCACACCGTGCATAACGTGCAAAAGGTGGACAGAACCAAAAACCCGTTTTGCTTGTGAAGTTCATAAAATGAGCCGCCGAGAAACCTCGGCGGATCAGCCAAGCCTTTTGAAAAAGGCTTGAGCGAAAACTCGCACACGGCTTCGCCATTAACCCCCCGCTAAATCAAAGTTTAACTTAATGGGGGTGCGATAACGATAATTTTTTCTCCACCTATTAAGATTACTTCAAATTTAAATTTACTACCCCTATGCCCTAAAGAGTTTTGGCGGGAGTGGGGGGTTATAGGGGGGCGAGGG
>SVTF01000032.1 GCA_015063905.1 Oscillospiraceae bacterium | reverse complement strand
CCCTCGGCAAGATAGATCATAGAGCCGTAAATCTCGCCATCCGTCAGCACTTTGCCCTCGTCCGCGTATAAAATTTTTCTGATTTTCATATTTTATTTCCTTTCACAAATAGTTTTGATGAAATGCGCACGCGCAACACTAACACTTTTTTGTTAAATGCGTGCGCAATTCATGCGTGAAAAAGCATTGGCTCCCAATTAGATAGACAACACTTTCACGCGATTCTCCCTATACTAAAGAAATTGTCCAATTTGGCTTACTGTCAACAAGCATAAGCCAAACGGTAGCGCCGCTGCCGTCATTCGCGCCCTCGTTGATCTCAAAGCCCTTATCCACCGCTGCTTTTGACAGCGTGAGCTTCTTTCCGCTTGCGCTATCGGATAAGCAACCGAACAAGCTGGCAATGCTATCAGCCGAAAGCACCTCGCAAGAGCTCATACTCAAGCTGCTGATCATCTCTCCCTCAAACGCTACATCCTTAAGTTTTTTGCATCCCGTAAAGCATTGGGATGTCGTGGTGATATTCGAACTAAATACAAGCTTTTCAATGCGCTCTAACCATCCATTGTCAGCGAACGCATAGGTAAGATTTGTTGCCGTGCTTAGATCTATCACGGGCAAGCTCTTGGTTCTTGCCGCATAAAACAGATAACTTGCATTTTTAACACCGCTTGTATCAAGAGAAACGCCGCAGCCATTAAGGCTCTCGGCAATATCTGTAACGGCATTATACGCAAAGGTATATATACCCGAGTGTGTCATAGTAATATCATATTTCGGCTTAAAGGTTTTGTCGTTCCACGCCGTACCCGAAAAGCAAAAATAATACTCGCGCTTGTCGCCTTTATTCTGATAGGCGTCCCAAAAGGCATCATATTCGGATTTCGCGCCGGCGTCATATCCTTCTTTCTCACCCTTAGCATATCCCGCCTCATATACCTTTGGAACGTTTGAGCTGATTTCGCTTATCGTGTCAAATACTGTGTTCTTTTCATTCATAATGCGATCACCCTACTCTCTTCCACACGTATACCGCTAAATATGGCGGCATATTTTTGCCTTGGCCGCCTCCTTTGCCCGCGTGTCTTGCGTTTAGCTTGTGCGCGGAGCTTGCGCCATTGGTAACATAATCCACACTGTCGTGTACCACCAGAACGCCGCTTGCGTCACTGCCCGATTTAAGATACGTGGGATTGCCCTGATACGACGTTATATCGTGAGTATGTTCAATAAGCACAGCATCGGCACTACCGCCCGACGTTCCCGCGCCGTAGGTATCGCCCGCGGAAAGCAAGAACGTGTCCTTTATGCGCTCCCACTCGCCGCCAAACAAGGTCGCGGGATCCGTTGCGTTGACCGACATGTATATCGAACCTATGGGATAAGCCTGAAGAAGCGACACGAAAGCGCCGCCCTCACCATCTCCGTTTTCGTTGATAAACCCTTGCTGAATATCGGCAATGGCGCGAAGATTTGGCTCGATTTTCGAGTAGTATTCCTGCCTTTTTTCTTCCGCATTCGCTCTCCCAAGCTCCGCGGATACTCTCTCCTCATCCGCAATTTTTCTTTGCTCTTCCGCGCGCTCTCTTTCCGCTTCAGCCCATTCTCTTGCGTTTTCGGCACTATCCATGGAGGTATAGGCGCTCATTATACTGCTTATCAGGTCCTCGCCTTCGTCCTCGCTTACGTCATTTCCTAAATACAAAGACTCGGCTACGTCAATAATAAACGGAGAGCTTGTGAGCTTGTTTCCGTCCTCATTGAACAATGATACGGTACACTGTGTCTGCCCCGCCGCGTTCAAAATGGCGGGGCTTATGACGTACTCCACGCTTCCGTCCTCGCAAACATCAGCAAGATAAGCGCCGCTTACGCCGTCGGGGCGAAGGTAGTTCACAGTTACAGTAAGACCGTGCTGTACGGGATAAGGCATTCCGTCATCGGTGAGCTTTATCAAAAGGCGGCGCGAATACAGGTCGTTCTGCGTAGCAAAAAGGATACGGGAATTGCTTCTCCGCGACAGATCGACCGTTATTTTTCTCGTTACTTTTTTCATAGAAATTCCTTTCATAAATTCTGTTGACATCGCGCGCTCTGCCGCCGCGAGCGCGATGCCGTATCTTTGCTCCGTTTCTCCCCGCGATCACCTCCAAAACGCGCACCGAACTGCCGCAAACGGCCGTCACGCGTCCATTCTCCCCTTATGATAGCAACGGAGCTTAAATGCAAAAGTTAAGTGTGCTTAACTCACAACAATTATAGTACATTAGTTCTGTTTTGTAAACCCCACAAAACAAAAAAACGGCACACTGAACAAAATCAATGTGCCATTTTTGTTTATTTTGATATATTCACGCTATCAACTGATTATTTCAAATAGTTTTCGACAATATCCGCTACGTGCGTAAATCCGCTGACTGTGCCGAGAGGCCTGCCTCTTTCGTCCGTTTTTGAATAGACCAACAGCGGAACGTACTCGCGCGAATGATCTGTTGAGGGGGTGGATGGGTCACAGCCGTGATCCGCGGTAATTATCAAAAGATCCTGAGTTTTCAGAATCGGCAAAAGCTCGCCAAGACGAACGTCAAACTCGCTCAAAGCACGCGCATATCCGTCAACGTCGTTTCTGTGTCCGTAGACCATATCAAAATCAACAAGGTTGACAAAGCATAAGCCGTTAAAATCCCGTCTTGCTATCGCAAGCGTTTTGTCCATACCGTCACCGTTATTTACGGTAGGATTGGACTCCGTAACTCCCCTGCTTGCAAAAATATCGTTTATCTTGCCCACGGATATAACGTCATAGCCCTTTGATTTCAGCCTGTCAAGCATGGTATCAGCGGGAGGAAGCAAGGAATAGTCGTGCCGTCCCGAAAGTCGCTTGAATGGATATTCGCCTCCGAACGGACGCGCAATTACTCTGCCCACGCCATGCTCGCCGACAAGCAGCTCGCGTGCGATCTCACAATAGCGATAAAGCTCAGATATCGGCACGATGCTCTCGTGCGCGGCTATCTGGAACACCGAATCCGCAGACGTATATACTATAAGCTTGCCCGTTTTAAGATGCTCCTCACCAAAGTCCTTTATGACCTCGGTGCCCGAATAAGGCTTGTTGCAAAGTACTCCTCTGCCGCATGCTTTTTCAAACGCCGAGATCACGTCATCGGGAAAGCCCTCGGGATACGTGGGGAGAGGTCTTTTTGACACGATACCCGCGATCTCCCAATGTCCCGTGGTTGTATCCTTGCCGCGCGAAAGCTCCAGCATCCTGCCAAAATCTGCCATGGGATGATCAGCCGGCATAAATTGTCCTCTCGAGCAGCCTTCAATGTTGAAAAGTCCCATAGATGCAAGATTTGGACAGTTGAACTCGCTTGATGACTGAACCGCAGCCAAGGTGTTGCTTCCCTCGTCAAAAAAGTCAGCCGCGTCGGGCAATTCACCCACGCCAAAGCTATCCAATACGATCAAAAAAACTCTTTTTCCCATTATTCCTCCGCTACCTCAAGCGCGATCTCCATCATTTTTGTAAACGCAGTGCGGCGGGCGTCCGCGCTCATATTCTGAGAGGGATCGACAAACGAATCGCTTACAGAGCAGATGCAAAGTGCCTTCTTTCCCGCGCGCGCAGCGTTGCAGTAAAGCGCGGCTGCCTCCATCTCAACTCCAAGCACTCCGAGCTTTGACCAGGCAAGATCGGAGAAGGAATCGTTATAAAAAACGTCGGACGAGAATACGTTTCCAACCTTGTAATTCACTCCCGCCTTTTCGCATTCGTCAACCGCGCGACGAACCAGACCAAAGTCGGCAATAGGCGCGAAATGTCCGTGCAGATTGTATTGATCGGCAAAGCTGGAGTTTGTGCAGGCACCCATTGCGACAACTATATCGCAAGGCTTGAGATCCGCCTGAAAAGAGCCGCACGAGCCCACGCGAATAATGCTGGACACATCAAAAAAGTTAAACAGCTCGTAGGAATAGATTCCGATAGAGGGCTGTCCCATTCCGGAAGCCATAACGGAAACTCTCTTTCCCTTATAGTATCCGGTGTATCCCTGAACGCCGCGCACGTCGTTTACAAGCTTGGCATTCTCAAGATAAGTCTCGGCAATGAATTTTGAACGCAAAGGGTCACCGGGCATAAGCACAGTCTTTGCAAAATCTTCTTTTCCGCAAATTATATGAGCAGTTGGTACAGGCATATTATTTCTCCTTTTATCAACAGTATTTTGTACTAAGATCAGTATCCCGATCCGTTATCGGTAGCTTTTATTATCTTCACCACGCGGCTGGTGCCAAGTCTGTCCGCGCCAAGCGCGACAAAGTCGTCCGCATCCTCAAGCGAGGATATTCCGCCCGCCGCCTTGACCTTAACGCTTGCGGGAGAATGCTCTCGCATAAGCTTGACGTCCTCGCGCGTAGCGCCCGCGGTTGAAAAGCCTGTGGAGGTCTTTATATAATCCGCGCCCGCGGCGGCAACAATACGGCACATCTCTATTTTTTCCTCATCCGTAAGAAGACAGGTCTCTATGATGACCTTGAGTATCTTATCGCCGCACGCCTTTTTGATCTCTCTTATCTCGTTTTCAAGGTAAGTGTAATTCTTGGCTTTAAGCTCACCGATATTGATGACCATGTCTATCTCGTCAGCGCCCGCTTTTATTGCGTCCTCGGTCTCAAAAACCTTTACGGCAGTGGAGTTATATCCGTTGGGAAATCCGATAACAGTGCAGATGGCAAGCTTATCATCAACGTATTGCTTTGCCCTGCCCACGTATACGGGAGGAATGCACACCGACGCGGTTTTATATTTGATCCCGTCGTCACAAATAGCTCTGATATCATCCCACGTAGCGCTTTGCGAAAGCAAGGTATGGTCGCAGCGCTCAAGTATCTTTTTTTCTCTTTCGGTAACGTTCATTTTTCTTCTCCTTACAGGAATAAGTTTTTACTCCTTTATTATACCATTTTATGCCGTAAAAATCAATAGTTTTTCTTTCAAACGTAAAAAATGACGGCAAGCGAGCTTGCCGTCATAATAATTCAATTATAATATCAGCCGTTTGCAGCAACCTGTGTGATATGCGTATTTACGCCATTGTACCAGTAAACAAATCCGGTAATATCAACAACGTCGCCTGCCTGAAGCTCAGCAAAAGCCTTGTAAACGTCGGTGTCGGGGTCTGTGAGGTAACGCTCAACGCAGAAGCTGAACGTGTTCTCGCCCTGCTTTACGTTTACGTAAATATCGTCACCGGGCTCGCCGTTCTTATAGGTAATGCTATCAATTACGAGACCCTTGAATATAGCAAGCTCGTTCTGATGCTTGATGAGCTCTGCCTCGTTCGCGAGAACGTCGGTAAGATCAACGGGCTCTGCAATGTAAGTATCAGCACCCTCTACAAACTCAAACGTGCATCCCTCTGCGATCTCAACCTCGCCGCTCCACTCGGTCTTGAATCCGCTTACACGGATCTTTACGCCGGGAACCAGCTTAGCAGCATCCTCCTCGGAGCATACCATGTTGTATGCGAGGTATCCGCCGTCACGATCCTGAAGATAAACAACTATCTTGTTGTTCCACCAGGACTGAGTTGCCTGAACGTAAGCTTCGATAACTACCGCGTCATCCATCTCTGCCGCGATGAACTCGTCGTAAGACATAACGGAGTTGTCGGGAGCGGAAGCCTCAACGGCAGTGATATGCGTATTTACGCCGTTGTACCAATAAACAAATCCGGTAATATCAACAACGTCGCCTGCCTGAAGCTCAGCAAAAGCCTTGTAAACGTCGGTGTCGGGGTCTGTGAGGTAACGCTCAACGCAGAAGCTGAACGTGTTCTCGCCCTGCTTTACGTTTACGTAAATATCGTCACCGGGCTCGCCGTTCTTATAGGTAATGCTATCAATTACGAGACCCTTGAATATAGCAAGCTCGTTCTGATGCTTGATGAGCTCTGCCTCGTTCGCGAGAACGTCGGTAAGATCAACGGGCTCTGCAATGTAAGTATCAGCACCCTCTACAAACTCAAACGTGCATCCCTCTGCGATCTCAACCTCGCCGCTCCACTCGGTCTTGAATCCGCTTACACGGATCTTTACGCCGGGAACCAGCTTAGCAGCATCCTCCTCGGAGCATACCATGTTGTATGCGAGGTATCCGCCGTCACGATCCTGAAGATAAACAACTATCTTGTTGTTCCACCAGGACTGAGTTGCCTGAACGTAAGCTTCGATAACTACCGCGTCATCCATCTCTGCCGCGATGAACTCGTCGTAAGACATAACGTCATCCGCGGGCTCATCCGTGGTACCCTCGGTCGTTTCGCCCTCGGTATCCTCGGTTGTTTCAGCGGTGGTCGCCTCGGTCGTACCCTCGGTCGTACCCTCGGTCGTACCCTCTGTGTCCTCTGTACCCTCGGCAGTATCTACCGTCGTAGCCTCGGTGGTATTCTTGTCCTTGTCTTTGTCCTTGTCTTTGTCCTTATCATCGTTGGTGTTACAAGCAACCAGGCAAACGATGAGAAGAGCTGCCAAAAGCAATGCTAAAAACTTTTTCATAGAGATTTCTCCTTTTAAATTCTCGGGTAAATCCCGATTTCTCACCCTCATTATATACTAACAACAAAAAAAAGTCAATACGTAATGACATTTTTCCTCAAATTTCATCGTCAAAGCAAAAAAGCACACAAAGCCTATCTGTTTTTTTGTTGCTATCAACAAAAAATCAAAAAGGAAGGATAGCTCCTTCCCTTTTGAAAATGTGTTATTCCGTCTTCTTTTTTTCCGTTGTCTCGGCGGGAGGCGCCGTCTGTGTTACTACCTCGACGGGCTTGACCTGATCCAGCCTATAAAGAGCGACCATATTATCAAACAGCGTTTCAATAAACGCGTCGTCAACCTTGATCTTTCTGCGCTTTGCGGTTACGACCTCCTCGATCATCTGTCCCGCAGCCTCGCGCAAAGATGCCGAGCCCGCGAACACGGGCGTTACAAAGGTGTTGTCAACGTTGTCGTTAAGCAGCTTTGATGCCGCGATCTTTACGTCGTAATATAGCGAATTATTCTCACCCGCGCGCGAGATATAGTCCTTATACTCCTCGCTGTTTTGTGCCTTGCTGGTTACGGGAACGTATCCCTCGGTCTGCGCGTACGCTATCTGCACCTTGTTTGTCAGCAGATACTGTACAAAGAACCACGAAGCAAGCACCTCCTGCGTATTTTCCTTGTTGAAAATACAGATGGAGGGTCCCTGCGAAATCATCTTGGGGTTTTCCACGTCGTACTGAGGAATGGGTCTTACCACCGTTTCGAAATCAACTATAGCGGATGAGTGTATGTCATAAAGAGGAGCATCTGAACCCATCCACGTAGCGCCCGCGGTGGAGTCTATCGCGAAAATGCACTGTCCCGCGTTGAGATAGTTTCCGGGATAGCTTGACACCTTAAAAGTCGAGAAAGCTCTGGTCTCGGCATGCTCGCCTATCTCGTACAGTATTTCCTTGGTTGTATCATTGAATATCTCGATCTTTGCGTCATCTGTTGAATAGCCCGCGCCCTTTTGCTTTAGCATGCTTATCATCATGTTATCCGTGGACTTATAGATAAAGGGGATCATTACCTTCTGTCCGTTTATCGCAAAGGTACCGTCGGCGTTCTTTTTCATTGCCGCCTCACTGACCTCCCAGATATATTCCCACGTAAGAACGTCGGGGACCTCATATCCAAGCGCCTCAACGTACGTCTTGTTTATATAGCACGCCTCGGTGGAACGCATATAAGGCACGGCATAATAGCTGCCGTTGATCTTTCCCTCATCGAGATACTTTTGTATCATCTCATCACTCTTAACGGAGTCAAATCTGTGGTAAGAGCCACCAAATCCGTAACGGCTGTCGCGCATAAGCTCGTCAAGCTTCACTATCACGTTTTGTCCCGTCATATACGTAGCTATATGGTCGGGGTAGCTTATACAGACGTTGGGAGTAGTATTCGTTGAAATGTTGGTGATAACGTCCTGATATATCAGAGTATAGTCGGAATAGGGCTTGAGATTGACCTTGATATTGGGATAGAGAGCCTCAAAATCCTCAACCGCCTGCTGATATACCGCCACCTGATTCGCGTTATTCTCATTCTTAGCCCAAAAGGTTATCTCGATCTGCTGGTTCTCATCGAACTCCGCATCTATCTTGAACTCCTCCTGCACCTGCCTGTTTCCGTGGCACGCGACCAATGCCGCCGAGCCAAAGCACAAAAGCACTGCCAGTGCCAAAGACACAATACGTTTTGTTAAACTCATCCTTTAAGTCCTCCTCTGGAAACACCTTCCATGATCTTGTTTCTGAATATTAAAAACAGAATTATCAGCGGGGCGGAAACAACCACCACCGCAGCCATCATCGCGGGAACATTCTCACGTCCGAATCCGCCCTCTCGTATCGCCTGTATTCCGTTTGACACAAGGAAATACTCGGGATCGTCGGTTATCAGTCGCGGCCACACGTACGAGTTCCAACACTCGATGACCTTCAAAATTATTACGGTTATTATCGTGGGGCGGCATATAGGCACCATGACCTTGAAAAGATACTTCATATCCTTGGTTCCGTCCACCTTTGCGGCAAGATACAGCTCGTCGGGTATCTGCGCGAAATTTTCCTTGAGCAGATAGATATAGAACACAGACGTAACGCTTGGCAATATAAGTCCCATAAAGGTATTTCTGAGGTCCATACCCGTTATGGTCACAAAATTTGTTATAACAACAAGCTCGCTCGGGATCATCATAAGCGCGAGGAAAAGCGTAAACGCCAGATTTTTGCCCGGGAAATCAAGTCTTGCAAAGGCAAACGCCGCGAGTACAGATACCACAAGCATTATTGCCGTTGTAGACAAGGTAAAGATAAGTGTATTGGTGAAATAATCGCCAAGCGGCACTGCGGTAAATGCCGTAACGTAGTTTTCAACCGTGGGCGCGAGTGTATAAAGCTTTGGAATAAACTCCGAGTTGTACGCGCTGAACTCCTTTACCGAGGTAAGTATCATATAGTAGAACGGGAACAGCACCATCAGTGCCCAAAATGCAAGCATCAGGTATATGAGAGATTTTCCCACTGTGCCAAAGATCTTGGCTCTGCGTTCCGCGCTCTGATAAGCGGAGGTCTTGGAATTCTGATTATTCATCCTGCCACCCCCTATCAGTAATGCACGTACTTGCGGCTGACCAGAAGGTTAACGCAAGTAATCGCGAGAACTATGAAAAACAGTACCACAGCCGCAGCGGACGCATAAGAGGGGTAGCCTCCGCTATTGCCGTAAAGCATGTCGTAAACATATCCTACAAGAGTATTCATACCGGCAACGTTAAGGTTTGTTCCAAACAGTGCAACAGAATCGCTGTATGCCTTGAAAGCACCGATAAATCCCGTTATCACAAGATAGGATATCATAGGTGAGATCATAGGCAGAGTGATGCGGAAAAACATACGCGCTTTACCCGTTCCGTCCACCTTGGCGGCGTCATAATAGGTTCTGTTCACCGATGCCAGCGAGCCCGTCAGGATCAGGATCTTGAATGGCATTACGACCCATATGGTGTAAAAGCACAGCACAAACATTTTTGCCCAATACGGACCCTCGATAAAATTCACCGATTGTCCGCCAAAAGTTGTAATAAGCAGATTCACCATACCGTCGGTATATTCTGTGGGCTTAAACAGTATCATAAAGACCAAGCCAACCGCCAACGTGTTTGTTACGTACGGCAAAAAATACACCGTCTGAAACAGCTTGCGAAGCCACTTGATCGATGAAAGTCCGAGAGAGATGATAAGCGCAATGCCCGTTGACAACGGCACCGTTATCACCACGAGAATAACTGTGTTCTGGAGAGCCTTAATAAAATACGGATCCTCGAATATGTATTTGAAATTTCCAAATCCGATTCCCGTTGAAGCTTGCGTGACAAAATTAAAGTCCTCTTCCACGGAGTATATGAAAACGTCCACAAGCGGATATATCATAAACACCGCAAGAAATAAAAACGCGGGCAGAAGATAAAGCCAACCCTTAAAGCTCTTCTTTTCCATCAAGGCATTCCTCTCCGCGCGCCGAAACAACATCGGAGCGCCAAATTACAGTAATACACAGTAATTATAACATATTCCGCGCGATTTGTAAAGGTTTTGCCAAAACTTTTAAAAAAACGTCGCGCTTTTAAATGAGCGATGAAAAAGCAAAGCAAAAACGCTCCGACACAGATCATTGCGTTGTCGTTTTTTGATGAATATTGTAATATTTTGTTTCTTTTTAAACCTTTTGTTTATTTTATATCCGCGCATTATCTCAAAATCGGATTTAATATCAAACGGCGTGGCAATCCTTATGGGCTACCCTGATGATTTCTTTTGAATCGAGATCACATTCACGCATATCTTTTGCCCGAAGGCACACATCCTCATATCTTTTGAAATAATATATTCCCTTTTGCGCATCACAGCAGCACGAATACTGCGTGTATTCAAATCCGTTTTCCACTCCCACGCACCCGTCCACCATAGCAACCGATCTAAGAATGTGAAAAAACTGATTGATTTCCGCGTGTTCATCCTTGACGGATCCCTGCCTGAAAGTTGCGTTTGCCCTTACAAACGCCGCGCGTACAAAGCGAGATGTACTTGACCAATCTCCCGGCAACCCCATCGCCCCCATTCCGCGACTGAACGCGCCAAGGCTGAAGCTATCAGAAAAGCCTTGCTGCCTATCTTTTGCTGAAAGCGAACGGTAAACGCAAATGTTTTTTTCGTGATAGTAAAACGGAGGATTGTTTGTCAAAACACCGAAAGGGTCGTCATATACGCGTGTTCCCTCCTCGGTTATCTCAAGGACAACGCATTCCTTTTTGTCCGCGATCATCCAATGCAGCTCGGCTATCGGCAACTCGGGCGCGAAACGCTCGCCCACGAGATTCAGTCTGTCAATTATCTGCCGTGTTTCCCTAACGCTTATGCATCTGCCCAGAATATATGGGATCAATTCAAACTGGCATACGTTATCACACATATCAAGCGTCGTTTTCGCAAAATGGCAGTTGCCCACAAAATTCAGTCCCGCGATGGACAGTCCGTGCTCGTTTGTCGCTTCATAATACAAAGGATATCCGTCTATCACCGCTGCAGTGCCAATAAACGCCGCGTGACTCTTGACATTTGGCATAAAACGGAATTTCAACTCATGATTTCTCGGCGTAACGACAACGTATTCGCCAAAAGTCCTCTCGTAATCAAGATTTCTGCCAAAATACCTGTTGTTTTTTCCAAAGATCACCGCAGTACACATAAATGTCTCCTTTATCGTTTTTTCTATTATCTTGCCTTCTCTCCATAATTTAAACAAAAAACAGACCTTTCGGTAAAAGAAGAAAGATCTGTTTATTTTGATATAGTTGCAAATCAGTCATCATCCATGCCGTTTACCGCACAAAGACCGTACGAACGCAAAATTTCAACAGCGCGCTCAACGTCCTGCCTTTCGGTCACGCTTTTGGGTAATGTGTTTACCATACCGAGCGCTTCATAGCGAGAGCCCGCAAAGGAATGATATTTTAAAACCTTTATCTTTTCTATACCTCCAAGAAGCGACAAAAATTCTCCAATGGCACGGCTTTCTCCATCGTTATACCCAACCACCAAAGGATACCTTATCTCAATCTTGCAGCCTTTTGACACTAAGTATCTCAGATTTTCAAGTATAACGGCATTGTCCCGTCCCGTGCAGCGTTTGTGTACCTCGCTATTGATCGCCTTTATATCGTAAAGAAATTTGTCCGTGAAAGGTATGATCGCGTCAAACACGTCGGTCTTTACGTAGCCGCAGGTGTCAACGTAAACGCTGACTCCGCGCTCCTTGAGTTGCCGCGCAAGCTCTATAGCAAAACGCGGTTGCGCAAGGCACTCTCCGCCCGACAGCGTTACGCCGCCTCCGCTATTTTTGAAAAACTCACAGTCTCGCATAATAGCGTCCAATACAGCCTCCACCGAGTATTGCTTGCCGTAAGCCACTAGCGCGCCCGTAGGGCAAGAATCAGCCTCCGCTATGCTTTTTTGTCCGCGGCACAAGCCGCACGACATACATTTTTGCGAGAATTTCGCAACCTCAGGCTCAAAAGAAATACTCTCGGGATTGTGACACCACAAGCATTTCAAGGGGCATCCCTTAAAAAACACCGTGGTTCGCAAGCCATCGCCGTCATGTATCTCCATTCTCTTTATTCCCGAAATAATACCCGTCATATTCACTCCTTTACGGAACGCGCGATAAATTCCCGTTTCTCGCGATCTGAGAGCGACGAGAACAAAACGTTCCAGCCGCAAAGTCTGACCTGAAGATTGGGATACTTGTCGGGATGCTCTGCGGCATCCTTAAGCGTTTCTGTATTCAGTACGTTATAATGAACGGCAAACCCGCCAAGCTCAAAGTAAGTTTTTAGCGTAGACGTAAGCGCGTTAAGACCGTTTTTGCCCTTAACCGCGGAAGAATGAAGATCGATATCAACTATAGCGCCGTTTGGCGTATTTGAGGTGTCAAGCCTTGAAACAGACAAAAGATGCGCGGTAGCGCCCTCACGGTCAGCGCCAAAGGTAGCGCTTGTGTTCTGAGATATGGGCTGTCCGCATAGTCTGCCATCTGCGGACGCGGCGCACTTTTCTCCAAATTCCCAGCGCCAATTTATTGAAAATAATCCAAGACGGAATATTCCACCCTTGGCATTAGGCATGCCATTTATCTTTTTTGCCAGAACGTCAACGATATTTGCGGCGATTTTGTCTGCTTCGGCGTCACCAATACCGAATTTGGCAAACCTGTTCTTTGCGGTAAGTCTCAAGGGCTCGTTGCCCGCCCAATTGCTTTTAAGAACCCCAACAAGCTCGTCAAGCGACATAAGCTTGTCGTCAAAAACTATTTTTTTGATGGCAACAAGTGAATCGACCGCAGTCGCAAGACCCAAAGCATTGACCGATGAATTACGGTATTTAGCTCCGCCCGCATAAATATCCTTGCCCGACTCAAGCGCGGACGTGTAGGTTGCGGACATGATCGGAGATGCGTGCAGCTTGGCATAATGCCGCTCAAAATAGTTCGTTGTCGCCATAGAGCATTCGCAAAGGTATTCAAGTCGCTCACAAAACGCCTCATAGAGCATATCAAAGCTATCAAAATGCGTCGAGGTCTGCTTTCCTATAAGCTTACCGCTTATCATATCGTATCCGCCGCCAAGCGTCAGCTCAAGTGCTTTTGGAATGCTTACTCTTGCGCCACATGAGCAAGTGGTCTCCTCGTCGGCACCGCATTCGTAGCAGCCGACGACGTGATAATTTGTCGCGTCCACGCGTTCTGCTCCGATCTTTATAAGTGACTCAATTATGCGCTCGTCCGACATAAAAACAATGCTGTTGTCGCCATTTCTAACCGCCTCAAAGCAAGCTTCAATTATATCATCAGGCGTGTTTTGGGAGCACAGAAGATGGATTTTAGTATTGTTTGTTTGCGCCTCACGGTATTTTTGAACAAAAACATAGGAAAGCTCGTTTACAAGGTCGCGCCCATCAATATCTGTTCCGCCAAGTGCGAAAGGAATATTGGAATTGGCTTTTAGTCTGTCTATCTCGCGAATGTAGTCAAGCACCATGCGCTCGGCAGTCTCTCTGTCCTCTTTTATATAATAGGGATAAAAAAGCGTGTCCACTCTGCCTAACGTGCGCAACACCGTACCGTCAAACGCCTGCTGGAGCAGATAATAGACGATAGAGGTCTGCATTGCCTCGAAAAGCGTTTCGGGCGCGCGGCTTGAAAGCGCGCGAAGTCCTTTAGCCATCTCACATTTGCCTGCTCTGTCAGCCTCATCTGCCGCTCGCAGCATAAAACGGATAGCCGAGTCGTAAACCGCTCCTACTCCCCTATAAAATGCCCGCCTTTGCCCATCATCAGCGTTTTTGGCGGCATATTCGTATATTCTTTGACGCAAGCCGAATATCCCCAAACCGATAACGCTATCCCACTGTGCCGAGGTGTGCCCAAAGTCCACGTCACCCGTGTATGCGAGAGCGCGCTGACCGATAGCGAGCTCGGTATTTTCAAACTCGCGGCGGTATTTTGCCGTTCTGTCAAAGGTGGCAAGAGAATACTGAATATCCCGGCAATCTACGTCGCCGAAAAAACGGTCATTTTCGCTAATGGAGATCTCGCAATTATCAAGCATGTAAATAACAACGTCGCAGTCGGTTTCAAAAACACATACGCCATTATTTATTGCCTCGTTCGATCTTTCCTTTGCATATTCAGTGAGTTGTACTCTGTCAAGTGCCATGTCTGCCTCCACCAAGCTTTTTTTGTTTCGCTTTCATTATAATCCGCCGCACCCAAATTGTAAATCCACAAAACAACAGTTTTATACTTTTCGAAACTAATTTATCAATAATAGTTGATTTATCCCCAAAAATATTGTATAATACATAATATATGGGGGTGATACAGTGAGCCTTATCGACATATCAAAGAACAGACTGTATATAAGCAAGATCGTAGACGTCATTTCGTCCGAAAACCGAAATAAAAACAAAAAAACTCACGTTTCGGGAAGGCACAGCGACGCCCTGATCTATGTTTTGGACGGCAGTTGTGCCTACGAAATCGAGGGTGGCAAACACTTTTGTGTTGATGCGGGTGAGGTGCTTTATCTTGCGCACGGATCAAAATATTGCATGACCGTTACGTCGGACAGCTACAAGGTCATCTATTGCGACTTTGAATTCCACTCAAACGAGCCGCGCGAGAGTAACCGCTTTTCTCCGCAAAACAAGGAGCATGTAAAAAATCTGTTTTTCAAGCTCAAAAACACGTTCAGCCAGCGCTCCTCTGCGTCATTTGGAGAAGCGATGTCCGTTTTATACAGTATATATGCCGCGGTATTAGCTCTCTCTGACACGTCTTACGTCACAAGCGGAACAAAAAGTAAGATGGCACCCGCGCTTCGCTTTTTGAACGCACATCTCGGCGACGCCACACTGACCGTCGCGCAGCTTGCAAAAATGAGCGATATGAGCGAGGTCTATTTCAGAAGTCTTTTTAAATCGACATTTGGTTCAACGCCCTCGCAATATATTACGTCAGCAAGGCTCAAGCGCGCGTGCGAGCTTATGAATTATCCCTTTTTATCCTTGGAGGAATGTGCTATACAAAGCGGGTTTTCCTCGCTCCAATACTTTTGCCGAGTTTTCAAGGCGCAAACAGGTACTACTCCGTCGAAATTCAGAAAAACAGAATAAGCTTTTCAGCGTTCAATTTTGATTTAGTGAGATGTAAATGCAAACCACCACACTATAATTCTCCCATAAAAAAACATCCCGCACAGTCGCGCGGTGTCCTCCATTATCGAGTACGTGGAGGAGCATTTTACCGAGAGCATCACCGCAGAGCGCATCGCCCGCGAGCTTCATTTCTCAGAGACCTACGTATCCCATCGCTTCAAGGATGAAATGGGCATAACGCTCTATCAGTATCTGCTCAAAAAAAAGCTTGTCCACGCATTCGCGATAATACGCTCGGGCACACCCGCCACCGAGGCGGCACAGTCCTGCGGTTTTTCCGATTATTCTACGTTCTATAAAAGATACAAGGCGCGCTTCGGCACATCGCCCTCAAGAGCCGCAAAGGAATAAGAAAAGGATCATCACTCAAAAGCTTGGGTGATGATCCTTCATTTTATTTTACTGGCAGGAACAATCTTGTCTCTTCAGGCGTAAATTCAACGTCCACGCCCTCGGGGCAGAATGTGATCCTTTCGTGAGTGAACACGTCCTCAAACTCTTCAACGCGCGGCCAGTAGAACTTGTGCTTGCCTCCGACGTAGGAGTTGAGGCAGACGAATTTGCCGTTCAGATAGAGCGTTTCGGGGTCGTCCATATAGTTGAACACGCCCGCTTCGCGATAAAGCGTTCTCAAAACGTAATAAGGCACGGGAGCCGCCGCCGAAAAGGCATCTATGCCGCCGTATTCGTTCTTTTTATAGAACGTCGCAGGGCGACCGCTGTTTGAATATCTGCCCAACACCACAACGTCCTCATCGTCGGTGGTAAAGAACGGGCCAAAGGATCTCAGGTCATAGTCGCGCTCCGTGAGCGAGCCCTTTGTGCCGCGGCTTCGGTAATTATACGCCGCATCACCCTCGCACATATAAACGTTGCAATGCTCCTCGCCCTCGATTTCGGTAAGCTTAAGTCCCGTAAGGCTCTCCATGGCCTCCTCGGAAAAGCCCTTGTCGGTAACGTAGCCGGGCGCGTGCATGAACACAAGCGTTTTGCCCATTTTTCTGAGCTTTTCTATCATCTCTCGCATAGCGTCGGTGGGATATTCAAGGTTTGCAAACACGAAAACCTTTATTCTGTCAAGCGGGAAATTCTCGCAGAAAAGGTCGTCCGCGCTGTACTCTGCCCACGGAACGCCCGAACGGGTCATCTGCTCGATCTGCGGCTCTGCCATAAGATAATCCATACCGATGACGTACATCGAGTTGACGTCCAGCATCATAGCCACCTCGCACACCTGCGGAGCGCCATCCTCGTACACGCGGCGGTTTACGCCCTTGAGCGTTTCGATTATATCCATAAGCGGCTCGTCCTCATAGTAGCCGCCGAACATATCGAACCACCAATAGCTCTGTCCGTGCGCAACGGTCATTGCCGCCTCGCGACAAATATAGTTCTTGACCTGCTCAACGGTTCGAAAATCCGTGGAATCAATGGAATGTCTCTGCGCCAGCTCGTTGTTCTGAACAAGATACGTGCGGCAGTCGATCTCCATATAGTAGAGCTTATCGTGAAGCGTTATGGAGTCAACGGGAATGCGGAAGCCGCTGGTGCTGTTGGCGGGGCGGAGCGTATAGGAGGTGGGACAGAACAAAACGTCAATATTCTTATCGTCAAGTATCTTGCCGATTCCGAGATAGTTGCACTCGCGGACGTACGGAAGCGTAATACCCGTAAGGTAACCGTAGAACGAGCCGACAAGCATTCTGCCATTAGTATGCTCCTTTGCCACCTTGGCAAAATAGGAGATAGCGTCGGCAACGACGTCGTTATAGAAATGCCAATATTTCTGCTCCTCTGTCTGCACGGCAGGATTCATCAGGGAATATTTGACCGATGCGTGCAATTTCTCCTTGGTGGGTATCTCGGCGGAAGGATCGTTTTGCCATTCGCGATATATCTTTGTCTGAAGCTCGTTGGGAACGCCGTTATAGTAGCCTATGTATTTGGAGTCGTTTGCAAACTTGGTGTACCACTCGGTAGTACCGCCTGCCATCAGAAAGACTCCGTAAACTTTATCGGGGAACCATTCCTCCATCTTGTCGATAAGTGCGCAAAGCCAGCGCGACGCGCTCTCGCGCCACTTGGAATAGCCCACCGTCTGAATAAGCTGGGTATAGGAATCTTCGCACTCGGGATGCTCCTTCAAGAACCAATCGCGCGTGTCAAGCTGAGCCATAACGGAGATGTATCCGTCGGGCGCGTTCTCCAGAAAGAGATCTGCCTGGTGGCGAAGCGCATCCCAATCGTAGTCGCCCTCACCTATCCAAACCTCGCCGAATTGCGAATACGGAACGCCCAAAAGGTTGGTTATTCCGCTCGGGAACATATTGAAAAATCTGAATCCCCGATCATAAAAGGATTTGACCACATTTCCGAGCGAGCGGAACGAACGCGAGATAACGGGCGCATCGGCGCGGCCGTCTATCGCAATGGACATAGCATCCTTATTTCGAGATACTGAAGCTTTCACGGCGTATACCTCCAATGAAAAGTTTTCCTTATAAGTTTATTATATCTCATTTTGGCGAAAAATCCATTGTATATTGTAACGAAAATATGGTATATTGTAACCTTTGGAAAACGAAAACAAGCACAAAAGCGCAAACGCTCTTGTGCTTGTTCGTTTATACCGATATTACAGCTTGTATTCGGAATAGTGGTGGTCATCCCAGCCGAAGCACAAAACTCCGCGCGTTGGATGGGCGGTCGCTTTTTGATAAAAATTGCAAACTCGCAAGCGAGGTTTGCCCGAATTTGCCGTGGCAAATTCTGCGACGGAAAAACTTTCACACGGCTTCGCCCTTAACTCCCCCATAAACTCCAATTTATCAAAAAACCAACGCGCCGCGGCGCGTTGGTTTCTTTTTTATTATTCTTCCATCCAATTTGTGATCTCGAGGTAATCCTTACCGTCGCCGGTCTCGTCTCCGATGACTTTTACCCACTTTTTGATGGTGTCGAGGTCGATCTTGCCCGTTATCGTGTGGTTTACGCAGGTCTTGCCCTTATACGTCCACTTGATTATCCAAAGCTCAGGCACCTTGCTCTGTATGGGCTTTAAGAACGCCTCTACCGAGTTCTTCTTCTGCTCGCACGAATCCTCGTGCGAGGCAATCTTTTTTACAAGTAAATCAAAAATTTGCGCTATGCGCAAATAGGAGGCGGGCACGAATGCTGTATATCACGGCAAAAAACCCGATAGGCTGAAGTCCCCGGGAAGCTGAATTCAATTTAAACTCTACGCGTGGATTCGTGACCGCTATGTTTGCGCAAAAGCCTTTTTTCAATATAGATTATACTAGCGCAAACTATGTCCTATTTGCGCCCGCGCAAATAGGAGGTGGGCACGAATGCTGTATCTCACAGCAAAAAACCCGATAGGCTGAAGCCTATCGGGTTTTTTGGTGGGGGATGGTGGATTCGGACCACCGAAGTCAGTGACAACAGATTTACAGTCTGCCCCCTTTGGCCGCTCGGGAAATCCCCCATATTGGAGCTGGTGAACGGAGTCGAACCATCAACCTGCTG
>SVTF01000031.1 GCA_015063905.1 Oscillospiraceae bacterium | reverse complement strand
TGTTTGCGATTATTCTCCATTATGGCTTCACCTATCTTGGCTTGGAGTTGACCGACAGCTCCAAAACCGCTCTTATCAAGCAAGTAGGCGCACTCTTTTACGTTTGCTTTTCATTTCTATTTATCAAGGAAGATACACCAACCGTTAAAAAGATCGTCGCCGCAGCGGTAGGTTTTTTAGGTATTATTGTTTTGAATATCAACTCCGAGGGATTCTCCTTTGCTTTGGGCGACCTTCTGATCCTTTGCGCTTCGTTTTGTACGGTCTTTTCCAACGTGATCAGCAAAAAGGTGTTCGACAAAGTTTCTCCCGTTACGTCTACAGGAATCTCACAACTTTTTGGGGGAAGTGTTCTGCTCGTAGTCGGTTTTGCCATGGGAGGAAACGTGCATTTTAAATGGGAAGCCTCACTTTGGATCATGATGTACATCTGCGCCGCGTCTATCGTCAGCTATTGCATTTGGTTCGGGATCGTCAAAAATGGCGAGCTGTCAAAGCTGTTTATCATCAAGTTTGCCGAGCCTGTATTCGCCTGTATATTCAGCGCTGTTATTCTTGGAGAGAATATATTGAAATGGCAGTATTTAATTTCTTTTGCACTGATCAGCACGGGAATATTGATATCAAATATAAGACCTAATAAAAAGCTATAAAAGATTAACACCGCCGAGAACTACCAAAATGGTTGCTCTTGGCGGTGGTATTTTAAACATCAAATTCGAACAATTAATAGTAAAAAACAAATCCGAACCAATTTCGATTGACGAAATAGTTCGGATTTGTTACGTTTGGTGACCCATCCGGGAATCAGAACCTTTAACTCAAATTTGCGAACAAATTTGAGTTGTACGACTTCTCACGACCAAATGAGCGTCAACACAAAAAAGGAGCAACTTCGTTGCTCCTTTTTTGTGTTGGTGACCCATCCGGGAATCGAACCCGAGTTTCCAGCGTGAGAGGCTAGCGTCTTAACCGCTTGACCAATGGGCCGTGTCCTTACGACCCGATTATTATACCATAGGTTTTTGTGCTTGTCAACAGTTTTTTTGAAAAAATATTAAAATTATTATTTTTGCTTTTTTGTTCAAGGACACGTCAGTTTATCAAACGTATATCGTTTTCAGCCGCCGACACGCACAAGGTTACCGCGCACCCGTTAATGTCAAACTTCTGAGTTTTAATCCTTTTCAAAAGCTCAAGATAGAGTGTCGGCTTGTGCTTTGATATGTCTATCAGCTCGCCAAGCGGCATGCCGTAATATTTGGCGATAGCTTCTTTTGCGCTCCAGACATCATGAAAGCTCGCCGGCTGCGATTCAACGCATGCCTGCTCGTCCTCAGTAAAAAACCTTTGCGCCATTTTGATAGCCTTTTGTGCCTCAATTGCCGTGTTTTCAATGTCTACGCCAACGTCGCCTCTGTCGGAAAGCGCCACGGCTACGTAAGAGTGCGAGTGCGATACGTTGAAATGCCAGTTGCAACCGTCAATATGCGGCTTGCCGTTTTTGTCCCGACAAAGAGTAGCTCCCATGTCAAGCGGCATCGATCCTGCCACATCAAGCAAATGCGCAAGCAGTGAAAGCGCATAAAGGCTTTCTTTTGCGTTAACGTCGCGGGATCTGCGATAAAGCTCGTCAATATACTCTTGGTTACCCGCGTTTTTTGGGAAGGCGGGCTTCACTTTTTCATAAAGCCCGACGGCAGTCGTGCCGTCGGGTATTTTTTTGCATGTAAGATATATCATATTCCGCCGCTTTGCATTTGCTCCATCAGGCGCTTGTTAAACTCCTCCGCTGTATTATATCCCATCTTTTTCTGACGGTGATTCATTGCGGCGATCTCAAGTATGATGGCAAGGTTACGTCCGGGCATAACGGGAATGGTGATAGAGGGAACAAGATTTCCAAGTATATCTATTTTCTCCTCGTCTATTCCAAGTCTATCGTACATTTTGCCTTGGATCCAGTGTTCAAGATTGATTACAAGGTCTATCTTTTCGCTTTGCTTTACCGCGCCCATACCGAAAAGACGGCACACGTCAACTATGCCTATTCCGCGAAGCTCTACGTAGTGACGTATGATCTCGGGTGCAGAGCCGACCAGCGTTTTTGCCGAAACTCGCTTGATCTCTACCGCGTCGTCCGCAATAAGACGGTGGCCTCGCTTAACAAGCTCAATTGCGGTCTCGCTCTTACCGATTCCGCTATCTCCGAGTATCAGCAATCCTTCACCGTACACTTCGACGAGAACTCCGTGCCTTGTAATACGCGGCGCTAGATGTGTGTTTAGCGAGCTTATGAGGGAAGCCATAAAGGGACTTGTCTTTTCCTTTGTCACAAGAATGGGCACGTGCATCTCTTTTGCTTTTGCCACAAATTCGTCAAAGGGCTGACGACCTCTTGTAAACACGATGGCTTGGGGAAGGGCAGATACAAAATCCTCGATCCTTTTCCGCCTTTCATTCGCCTCAAGCTCTGAAAGATATTTACATTCAGCGTTTCCAAGAACCGCTATGCGGTCTTTCTCAAAATCTCCGTAAAATCCTGCAAGCGCAAGTCCCGGACGCCAAACCTCGGGCGTTACAACGTTTATTTCGCTATAATTATCAGGTACAGTGACTATTTCAAGTGAAAATTCCGAAACCACCTGAGACAGCGGGATGGTGTATTCCATAATATACCTCCAAAAGCATTTTTTTCTTATGACTAATTATACCATATTTTTGTGCGTTTGTATAGACTTTTTAAAACAAAATACTCATACGACAAATTTTTGCCGAATTCATAGAACATTCATAATAATGTGATATAATGAAGTATTATGATGGGTTAAAACGCGAAAGTGCGCAAAAAATGAAAGGTAGTGTAATATTTTGAGTAAAAAAATGGATAAGAGCGTTGCGCTGGTAGATAGGAAAAAGACTAGGTGGTCCAAAAAGAGCAAGATAATCGCAGGCTCAATAATAGGCGCGGCTGCACTGGCAACGGTTGTTGTTCTTGTCATTGTATTCGTGTTTGATCTTGGCCCTGTAAGACCGATAAGCAGAACACCGGAGGAGGCTCAGGTCGTGGGCACGGTGGCAGGCTTTGAGATAAGGCACGATGAGCTTCGCTACATAACGCTGATAAACAAAGCCTCGCTTGAAGCCAAGATGGGTAAATACGACACGCTGTCCGACGAAAAAAAGGCTGAATATGACAGAGAGCTGAAAGCACTTGTTTTGGAGGATCTGAAGAGCAATTATGTCATTCTTTCGCTTTGTCAGAAATACGGAGTGGATATCGACTCAAGAGAAGCTAACGATTACGTGAATGACGCTATCGAATCATACGTGGACGAGATAGGCGGAAAAAAGAATTACAAGCAATGGCTTGCAGATAATGGCCTTACGGATGCTTTTTTGCGACTTATGTATAAAGTTGGATATCTTGAGAGCGCGCTTGTGGACAAGCTTGTAGAGCGGGGCGTAATTAAATATTCTTCGGATAATCTTGGCGAGTTTGTGGATTTCGTTGTCCGGGATGAAAGCTACGTAAAGATCATTCATGCCTATTATCCTAAGGATTGGACTTATAAGAGCGGTGTGACAGCGAAATCAAGCGCAGAGGCAACCGCGGCAATGCTTAAAGAAGCTAAGGACGATGAGGAAAGATTCTCCATAATGAGAAGCGCGATCGGAAACGCGCCGTTTGTGCAGGGATACAGCGTTATGGAGAGCAGTGACTTCTACGTCACCGCGGGACAAATGCACAAGGATTATGAGAAGATAGCCTTTGAGCTTGATGAGTACGAGGCAAGCTCGGTTTTGGAGCTTGACGAGGGGTACTACGTTCTGATGCGAGTTCCAAAGGGGAGACAAGAGGTGTCAAGACCGGCGGCGGATCTTTTGGTGAGCTATCAGTACGCGATACTCAAGCGACTCGTCGACGAACAAAGAGGGGCAATATCATTTAAGGGAAATCAGAATTTTGATTCTATAGATTTGTCCGAAATGGAATAATATTTTGATAGGAGAAGGATATGGCAAAGCGAAGAATGAAGCGCTATTCAAGACGCACGTCGGGGCCGCAGAAACGGTCACGCGCGCCGCTGATCATATTATGCGTCGCGATATTTGTCGTGCTGTGCCTTGCTGTGTCCGTTGTAATAGGTATTTTGCTCAAGGACCAGGCGGAAAACGCTATGGATCGCCCGCGGTACGATTTTGAGAAAATCGAGTATCAGGTGGGTAATAAAACCGTAAAAAGCATAGAGGGATATCATTTTTCAAAGGGATCGAACGCATACGATTACTATGCGCAGGGAATTGAAGATTTTTCATTTTGCTTGCGCCACTATGACGGCTCTCTTGATCATTATTCGAGCGTTGCGGAGGTAACGGGATTTGATGCCATGGATTCCTCGGTGTCGCTTGACGGAGTAGTGGACGACATCAAGGATGCGGGTGGAAGAGCCTGCGGATATTTTTACGTTACGTCATTTGACGAGCAGGATGACAAGGTGCGCGAGGTGTACAAGGCGTATGAGCTTGCTCTGATATCCGAGATGGCGGATAGCGGGATAGACGAAATAATTTTGCTGGGCATTAATGTAACGGATGAAAACATTGGCGAAGTAGAGGAATTTTTAGCTAAAGCGGCATCGGACGCAAAAAACGTCGCGATAGGGGCGGCGGTGTCATGGGATACTTTGATGCTGACGGAAAAGGAGACTTATCACGCTGCGAGAATTAAAAACTCATGCGATTTTCTTGCTTTGGATCTGTGCCATATGACAGTTGAGGATACAAACGAGGGGCGCGATGAAGAGGGCAACAGGTTGCCAAGTGTGTTTGAGTTGTCAATATCCAGAGCGCAGTACTATTTGAAAACTTATAGGGTAAGGCTGATTTTCTCGGCGGCGCAGTCGTCGATATATAGAACTGCGCTTGAGCTTGGCATAGTGGATTTTCAGATAGTTGGAAAATAAACGGTGGAATTTTTGTCAAAAAAACTCCCAAAAAATAAAAAACGAGAAATTCTCATAAAAAAAGAGTGATTTTGAGAAAAAATGCGTATATTATTGTTGTAATGGTATTTTGATAGAGTGATCATGGCAAAAGAGCAGAGTGAATGATTTGTTCAACCGCAAATGAAGCAATGATCGATGGCGCATAGCTTTTGGTGATAAACGCATCATGTGCGCAGTTCCTTTAAACTATTTGTGCCGCATGCGGCGAAATGGAGATTATTATGATTCCAAACGGCGAAAAAAATATTTGCGAGATATTCCTTGAACGCGAAAAGGACTCTCTCTCTCCTTATGCTTTTCTTACGTCCAAAACTCGCGGCAGAGACAATCCTTACGTTGCGTGCGAGAACAGAACGGAGTTTCAAAGAGACAGAGATAAGATAATACATTCGCAGTCATTTAGACGCCTTATGCACAAAACACAGGTGTTTTTGGCTCCGTCCAGCGATCATTACAGGACTCGCTTGACTCATACGCTTGAGGTAACTCAGATAGCGCGTATAATTGCTAGAGCATTAAGACTGAATGAGGATCTGACCGAGGCGGCTGCGCTTGGACACGACTTGGGGCACACTCCTTTCGGTCATGCGGGTGAGGCTGCGCTCCAGGAATGCTTCGACCCATATTTCACACACTATAAGCAGAGCTTAAGAGTGGTGGAAAAGCTTGAAAAAAACGGCAAAGGTCTCAATCTTACCTGGGAGGTAAGAGACGGAATCGTCAATCATACGGGAAAGAATATGGCATCCACGCTTGAAGGCGTGATAGTCAAATATGCCGACCGTATAGCTTACATAAACCACGATATTGACGATGCGTGCCGCGCGGGCATATTGAATGCGTCAGATATTCCCAAGTGTATATCAGACGTTCTGGGTGACGGCCACAGCGTAAGAATAAACACAATGGTTTCTTCGCTTATCGAGCAAAGCTACGATAAGCCCTATATAAAGATGTCCGAAGGCGTGCAAAGCGCAACGGATGAGCTCAGAGCCTTTTTGTTTGAAAGAGTCTATCAGAATCCCATTGCCAAGAGCGAGGATTCAAAGGCTAAGGAGCTTTTGATAAAGCTTTTCGAGCATTACGTCTCGCATCCCGAGAAAATGCCCGAAACTTACAGAAAAAATATGGAAGAGGAGAGCGTGGAGCGTTGCGTTTGTGATTTCCTTTCGGGAATGACGGACCGATATGCTATCGAGACCTACAACGACCTCTTTGTTCCAAAGATCTGGAGGGGAAGATGAGATTTTCCAAGGATCTTGTTGAGGATATTCGCTCCAGAAACGATATAGTGGAATTCATCGGCACGTACGTGAATTTGAAACGCGCTGGCTCGAATTTCGGCGGACTCTGTCCGTATCATAGCGAGAAAACACCGTCGTTTACGGTATTTCCCGCCACCCAATCCTTCTATTGCTTCGGCTGTGGAGCGGGAGGCGACGTTATCACGTTCGCTATGCGGTCGGAAAATCTTGACTATGCGGGCGCTGTCGAATTCTTAGCCAAAAGGGCGGGAATAACAATAAAGGCGGACGATGAGGGCGAGCGCGGCGGCGTGTCAAGACGACGTATATTTGATATGAATCTGTCGGCAGCCAAGTATTTTCGAGCGTGCTTGTTTGATGAGCGCATAGGCAAGGAGGGAATGAGCTATCTTGTCAATGACCGAAAGCTTCCTATGTCCGTTATCAAGCATTTTGGGCTTGGCTTTGCGCCAAACGGCTTTGGCGGTCTTACAGAGCATTTGAAAAAGCTTGGCTTTACCGAGCAGGAGCTTATTGTCGGTTTTTTGTGCGGAAAGAGTCAGAAAACGGGAAGAGCGTACGACTATTTCAGAAACAGGGTTATTTTCCCGATAATAAATACGTCGGGTGACGTAATCGCATTCGGCGGACGCGTTATGGATGATTCCAAGCCCAAATATCTGAACTCCTCGGATACTCCGGGATTTAAAAAGAGCAAAAATCTCTTTGCGCTCAATTACGCAAAGAATCATTGCTCGGAAAGACTTATACTTTGCGAGGGATATATGGACGTCATCGCTCTGCATTCCGCGGGCTTTGAAAACGCGGTAGCCACACTTGGCACCGCGCTTACACAGGAGCAGGCAAGATTGATGGCAAAGCATACAAAGCAGGTCATAATCTCGTACGATTCGGACGAGGCGGGGCAGGCGGCAACGCGTAAAGCGGTACGTATGCTGTCAGAGGTAGGTCTTGATGTAAAGATAATTCGCATGGAGGGCGCAAAGGACCCGGACGAGTATATCAAGAAATTCGGCAAAGAAAGCTTTGCGCGAGTTTTGGATTCGGGAAGAACGGGATTTGAGTTCAAGCTTGAAACCACGCTTGCAAAATACAATCTTGCATCTCCCGAGGACAAGATAAAGGCATCCGGCGAGATGTGCGAGTATATATCGGACATATTCTCCGGCGTGGAGCGGGAGGTATATATCGCGTCTGTCGCCAAAAGACTGGGTCTTTCGGAGAGCGGACTTAAAAATGACGTGGAGATTTTGCGAAAGCGCAAATTAAAGCAGCAGGCAACAAAAAACTCAAACGATGCCAGAATGTCGGCTATGGGCATAGGTGATAATATCAATCGCGATGCTGCCAAGAACATAAGGGCAAAATCTGCGGAGGAAGCGGTTATCGGCCTTTTGCTGATGTTTGACGAATACAGAGAACTCGTCGTAAAGGGTACTGTGAGGCTTAAAAAAGAGGATTTCTTTTCAGAGTTTCACTCAAGGGTGTTTGAGCGCATCATCGGGCTTGCCGAGTCCGGAGAGTATGATTTCTCGCTGCTTGGACAGTTTTTTACCCCGGACGAGATGGGTAGACTGCAAGGACTCGAGCAAAAGCGGCGCGCCTTGACCGAGAACGGACGAGAGGTGTTTACGCAGTGCGTTAAGGCTCTTAAGAGCGAAAAGAGTCTTGCCCAGTCGGGTGACGGGATAGATGAGATAATGATGTTGCTTGAGCGCAAGCGACAGCAAAATAAATAACAAATAATGACGCCTGTGTCGGTGTCGGACTATATCAAAAGGGACGGTTAGAAAATGAAGGAAGAACTTTTTAAAGAAACAGAAGAGATGGTTGAGGAAAACGAGTCCAAAAAGGTTGAGGACCTCATAGAAAAGAGCAAAAAGAGCGGCCTTTCGGATGAGGATCTTGATCAGGCTCTCGAAGAAATGAATTATGATATGGACGAGCTGGATAAGCTTTGCGAGGTTCTTGAGGATAACGGAGTGTCCATCCCCGGAAGCTTGTCGAATGCGGAGCTTGAGGAGATACAGGAGGAGGTATCCAAGCTTGGCAACAGCGAGAATATGGAGCGAATTCTTGAGCAGGAGGGTGTGTCGATAGACGACCCTGTACGTCAGTACCTCAAGGAGATCGGACGCATTCCGTTGCTTGACGGAGATGCTGAAAGAGAGCTTGCCGAAAAGATGATGAACGGCGATGAAAACGCGAAAAACGTGCTTGTTGAATCCAACCTTCGTCTTGTTGTAAGTATAGCTAAAAAATATCTTGGACGCGGCATGTATTTTCTTGATCTCATCCAAGAGGGCAACCTTGGACTTATGAAGGCGGTTGACAAGTTTGACTATACCAAGGGATATAAGTTCTCAACGTACGCTACGTGGTGGATAAGACAGGCAATTACGCGTGCCATTGCCGATCAGGCAAGAACTATACGTATCCCGGTTCATATGGTCGAGACTATACACAAGGTAACGAAATATTCGCGCCAGATGCTGCAGGAGCTTGGACGTGAGCCCACCGCGGAGGAGATCGGTGAGAAGATCGGCATGAGCGCGGACAAGGTTCGCGAGATACTCAAAATATCGCAGGACCCCGTTTCTCTTGAAACTCCTATAGGTGAGGAAGAGGATAGCCACCTTGGCGACTTTATTCCCGACGATGACACGCCCGCTCCTCAGGACGCGGCTGCATCCACCATATTGCGCGAGGTAATCGAGAGAGAGCTTCACACCCTTACTCCCAGAGAGGAGCATGTTATCAAGCTTCGTTTCGGACTTTATGACGGAAGAACGAGAACGCTTGAAGAGGTTGGCAAGGAATTTGATATCACGCGTGAAAGAATACGTCAGATCGAGGCAAAGGCGCTCCGCAAGCTGCGCCATCCCAGCCGCGCAAGACATCTCCGCGGATTCCTTGATTGATTTAATTGTAAATATTTATTATCAAAGACTATTTCACTTGACAAAACCTTGAATATGTTGTAAAATATACTTTAGTATTCAGTTTTGCCGTTTCGGGTTCGTACCCGGCAGATTTGGAGGTTTATATGAAGAAGAGATTGGTTTGTCTGTTCTTGGCGGTCGTTATGCTTGCAAGCGTTGCCCTAACCGCTTGCTCGCAAAAGGATGATACCAGTGCGGACATTGAGACGAATACGGGCGCTAAGACAATAACTATGCGTATCGTCACCGAGCAGAAGGTGTTCAACACCGACGAAGAGCTTGCGAAATATCTCAGCGATGTTTGCGGCGGTGATAAGAACGACAATAGATACATAGAGATGAAGCGCATCAAGGAGGCTTACGACGCGGTTGAGGAAGCGTTTTCCAAGGAGACCAAGTCAATGTACAAGACCAACGTTGATATCATCTTCTACACCGAAGAGGAGTATTTTGAAGAGCTTGAAAAAACGATGGCTGAGTACGCTTTGGAGCAGCTTGAGGCCGGAATGGCTGAGAGAGCCCTTGAGTTCTACATCGACGAATACATGGCAGCATACCCCGAGCAGTATTCGGAGGCTGCTATAACCAAATCCTTCTATAAGCATTTCCCCGAGTACAAGAAGTTTGAGGGAGCTTCATCCAAGGGTGAGGGAAGCGGCGAGGAAAAGTATGAGACCGGAGATTACGGTATTCAGCAGCTCGTATATCCCGAGGCAGAGGCTAATCAGCTTGATATAGTTTACATTCAGGGCGAGGAAATGTACAATAAGTACATCGAAAACGGTTGGATCGTTGCTCTTGACGAGTACCTTGGTTCTACGGGAAGCCTGCTCAACGACTATATCTCCACCACTCTTATGAGCGGCGTTAAGGTGGACGGTCAGACCTTTGCTATCCCGAATAACGTCAAGATGGGCGAGTATACGTACATGCTTATTGACAAGGAACTCGCAGACGATTTCAAATATACGTACGATTCATTCGCTGACATAACGGATTGCGAATACTTCCTTGAGGACGTTAAGAATTCAAGACCTAATACGCTTCCGATAGCTTCTACGTTTGACGAGTGCATGAATCTTTTCGTTTGGTATTGGAATATCAACGTTGAGGAGGATTTTGAGCTTGGATATCAGTATAGCGTTGATACCACAAACAAGCCTTCCGTTTTGGGTTGTGTTTACGGTGATTCCGCTGATATAGGCAGAGGCAAGATAGAGCTTAAGTTTGAAAACCTTTTCGCTAACGAGGAATACACGGACATTCTCCGTATCCTTAAGAGCTATGAGTATGACGGCTTGTACAAAACCGAGAATGATACCAGAGAGGGAGCCGCTATTTCCTTTATGACGGGAACGTACGCAATAAAGAAGCAGGCGTTCTATGACGATAAGGGAAATGAAAAGGATGCATCCGATCTGTCTTACGGCGTGTATACAGATGAAGACGGAAAGTCTTATTACGTATACGTTGCAAAGTATCCTCAGGCAGAGTCCAGCGCGCTTTACGGCAATATGTTTGCGGTTTCCGCTAACTCCAAGAACACTGAATCGTGCATGAAGGTGCTTACCGCGCTCAATACCAACTCAAAGTTGAAGAATCTGCTTCAGTACGGAATCGAGGGAGTGAACTACGTAATAAACGAAGATACGGGAATGCTTGAGAGACTCAACAGAGATTATCTCATGAATACCGAAAGAACAGGCAACTGCTTTATTTCCCATCCCGAGGAAGGTCTTCCCGCTGACTATTGGGAGGACGCAAAGAAGCAGAGTAACGAGACATTGATCAATCCTCTCCTTGGATTTGATTTTGGTACAAGACTTGCTGAGTACGGCTCGGCTCTGGATATAAAGCAGCTTGATATCTGGGCTAGTTGCAACGAAAGCACCTGGTCAAAGCTCAGCCGCGAGCAGTGCGGAACATATGAGGTGTTCACTCTTGCGCTTGATTCCGCTATAGTTGATCTTGATAAGGAAAGAGTTACTGTTGAAGGGTATAGCGATATTTATCTGCGCATGGATAAGTTGACCGATAACGCGTACGATATAAATACAGGCGACTCTGGAAACGTTGATATGAACGGCGAATCTCCGTATACCATATATTATAAGTGGTTGACGGAGATGAAGTATCTTCCCGATACGGTAGAATAATTTTACAAACAAAGCCTCTGTTGCCGAAAAGGGAACAGAGGCTGGTTTTTAAAGGAGATCTGATGAAATATACGTGTGTTGTGTGGGATTTTAACGGCACCATATTTGACGATATGAACGCGGGAATAGCTAGTGTTAACAAGATGCTTTCGGAGCGCGGACTTGACATTATTCCAAGCGTGCAAGTCTACCGCGAGATATTTGATTTTCCCATCAAGGAGTATTACAGAGTTCTGGGATTTGACTTTGAGCGCGAGCCTTACGAGGTGTTGGCGCCAATCTGGGTGGATCTGTACAACGAGAACGCCAAGAACGCGGGTCTTTGTCCCAACGTGGCAAAGACTATGAATGCGATCAAGAAGCTTGGTATACGTCAGGTCATCATTTCCGCGTGCGAAATAAATATGCTGGAGTATTATCTGTCAAAGCTCGGCGTCAGAGGGTATATCGACGAGGTCGTGGGGCTTGATAATATACACGCGGGCGGAAAGATAGAGCGGGCTATGGAGTGGCGCAAGAACAATCCAGAGGATATACTGATTATGATAGGCGATACCGTTCATGATAGCGATACCGCGAGATCTCTCGGGGCGGATTGCGTGCTTTACGCAAAGGGACATCAATCGAGAGAGAGACTTTCCGCGTGCGGTTGTCCAATGGTGGACGACATATCGGAGCTTTTGAGCTTTTTGAAATAAAAAAACGAGGACTGTCAGTCCTCGTTTTTGTATTGTGAAATGTCGATCAAATTTAGCTTTGCCTGGTCAAACTTGCCCTTTGTGCGCTCAAAATACTGAATATTATTGCGCAACATAAAAACAAATTGGTTATTTGGGGTCCTGCCCTCAGCTTGAGATATGTATATGAGCTTTTTCAAAAGGTCATCGGAAAGGCGGACGGTTATTTCGTGTTGATTTTTCATGATTATTCCTCTCTTATCTTGTTGATCTGTTTTGCTTGAATGCGCTGGGATTATCTTGCTTGAGTATTGACATTCCTCGTTCGTTGGTCTCAAAATACAGAACACAGCGGTCTTTTCCGTTGTCGTAAAGAGCGTAGTAGATCAAGGGAGCGGAGAGCGAGGAAATGCAGAGGGTATTCTTTTGCAACGACATGGAGCACAGGCGTTCATAGGCTTGATCGTCATATACTCCTATTTCTGATATATCCTTAATAGTTACCGACAGCAGTCGGCGTGTAACGCTTCTGCCGTATATAGCGGATGCGCAAAGCTCGCCATTGCCTATTACTATCTCGTATTCAACGCAGAGAAATTTCCACGTGACAAAGACTACAAGAGCAACAAATGCCGCCGCAATGAGAAAAAGCGGAACGAAAAGAGGCGGGGGAGCAAGCGCTATTATAAGCACGCATAGCAGTATAGCCAGCAATACGTATCCCACTATCGCCGCGATTCTACCGACCAGTGCCGAGCCTTGATTTTTCCTTTTAATAATGCATTCGGACATTGTCAAGGTTATTCACGCCTCCTTACATAGTTTTTATACTCAATTATAGCACACAAACGCGCGGTTTTCAATAAAAATATTGAAAAATCAAGATTTTCCCCTTGATATTTGCGCGGATATGTAGTATAATTATAAAAAGCAGTGTTTAAGGAGTAAAGTCGATGAAAGCAGTTATAACCGTTACGGGAAAGGACTCTGTTGGTATCATTGCCAAGGTGGCAACCGAGTGTTCAAAATGCGATGCCAATATTGTTGATATTTCACAGAGCGTTCTGTCGGAGTACTTTGCCATGATAATGCTTGCCGATATAGACAAGCTCAACGTTCCGTTTGCTGATTTTGTGGATCTTCTTGCTTCTATCGGACGCGAAAACGGTCTTTCCATAAACGTTATGCATGAGGATATATTCAACACTATGCATCATATCTGAGGCGGGCAAGCATAATGGTCAATACAAAGGATATACTTGAAACTATAAATATGATACACGAGGAGAACCTCGATATCCGTACGATAACTATGGGTATCTCGCTTTACGATTGTGTGAGCGAGGATGAGGATCGCCTTTGCGATAAGATCTATGATAAGATAACCACGTCTGCTCACGATCTGGTTTCTGTTGGCGGAGATATCGAAAAGAAATACGGAATACCGATAGTTAACAAGAGAGTTTCTGTTACACCGATATCTTTGGTTGGAGGCACTCTGTCGCCCGATGGATACATTAAGGTGGCAAAAACGCTGGACAGAGCCGCTAAGGTCCTGGGTATCAACTTTATCGGCGGTTTTTCGGCGCTCGTTCAAAAGGGAATGACGCGCGGCGCGGAGAATATGATATCTATTATTCCCGAGGCGCTTACCGAAACCGATTTCGTTTGCTCGTCCGTCAACGTTGCATCAACAAAGGCAGGCATCAATATGGATGCTATCAAGCTTATGGGCGGTGCTATAAAGAGAGCGGCTTATCTTACCCGTGACAAGGATTCTATCGGATGCGCAAAGCTTGTTGTGTTTGCTAACGTTCCCGAGGATAATCCCTTTATGGCGGGAGCTTTTCACGGAATAGGCGAGCCCGAGAACGTGATAAACGTTGGAGTTTCCGGTCCCGGTGTTGTCAGCTCCGCTATCAAGCGTGCGGGAGATTGCGATCTTTCCGAGCTTGCGGACGTAATAAAGAAAACAGCGTTCAAAATTACAAGAGTCGGTCAGCTTGTGGCAAGTGAGGCGGCAAGAGCGCTCAATACACCTTTCGGTATAGTCGATCTTTCCTTGGCGCCTACGCCTGCGGTTGGAGATTCTGTGGCACATATACTTGAGAATATGGGACTTGAGTCTTGTGGAGCGCACGGCACAACGGCAACGCTTGCCATGCTTAATGACGCCGTTAAAAAGGGAGGCGTTATGGCGTCTAGCCACGTGGGTGGACTTTCGGGCGCGTTTATCCCCGTTTCCGAGGATGCGGGTATGATAGCGGCGGTCGAGAGAGGAGCTCTTACGCTTGAAAAGCTTGAGGCTATGACGGCTGTATGCTCGGTTGGACTTGATATGATAGCCATTCCGGGTGACGTTCCGGAGGACGTTATCTGCGGTATTATCGCGGATGAGATAGCTATCGGTGTTGTTAACACAAAAACAACCGCGGTTCGTGTTATTCCCGCATACGGTAAGGGCGCGGGGGATTGCATCGATTACGGAGGACTGCTTGGCCGCGCACCCATTATGGAGATCAATAGGTATTCGCCTGCTAAGTTCATCAATCGCGGAGGACGTATCCCCGCACCTATACACAGCTTGAAAAACTGATAAGTTTTAAAGATAAAATAATCCAAATATAAAGAGGAGGAACAAAAAATGAAGATCTGTACAATTTACGGAACAGTATCGGACAAGATCAAAAGCGTAGTTTTCGCAAAGAGACTCGCACAAGAGGCAGCAGAGAGAGAAGCTCGCAAAAAGACTGTAATGATCGTTTGCATCTGCGCAGGTATCGCGCTTGTAGCTGCAGGTATCGCAGTTGGTATCTACTTCCTTTCCAAGAAGGAAAGCGTAAGAGAGAAGGTTAACGTTATCATTACTAACATCAAGAGCAAGCTCCCCGGCAAGAAGACCGAAGAGGTTTGTGAGTGCGATGTTGAGGAGTGCGAGTGCGAAACAACTGAGGCTCCCGAAACCGTCGAGGAATAATTGACAATATAAAAGCCTTTCCTTCGGGAAAGGCTTTTTCTTGTTTTCTAATATTCATAAATTGTGATTTAGCGGAGAGGGGCGAGGATCATAGAGGGAAGGGCGAAACTTTTTATAAAAGTGTTCGCCCTTCCCCCTATAACCCCCTACCCACTCCAAAACTCTTTGGGACATAGGGTTAGTGAATTTTAATTTGAAGTAATGCTTAATAGGTGGAGCTAATATTTTTTCGCATCCCCGTTAAGTTAAACCTTGATTTTGTTTTATCTATAAAGGCTGGGTTCGACAATTTATCAATACGGAATGGCTCAGCAGGTTGCTTTTTGCGTAGCAAAAAGCAACGTCAACTTGCGTGGGTTAGAACCCCAAAACCCGAAAGGTTTTTGCGGAGCTTTTTATTAAAAAGCGACCGCGTCTCCCTTTCGTTGCACCATCTAACTCTCCGATAAATCAAAATTTGATGGAAATATTGCAAAAGGAATCAAAAGATGCTATAATATGATGTAATATAATTTTGGAGAGTGTTTTATGATAAAAACCCAAAGATTATTCGACATAGATTCAAAGCTTTGCGAGTTTGATGCCACGGTAGTTGAATGCAACGAGTGTGAGAACGGGTGCTTTGATTTGATACTTGACAAGACCGTGTTTTTTCCAAACGAGGGCGGACAAGCCTGCGATACGGGCAAGATCAACGGATGCTGCGTGTTGAGCGTGGATGAAAAGGACGGAGTTATTATACACAAGGTATCGGATGCGTTTGAAGTTGGCTCAGCGGTGCATGGTGAAATAGATTTTGAAGTGCGCTTTCGCAAGATGCAGAATCACACGGGTGAGCATATAATATCCGGCATTGTACATAGACTTTATGGATATAGCAACGTTGGCTTTCATCTTGGCGACGGCGATGTTACGGCGGATTTTGACGGCGAGCTTGGCGAGGCTGATATACGCAAAATTGAGGAGCTGGCAAACGGTGTGGTATTTGCCTGCAAAAAGGTGAAGGCATATTATCCGTCCGCGGAGCAGCTTGAAAGCATGCAGTACAGAAGCAAGCTTGACATAACGAGTGGCGTGCGGATAGTGGATATTGATGGCGACGATAAGTGTGCTTGCTGCGCACCGCACGTTGATAACACGGGCGAGATCGGACTTATTAAGATTTTAGACTATATTCGCTACAAGGGTGGAGTTCGCATTCATATTCAATGCGGATACGATGCGTTGCGCGATTACAATCAAAGATATGAGCAGGTTCGATATGTGTCTATGGCTATCTCATCAAAGCAGCTTGAGATAGGCGAAGGCGTTGAGCGATTGCTACAGGAACAGGGAAGACTCAAGGGGGAAATATCTGCGCTTAGGCGTGAGCTTTTGGCATATAAGCTTGAAAAGCTTGAGTGCTCGGATGCGTCCATTTGTCTGTTTGAGGATTTTTCCGATATGCTTGCGGCTCGCAATTTTGTCAATGAGGCGGTGTGCAAGACGCGCCGCGTGTTCGCTTTGTTCTGCGGCAACGATAATGAGGGATATAAATACATTATGGCAAGCCAAACTGTCGATCTCAAGGCCAATATGGCGACTATCAGCGCAGCTATCGGCGGCAAAGGCGGCGGCTCTGCAAAAATGATACAGGGAAGTTGTAATGCTAAACAACACGAGATCGAGAAGTTTTTCAAGGAAGAAAGTCTATGACAATCCTGTTTTTAGTATAAAATAAGCGGTGACTTTAAAGTCACCGCTTAATTTTTTAATAGTTATTTCTTATCCTTTTCCTGATGCCGAGGAAGAGTCCGATAGAAACGAGTGAGCCAATAATCACTGCGCACAAAATATAAATGGTTGGACTGACTTCGATATCGGATTTAAGGTCTTCCCAAAGGCTGTTGATAAGCGCCAGCTTTTCGGGAGTCAGATTTTTGTAATAGGTTGCGTCGACCGAATCTAGAGCATACATCTTTTCGTATGCGTCCTCTTTGATCTCGGACATATACTCGATGTATTCCTCGTTTTCTATAACGAGCTTGTTTGGGGAAGCGTAGTACGTGTATTCCGCGTTTGCAACCGCGGGCTCCTCAGACAGCATAAAGTTTATATATCTTTCGGCTATCTCGGGGTTTTGGCTGGTTTTTGGAATGCACATAGCATCGACATATAGGTTGGTGCCTTCTGATGGATAGAAGAAATTGAGGTCCTCGTTGTTTTCATACATCGTAAGGAAATCGCCCGCATAATAAGCCGCGATGGCAGCGGAGCCGTTTTCCATCTTATTGTATATCTCGTCCATAACGTAGCCTTGAACAATATCCTTTTGTTCCTTAAGCTTTTCAAGCGCCGCGCGCCACTCGGTCTCATTGTCGCTGTTTACGTCGATGCCGAGGTAATATTGCGCCGTGCCAAAGGCATCGCGCGAGTTGTTGAACTGAAGGATGTTGCCCTTGTATTTTTCATTCCACATCAGACGCCAGCTACCTATATCGGCTTTGTCCACAACGGTCGTGTTATAGATAATACCTATCATTCCGTAGAAGTAGGGAACGGAATATACGTTGCCCTCGTCGTAGTAATCGTATTCGGCATTCTCGCCGTAAAACTCGGGAATCACGTTTTTGATGTTGGGGATGTTTTCATAATTGAGGGGACGAAGCTTTTCCTCTTTGATAAGACGCTCTATCATGTAGTCGGAGGGCACGATGACGTCGTAATTTACGGCGCCGCCCGAAAGCTTTGCGTACATGTCTTCGTTGGAGGAATAGGTGGAATAGATGACCTCCACACGTTCGCCGTAGGTCTCAAAATACCACTGCTCAAACGCGGCATTAGAGTCGAGCGAGCCTTCGCTTCCGTCCGACATATATTCGCCCCAATTGTAAACGTAGAGTGTTTTAACGTCGCTGTCGTTCTCGCTGTTGCAAGATACGAGCGGCAAAACGGAGCATAGCATGATTATTGCGGCAAGAGCCACGGATACAATCCTTTTTATCATTTTACGCCACCCCCCGTCTTTGCTTTTTGCGGCTTCTCATTGTATTCACAGAGCCTGTGAAATTCACTATGAGAAGTATCACGAGAATTATCGCAACTATGAGAGCGCAGAGCGCGTACATGCTGAATTTGACGTTGTGTACCGTCTGGTTGTATACGTAGAGTGGCAACGTCTGGAATGTAGGCGAGCTTACGAAATGGCTTATTACGAAATCGTCAAGCGACATTGTAAAGCCAAGCATGAGTCCCGATATGATGCCGGGAACTATCTCGGGAAGCTCAACCGTGAAGAATGCGCGCGTAGGCGTGCATCCGAGGTCCTGCGCCGCCTCGGACAATGATTTGTCCAACTGATTAAAACGGGGCATTACCGAAAGCAGAACGTAGGGTAAATTAAAGGTTGTATGAGCCACAAGCATAGTGCCAAAGCCCATAAAATTGTTTGCCTTGATGATGGTTGCAACCGCGACAAACAGCAGCATCATGGACACGCCCGTAACTATGTCGGGATTCATCATAGGAATGTTGGTGAGTGATTTTACAGCGCCCTTAACTGCCTTGTTCTTCATGTGGTGAAGCCCAAGAGCCGCAAAGGTGGCAATAACGGTTGCCATAAGGCTGGAAAGCACTGCCAGCACCAGCGAGTTTTTGAGTGACGTAAGAGCCTCTTCGTCGTGGAACAGTTCCTCGTACCAAACGAAAGAGAAGCCTGTGAATTCGCTTAGTGTTCCGCCGTCGTTAAATGAAAAAATGATCAGCACGACGATGGGAGCGTACAATAGCGCGAATATAAGGAACATATATCCGCCGGAAAGAAATTTCTTCATATGATTATACCTCCGTCATCGTCCGAGAATTTATTCATTATCGCAACGGAGATAAGTATGAGTATCATCATTACCAGCGATACCGCCGCACCAACGTTATAGGTGCTTGTGTTCTGGAAAAGTCGCTCGATAGTGTCGCCTATGAGGTCTATCTTGCCCGCGCCCAGCTTTTGCGAGATATAGAAGGTACTGATAGAGGGAACGAACACCATGGTGATGCCCGAAATAACTCCCGAAACAGTAAGCGGCATTATAACCTTTGTCATAGTCTGCCATGAGTTGCAGCCGAGGTCAGCCGCCGCCTCTATATATCTCTTGTCAAGCTTTTGCATGACGGTGAATATCGGAAGCACCATATAGGGCAAAAAGCTTGACAAGA
>SVTF01000030.1 GCA_015063905.1 Oscillospiraceae bacterium | reverse complement strand
CATCGTCAAACACCTTCTCCGAATACTGCGCTCTGTTCTCGTCTATCCTGCACAGCATGCAGAATCTCGGCGCCCTATCCTCTTCTTCGGGGGTGTCGTCTGTCTTACCCTCAGAATCGCCCGCGTTTTTCGCGCCGACTTTACCGTTTGCCACAGAGCCTGTCTTTTTGCCAAGGTCACGTGACATCATGTTTGCCACAAGAATACCTATCACCTCAAATACAACGAGTATATATGCCACGATGGCGGGCTTTGAAAACAGCACGTCGAATATACCCGCGCAAACACGCGTATCAGAGAGCAATACTCTTTCCACAACATTACAAATCATCGATGTAACTCCTATCAATTAAACACCTTATGTCATTCTTCCGAAATAACTACGCCCTTAAGTGTCTTGCGGCAGCAAGGCACGTTTTCTTCTCCAAAGTAAAGCTCGATAGCCTCAAGCAATCCCCTGTCATCCTCGGCAAGCTTGCCATCAAGCACCGCCCCAAGAACAGGCAGAACGTTGGAATTCAGGGCGTTGTCAAGCGCAACCATCATCGCATATTCACAAGAGCAGAATACGGAAAGATATTTTTCGAGTCTGAGCAAGAGCTTGTTGCCGAAATGATAGGAAGAGTGCTTGTGTACGTAGCCCTCCAGGCTATCCACCTTTTTCCAAAGCTCCTCTGTCATCTCAAAGCCATTCTTGCACTTTTCCGCAAGATAGTTTATCTGATAATATCCAAGCGAGCGATACTCCGCGTCCTCTAAGCATTCCTCACACTCGACAAAATCAACGTCCAAGACAGACATAAGCTCCGTCATATATATAGGAAGATTCTGGGTCTTCTCCTCCTCTGCCAAGGACACCACAAACCAGATGTTCTCGGGCAGAACCACCTTTTCATCAACACCCTTAACAGTGATCTTACATTCTCTTTCGGGGTTGTTAAAATAGCGGATATACTGCGAAAACAGGGTGGACATATCCTCCGCTCTTACGTTGGAAAGAGTGACAAAATGAATGATCTCCTTATGCTCTCTTGCGTCGTTGATCATCTGCATAACGGCGCTCTCCTTCATCGCTCCCTTTTCGTCCTTGACGTAAAGCAGGCTGCCGTCAGCATAATCCTGACCTATCACGTCATAGCAAACGGGGCACTTAAAGAATCCGCTAAGCATATGTATGAATCGCTGCATCTTTTCATCGTTCATGGAATTCAACGCCAAAAGTCTTGACGTTGCGAAGGCGGCAAGAATGGACGCGGGCGAATCGTCTGAAAGCTTGATTCCAAGTCTCTCAGCGTAATTCTTAAGCTCACGGCAAGCAAACGGGAAGGTTTGATCGTGATCCACAAACTGTGAGAAATCCGAAAGGTCAAAGCCCTTGCGAGCCTTGATCGCCTTGGCGTTAGCAATAACCTCGTCAAACTCCTTGACAAAAAGCTCGTCTGCGGTGAGGTTCTCAACGCTTACAGCGTCCTCAAAATTCTGCTCCGATCTCTGTCTGTCCTCCAGAGCCTTTGCGCGTCGGATGCGGCGTGCCGTTACTATATCCATCACGACAAAGAACACGATGAACGCAAAAATACAAATGTCAATAAAGGTTATAGCGCCATAGATCGTATTACCGAATACGCTAAATATCTCGCCAAATTGGTTTGATAGCAAAAATACACCCGCATTTAACAGCGCAGCAACGATCAGGCTGGCTATATAGCATAATTTCCACTTCCAAGATCTTTTCATTTTACGATACTCTGCCTCCAACGTATACTTGTCCGATATTATATTGGAATCCGACTGCAAATAATCGGATCGTTTGCCCGCCTCGGTTTGCTGTTCGGCGGGCTTTTCGCCAACAAACGTCATTTTTCCCTTCAGCTTTATATCGCTGACAGAGGCTCCGACGTATATTTCATATTTTCCGTCCTCCACGACGTAGCACTTGCGCTCCTCATCGTATATCAACGGGTCTGTAAGCTTTATACTTACCTTTTTGGTCTCCATGGGGCCAAGCTCTATTCTGGCAAATGCCTTAAGCTCCTTTCGAGGACGGATATAAGCGGAATCTTCTTTTCCAACGTATACCTGAACCACCTCGGTACCCGCCATACGACCTATATTCTGCACGAAAAACTCAACAGTGTTGCCCACTATGCGCAAATGCGAATATATGATGGACGTATAGCCGATTCCGTATCCAAAAGGATACCTTATTGCCAGATCGGAGCTGTCGTAATGCCTATATCCCATAAACGGCCCGATCTTATTGCGCTTCATATCCTTATAGCGTCGGAGAGTCTCCGCGCGCTCCACGGGATCGTCATAATAGCTTTCGTTAAGTCTTCCCGAGGGGTTATATGAGCCTGTCAGCACCTCGGCAAGCGCATGCGCGCAATTAAGCCCGCCAATGGGCGCAAGCAAGAGTGTTTTTACCGATCTGTCAAACCGCGCGGCAGGCAAAACGTCTCCGCCGATTATCACCACGGTCTTGTGCATATAGCGGCTCATTGCGTCAAGCAGCGCCGCCTGGTTTGCGGGAAGCTCGATATGCTTTGTCAAAGAAAGCTTATCAAGTCTTTTGTTGTCTATACCCAAAAACAGCAATACGATGTCGGCGTTGGAGGCAAGCTCACGGGCTTCCTCAATAAGCCCCTCGCTCCTGTCCTCATTCATGGCATATCCCCTTGCGAATCCCACGCAGGGGTTGGGAATACGCTTTGAAAGCTGCTTCAGATAATCCGTCTGCTCTCCCGACATTGCTATATCACCTATCATGGCGATACGGTATCCCGTCCTTATCGGCAAGGTTTTTCCGTTGTTTTTAAGCAAGACAATGGATTCTCTTACCGCCTTGAACATGCTCTCGGAAATGTATGGCGCGCGGCTCTTGTCGTCTTGCTTTGCGGACGGCTGAGGCTCAACGCTTATACCGTCACCGGAAACGCTCTGCTCCACGACTATATCGGAGGACTCCACCTTTATCTCGGCACCCATATCGGCTACCCTTATTTCCGAATCCGCGCAAGGTACGTTTTCAAATATCTCCGCATCGCTGCCGCGCTCGGCTCTGCACGCAAAGGCAAAGTCTATCACGCGCTCAACGGCGGCATCCATCATTTCATCGCTGATAGCGCTTCCGTCCGCGAAGGCTTCCTCAAGGTCGTTTACGGTGGCATGACCCTCCTGTATAGCCTCAACTATATGCTGATACTTTTCGTACGCAAGATCAAGAACCGTGGATACGCCCTGCATAACTATGCCGCCCGCGTGCCACACCTCCGCGGTTGCCTCGGGCGTATGCTCGTCACAAAGAACGTTCATATTGACGTGGAACAGTCCGCTTTCCGCCGAAAGCGTCAATTTGAGGTTAAGGTCACCGTATTCCCCGCCCGGTCCTTCCACAGAGCCCATTACCGAATGGCAATCTCCCGTTTCCGACGCGAGCTTGAAAGGATATATAAAATACTCGTACAGGATCCTTTGATTAAGCTCAATATCCATGTACTTGATATCTTCATCAGTAAGACTGAATCCCGATATACACGCGGGAAGACCCGCGCGATGCACGGCATTCAGATATGCGCCTGTCAATGCTCCCGAAAGATAAGGATCCTCGGACATTGCGCAGTCGTATGGAGAGAACTTGATCTTTGGCGAGGGTGCGACGATATAGTTAACGCCGTCGCGCTTTGCCGCAGTTGACAATTCACGCGTAAGCTCTCCTATCGCGTCCGAGTCCCACGAACGCGCCAAAGTATACGCACTTATATGCTCTCCCGTTGCATCAAGAATGTCACAAAGCGTGCGTATGGACGTATAAGGTATGCCAAGCTCAACGTATTCGGGATCCGCAAGGCATCCGATATCCGTAAGCAAGGCTATCTTCTGTTTAACTGTCAGTTTTTGAATTATATTCTCGTATTTCAGCATTTCTTTCTCCGAGTGTGTTTTTTCAGATCTCTGCTGGCTTTTGCCCCGTCGGCAGTGTTATCTGCCGACAGGACACCTTTTTCTTTCATTAGTTATTATTGTTATGCTTGCCTTAAGGCTGGGGCTCTACGCTTTCCGTTACGATAGCGATAGAATATATTATCGCGCAGTCATCATAAGTGTCCACACTTATGTCCTTAGTGTAGTTGAAGGTGATATAATCTCCCGCCTCAAGCTCTACCGTGGCAGCCATCACTCCCGAATCTCCGGAAATGTACGCAAGAGTATCGTACCGTGTCGTTATTATCATATTGTCACATCCGCTCTCGGACGATACCGAGTAATGCACCGTAACGGTCATCTTTTGTGTGGCGGTAAACGTCATTATCGCCTCTGTCGAATGCTGACCGCCGTTATTGGAGACCCATCTTCCCTCATCGTCAAGCTCAAACGTATAATCCGGATCAAAGCTCAGATATTCTTCGCTCATTTCGGGCGTCATTAGCGCGATTCCGCAATGGACGCACAAGCCTTCCTCGCCCGCTTGGTGAGGAGCTGTTTCCATATCCGTATAATAAACGTAATCGCACTCATCACACGAGTTCTCCGCCTGACCCTTTTGGGTACACGTAGGCTCCTTTACCGTTGTCACGGTAAACGTCGAACGTTCCAAAGAAACGTTTCCTTCCGAGTCGTAGGTCCAAGTGCTATCATATTCATGCTTACATTCAACGTACGAATATACGTTCCAATAATCGTATATTCCGTTGCTTTGCATCATCTGCTCCCACTGCTGGTACGTGCCGCAATAATATACGTTGTAGTAAATCCAACGGTTCCATGTGTTCTGATGTATTCCAACCACGCAGGTGGGAATGATAAACGAACAATCGGGCATGGATTCCAAATGATGCGACACGATGTAATCCGTGTCGTACTCGGGCAACTCATAAAGATAGATCTCCAAGGCAGTATCTATATTGTAGAGATACACCGTATTCTCGGATTGCGCTATAGCAAAGTAGAAGGTTACTCCGTCTTTTTCAACGGTGTCGAATGTAAGTGCCACGTCGGACAAGGAATCGTGAACCACGATGGCATTTATGGCGATCTCGCCGTAGGACGAGGATCCCGCGACGATATCCATCTCGCTAAGGTTCCATATCTCAATGATGGAAACGCAGTCACTGAACGCGTTGCTGTATATATCGCTGACAGACGCCGGGATAACGATGGACGTCAACGCGTTACATCCTCTGAACGCGCCCGAGCCGATGATACTGAGATTGTTTGGCAGCGTTACGTCAGTAAGTGCGCTACAGTATCTGAAAACGTTGCTTCCCGTGCTTGTAAGGCTATAAGCACCTGACATATCCACGCTCTCAAGCGCGCTACATTCCTCAAACACCTGATCCTCTATCAATTGAAGATCGCGGGGGAAGGTTATGCTTTCAAGCGCGGTACACATAGCAAACGCTCTGTATCCGAGAGAATAAAGGTTATTGGGCAACGTAACTGAACTCAGAGCTTCGCAATACTCAAACGCATAGCTGCCTATACTGTTGGCGCTGTTGATGATCACACTTTCAAGAGCCGAACAAGAGTAGAATGCTCCCGATCCGATATATTCCACGCTGGACGGTACCGTTACCGTCTTCAACGCGTCGCATCCCGAGAAAGCGTAATCTCCTATTCTTAAAAGACCGTTTGGAAGTGTTATTTCGACAAGCGCGGAGCAATTTGCAAACGTATTGCTTTCTATCGCCGTAACACCCGCGGGGATATTTATAGATTCAAGCGAGTAGCAGCCGTTGAACGCGTCGTACTCTATCGTGTTGACTCTTCTGGGCAGGGTCACCGACGTAAGCTTTTCGCATCCTGCAAACGATGTCGAACCTATCTTTGTGATACTTGAAGGCAGGATGATGCTACCGAGCTGATTGCAATAGCCGAACATAGCCGAACTTATCGCGGTCAGCTGTGTCGCCGCGGAGAGATCCGCGCTTTGAAGCGCCCAGCAAGAATAGAACGCGTAATTGCCTATCTCATCAACGTTTCCGGGAACCGTTAACGATTCGATACCCGTGTACGCAAACGCCCAACCGTCGATACGCTTCAAGGACGTGGGCAATGATACGGAGGCAAGCTCACTACAGTACGCAAAGGCGTTTTCGCCAACGTACTTAACACCCTCCGGTATGGTAATGCTCTCGAGCGCCGAGCAGCTTTCAAAAGCGCCCGACTCGATACCCTGAATATTCACGGGCAATATAACGCTCCTGAGTGCATAGCATTCTCTGAAAGCACCCGCGGGAATAACCGAGATGTTTCTGCAATTTTCAAACGAAACGTTCTCAAGCGAACGATAGTTATAAAATGCTCCCTGCTCCATAAGGACAAGACCGTCGGGGAAGATTATCTCGCTGAGTGAATCGCACGACGAGAAGATTCCCAAAGGCAGCGTTGCCAACGAAACGTTGCCCGCAAAGGAAACAGATTTAAGATTGTCATAATCACGGAACACTTCGCAATCTATGGACTGAATGCTCACGGGGAAAACCACGGTCTCAAGCGCGTAGCAGCCCTCAAACCATTCGTCGTCAAAGCTTGTGTACGTGGTATTGTTGGCAAACGAAACGTTCTTTAGCGCGGTGCAATCGCGGAACGCGTCGGTTCCTATCACCTCAACCGCGTTGCCTATATTGACCGTTACGATATGACCGTCATTTTGGAACGCGCGAGCGACTATAATGTAAGAATTAACTGTTTTTCCGCCGTATTGGAAGGATGTAAGATCAAGTGTATCGCCGGTTTCGTTATGTCCTACAAGGAACCAGCTGTCATCACTCTTCTTGAATACAAGATTTCCTATAGTAACGTCATGAAGCTTTTCGTCGTAAAGCGAATTGTGGACGATATATGCGTTATACGCAACGTATCCGTTATCCTCTCCGCCAAGCGTTACCTCAAGAATGCTTGCGTTGAACACCTCATATAGAGTATCGCATCCGATAAACGCGTCATCAGCTATCGAAACCACGTTGTGATAAAGGGTTATAGACGTGAGTGAAGAGCAATCGTAGAATGCTCTGTATCCTATCTCCTCAAGTCCTCTGGACATTGTGATCTCGGACAAGGCGACACATCCACCAAAGGCGCTGTCCCTTATGACCTTGACCGTGTCGGGCATAGTGACCGTTTCAAGCGCAACGCATCCGTAGAACGAATACTCGTCGATCTCCTGCACGTTGCTATCCCCCATATTTACTTCAGTAAGCGCGGTACAACCGTAGAAGGCGTAACGTCCGACCTCCAAAACCGCGCTCGGCATCGCAATGCTGAGCATCTCCCCATCCTGATAGAACAGATATGAAGGAATACGGTATTGCTCAATGACAGTTCCCTCATAGTCAAAGCTATCGGGCAATACCTGCTCGGGCTGATTTACGTAGTTTACAATGTACCACATTCCGTCTTCATTGCTCTTTAAGAACTCGTATCCGTCATTCTCTGTCTTGCAGGAATTCTGGTCTACGTGATAAACGTTTATCGCGTAATATCCAACGTATCCGTGACTTCCGCTTCCTCTGACAACCTCAACAACGTCTGTATTGAGATTGTAGACCTCAAAAAGTCTGTAGCAGTTTCTGAAGGCATCCTCACCGATGGACGTAATGCTTTCGGGAACCGTTATTTTAGTTATTCCTATACAACCGTAGAACGCTTCCCTACCTATTGTCTGTACCGTTTCTGGCAGCTCGATATTGCCAAGCGAGTAGCAGCCCATGAACGCGCAGTCACCGATGGACTCAACGTCGGATAGCATTACCACTTCCTCAATATACGCGCATCCAAGGAAGCAATTGGACGGTATCGTGGACGTATGGGTAACGGTCACCTTCTTTAAGCTCTGCGGAACGCTGTCACCGAAAACAGACGTCATGCCCGAGCCGTTGTCCCTCTCCGTTCCCACAAAGGGTACGGTAAGCGAAGTAAGCGAGTCGCATCCCATGAACGCGTACTGACCGATGCTTATAACCGATTTTGGAATAATTATGCTCTCAAGAGATGTACATCCCGCGAAAGCCTCACGGCCTATCATTCTTACCTCGTCATTGAGCTCTATACTCTTTAAGCTTGTCATTCCGTCAAAGGCATGATCGGGAATGATCTCGGCGCTTGTCACCTTTACGGATACCAGCGACGCGGGAGAAGTTTCGCCGAAAAGATCAGCAAACGATCCGCCCTCTTGTCTTGAAATTCCGATAAACGGAACGGTTAGCTCCTCAAGAGATGTGCATCCGCTGAACATTGCTTGACCAAGCGAAACGACGCCATCGGGCATGGTCACTCTCACAAGGGAGCTGCATCCCTCAAACGCCTGATTGCCAACGTGAGTGATGGACTCGGGCAATTTTATCTCGCACAAAGACTCGCATCCCGCAAACGTACGATCATCTATCTTCTTGATCGCGCGGGAAAGATTTACAAGGGTCAGAGACGTGCAGTTTTCAAACGCGCCCGCGCCCACCGTATCAACGCTTTCGGGAAGCAGCATCTGGGTGAGCGACGCGCATCCTGAAAATGCGTCCTTTTCTATCTCTTGAACTCCCGTGGGAAGAACCACGGCATTCAAAAATTCACATCCTGAGAACGCGCCCTCCGATACTATCGCGGAATCGGTAAGCGTAATTATACTGAGAGATTCAGGAACAAGATCGTTGCTCTCGCCCTCGGTATCAAACAAATAGCCTAAACATCCGCTCTTTCTGTCGTCATCGGGCGTTGCGCTCATATAAGGAACCGTTATCTCGGTTATAGACGTACATCCAAAAAGCACTCCGCTGCCTATCTCCTCAACTCCGAGCTGGAGCGTAAACGTTCTGAGCATGGTACATCCCGCAAACGCGCAATCACCAAGCACCTCAAGACGAACGGGCAGATCTATTCCCGACATAGAGGTACATCCCGCAAACGCGCGGTCACCTATTCTTGTGATAGTCGCGGGCATGGCGACGACGGAAAGCTCCGTGCAGTTTTCAAACGTTCCGTTAGCGATCTCGGTAACAGAGGACGGAATACTTACCGCGCCAAGGTTAGAGCAGCCAAAGAAAGCATGCTCGCCAATAACTTCTATCTGGTCCGCCCACATTATCTCATTAAGAGATGAGCATCCCTTAAAGGCGCCCGGCTTTATTTCAGTAACACTATCGGGGATACTGATCTCGTACAGCGACGTACATCCCTCAAACAACGATTCGTTTATCGTTGTAAGCTCAATTGGCAGATCTATCAGCGTAAGGTCCTTACAACCAAAGAACGCGCGATCACCAATGCTTGTTATCTTTTCTGACATATCCACGGAAATAAGGCTTTCACATCCGCAAAATGCCTCGCTTCCGATGCTTAAAATACTGTCCGCCAAAAATACCGTTTCCAGCGAGCGAAGATCTCTGAACGCGCCCGCGCACACCGACTGTGACGAGGTAACGCTTACTCTCCTGATGGATCTTGCCATATCCGAGCCAAACATCTCGATAAGCGGTTTTGCGTCGTTAGCCGAGTGTCCTATAAACGGAACGGTAAGCTCGGTAAGAGATCTGAAATTGTTAAATGCGCCCTCCCCTATGGAAACGACCGAGGAAGGAACCGCCAGCTTTTTGACGAGAACGCAACCGTTAAAGGCGTCCTTGCCAATGGAAACAAGTCCGCTTGGGAGCGTTAATATGGAAAGTCTGGAGCAGCCCTTGAACGACGCGTCCTTTATTTCCTTTATTCCCTTTGGAATATTGGCAACGGTCATGGACGTGCAGTTTTCAAACGCGCTGACACCTATATACTCCACGGTCTCATCAATGCTGAAGTTGAAAAGCTCCTTACAGCCCGAGAAGGCGTTGTCGCCAATGCTTGTAACAGAGGCAACGTAATTTACGCTCTCAATATTGGAGCAGCCCTTAAACGCGCCGTTGCCTATAACGGTGTCCGAGGTAACGGTCACGTCCGTAAGCACCTTGGGAACAGACGTATTCTTACTGTCGGCAAAGAAATATCCAAGCGTCTTTGCCTCATTGACGGTAGAACCTATGAAAGGAACGACAAGTGTTTTTATCTTTTTGCAGTTTTTCAAGATGAACGAGCCGATATTCCGCACGCCGTCGGGAACAGTCAAAGCCTCGAGGTTCTTGCAGTCCGCAAAGGCTCCGTCCCCTATCGATGCAAGCGAATCGGGAAGCTTTATGCTCTTAAGTGCCGTACAGCCATTAAAGCAATACGCGCCCAAAGACTCGACACCTTCGCCGAGATCAACGCTTGAAAGCTTGGAGCATCCGCTGAACGCGTACTGCCCTAAGGTTGCTTTTCCGCTGAATTTCACGCTTGTCAGCTTGGTGCAGTTCTTGAATGCGTTATCCTCTATTACGGTATCACCCTCTACGGTTATGCTTACAAGCGCGGTTCCCGAAAAGGCATCCTTGGATATAGCGCCGATAGGATATCCCTCTATAGAGGCGGGGATCACCAAATTTTTCGCGTAACCCGTATATCCTACAAGTCTTATAGGACCGTCTTCCTTGTTGTCGGTCATAAACTCGTAGTTGAGGTTATCAAGCGTAAAGCAGGTCTCGCTGGACATATATTGCACGAGCTGTATCGCGCACACCGCGCCAATAGCCACCAGAACCGCAACGCAGGCGATAAGCATGAGGATAGGCGCCTTTAGCGATCTTACCGACACCGCCTGCTTTTTTCCACCCATTTTCGCGCGAAGAGCATCGCGGTTTATAGGTCTTCTCAGATCCACCTTTTCCTTGCGATACGTGATATGAGCCTCGTCGCCCGCCACGTAGTAGGTGTAGTCGCTATAGCTTGCGGAAACTATGTCCACCTTAAAATCCACGCAACGCTCGGAAATAACTACAGGCTCCTCCATAGCATAGTCTGCAAGAGGCTCGATCTTCAGCCCACCAAGGCTTACCTCCTCCACGCCGACCAGTTGCCCGCGCACGTCATACTGACGGACGCGCAGAGAGACTCCAGTAGCCATCTCGTTGCGCTCGTTATTCAATCTCAAAAGCACAGCCTTTTTGCCCTTGTGCCTGAGGATTATGTATTGCTTTACACCAATCAGATCAGAGACCTGAGGATGCACATATGTACCCTTAGATAAAATTTCTTCTCGACGCATTATCTTCTTCTCACCTTTTTACTGATACGGAAATTTCTTACTAACAAAATGCAGGAAACCGCTACCACGGCTACCAGACACAACACAAGCGACATAACAAGTGTCACGACGTGTCCCGAATAATTACCCAAAAAGCTTTGTCTGAACACACCGCCAAAGGAATTGGCAAATCCGATCTTAAAAGCAAACGCCGTTACGACCGACATCAACAGAGAAAGTAAAACAAACGACAAAGCCTTAACAAACGAAATGCGCGCTCTCAGCGGACGATGCAGCTGATCGTTGTTAACTCTGCTTAAAATGATCGTAACGTAAGAGGTCTCAGCGGGCAGCGCCACAGGCTGCGTATATCCCTGCTCCTCGATCATATCACACACGTTGAGCACCTTGTATACCTTGTGCCGTCCGTCAAACAAAGCGATATCGTATTCGAGATATGAGATATCCTCCGAGATCTTGCATTTCAGCACCTTTTCCCTTCCGTCATCGGTAAGGACGTACTGCTTTATATATTTTCTTGTCTGCAGATCGGGCTCGTAAACGATCGCTCGCTTATCGTCCGGACTCTTGTATTTCCTTATTCCCCTATCTCTGACTACCTTTATCTTGTATCTATTTTGCAAAAAGAACCTTGGAAGCAGCCACGCGACCGTAAAAATATACATAAACGCCACAGCTACCGGTAAAGCTATCCACCAATCCATAATGTCACTCCTGTTTCTTTACAATATTACAACATTACAACTCCTGTGCAACAAGTAACTACTATTATATCATAATTAACTACCGAAATCAAGCAAATTTCAGCATTTCTGCCCTTTCGGCACATTTTTTACATTAATGCACAAATATGGGGAGATTTATGCTCTGTTTTTGACGTTTTTATGGACAAAATGACTATGTTTTGCCCGCACCGTATTGACAAAAAAGCAAAATTGTATTATACTGTTCTTTGTGGGTCCAAAAGAAACGGCTTGATAACCAAGCCCCCAAAAAACGTATGCTTTGCATACGTGGACGCGCGAACAAACCGAGAGATAACACGTTTGGAGGCAAGTGTATGTTCAACATAATGGTGGTTGAGGATGATGCCAATCAGAGAAAGCTTATGGCAACTGTGCTGGGTCAGTATGGCTATACCGTGCTTACCGCGTGCGATGGCATCGAGGCTTTGGATCTCCTTGACAAAAAACACGTTGACCTTATAATACTTGACATAATGATGCCGCGCATGGACGGCTTTGAATTCACGGATACCCTGCGAAAATCAGGCTGCAATATACCCATTCTTATGGTAAGCGCCAAGCAATCCCCCCTTGACAAGCGAAAGGGCTTTATTATCGGAACGGACGACTATATGACAAAGCCCGTGGACGAGGAGGAAATGGTCTTGCGCGTAGGTGCGCTGCTGCGCCGTTCCAAAATAATCAACGAGCATAAGCTCACCGTGGGCTCAACCACGCTTTATTACGACTCGCTCACGGTGCATTCTCCCGAGGGCGAGCAGGAGCTGCCGCAAAAGGAATTCCTTTTGCTTTTCAAGCTTTTGTCCTACCCCAACAAGATATTTACCCGGCGTCAGCTTATGGACGAGATATGGGACATGGATAGCGAAAGCGACGAGCGTACCGTGGACGTGCATATCAGCCGTTTGCGCGACAGATACAGAAGCAATCCCGATTTTGAAATATCTACCGTGCGTGGACTCGGTTACAAAGCGGTGCATCACAAATGACAAAGAAGATAAATAGCTCCGCAAAAGCCAAAAGGGCGGACGACGCAAGCAAGCGCAAAAAGGACAAAAAGCCAAAAAAGTGGCAGATAGTAACGGCATCGGGTCAAGAGATAAAGCATCGATACACCATGCGATTCTGGTTTTCCATAATCGTTTTCTTTCTCTTTCTCATAACGTGCGTCTTTACCGCGACGATATTCTATATCATTCAAGGAAGTCTACTGACTGTGGACATTCCTCTCAATTCGACCGCACTCATAGGCGCGGTGGCTCTATCCTGTGTGGTAGTGGGTGTTGCGCTCACCTCCATCGCCAGCCGCTTTATTTTCAAGCGTCTGGATAAAATAAGCGAGGGCATGCGTGAAATATCCAAGGGAAACTATAAAACAAGGGTAAAGGAAAAGGATAAAAAGGGGCAGATCTCCGAGTTTGGCGATCTGGAGCGCTCCTTTAACCAGATGGCAACCGAGCTTGACGGAATTGAGATATTCAGAAACGATTTCATCGACAATTTCTCCCATGAATTCAAAACGCCCATCGTGCTGATACGCGGATTTGCCAAGCAGATGCAAAGCGAGCAGCTAACCGAGGAGCAAAAACGGGAATATCTCGATATCATCGTGTCGGAATCCGAAAGGCTTGCCAATATGTCGACAAATATTCTGCTGCTCTCCAAGCTTGAAAACCAGCAGATAGTAAGCGACAGAACGGATTTTCTTCTCGACGAGCAGATACGAAACGTTATAATTTTGCTCGAGGAGGCGTGGGGAGAAAAGAATATAGAGTTTGAGCTGGAGCTTGACGAAATTGAATATAATTTCAATGAGGAGATGATGTCGCACGTGTGGATGAATCTCTTTTCAAACGCGGTAAAATTCACTGAGAGCGGCGGCAAGATATCGTGTAAGCTGTACACCGAAAACGACCTTGTGATATGCAAGATAAGCGACAGCGGAGTCGGAATGGACGAGTCCACTCTGTCGAGAATTTTTGAGAAATTCTATCAGGGCGATACGTCGCATAAAACTCGCGGTCACGGGATCGGACTCAACATCGTGCAAAGAATCATTACTCTCGCGCGCGGAAGTATAAAGGTTGAGAGCAAGTTAGGCGAGGGCAGCACCTTTACGGTAACGCTCCCTATGTGACAACTATTTTAGCAATTCAAGCAAAGGAAACGATATGGACAAATTTACAGATCAGCAAAACAGCGCGCCAAAACAATTGAGCGCTGAACCAATTACCGAAGCGCAAAAGCAAGACCAAGATCCGCAAAAAACGCCTGCTAAAACAAAGGTCTCAAAAAAGACAAAGATCAGAGCGGCAACCGTGTTGAGCATCATATCCGCACTGTTTATAGCGGCAACCGTTGTCGGCGTTATCTTGATGAAGGAGTATTTCACAGACGCCGAGCCGATAAGAAAGCTCGTGGAGCAGAATTACATACTCGGAGCCGCGATAATGATACTTGTAACCGCACTTCAGGTAGTGGTCGCGTTTGTTCCCGGCGAGCTTGTTGAGTCCGCGGCGGGCTTTGTATTTGGCTGGTTTTGGGGCGCAGTATTTGTGCTTATCGGTGCAGTTTTGGGAAGCGTTATCGCCATCCTGCTCACAAGAAAATTCGGTCTTAAGCTGTTCAAAACATTTTTCCCCGATACAGACCTCAATTCCCTTCCAATACTCAACAATCCCGCGCAGAGAAGCGCCATGACGTTTCTCCTGTTCTTGATACCGGGAACACCCAAGGATATGTTGACATACGTTGTTGGACTTACGGACATGAAGATATGGCAATATCTCCTCCTGACAACCTTTGCGCGCATACCCTCCATTGTTTCGTCAACCATCGGTGGCGACGCGTTGGGCAACTCCCAGATCATGACGGCGATATATATTTTCGCAGGAATAGCCATCGTAAGCCTTATCGGCTACGTGATATACGGAAAGATAACAAACAAAAAGCCAAGCGGCAAATAATAAAACAAAAAATCCGTCGAGCATCGACGGATTTTTTTTGCAGTCTTATCTGTAAGCCGGGTTCTGTCATTTAAAACGGTCATCAATCTTCGCCCAGCGTCACCGCTGAGCTTCTCGGCTCTCGCCGAGTGCCACCCCAAGCATTCCCAATCGGGAAGGTCGGGCAAACGCATACTTTGGGGGTGTTGCTTCGAGTAGGGTTTACAGCAAACCTACGTTACCGTAGGAGTGGGTGAGCTCTTACCTCACCTTTCCACCATCGCCCGAAAAATTCGGGCAGTCTATTTCTGTTGCACTTTCCCGGCGGTTACCCGCGGCTGACGTTATCAGTTACCCTGCCCTATGAAGCCCGGACTTTCCTCACGCGGATACCTCTCGGCATGACCGCGCGCGACCGTTCAATATGGCTGCGAGTGGTATTATAGCACAAAAATACTGAAATGTCAATATGATTTCAAGATAAGCCTCTCCGCCCTCGGACTTGATCTCGGTGGACGTCTTGTTAAAGAATTCTTCTGCCATAGCGATGTAAGACTTGTCCGCATCGTCAAACTGACCGTAAAGGAAATCGCGCGCCGCCTCGACGTCCTCGATCTTGAATTTCTTTTTGCGCTGATTGTTTTCGTCGTATGTAACAAAACCCGCATCGCGCAATCCCGCGTGCGATTGCTCACGCTTGGTGAGCATATAGAGATAAATTCCCTCGCCGAGCGTGATCTCGTTTCCGTTGACGTTGACGATCTTCTCGTTAATCTTCTGTCGGTACGTTCTCTTTCTGCCCTTCTCGTCCTTCCAAGTCGGGTCAATTTTTCGAGCTTGTTCTGTTTTCGCACTATTGGTTCCGTCACTCTTCCGCCCGTATTTCTCCGCATCCTTATCAAGTTCGCGTTTTTTCGACGCTTTTTGTTCCTCATTCAAGAATCCGTCGGGAACGTATTTCAAAAAACTTTCATCTTTGGTGTTGATTTTTTTGAAAAACTGTGCTATACTAATATCAGACGGGGGAGAGTATTGTCGGGCAACGCCATTCTTGGCGACCTCTTGCTTTACGATCCCGTCTATATTTATGTTTTCTAATGCTATTGCTACATAAAGTGTATTCTCCTTATCGGAGAATTTTTTTATTTCCAGCTTTACAGGAACAATATTATCCCCATCAACGAAAGCACTTGCTAAAACATACACATTTTCTAATGTATTATCAGCTTTATATCCATCTCTATTTCTATTATGGACCTCAATTCCGATAGCATTTTCCACCACCTCATCAAGACAAGTTAACATCTTTGCCATTTGCAAGAAATTTTTGCCTTGCTTGCTGACACTTTCACCCATATTTCCTTTAGAGAATGAAAAGTCAAGCTGTATATCGGCGTTGCTATACTTATGATACACCGAAAATTCATCACCAAGCTTCTTGAACAGTTTCTTTCTGTCGCCGTATTTTGAGTATTCTATATCATCATCAGAAATTCCAATTTTTTCTTGTAAGTCAACAAGGACGTTTTTGTCTGATTTTGCTGACAGCGAAAGCTTTCTGTTCTTAAGCATATTATATCTCTCAGCATCCGTCATATCGGGTGCTATCTTATTTCCCGAGGTTCTTTTTGCAGCGGGCTTAACCTCCACCTCACCCTTTGCGTCAAGAAACTCCGCAAAGGGCTTTTTGAGCTTAACGGAGAGATGCTCCGAGCGTTGCCTTGCCACTCTGACCGAGTGATAAAGCGACTTGAGAATACCGCCGTTCTTGTAACCCTCAAGCGCCTCGATAACGTTCTCGGGAGAAAGAATGTTGTAAAAATACAGCTCGTTTATCCTCTTGCCGATCTTCTCACCGAAGAATCTTGTCACCGCGTTTTTGTATTGCTTGTCACCAAAGAAGGACGTCATATCGGAAACGCTTTCCTGCGCGAGCTTGTCCATATCGACCCAGTGACCGTCAACGTAGACCTGATTGTATTCTCTGATCACGCGATACATACCGCCAAGAATCTTAGCAAGCATTCTCATTTCCCGACCCGAAAGCATTTCATCCGTTTTACCTTGTCGCATGAGTTGGAACTCACCAACAAGATATGATAACTCCGTTTCGTTTTCCTTAACGAACGCTGCAAGTACGCCTTCTTCGTCGCGTAAACCTTGTGCCTCTAAAAATCTGCTCGCCTCGTTCACCGCCGCATCAATTCGTTTAAGAATTATGTTGCCTTTTGCATCGACAATTGATCCCAAAGCCTTTGTAACGAGGCTTATTCCGTCGTCCTCAATGCCCCTCTTTTGTCTTTGAGACATTTCCTTAAGTCTTGTTGCTTCGTATGAAACATCTCTCTTGGCGCGGAGCATTGCATCGCCTGTTTCTTTATCGGCAAATTCTTTTCTTATCTTCTGTGAAGCTGCCCTCACCGCCGCTTGATAACCAGCATTATGCGTCTGATTTCCTATATCTGCAAACGATTCGTAAAGCTTCTCGGCAGTATTCTGAACGAGCTTTGAAAGCGAGCTTTCGTCGTAAATATCCTTGAAATGATAGCTCTTGCCGTCCTCATCCACGATACGCTCGTGATCAATAATATCCTGCGCATAGACCGTAGCAATTTGCTTGACGACAACGCTGCCGCGTCCCGATTCACCCTCAGCTGATGCGTCGTGTAAAGCTATTGAAATGTTCTTAACAAGCTCCTCTCGTCTTTCAATAGTCATTTTGACATGATATGTACCCTTTCCAAGGCTCAATATTTCATCATTCGTTAGAGTGGTGAGCGTATCTATTCTTTCCCTGATCTCCTTGTTTGTATAAGTTTTAGCTTGCTTCATCAGTGAGTTCTTCGCCTTATCTTTTGCGATCTTCTCCCTCATAGATGTGTCCTTTTTCAATTTTTGCTTAAGCTTTTGACGTTCTTCTTTGAGAGCAGTGATAACGTCTCTGTTAGACTGTACCCGTTGTATGAACAAATCCACCTTGTCGATAACAGAGTTGATGATTTCTGCTTGAAGCCCGTCACTTAATTCATCAAACCTATATGCTTTATTTTCACCGTTGCGTGAATCATATAAAGTCTTGGCAATTAGCTCAAGTCTTTCTGCAACATCGACCACCTTATTAGGAAACAGTTCGGGAAAATTCTCATTCAGTTTCGCATAAAATGAATCGATGTCAATAGCAGAAGAATTTTCCTGCGACGCAATTCTTCCGCGCAGAGAGTTGTATATAGAATTCCATTTTTCTCTACCCATACTTTCGCGGTACTGTCGATCAACGCGGATTCTCTTTCGATACATGTATTGTGAAAACTCTTTATATGTATAATCACTTGAAAGAGTCAATAATCCTTTTTCTTTAATGAGGTCGATCATTCTTTCAACTGCCTCTTTGTAGTGGTTTCGATATTGAGTTTTTTCCAGACGAACAAAAGAGTCTTCTATATCTTCAAGATCGGCTTTTATATTGTCAAAATCACCCTTATCGAGATTAAACTCATAGGCAAAACTTTTCGCCGCTTTTTCTGACTCTAAGCTTTTCGAGGACTGCTTACTTGCCGCCTTCTTCGGCTTAAGATCGCGCTGCTCCTTCGGCGCGTCGTTTTGTGTCGATGAATTTTTTTGATCATTTTGTGTTGACAAATCCGATTTTTGTGGTATACTATTGTTAGAAGATCTTTCGTTAACAATGGCCAACCATTCGTGCAGTTGGTTATTAACTTGCGTAAGGTCTTCTTTCTCGTATTCAACATTCACTCCGCGGTTTAGAAGATTGTTTCTTGCATAATTATCTTTTGCCGGCACAACAGAAACAATAAGATTGTACTTATCGTATTTGGAATTAATATCCTTTACTGTATTCAACTCTATGGAAACAATGCTGTTGTTTCCTTTTTTTGTTTGAACTTGCGAATATATGTTAATTCGTCCGTCATTCATTCTGACAATTGCTTGAGGATCAGCAATAATATCGGGCAACCGTTTCATTATATCGCCGTAATTATGATAATGTCCCTCAAGCACACCTTCATGTCTTGTAGCTAGATAGAACGAATCAAATCGCATAACGATTTCCAAATCTTCTGCATCCTTAACATTTTCAAGAATTACGCTTGGTGTGTTTTTCATAACGGAAACAAAATTACCGGCTTCTTTATTTGAAATGGCATCATCGTCCGACATTTCTTTTATTCTGTCAACACTTTGTTCGAGCGTATCCTTGCTCATAAGGGAATATTGTATATATTCGACTTTCCCACCTTCTACGCTCTCCTCCCCCAGCGCCTTATCGAACATCGCCATCATCTTTGTAGCGACCTTTGAAAGCTCGGCATCCTCGCGCTGCGCCGAAACGATACCCTTAAGGAATCGACCTAGCTTCTTGATGAGCTTGCCATCCTTTTGCGCGTAACGCGCAAGGAACTTTTCGCTGTTCAGCGCCTTACCCACAAGCTTCGCCACGACCTCTTTGTCAAGATCTGCCTGCGTGTAGGTCTGATTTCTCGCCTCGTAGTCGGCGAT
>SVTF01000029.1 GCA_015063905.1 Oscillospiraceae bacterium | reverse complement strand
CAAGGCAAAAACCAACCGCGGCGAGATTGCTTTCAAAAAGTTGATTATCGCAACCCATTTTCCGATGCTCAACAAGCACGGACTGTATTCCTTAAAGCTCTATCAGCACCGTTCCTATGTAATTGCCTTAAGAGGTGCGCAAAATGTGAACGGAATGTATGTGGACGAATCCGACACCGGCTTATCTTTTCGAAGCTACGAAGATCTCCTGCTCCTCGGTGGCGGCGGACACCGTACAGGCAAGAAGGGCGGCTGTTGGCAGGAGCTTGAAGATTTTGCCCGCAAGCACTACAAAAACGCGGAGATCGTCGGCAAATGGGCAACGCAGGATTGCATGACGCTGGACGATATTCCCTACATCGGGCAGTATTCAAAATCCACCCCCGACGTGTTCATTGCAACGGGCTTTAACAAGTGGGGTATGACAAACGCTATGGTCGCCGCAGATCTTCTCTGTGACCTCGTGCAAGGCAAGGTGAATCCCTACGCAGCCGTTTTCAATCCATCGCGCACCGTTTTGCACCCACAGCTTGCTGTCAACGCCTTTGAATCTACGGTAGGCATTCTCACTCCCACCGCACCCCGATGTCCTCACCTTGGCTGCGCCCTCAAATACAACCGCGCCGAGCATACGTGGGATTGCCCCTGCCACGGCTCTCGTTTCACCGAACAAGGCGAGCTGATTGACAATCCCGCAACCGATGATAAAAAGATGTAACAATCATTCTGACACAAAAAACGCACTCCAAAAGCGGATTTTTACCGCCAACAGAGTGCGTTTTTAAATTTTTTAAAAAATTTTTAACTTTTTTGCAGAAAATCGCCATCTCGGGTATGTTTCATAGGTAGAGGGGCAAAAAGAAAACGTAATAGCGGACTTGCTATTTTTCATATATTTATTTCAAAAACGAAGGGAGGAATGCTATGGCAAAAGAAAAAGCCGAAAGAAATGATATGAAAAACGAAAATTGTACAAGTGTTTTTAAGAACGGAATTTTGACGAAGGAGGAATACACGAAGATATGGATAGAATTGATCTCCGTATTAGAGCACATAAAAAGTGTAAATTTTTCTCCAAATCAATGACAAACAACCGTTTTTATGGTAAAATAAAGGCAAGAAAACAGCTTGTTCTTATCGTGGAGGAGATAAGAACATGAGAGAAAAAGTAGCAATCTATTGCAGACTGTCCGAGGAGGACAAAAATAAGCAGAACGCCACCGACGATTCGGGCAGTATTCAAAACCAAAAGGCGATGCTCCGCGACTACGCCGCCCGTATGGGCTGGGAGCTTTACGGCATTTACAGCGACGACGATTATGCGGGTTCGGACCGCAACCGTCCCGAGTTCAAGCGATTACTTGCCGACGCACAGGCGAAAAAGTTTGATATTATCCTTTGCAAAACGCAGTCGAGATTTACCCGTGAGCTTGAATTGGTCGAGCGATACATACACGGTCTGTTCCCTATTTGGGGCATTCGCTTCGTCAGCATCGTTGACAACGCCGACACCGCCAACAAGGGCAACAAAAAAAGCCGTCAGATCAACGGACTTGTCAACGAGTGGTACTTGGAGGATATGTCGGACAGCATCAAATCCGCCCTTGACAGCCGCCGCAAAAACGGCTTTCACATCGGCTCGTTTGCGCTTTACGGTTACAAGAAGGATCCCGACCTGAAAGGTCATTTGATTATCGACGAGGAAGCCGCCGCCGTGGTGCGAGAGGTGTTTACCCTCTTTTCGCAGGGCTATGGCAAGACGGCAATCGCACGGATGCTCAACGACAGAGGGATACCCAATCCCACCGAGTACAAGCGGATGCAGGGGCTTCGCTTTAGTCTGCCACCAAGCAAGAACAGTACGCTGTGGAAGTATTTCGCCATTTCGGATATGCTGGTCAACGAGACCTACATCGGCAATTTAGTGCAAGGCAAGTATGAGAGCATTTCGTATAAGACCTCGATCAACCGCCCACGCCCCAAGGAGCAATGGTTTCGTGTGGAAGGCACACACGAGCCAATCATTGACCGCGCCCTGTGGGACAGAGTGCAAAAGATGATCGCCGAGCGAGCCAAGCCGTTTAAAGTCGGTACGATCGGACTATTTGCCAAAAAGGTGCGGTGCGCGTCCTGCGGATACGTCATGCGCTCGTCAAAGTCGGGCGGCAGACATTTCCTGCAATGCCCCAACCGACACTATGCCAAGGGGGCTTGCGAGGGCGCGTTTATTTCGGTGGATAGGCTTGAACGAATGGTCATTGCGGAGCTTCGACGACTCAATGCAGAATATCTTAACATGGATGAATTAGAGTGTAAGGTGCAATTTAATGCCGAGCTCCTAACGCAAAAGCAAGAAATTGAAGCTGAAATCGCCACCTATCAAGGCAAGATCAATCAGTTTTCCAAAGGCGTACGTGACCTCTACCTTGACAAGGTAAAAGGGCTGATTTGCGAGGCGGACTTCATAGAACTGTCGAAAGACTTCACCACGCAAAAGGAACGCCTGGAAGCGCAGGTGCTGGAATGTCAAAAGCGAATTGCCGAGATTGAAGTCAAAATTGCCGTTGGTGACAACCGCCGTGAATTGATCGAAAAATACGTCAAAGTAGAGCATCTGACACGGGAAATGGTGGAGATTTTGATCGACAAAATCATGGTTGGAAAGCGTATTCCGAGTACTCGAAACGTCCCCATCGAAATTCATTGGAATTTCTGAAAAATCGTCAACTTCAAAAGTGCCGTAAACCCTTGTAAAATAAGGATTTTTCGCGTTTTTTGACACCCCCAAAACGTTGCGAATACGTGATAGTAACAGAACAAAAAGCGCGTGTAACGTACGATAATCTCATCCGACTTATCGACGATCCCGACGTTCGCGAGCCACTCAAATACCTGCGCGAGCGCGAAATAGTGCACTATCAACGCTTCGGCGATGCTCTCCGCATCACACAGGATAAGCTGGATTCCAAGAATTTCTACGCGATAAACCCGAGCTTTGATAAATAACGCGATTTTATAGCCGCGAAAGCGGTGGACTATTCGTCCACCGCTTTTTTAGTTATTATTCATCTGATTAATTTGTCTTTTTCTTTATTAATCCAAAGCCTGCAAGCGAAACTACGGCAATAAAGCTTATGGCAGTCATGCCTATGCTTGATCCGCAGCCACCTTTATCATCATCGCGACTACCCTTATTTGTTGTTTTGTCTTTTTCATTCGAGTCGGTTTTGTCTTGGCTCTCGCTTGTAGATGTTTCCTTATCTTCGCCGCTCTCGGTTTTTGTTGTTTCTACGTCGGTATCGCTACCCGTTTCGGTCTCATCATTGCCCGTTTCGGTCTCATTCTTAAGGGGCTCACCCTCAGTAGCTCCGCACGTGTCACAAGTCTTTGGCGCTTCATACGTCGCGTCTATCCAATCGTGCCCGAGCATGGGGATCTCCTCCTGCTCAACTATCTCTCTCTCGCAAGCTCCGCAATGCGATCCTGCGGTCAATCCCGTATTGGTACAATCAGGTTCAACCTCATCATCGTATACGATACTTTCATGATTTTCAATATCAAGAGCACCGTAACGATTACCGCAGAAATCACAGATCGCATGATGTGAGCATGTAGCAGCGCCACCAAAATGCGCATAACACATGACTGTTCCGCCGAGGTTCTCAAATGACGCTTCATCAGAAAAATACAGAGTTCCATTGTTTTGAACAAATCCCGAAGGGTTGTTACACAGGCTTCCGCTCATAAAGTGACCGCCAACAATCGTTCCCGAGTTATTGACGTTGTTTGAGAAAACGCCGCCCGTTATCATGCCTTCCGGCTCAACGCCTATAACGCGTCCTTCGATCAAATTAAAACTGCCTCCATTGAGAATTCCATAAATAATTAAGTCCCCCTCGGTCAAAGTAACAGTAAATCCGGTTGCGTCAAAGGTTACGCCTGCGGGAATTATTATATTCGAAACCTCAAAATCGCGAAGCGCTATAATGATATCTCCCTCGACCGCGGAGTTAATTGCTTCCCATGCGTCAACAAACAATCGATTACCTACCAAAACAACCGCTTTAACGCCGCAATCCTCTACAGTACAGATGGCGCTGGAATCAAACACGTGATCCTTAAACGGTCCAAACTCCTCTCCGCAATCCTTGCATACTGCTAAAGATACGCAGGTCGCCGCAGAACCCTCTGTATGATTATTGGGATCTATATCGGCAAATTCCGTTTCGCATACTCGGCATATGCCCTTAGAAACGCACGTTGCCGTGCCTATGTGTGAATTACAAGCAATAGCGCCACCGTTGTCTGTAATTTTGAAGCTATCACCGGCTGTGGTCGATCCTGCACTTCTGAATTCAGAGCCGCTCTCAAGTATTACCTCACAGTCAAAATGGCCCTTGCTAATAAATGACCCGCTCATATTTTCAACCTTGCCGTGAAAGCTTCCGTTAGTGATCGCCCAATAATTTGTTACCGTTCCGGTAAATATTCCGTTAGATATGTTTCCGTGATTGATCACGTTGCCCGAAACGGTGTTTTTACCTCCTGTAAAGGTTATTTGTTCGGGGATTTCCACTATATCCTCATCGTTATTCTGAAGGACGGTTATCTGTACGTTGTCAGAGCCCGCGTACTCAAGCGCCGCGCCTATGCTGTCAAAATCTTTAACGTATATGCCGTGGAAATCGGTTATCAGCGCTGCTTTATTGGGATACACGAAATGCTTACCCTCTATTGCCAGTATTCCATCATCAACGGTTATGGGCAAAAGATCGGTGCTGAAAACGTTGGAGCCTTCCATAAGCACTGAGTTTATATCTGCCCCTGAAACCGCGAGCCCATTCTGGAAATAGCCGCTCAGGATAGACAGGGACGCCTGTTCCGATATGTCTACGGTCAATTCATTATTGGAGTTGTATTCTTTGCCTGTGTAGACTCCGCTTACAAGGGTCATTGAGCCACCGAACATTCTTACCGCCGCGTTACCGCTTCCCGTCACGGTTGCTTGGGAAACACTGACCGTTCCTTCATACGTCAGAATGCCGGACATACCCAATATATAGCCGTCTTCAACCACAAGGGTGTCATGAGTTTCAATAGCTCCGCCCATGGTCGCATTGGATTGAACAATACCGCGCAAGATATTTGTTACACCAAAATTGGTTACAGCAGCGTAGGTGCTGGACTGAATTTGTGAAGTGCTTCCGTCTAAAGTAAGAGTTGCTACGTATCCGCTCTGGCTTGAGTTGAGTATTCCTCCCGCTCCCTCTACAGTGACTCTTTCAAGCAGCGTCAGAGTACCGTAATTGTATATCGCGTAGGAGTCGGCACTGTTCGTCAAAATTGATCCGGTGCCAACACTGGAGGTTACGTTAAGGGTTGCATCCTGATCGACCATTATAGGAGCGGTGGTATCGCTCGAAAGAGTCTTTCCGTTAAGATCAAGCTCAAAAGTGTAATTATCAAAGTTGATGCTATCCTCGACCGTACAATCGGTCAGCAGTGTGATCTTTCCGCCCCCGTTCTCATTTGCCGCGGTGAACGCATCTATCAAGGTTGCGTATTCGGTTACGTTGCCATCCGCATCGGTGAATGATGCCGCGTATGTCTCAGTGGCTCCGTCTACAGCGACTGCAGTAATCGTAAACACACATGCCAGCATAAGCGTCAAAGCCAATGTCAGCGCGATTGCTATAATCTTTTTGTTGCTTGTTTTTATATCGGTATCCTCCGAATATATATTAGTTGATTTATTCTCTCCAAGGGTTGTGCTTTTTGCGAGCCGTTGCCTGCTTTAACGCCTCTTCATTGATCTTTTCAACGTAATCCTTGAATTCGGCAAGCAGCCTGCGTCCAAGCGCCCTATAATCCATACACAGCACCTTGTCAATCTTTTGTCGGCGCAGTTCCTCCGGAACGCCGTAAAGCGTCATTATCGCGTCAAGACCGCCCTCTATCTGAAGCGCAAGCGGCGTTCTTTCCTCACGAGTCATTATAGTCCCGTATTCGATTCCCGACACAAGATTTTCCGCTTCTATCCATTTTCTATCCGACCATTCGGGGCGGAATTCGCAGAAAACGTCGCGCGTCTTTTCGGTGTCGTTGTCGCGGATTATGTCAAGCGACATTGGCGAAGTATATATCGCGTGGAAGAAATCACGTGATACATCGTCTTCCTCGCATATAGCGGTCATAGACGTAAGCTCCAGGCAGTAGGACAAAAGGTTGGAATATCCCTCGCCCGCCTCCTTTTCCATAAGCTCGCGCTGGAAGGAGCAAAGCTCATTGCAAAGCACGGCTAAAAGATGCTCCTTTGTCGGAAAATAAAATGTGATGTTTCCAAGACTGATGTCAAGCTCTTTAGATATACGCGAAAACGAGGTCTTGCTATACCCTTCCTCGATAAACAGCTTTGCGCCAAGCTTGATTATCCTTGTTCTCGTGCTTGTTCTTCTCTCCTCAAAAGGCATCCTCTATACCTCTCCTTTATTTATATTTCAAACTTGTAATCTTGCTAACTTGTAACCTTACAAGAATTATAACAGCTATTTCCGGTCTTGTCAATAGGAAAATTCCAATTTTTAAGACTTTTTACAAAAAAACACACAGTCATTAGTGTGATACTCCTTTAAGAGTAGCACGCTAATGACTGTGTATTTAAAGCTTTATCTACCGTACGTATTATTAAGATCGGTAACCGTTATTTTACTTGAAGCTCGTTTTTTTACCGTTTATCTGTTGCCGTACATTTTCTCATAATAGTTCTGGTATTCACCCGAAATAATGGTTTCCCACCACTCCTTGTTGTTAAGATACCACTCTATAGTCTTGTCAATACCGTCAACAAACTTGGTCTCGGGCAACCAGCCAAGCTCCGAGTGTATCTTTGTGGGGTCGATAGCGTAACGCATATCGTGTCCCTTTCTATCCGCAACGTAAGTAATAAGGCTCTCGGGCTTGCCAAGCTTTTTACAAATAAGCTTAACGATGTCAATATTAGCCATCTCGTTGTGTCCGCCAACGTTGTACACCTCGCCTACCCTGCCCTTGTGAATGATAAGGTCGATAGCCTTGCAATGATCCTCAACGTAAAGCCAATCGCGCACGTTCTCGCCCTTTCCGTAAACAGGAAGAGGCTTGTCATTAAGCGCGTTTGCTATCATAAGGGGTATAAGCTTTTCGGGGAAATGGTAAGGGCCGTAGTTATTTGAGCAACGGCTGATGGACACGGGAAGCCCAAAGGTGCGGTGATACGCAAGCACCAAAAGGTCTGCTCCCGCCTTGGAGCTTGAATAGGGAGAGCTTGTATGGATAGGAGTTTCCTCTGTAAAGAACAGGTCGGGACGGTCGAGAGGCAGATCTCCGTACACCTCGTCGGTAGACACCTGGTGATAGCGCTCGATACCGTATTTACGGCAAGCATCCATCATTACCTGTGTTCCAAGGATGTTGGTCTGCAAAAAGACCTCGGGATTCTCGATAGAACGGTCAACGTGGCTCTCCGCGGCAAAATTGACCACGATATCGGGCTTTTCAGCTTCAAAAATCTCATATATCCCTGCTCTATCGCAAATATTGGTCTTGTAGAACTTGAAATTGGGATTCTTCATGGCGTCCGCCAAGGTGGACATGTTGCCCGCGTATGTCAAGCAATCCACACATACTATTTTGTAGTCGGGATGCTTGTCAAGCATATGATACACGAAATTAGAGCCGATAAATCCGGCGCCGCCCGTAACAATGATTGTCTTTGACATAAAAACTCCATTCTTCGCTATCGCGAAAGTGTATTTTGTGTTTCTTTTGAAAATTATTTCTCTTCCTTAGCGATGGCAAGCAGATACTGACCGTAATCCGTCATCTTAAGCTCCTCGCCAAGAGCTATCAGCTGCTCTGTTGTGATAAATCCGCGTCTCCAAGCGATCTCCTCAATACAGGAAATATAAAATCCCTGTCTTTCCTGAACAGCCTCAACGTACATTCCCGCCTTAAGCATTCCCTCAGGCGTTCCCGTATCCAGCCAAGCCATACCGCGTCCGAGAAGCTCTACGTGCAACTCACCCATTTCAAGATATGCGTTATTTACCGCGGTTATTTCTATCTCGCCTCTGGCAGAGGGCTTTACGTTCTTTGCTATCTCAACCACTCTGTTGTCGTAGAAATAAAGTCCCGGGACGGCATAATTTGACTTAGGATGCTCGGGCTTCTCCTCAATAGACACTACCTTATAATTCTTGTCAAACTCGACCACGCCAAAAGCACGCGCGTCCTGAACTGGATAACCGAATATAGTGGCTCCAACCTTTCTGTCGCGGGCGTTCCAAAGCACGCGGCTCATATTTTGTCCGTAGAAAACGTTGTCGCCTAAGATAAGGCATACGTTATCATCGCCAATAAACTCCTCGCCGAGAATAAACGCGTCAGCAAGTCCTCTGGGCGTATCCTGAACCTTGTATGTAAATTTGACACCGATCTTTTTACCCGTTCCCAAAAGTCTTTCGTAGTTAGGGAGATCGTCGGGAGTGGAGATTATCAGTATTTCGCGAATACCCGCAAGCAAAAGCATTGAAAGCGGATAATAGATCAAAGGCTTATCGTAAATTGGCAAAAGCTGCTTTGACACCACCTTGGTCATGGGATAGAGTCTGGTTCCCTTGCCGCCTGCTAAAATTATACCTTTCATTTTTCATTCTCCTCTATATTTAATTGCTTGCAGATTTTCGATTCTGTTTTCATATACCAATTGGATATTCTATCCCATTTTTTGTCCCAAAGCTTAAAGAACGGTCTTTCAACAAATCTTATTCTCAGATAGTCTATCGCCGAGCAGATAACGAAAATCATTATCACGCTTGCTATAGCGTGGACCGGCATCCAAAACGAATCGTACATTCCAACGTTGTTCAAGGTATCCTTCCACAGCCACGTTCTCATTGCGTTACTGTTAGCGTGAATAAGGAAGACGCCAAACGTTGTCGCTCCCACGGCGTTGATAAACCTGCATTTTTTCACTTTTACGTTCTTGAAGAACATGAATGAACAAAATCCAACCGCCAAAGCCAGCAACGCATTGGAATCAGTAACAAAGCGATATGCCCTGCGCTCCCAGTTTGCGCCCAGCAAAACGCTTGCCACTATGGACAACACCGATAAAGCAACGGTGGCAACGGTGAGCCAGCCCCACACCTTTGTTTTGGAAAATATTTTTTTGGGATACAACCTTACATATGATGCTATGAAATATAGCACTATAAACCAAGAAACGTAGTTCATAGTAACAGAAAACCATCTGAAATTGCCCAATACAACGTACGTAAACAAACAGATAAGCAACAGTCTTATATGCTGTTTTTCGTTCATAGCGTTAACAAGCATATTCAAAAAAGGAATGCACAAAAAGAACATCAGATATGCGGGGGTAAATCCTGTTCCTATCGAGGTTACGGGAATGAACGCTTTGACAAATGCACTCAAGGAAAAAGCTGAATATCCGCTTATCCAGAATATTGACTGGATAATGATGCGGTAAAACATCACCTCTCCGAGAAGCTTAACGAATTTTTTGGCACTGATTTTTGATGTGCACATAAAATATCCGCTTATCAACACAAAGCAGTTGATACCGATCTTGCCCCACGCTCCAAAGATCAAAAGGAAAATGGAGCGCCATGACAGCATATTGGAATATATAGGTCCGGCCGAGTCTATCAACCCGGAGTTTACCACATAATGATGCGCAACGATCAAAAACATTACAATTATGCGAAACAGCTCCAGATTTGAATCTCTTACGTTGTTCAGCGGCTTTTTCTCAATTGCGTTCGCTCTAGACATACAGATGCTCTCCTTGTTGTTAAGTTTTTTATTTGCTCAATACTATATCGCAGATCCTAACAATATCCGCGTCGTCAAGATGGGCATACATAGGCAGACAAAGCACGTTTTCGGAAAATTCCTTTGCTATGGGGGTCAGATAAGAAAGATCCTCCGAAAACTCCTTGTTTGAGGAAACAAGCGGATAGAAATACTTTCTGGCAACTATCTCCGACTTTGCAAGCTCGGCTACCACGTCGTCACGGCTCTTGCCAAAGGCGCTCTTATCGAAAAGCACGGGATAATACGCGTAATTCTGCTTTATCCCCTCGCGTAAAGGCAAAAGCTTGATGCCATGAACGCCCGAAAGCCTTTCTGTATAAAGTCTATACGCCTGTCCGCGAGACTCTATCTCTCCGTCTATATGACGCAGATTGCAAAGTCCCATAGCCGCCTGGAACTCGTTCATTTTGCCGTTTGTTCCAAAGCAATCGATCTCCTCGCCATTGAGTCCAAAGCCCCTCTGCTTCACTATATCGGGAGTAAGACTCGCGTCGTTATAGCACAGCGCGCCTCCCTCAATGGTATGGAATACCTTGGTTGCGTGGAAGGAAAGCATGGAAATGTCGCCATACGTGCATATTCCCCTGCCCTTATATTCAACGCCAAACGCGTGCGCCGCGTCGTAAATAACCTTAAGACCGTGTTTTTTGGCTATCGCGTCTATAGCTTCAACGTCACAGATGTTACCGTAAACGTGAACACCGAGTATAGCGCTTGTCTTATCGGTGATAAGGCTCTCGATCTTTGATACGTCTATCGTGTAATCATCCGCCACGTCACAGAATACGGGTGTGCATCCCGCCTGAACTATCGCGTTAGTGGTAGAAGCGAAAGTAAACGGCGTGGTTATTATCTCACCCTCAAGCTTCAACGCCTTCAGCGCGCAATAAAGCGCAAGATGACCGTTTACGAAAAGCTCTGCATTCGGCACCTTCAGATAGCCGCAAAGCCTTGCCTTAAGCTCGTTATGCTTTGCGCCCATATTGGTGAGCCACCTTGACTCCCAAAGATCCTTTATTTCTTCACAGTATTCCTCGTATGTAGGCATCGAGGAACGCGTAACGTTTATTGCCATAACTCCTCACTTGTAAAAACAAATATCATTCACAAAGCAACCGCTATGCTAAAGTATTATTCCTGGCTATTCAAATATGCATCGTAAAACTTCTTAGTATCGATATCATAAATGTTCTTGCCGGTAAAAAATGCTCTTGCTTTTTCGGATGAAAGTATTGGTGCACACATAACCTGCTCATAATCTGCAGCCGGGTGTGTATTGATCTCGCAGAGCTTCAAGCCGTTCGGCGTAATTATAACGTCAAATCCAAGATAATCAAGCGACGATATATGACTGCAAACGTGCTTTATCTTATTCTTGACAAATTCCCAGTTGGGAAGCGATGCATCCTTCCACACAACGTGAGTATCGGGATGCTCTGTGCACTGCCAAATTCCATCCGGGCAGTAACGTCTGTATCTTATTCCGAAATCCTTAAATTTTCCTGTTTCAAAATCAAAGCCTATGCCTATACCGCCCGAAGAAAGATTGCTGGCTCCTCCCGACACCGACGTTCCAAATCTTGCGTATGAAACGATGCAGTGCCAATCAAGCTCAGCGAATTTGTCCTCGCTTGGAACCTTGACCATAATAACTCTGAGAGTACATTCGCTGGAGGGCCATATCTTTGCAATATCCTTATGCTGATATGAGTACTCCGTGACTATATGATTCTTAAGCTCCGAAACTATTTTTTCAAACTGCTCTAACGTAATGGGACGGTTGTTCTCAATGATCTGACCGTCATTGTATTCAAGCTTCATAAATCCGCGACCGCCGGATGTTCCCGAATTGGGCTTGACAGCAAGTGTTCCCTTCTGCTTAAGGAGATTTAATATGAAATGCTTGTCTCTTTTGATATCTGAAGGCGCGTCCATAAGATATGTATACGTTCCATTATTCTCAACGTACAAATAATACTCAGGCATCGTATCTTCACATCCGTTGCTGTTAAGAACATATTTCAACGAAAGCTTATCATTGACCCAAATTCTGAAATGATGATTTATGGGATGAATCATAAAATAGTTGTAGTCGGGAAGATAGTTTTTATAGTTTTCTTCTGTCAAACCGTACAACTCGACTCGACCTGGATAAAATCCCTTGGTAAGTGCCCACTCTTTTGTCTTTTCATCCGTAGGAAAAGCCTTTTCGTCATCAGAAAGCTTTTTTACAAACATCTCTGCCCATTTTTTATCCATTCCGTTTTGAGTTACCAGCTCAAGCATGCGTTTGTAATTTGTCATATTAATTCTCCTGAAATGTTTATTTTATTCTACTTCGCTTAAAAGGTCATGGCGCATCATATCGTTGCCTTGATCATCAATGACCTTTATGCTGTTCGCTACAATGTTGTGTTTTTCCTTAAGTCCCTCAAGCGTGTCCGCCCAAACGGTAAATCCCGCGATCCTATCTCCGCTGTTTGAAATAGAATCAAACTCTGCGCCCTTCCATTTAAACAGATAGTAATCTGTAATATATCCCGCCTGTTTCATCTCCTCAAAGCCCTCGAGGTGATCAAATATTCCGGGCTTACAGTAGATAAAATCGTCAACAAGATATGAATTGTTAAGATCTATGTGTCCCACGTGCGGCTTAAGTCCCAACGTTAGATCGACCACTGCCTTGATAACGTCAAATCCTGTCATCCTATTTATTCGAAGGAATTTGGTTCCTCCACCTGTACGAGCACTGAATTCCAGCACGTACACTTGCTCTCCGTCAGTAATGAACTGAATGAGCATGGGAGTATTCTTCAAACCGAATGCGTCGGCGATCTGCTGCGCCGTTTTCTCTATCGGCTTGCGTATAGCTTCGGTTTCAACGGCGGGACAACGCCCCCTAAATATGACGAACTTGTCCTTGTCAGCTATCTTTACGTTGTTTGATATGCAAAGCACCTTGGCTATGCCATCCTCCACATAAATATCAACACTGATCTCGGGTCCGTCGATAAACCTCTCAATGATAGCCGTATCGGTTCGGCTAAATCTCACGGCATCTGCAAATGCCACCTTGAGCTCATCTATATTCTCAACCTTTTTAACTCCCTTTGAACTGTTACAGTCCACGGGCTTGACGATCAAAGGATATTGCATATCGGCTATCATCGACTCATCGAGCTCACCCATAACCACGTGCTTAGCAGTTGAAATGCCATACTCGTCAAAGACTTTTTTCATATAAGCCTTGTTGGTTACGTTCAAAGCAGTCTGGTAATCAATATAACAAGGAAGGCCAAGATCCTCAGACACCTTTGCTACCGTAAGTAATGCCTGATCGGTACAAGCGGTTATCAAAAAATCCACTCGTTCTTTAACGGCGATCTCTGTAATTGCAGCTATGTCCAATGTCGATGCCTGATAAAAGATATCCGCATGTTTTTTTGCAACCGGCTCTCTGTTCCAGTCCGCCAAAACAGTGGTGATCCCACGGCTCTTAAGCTCGTTTATAAGAGCGATCTGAGGAAAACCTCCCGCCAATACAAGTGCTTTCATATACGTTGTCCTTTCTTTCTTCGTGGATAGCGGATCGCAAAGTAGCAAGACTTATTTACTCCGCTTTTTGAATATACGTGTTATTCCATTCAATGCCGGAAAAATTGATTTTATTCTAAGCTTTAGATACCCAACGAATCCATCTTTCATATAAACGGGCTTGTATTTCTTATCAAAAGCCTGTTTATAATCTCGCTCGAAAAAGAAATGCTGGAATTCGTTTGTAAGCATTCTCATCTTTATAACTTCATTGTATAAGTAGTTGGTATCCTCGTCCAACTCCAAAAGCATACGTTGCTTTTTTTCAAGAAGCTGCTGACGAAAACTCCTGTCATTCGCCCTTTTACTGCTCCATGAACCCACCGCCATAAAACGGTAAGCCGCCATGTTGTCAGGAAGATACAGCATTCCGCCGCATAGCGCCCCGTGGATCTGAAACGTATAATCCAACATGAAATTCTTTCTGAATCGGGGCAAATCGTAATACAACGACTTTTTGCACATCAGCGAATTTGTTGCAACAAATCCGCCTTCACCCATAATAACGTCTTCAACCGGGATAATACATTTTTGGGGTCTGGGGGCTATTACGCTCAACAGTTTTTTAGTGTTCGCATCCACTTGGTCAGCTGCATGCGCGCAAATATCTACACTTGGATGTGCCTCAAGAGCATCAAATTGCTTTTGGAGCTTTGTTTCATCAGTCCAATAATCGTCTCCCTCACACATAGCAATATATTTTCCCATAGCGCGGGGCAATTGGTAAGTAACCGTTATTCCAACTTTTTTCGAATACTGGTTCTCGGTTTGGTATATAGGCTTAATTATATCGGGGTATTTTTCCTCAAACTCGCGTATTATCGCCGCGGTATTATCCGTTGAAGCATCGTCATGCACCAAGACCTCGAATGCAAAATTCGTTTTTTGCATCACAAAGCCATTAAGCGCCTCTCTGATATACAATTCGTGGTTATATGTGTTGCATATAACACTAACCTGTATAGCACCCTCCATGGCAACCTCCAAAAATCAAACTAAATAGGGGAAAGTTTCTCCGTAATTCTTTACCAATATGTCAGTAACATACGGGATCGCAAACACAGCAATATACCACAAGTATCCCGCCATTCTCAGCCACCATTTTTCCTCTTTGCGTATCACAAGCAGAGCCAGCAGCACTACCATGATAGTGGTATACAAATTCATTCTGGACGCCCAATCGAAATAATATCCGACAAACGATATCGGCAGATACAAAAGCACCACGTGGAACAGAGAAAACACCTTTCTGTCCGACACAACGTTTTTCCACATTATCACAACGGGAGCAAGCAGCAGTACAAAATATGCAAATCTTCCAAGTCCGATATCTACACTGTCCACACCATAATGCTGATACGCGCTGAGAAAGGGTATTCGCATCATTATATCCAAAAGCACGGGGATAATAAATATGCTTACGAACACTGCGCAATAATATATTAATCTGATCAACGATATCTTTCTGCCCTCAAGCTTGCTTTGCTGCTTTTTTGAGTCAAATATCATTATTACGATCAAAAACGCGATCCCGATAAACGCGGTATCATGTATCAGCATTGTCGCAAGGCACACGATAAGACCCCTTATATATCGGCGCTCAAGCATAAGGCTCAAGCTCCATAGCAGCAGGCTTATCGCCAAGCACTGCCTCATAACGTTCAAGGAGTGATGATAAATGATAAGGTAATAGAAAAGCGCGAAAAGCACCATGCTTATTTCACTTTTATACTTTGACACGGTTTTGAACGCGATAAACAGAGTGGCGAATGCAAAGATGAAGAACATGACCTTAACGTCAAACACCACAAGCCAAAGCGATCTGACGATAAACGCAAAGCCTCTGTCCAGATAGCTATGAGTTATACACTCAAAAAACGTAAGCTCTTTTATCTCGTTGAATATTCGGACATAGTTTACGTAGTCCGTTCCAACGTAGCTTCTCATTCCCGCGATTATCGAAAGCGGTAAGCACATCAAGGCTATCCACAAAACGTTAAAGACCTTGTTGCGTATCTTTAATCTGGGATATATCGCGGCAAGCACCAGGGTGCAAAACAAGCCTGTCCAATATATTATAACTGAATAAATATCCGCTATCATTTTGCTCCTTTCCTCTAACCGCTAAAACTTGATAACTGATTCATCTCGTGATCTTTTTTAAAACAGAGTGAATCATGTGATATATCCGCGGCGAAAAAGACATAAGCCCCAGCTTATTTTTAGTTTTCCTGCTCACCGCGTTTCTTGCCAAAAACTCCTTTGGAAGATACTGTTTTCCGTATTTATACAGTCCGCCCGACTCAAAAAGGCTTAAATACTTGACTACAAGAAGATCCAAAAGCATTATTGAAAGCTCTTTATCCTCAAGAGATCTGTATATTCTCTCAAGCTCGAGGCAGGTCTCGTAAAAATCGGTCGCGTTTTTGCGCTTATCCTTTTTTGTCGTAATCGAGCCATCGCGAATGATATAGTGGTAAAACACGATATCCGACAAATAAACGCTTTGCGCCCTTACAAGCACTCTGGGAGTAAATTGCTCATCCTCGTGCAAGATACCGTATTTAAACTCAAGCTCATTTTGCCGCAAGAATTCTCTTTTGTAAATGTTGAGCCATGCCGCCATGGGAGCCTTTCCGCAAGACACTGCCGCCTTGAGATATTGAAGCCCACCAAAATCCTTTGCCTTGTTATCCATATGCGAAAGGTCACACACGCCGCCCTCCACACACGCGTCGCCCACGATCACGTCATATCCCTTGTCCGCAAGCGTGGAAAAGCGTTCGCACGCGTCCTTGGATATGTAGTCGTCCGAATCCACGAACATCACGTAATCTCCGCGAGCCACAGACAATCCCGCGTTTCTCGCGTCGGACAGTCCGCCGTTCTTCTTGTGGATCACCTTTATTCTCTCATCTCTGCCTGCGTAGCCGTCACAAATGCGCGGACATCCGTCGGGGCTATCGTCATCGACCAATATTATCTCTATGTCGCGATATGTCTGCTCTATAAGACTTTTTACACATCTGTCTATATATCGCTCCACATTATATACCGGCACAATTATAGAAAATAACATTATTTGTTTCCCTTTACCATCAATTTGTAGGTGGCAAGCGCTGATCTCTTATACGAGCCGCGTCTTCTTACCGCGTCCTGAAGACACAAAAGTCTCCACCATCTGCGCGAGATAGTCTTGTAGAGTATTCCCTGGTCGACTATATATTTATCATCATATCCGACGTTCCACGACGACGGACGCTCGTCCTTAAGCTCGGCAATACTCATAGCAACCGCGTATATCTTCAGGCCCTTGTCAAGACAAGCCGTAAGAAAGAGGTTATCCTCTCCGTGCGCGTGCTCGGTTCCACCGCCAAAGCACTGATTAAAATATATTCCCTGCGCCTTTACTTTATCCAATTTGAACGCGACTCTTGCCGTGCCGTATCTCAGATAGTTCAGATATCCCACGCGCGAGGTCTTGCTTATCTGCTTTCTCTGAGAATTCTTTTCGATCAGATTGAAAACGATCACGTCGGCTTTGGGATTTTCCTCAAAAGCCTTGGCGATCATATCCGCGTAGCCGTCCACGTACACCATGTCGTCGTCGGCAAACAAGCATATATCCCCATCCGCGCGCATCAGGGCATTGTTGCGATTCAAACCAACTCCGCGCTCGGCGAAGCTCAGATATTTAATCTTGTGACCCTTCCACTCAAAATCCTCGATCTCGTTGCGGTCACACTGATTTCCAACTATCGCATCGGATTGAATATTCATTTTTTCAAGCAACGAATGATCGTTTTGATGCATAGTTGCAACTAAAACCTGTATCTTCACCTTGTCTTTTCTCCAAGTCTAATTTTTAGCGTTATTTTATCTTAAACAGCTTCAAAAACACCCAATAGCAGATATGGAATGCAGATCTGAAAACGCTGAGATGCTCGATCTCGCGATAAAGCTTCCAATGGTACTTTACAACCGAGATCTTGTTTGCCGAAATAGAATTCGATCTGATTCTGTATCTCATCAGCACGTCGGGCATGCCGTAAATATACTTTTCCTTCTTGAGCATCTGCAGCCAAAGGGCGTCGTCATTTCTCTTTCGGATATTGGGCACCTCGAATTTACCCATTTTTCTGACACTGTACATTACAGACGAGTTGCCAACGGGGCAGTCCAACAAAAGTCGGTTATAATTCGTCTTTTTTACAGTTTTTATTATCCTGTTAAGCGACTTGCTCTCCTCGTCGATCTGCTCGTACGCCGTGCAGGAAAAGGCATAGCCGTTTTCTTTCATAAACGCCAACTGACGTTCAAGCTTATCGGGCATCCATATGTCGTCGCTATCGCAAAAAGCCATATATTCGCCCTCTGCCATAGCCATTGCGGTGGTTCTCGCAACCGCCGCCCCGGAATTATTCTCAAGACAGTGATACTTGATCCTCGCATCCTCTGCTATATAGGCATCGACTATTTGCTTTGTATCGTCGCTTGAGCAGTCGTCAACGATGATGACCTCCCAATTCTCATACGTCTGAGCCTTTATAGAATCCAACGTTTCCGCAATAAATCTTGCGCAATTATACGTTGGCATGATCACGGAAACCAATCCATCAACCATTGTTAATTACCTCGTGTTCAATTTCGTGATTAGTTGCGTCATCGTCACTCTGCGCCAAGACGTCGGGATATTTCTTTCCTAACACCGCGAATACCGTCTTAAACATAGTGCCGATATCTCCAAAAAAGCTGAAATGCTCGATTGCGTACAGATTATACCTCATTTTTGCGGGAAGCACCTTTTGGACGTACACCTTGTCAGTATCCTCCACGCCGTCAAGCAACTCGTCCTCATCCTTATACATGATGCTCGCAATAGACGTAACACCCGCAGGCAACAACAAGGTTGCCATCATCTCGGGAGTATATTGCTCCGTATATTTAGGAACCTCGGGACGAGTTCCCACAAAGGTCATCTTCCCTCTGAAAACGTCAATAAGCTGGCTTATCTCATCAAGCCTGCACTTTCTTACAAGCTTTCCGACTCGCGTAACTCGGCTATCGTTACCGACAGTTACCAAAGACCCCTTATCCGCATTCTGAACCATGGAGCGAAACTTAAAGATGCGAAACCTTTTGTTATACTGAGTAACTCTTACCTGTCTGTAAAAAACAGGTCCTCTGGAATCTATCTTTATAGCGATAGCGAGTATCAGAAACAAGGGGGACAACACAATCAGCATAATAAGTGATACCACTATATCAAATGCGCGCTTGAAAAACAAGCTGACCCTTTTCTTTTTGAGTATATCGTAATATTTGCGCACCTCTTCGGTCTGCATCTCGGGAGGAAGCTTCTCCCATTTTTTCAGCATCATCTTATGTAATCCTCTATAATTTTGACATAATTGTCCGTTATATATTCAATTTCCTCATCAGAAAGCTTGGTATGCAACGGCAACGTTATCTCGTTTGCAAAATGAGCGTATGCGTTCGGATAATTCTCAATATCAAATCCCAGATTCTTGTATGCGGTGTGCATAGGGAGGGGCTTGTAATGAACGTTGCAAGCAATACCCTGCTCCGCCATTTTTATGATTATCTCATTTCTCTGCTCAAGCGTTATGCCGGGTATCCTTGTGATATAAAGATGTCCCGAGGAAACGTATTCGTCCGTATAGTGCGGAAGCACCTCAACTCCAAGAGGCGTTAAAGCCGCGTCAAAGCGTCCGATGATCTCTTTTCTTCTCGTGAGCATTGCGGGGTATCTGTCGAATTGCTTAAGACCTATTGCCGCGGCAACGTCTGTCATATTGCACTTGTACCATGTGCCCACGATGTCGTATTCCCAAGCGCCGAGCTGAGTTTTTGCCAAAGCGTCCTTGCTCTGTCCGTGCAAGGAGAGCAGCTGGAGCTTTTTGTATATCTCGGCGTTGTCTATACCGTCTATTGTTCGCCACGTCAGCGCTCCGCCCTCCGCGGTGGTAAAATTCTTTACCGCATGGAAGGAGAAGGAGGAGAAATCGGCAACGCTTCCGTTCATAGCGCCGTGGTAACGGGCGCCAAACGAATGGGCGGTATCCGCCATAACAGCCACTCTGCCGAGAGCCTTTTGAATCTTTGTGTTAGGTCTGAAAAAATGCTTCTTCTCCTCAACGATCTTGAGGATCCTGTCATAATCGCAAGGAACTCCGCCGATATCAACGGGGATTATTGCCTTTGTTTTATCGGTTATCGCACGGGCTACGGCGTCATAGTCCATCTCAAAGCTGTCCTTTTGCGTATCGACAAGCACGATCTTTGCGCCAACGTGCGCGATGACCGATGCGGAAGCGGTATACGTATATGCCGACGTTATGACCTCGTCACCCTCGCCAACTCCAAGCACACGGAGAGCAAGCTCCGCGCAAGCGGTCTGGCTATTGAGACACACGCAATTGGGCACGCTGCTCTCGGGGCAGTCAACGCCCACCCACGCGGCTATTTTTTTCTCTAAAAGCTTGGTTCTGGGGCCCGTAGTGATCCAACCCGAGCGCAAAGCCTCGGCAACCTCGGCTATCTCGTCCTCACCCACGTCGGGAGGAGAAAAAGGAATATTCATTAAAGCTTTCATAATTAACCTCCTGATTGCAGTCCTATCCGTTTGATACCTGCGATTGCAAGACGAAAAGCTCTTTCGCGCCACGATTTTACGCAGTGTTTTCTGCGGATTTCAAGACCGACCCAAACAGCACCTACGCGATTCTCGCAACATTGCAAAAAATGCCACGACCTCATTCAAACCGCACTATGCCATTATTAATGATATTATACCACTTAGTTCTACAAAAGTCAACATATTTTTAAAATATAGAAGACTTTGACACGATTTACACATCTTACATGTTCAAATAGTATTCCAAAAAATAATTTTTGACAATATTTAGTAAAAAAGCAAAAGCCTTGAGTCCTTGGAATCATCCAAAGCCTCAAGGCAAATTCTATTAAATTATTCAATGCCCGCCACGCGATTTCTTAGGGCTGAAATCCACCAAACAGCAAGCCTACTCCCGCGGAGCAAAGCGCCGCCAGAATATATCCGATAACCGTGCTTACCTTTTTCATTGGCGATTGCTCCAGCCTTGTCACCTTGCCGTCAATTTTATCCACTTGCTCGGCAACGCTTTTCTGTTGCGACGCAAGCACCTCCAGCGCGGTTACCATTTTGTTTAAAAGACGGGCATTTTGCTCCAGATTGTTTATTCTGTGCGAATTTGATTTGCTTCTCTGCTCATTTTCCGCAATAGCTTTAACGATGTCGTCATTGGTCAATTACATCACCTCTGCTATCCCTTGCTCCCCGGCAAGAACGGTTGAATACTCCTCCATGCTTATCTCATAGAAATCCTGTTCGCTTTTGCCCTCGGCAAGATAGATCATAGAGCCGTAAATCTCGCCATCCGTCAGCACTTTGCCCTCGTCCGCGTATAAAATTTTTCTGATTTTCATATTTTATTTCCTTTCACAAATAGTTTTGATGAAATGCG
>SVTF01000028.1 GCA_015063905.1 Oscillospiraceae bacterium | reverse complement strand
ACGTATACAAACAAGGGACAGACCGAGATACGCGAGCTGACCTTTACCACGCTTGCGAAAGAAACACCCGAGATAGTTATTACCGAAAAGGACAAGACACAGACCTCGTTTGGCTTTGACTTAAGCATTACAGATGCCGACGGCGTTGGAAGCATGACAAAGCTTGAGCTTGTTCACGGTGAGAATACAACAAACGTTGAAGACCTCACAACCCGTGAGTTTACAGACCTTCTCTCCAATAATGACTACACCGTAAAGGTAACGTACACATACGACCTTAACGATGGAGTTGGCAACCAAACACTTGTGAAGGAATTGGCAGTCAAGACCGAGGAAAAGGTCGAGCCTACGTTTACGATCAAGTACGTAACGAGTGACACGTACACGGTAAGCGGCTCTTACGATCAGACCAATGCGGACAATACGCTTATTTCCTACACAGTCAAGCTCTTCAAGGGCGACGAGCTTGTCAAGGAGAACACCGACAAGGAAATATCCTTTGATTCCCTCGATTACTACACCGATTACACCGTTAAGATAACCTACACCTTTGACGTAAACGACGGTAAGGGTGTGCAGACAAAGACGGCGGAACAGAGCATCAAAACAGCACCTTGTATAGATGTGACCTCAACGACCATCCTTGATAAAAAGGACGTATATTTTGACGGTGACCGCGCGACGCTGAGAATAAATATCGAGAATTCGCTCACCGCAACTGTTACCGCCGTAATCATTGACGGCAAGACCTATGCGGCAAATGATAGCTCCACTTCAAAAATAATACTTGTTGATATTGATAACGTGGGTACTTTGGGAAGCGCAATGGTAGAAGGCTTTATCGTGTCCATTGACTCTAATGAATACACGGTAAAGGATATAACAAAAACGCCTATAGACATTATGATCATAGGCAAGATGACAATAACCTCTTGGGAGTTTGTTGATTCGGAGTTTGAGCCCATTGAATATGCGACTGCTTCCGATAAGGTTTATTTGGTGTTCAGTGCCAATAAGTTGGCGGGAAATACCATAACCAATATAACCTTGACACATGGAGATAGTTATCAGCACCATTGGGGTGGCGGAGACCCCTCACCCGCCTTTAAGCTGGAATATGGCGAGGATGAGATAAAGATACTCGATGACGAAAGGTTTTACGTTGAATTCAAAGAAACAGATGCTAAAGGATATAACTTCACTGCAGTTACCGCAACCTACAAGAACGATTACGTTGATACCGCTACCTCCGATATGGAAGAATACCATCAGCATCCGTTTATTCTGCTGAATTCATCGGACGTACGCTACGTTTCCACTCCCGATGAGTTTATGGCTATGGAGGATGGATACCTTTATGAGCTTACCTGCGACCTTGATTTTTCATCCGTTGGAAATTGGGAAATGCGAGGTTTCAAGGGCGTTCTTGACGGAAAGGGCTACGCAATTCAGAATTTACTGGTATTTGCCGGCGAAGGGTCGGGAGATCCCGATGGAGAGATCTACAATAGTGGTATATTCTCTTATTTAGACGGAATAATTCAAAATCTTAATTTTGAAAACTTCGTGTACACAGAGAAAAACGATTATGGCTCTTTTTACGGAACAGGTATTGTGGGATTTGCTCTTAGAAACAGTATAATCAGAAATTGCACCGTTGACGAAAATAGTGAGATAGTTACGACCAGAACGTATTATTATACGGGAGGCATTTGCGGCATAAGCTTTGGCTTGATAGAGAATTGCATCAATTATTCAACAATAGAAACCGGCGGATTAATGTGCGTAGGTGGAATCTGTGGAGCAAACCGCGGCACAATAAATGACTGTACGAGCTATGCTAAAATCACCTCATCTGCTGATCGACAAGGCGGAATTTGCGGATGGAGTGAAGGAGTAATAGATGATTGCGAGAATTATACAACGTTTATAATAGACTTCGCCATGTCCGTAGGCGGAATCTGCGCAGCAAACGGCGGTGTCGTAAAGGATTGTATAAACCATGCAAACATTACCGCATCCGAAATTCACGGACTTATGAATATTGCTGGTATATGTGGAGGTAGTAGTGGAGAAATAGCGAATTGTACCAACAATGGAAATATAACGGTCGATAATAGCACCGGTTCGTGCGCAGGCATATGCGTATCAGACGACGGCGTGATAGTGAACTGTACAAATAACGGCACAGTTACAACTCAGTAATATGAAATATTCTTAAAACATCCCCGCCCGAGATATCTCGGGCGGGTTTTTATTGACATATGGCGCAAAACGTTATATAATAAATTTAATTACATTTATAAAGGAGACAAATATGTATAACGAATGGTCACTTGACGTATTCTATAAAGGTATTGACGACCCCGCGCTCGCCGCGGACATGGAAAAGCTGGAAGCCACGGTTGCAAAATGTAAGCAAGCCGTCACTGCGCTGAATTACGACGACACGGCAAAAACGCTCTGCGAAATGATTGACATAAAGGAGACGATAACTCTGCTCGTCCGTCGCCTTGCGGGCTATTTCAGCCTGCGCCGCTCGGCGAACAGCGGCGACACCGAGGTGTCGGCTTATATGACCAAGATCCAGATGATGATGGCTTCTCTGGCTCGTGAAAACGTAGCCTTTGAAAAGTACGTTGGCGGTATTGAGGACATTGATGCGATCATTGCGGGTAACGAGGTGCTTGAAGCCTACAAATTCTATTTTAGCGAGATCAAGGCTTCCGTTTCGCACAATATGAGCGATGATGCCGAGGACGTTTTCGCGAGAATGAACATCTCGGGCGGTCGCGCTTGGGGAGATCTGTTTTCTTACTTGACTTCCACACTCGAAGTCGATTACAAGGGCGAAAAAACCACTCTTGCCTCCATTCGCGGTCTTGCCGAGAGTGCTGACCCTGAGGAAAGAAAGTCGGCTTACGAGGCGGAAATTGCCAGCTACAGAAAGGTAAAAGACCCTATCGCCTTTGCGCTGAACAGTATCAAGGCGCAGGTGAATACCGAGGCTCAACTCCGCGGATATAAAGACGCGCTTGATGTCACTCTTTCGCAGTCCAGAATGCAAAAAGAAACGCTGGACGCTATGCTTTGCGCAATGCGCGAATATATGCCCAAGTTCCGCGAATATTTGAAGCACAAGGCAAAGCTTTTGGGTCACGAGAACGGTATGCCCTGGTACGACATACTCGCACCTATGGGCAAGGCGGATAGCCGCACATTTACCGCAGAGCAAGCACACGCATATCTCGTTGAGCATTTCAACTCCTTCGCACCCGATCTTGCAGATATGGTGGACGAGGCGTTCAAAAATGATTGGATAGACTTCTATTCGCGTCCCGGCAAAGTGGGCGGCGCGTTCTGCTCCAACCTCCCATTCTTGAAGCAGAGCCGAATCCTTACCAACTTCTCGGGCTCGTTTGGCTCGGTTGTCACGCTGGCGCACGAGCTTGGACACGCTTACCACGGCATGCTCATTCAGAATCACCGTCCTCTCAACACCCATTATACAATGCCCGTTGCAGAAACGGCATCAAACTTTAACGAGCTTATCATCGTAAACGATGCTATCGACAAGGCAGAGGGCGAGGAAAAGCTGCAGCTTATCGAGAGTCAGCTTCAGGACTGCGCACAGATCATCGTTGACATCTACTCGCGCTTCTTGTTCGAGGACGAGGTCATCCGCCGCCGCAAGTCCACCTTCCTCTTTGCAAAGGATCTTGAGGAGATCATGCTTAACGCGCAAAGAGAGGCGTTCGGTGACGCGCTCAATCCCGACTATATGCATCCCTATATGTGGTGCTGCAAGAGCCACTATTTCAGCGCAGGACTGAGCTATTATAACTTCCCCTACGCCTTTGGCGGTTTGTTCTCGCGCGGACTCTACGCAAAGTATCTCGAGGAGGGCGAGGCTTTCCTTCCCAAATACCGCGCCCTGCTTAACGCCACCACGGTAGACACCGTTGAAAACGTTGCAAACATCGCGGGTATAGACCTCACAAACCCCGAGTTCTGGCGCAAGAGCCTTCAGATGATAGCCGATAGGATCGACGAATTCATCGCGGTTACAAGCAAATAATACACACAAAAAACAATAAAACCGATGCTTATGCATCGGTTTTATTGTTTTTATTATTTAAGCTTGGGATATTTGCTGTTCTCAAAGTCAAGCTCGGACAAATCCCATATATCCTCGCTCCAGCCAAGGGTGCCTACATAGAATTCCTTGGAGTTGAGCTGGTCTGTTGTGCAAGATTCATATTCGAGCTCATTGTTTCCGTCTGTAAGCGAATAACAATTCTCTATAACGGACAACAATCCTTCGGAATAGTGAGATCCCACGAGAGCGCCATAGGTTACTTCTGGCGGGGTTGTTATGGCACCACTGTTAGCACAGTTGGATATTGTTGTATTAGCAAAATGAAGATAGCCTATCAAGCCTCCGCAACACTCGTCACTATAAACTGAACCCGAGTTGATACAATTTATCATAATGAAATCTGATTTGTATTCTGCAGAATTATTCACAACGCATCCAATTAATCCGCCTGCACCGCGGTCTCCGATGATAGAGCCCGAGTTAGCAGAGTTTTCAATGCGCATCTGGGTGTCCCCGACATAAGCATTATCTCCGCCATATCCAAGAAGACCTCCCGAATAAATTCCGCTGATGGCACCTGTGTTTTCACATTCTGTCACAGATATTCTTGAATCTTGACTAATTGATCCCACCAAGCCTCCTGCACATCTTCGCTCTCCTGAGCCTGATACAGAAACGGATGCCGCATTGTTACAGTGTTGGAGCATTGCGTTGGCATAAATGCCCCTTCCAATAAAGCCTCCTGCATACACCGCCCCGTTTGTTGAATTCCTCACGTCAAACGATGAGTATTCGTCAGTGCTGCAGTTAATAAGCAAAAGCCTTGAGTAATCGAGGTACGCAACCAGACCGCCACAATATGCTTCGTATTTATTTCCATCAGTTGCGGTAACGGTTGCAATGATAGTTGATGCGTTAAGATCAACGTCAACAATTATGCCGTAGCCTGTCTTAAACAATCCAAGATAAGCATTTGCATTCTTAACATTTCCAACAAAAGACATATTCTTGATAGAGTAACCGTTGCCATCAAACACACCTAAAAATTCAGTTCCTTCCCATTCGATGCCCGAAAGGTCAATATCGTTCTTGAGGATATAGTAATATCCGTCTTTCATGTTTTTTAGATCGTTTGCGGAGCGTATTTCAACTGCGCTGTCGGATCGTACAATATAGCAGCAGTCCTCTATATCCGAGTATGATATTGTCTTTTCTATATAGCTATTATGGTAGCTGATATTTTCGAGATTTACTGTTTGCCAGCCAAAGACATCCTCATAAGGTATCGAATAGTACCATCTGTTGTCGTCCAGTTTTGTTATTGAGGTTATGTCTGTGTTGATGCTATCAATAATATATCCCGTTGGATTTGATAGTGTTATGAGGACATAAAGCTTGTCTTGAGGGAATGCCCAATCAACAGGATCAAATTCTTCGTTTACGTATTCTATCTTGATAACATCAAGTTTTCCGTTAATAAACACGTTGTCGGAAAGCTCGGACTCAGGCGAGATTGTAACCTTAGTATTGTCAATAGCAGCACTGATTTTTTCTATTTTAAGAGGTGTATCGCCACCGCCGAACTGGCCGTTATAGCTTATTTCAATAAATATCTTTTTTGTTGTTGACGTTCCCGTGACATGGTATGTTTCTCCATTTACAACTACTGATTCAACGGCTATATTTAAAGGATTGTCCAGCTTTACCTGCATAAAGATGGTATCACCCTCGGAAACGGCGGACGTATTAGCTATATTGCATTCGACCACGTCAATATATGGCAGCGTTTTAACACTTTGTTCCGCCGTCTTTGTCTGCATACCCTTACCGTCGTTTACGTCAAAGGTGTAGGTTATCTTTACTGTGTAATCAGTATAGTAGTCAAGAGAATCAAATTCGATCTTCTTGTCGGTGTTTTCCTTGACAAGCTCGTCGCCCTTGAATAGCTTGACCGTGTAGGAGATAAGAGTATTATCGACATTGGTCTGATCGTAAGCGCCGCTTACCGTATACGTGTCGCTCGTTATGTCCTTGATCGTAAACGTAGGCTCGACCTTTTCCTCGGTCTTGACCGCCAATTCCTTCACAAGTGTTTGGTTGCCAACACCGTCGTTGAGGTCGTATGTGTACGTTACCTTTACGGTATAGTCGTTGTTGGAGAGAAGGTCTGTAAATTCACGGGTTGTGAGGTCTTCAATATTTGTTACGTCCTCGCCGTGAATAAGCTCGATCTTGGTGATTGCTCCAACGCTGTCAACGTCGGTGATCGCAATGTCAAACTTGAACGAGGTTTGTGTCTTCTTGGTCTCTGTTACCGTAAGATCGGGCGTTGCCTTTGCTTCGGTCTTAACTGCCAATTCCTTCACAAGTGTTTGGTTGCCAACTCCATCGTTAAGGTCGTATGTGTACGTTACCTTTACGGTGTAGTCATTATTGGAGAGAAGGTTTGTAAATTCACGGGTTGTGAGGTCTTCAATATTTGTTACGTCCTCGCCGTGAATAAGCTCGATCTTGGTAATAGCTCCAACGCTGTCAACGTCGGTTATTGTGATGTCAAACTTGAACGAGGTTTGTGTCTTCTCGGTCTCTGTTACCGTAAGATCGGGCGTTGCCTTTGCTTGAGTCTTAACTTCAATAGTTTTTTCGATGATCTGATCGCCAACGCCGTCATTGAGATCGTAAGTGTACGTTACCTTTACGGTGTAGTCATTATTGGAGAGAAGGTCTGTAAACTCACGAGTTGTGAGATCTTCAATATTTGTTACGTCCTCGCCGTGAATAAGCTCAAGCTTTGTCATGCTTCCAACGCCGTCGGCATCTGTAATGCTTAAGTCAAAGACAAATGAGGTCTGTGTTTTGTCACTTTCGGTCATGACTATCTCGGGTGTTTCTTTCGCAAGCGTGGTAAAGGTCAGCTCGCGTATCTCGGTCTGTCCCTTGTTTGTATACGTAGCAACAAGCCTGTAAGTATTGTTGGAGAGCAATCCGGTAACGGCGGTATCGTTTACGTCAAGCTCACGTACCTTTTGATCTCCAAGATAGAGGGTAAGAGAGTCAAGAACCTTGCCCTCAAAGCTTTCCTCCCATACAAGACTGAACTCTACGCTCTCCTTATTGGCACTTACACCGTCAAATGCAACTATTTCTCTGGTAGTAAACTCTTTTTGGTAAAGAACGTAAGTGTTAAAGCCCTCGCCGTCAAGAGAATCGTAATTTGCAACTATAGCATATCTGTACGCGGCGCCTGTTTTGAGCCCGTCAAAGCTTATCTCGTTGACCTCATCAAGCGCAAGCTCTCTGTTTGATACAACGCTATCGCCGTCACAAACGATCACATATGCCTTGCCTCCGCATCTTTCGATAAGCTTGTAGCTATCGCTTATGCTTATCTTAAAGCTTACTTCATTGATCGCCACCAGCTCGTCTGTAATGCTTGCAGATGGTTGTATTCCATCGGAATATACACCCACCTTAACAGTGCGGTCACCCTCCATAACAACGTCCTTTATCTCTTGACCGTCAACGTACTTTATTGCGTCAATGGTGTATTCCCGAACTCCCGCGAGCTCTCCAACGTTGACCTTTAGGATAAGGTTCTCCAAGTCCGAGCCGTTCTCGAACATATATGAGGAGTATTTCTTTCCGTTAAGAGTAAAGGACAGTATCTCAAAGCTATCGGGGTTAGATATGTGAACGTTGATATATATATCCTGATTGGGCTGTGCGTAATACATTTTCTGCTCGGGAACAGTCAAGCTTATGGACTCATCGTCCTTTACTATATCCTCAACCGGCTTTTTATTGTGTCCGTTATGATTTCCGTTGTCGTTATCCTTGCTTGCGGAAAGGAAATCGAATCTGTATTCTTGTCTTTGCGGCTCTGTCACCTTAGCGGACGAAGCCCCATTATAATTATCAAGCACGCTCATGCCCTCGTAAATGGGCACCTGCTTTGTTGTCAGCATAGTCAACAGCATGGGCACTATTATGGCTATCGCTATAACCGCCGCCACTGCCGCTCCTGACGGAATTATCCATTTGGGGAAACGCTTCTTGCCCATCAATTTTGCTCGCTTTTCCGTGTTTTTGTCAATTATGTCGTCATCGATTCTTGAAATAATATCAAGATCATTTCTTTGCTTTTTATTCATACCTCGATGCCCTCCTTTAAAAGCTTATTTTTAAGATCATCTCTCATAGACGTCAACGCCCGAAAGACCGTACGCTCGCTGACGCCCAGCATCTCGGCTATCTCGGACACCTTATCGCAATAATAATATCTGCACACGAATATAAGCTGATCACGTTCGCCAAGTCCGCGCAAAAACGCATTGAGCACGTCAGCAACCGCCGCGATGGTATGCTCCTCGTCTGGACTCATATCGTACGACAGAGCCTCGCCTATCTCATCAAGCGACACGATAAGCTCCGATGGAACGCGCTTCGCCGCATGCGTTTCTCTCGCCTTGTCAACCGCAACATTTCGCATTATTTTGGACAAAAACGCCTGAAAAACATTGGGACGGGCGGGCGGAATAGCATTCCACGTGCCAAGATAGGTGTCATTGAGACATTCGTCACAATCGGGATCGTTATGTACTATATTATAGGCTATCTTGTAAAGATACCGTCTGTATTTTTTGTCCGTTTCGTCTATCGCCTTTTCGTCGCGTTGCCAATAAAGCTCCACGATGTCCTTGTCCGCCATATATGCGGACTCTCTTTTGTCTGTCTGAGCCATAATCTTCTCCGTTCTGCCAGAGGCAAGTTTTGTCTTGGGTCGCGCTTAAATACACTCCCCCTATTACTAAAGGTCGTAAAAACAGTGACATTACTGACAGTATTTTAAAAAATAAAACAAAAATCCCTCAGGGGGTTCCTGAGGGATTTGGAGCTGGTAATCAGAATCGAACTGATGACCTCGTCATTACCAATGACGTGCTCTACCGACTGAGCCATACCAGCGACTTGTACATTATATCAAAGAAAAATCCATTTGTCAAGAGGTTTTTAAATTTTATTTCTTTTTTAAACAAAAAATATTGTCCTCCGGTAAAAATCTTTACTAAATACGTGAACCCGCCGTATGTCGGCGGGCTCACTATTTATGCTATTCATAATAAAATCCGTATCTCTCGCACTTGTCCGACACCAAAAGCGCTCCGCCGTCTATCACGAGCGTATCACCCGTAATTGATGCCGCATCCTCGCTCGCAAGATACAAAACCGCGCGTCCGATCTCCTCGGGAGTGGTCCAACGCTGAAGCGGAACCTTATAAAAGGTGCTTTCCTTTGCGTCAAGCCTCGACGCACCCGTGTCCGTCCATCCGGGAGCTATTGTATTAACACGGATGCCGTATTTTGCAAGCTCTATTGCCATATGCTCCGCAGCTTTTTGTATTGCCGCTTTTACAGAGCCATATACAGAAACATCGGCAAAATGCGCTCTTGCGTTATTGGACGATATCAGCACCATACTGCCGCGTATTCCGCGCTCTACCATAATGGATGCCGCTCTCTGCATGCAGAAATACGCACCCTTATAGTCCACGTTGACCATAAGATCAAACATCTCCTCCGGCGTTTCCAGGAAGGGTGATTTTTTAGTTACACCCGCATTGTTGACAAAAAGATCGAGTCTGTCAAAACGTGTGAGAAATTGGTCGAACAGGGACTGAACTCCGTCAAAGCATGAAAGGTCGGCGCGTATTATTTGCGTTTTTCTACCAAAATCACGCTCTATCGCAGAGCAGACGCTCTCCGCACCCTCAGTACTGCCGTTGCAGTGTACCGCAACATCATATCCCGCGCCCGCAAGAACGTAGGCTATACCCTTGCCTATTCCCGTTCCCGCGCCCGTAACTATGGCAACAGGGCGCACACTTTTACGCCTTTCGTCATTCTCAGCAAAGATCACATCACGGCGGCACAAATAAGGTCTTCTGCCCTTTACGCCTACGTCCAGAAGGAATGTGCAACCCTCCTCACTGCCGTTCTCGATATTCATTCCGTTCAGCGCAGAGGTAACTGCAAGCTGGTCAAGCTCCCTGCCCACAAAGGCGGGACAGCTTGAATACTTTGCGCCAACGCTCACCTTTTCTATGATCTCGCATCTCTCGCAGTCGATGCACACGACGCACGCGCCGCCCCAGATCGCCACCCAAAGTCTGCCGCACTCGTCAAGACACAAGCCGTCGGGGCGACCAAGCTCTGCGGGAATTCGCACAACATGTCTGCGATTCTCAAAGGAAGGAAAATCAAAGGCATCAATAAATCCCGTTGCGGTGTCGCAATAATATACGGTCTTACCGTCAGATGAAAAATCAATACCGTTTGATATTTTCACGCCCTCGACCACGCGGCAAAGTCTGCCCTCTTTTAATCTGTAAAGCACTCCATTGCCGCCCATATCTATCGTGCCTACGTAAAAGCAACCGTCAGGGCCAGCCTTGCCATCGTTGAATCTTGCGCCCGTATTTTCATCCTTTTTGCATATAAGGCACATGCTTTCATCATAAATTCCGTCCCCCATGGCGTAAATATATCCACCGTCCTCGGTCTGCGCCATACAAGTTGGCCTTTGAGGGCAGCTATTTACACTATAGTCACCGCTATCTACATCTACCGTTATTATCTGCGCCGAATCTATATCTACCTGCCTCATCTTGCCCGCAAACGCATCCCAATACGGTCCCTCGCCAAGCTGACAATGTGGCTTGCCAATAATTCTGTAATCACTCATAGCTTACCAACCGTAGCGCGCAGACATTTCGGCGTAAAACTCGTCAAAGAGCCTGTCAAAATATGGGTCGCTGTCATAAGAGGGCTTGCGGCAATAGTCGCTTGCAATAATACCGCGAAGCTTAAGTATCCGCTTTTCAAAGCTGATTATCTGCTCAACGTTCTGACGAATATGATTAAGCATGGGCAAAATCTTGTTATGAAGCTCGATGGCTCTTTCGCGGTTGCCGTTTACGTAATTGTTATAGATGTCAAGATAAACGTCGTACATCGAGCAACCCGGCATAGCGCCAATGGCGCCGCGGTCCATCGCCTCGATGAGCTGGAATCCCGCGTTACCAACGAAGATCTTGGTGGTCTCGGGGTCTGCGATGCTCAAAAGGTTTGTAATGTAAGGGCCTGCGGGCTTACACTCGATCTTATAATAAATGATGTTGGGACATTCCTCGCCAAGCTTTTTGAATACGTCGGGCGAGATAGCAACACCCGTCTGCTCGGGTGCATACTGCGCCATAATGGGCGTATTCGGCGCGGCGTTTGCTATCGCCTTCATGTGCTGATAAAGCCAGCCTGCACCGGGCTTCAAGAAGAAGGGGGGCAGCATCATAAGGCAATCCGCGCCCATCTTTGCAAACTGTGCCGCGCGCTTTTGCGCGATCTCGGTAGCGTGATCGGTTACCGACAAAATGGAAGTTCCGCCGAGACGGCGGCAAGTGTCGATAGTGATACGCGCCATTTCGAGCCTTTCCTCATCGGTGAGCTTATAGTATTCGCCCGCGATGCCGAAAAGCGTGACGGCATGGCAACCGCCCTTGATCAATTCTTCAATTACAGCTTCAAGACCCTTATAATCGACCTCGCCATTTTCCAAAAAAGGCGTTGCGATTATGGGGCATATTCCTTTTATCTCTTTCATAATTATTACTCCTTCTCATTCTCTGCAACGTACTGCATATAGCGAAGGTCACAGCCCTCGTCCGCCTGCGTTACGTTATCTATGAAATTGCGGACGAATCCGCGCTTGATATCAGGGTGAGTCTTGGGTGTAAAATCGCGAAGGCGCTCCGCTATCTCCTCGTCCGTAAGCTCGACCTCGATAAGATTTTTGTCCACGTCAAGATGGATAATGTCGCCGTCACGTATTGCGGCAAGAGGACCGCCCACCGCACTCTCGGGAGCGACGTGCAATATCTGCGTTCCAAAGCAGCCGCCCGACATTCTCGCGTCCGTAATGCGAACGAAATCCTCGATTCCCGCCTTCTTGAACTTGGGCGGAAGCGGCATATAGTTGCCGTTTTCGGGCATACCGGGCGCACCAACGGGACCGTAACCGCGCAAGACCACAACGGTATCGGGCGTAATGTCCGACGCGTCGTCAAGCAAGAATTTCTGGCACTCCTCAAGCGTTTCAAAAACCTTTGCGGGTCCTCTGTGGCGGAGCAAATGCTTGCTTGCCGCGCTTCTCTTTATTACCGCGCCGCGAGGTGCAAGATTTCCGTAAAGCACGGCTATGCCGCCCTTTTCTTCCAATGGGTCTTCAAGCGGACGTATTGTATCCTTGTCGTAAGGCATATCGGCAGAGGCAAGATTCTCCCCAACGGTCTTTCCTGTAACGGTAAGGCAGTCGGTATGCAGGCTTCCCTCCAGCTCCTTCATCAAGGCGGACACGCCGCCCGCGTCGTGAAAGCTTACGCCAACGTTGCCCTTTCCGTGCGGCTTTACGTTGACAAGCACGGGCGTTTCGCGGCTTATGCGCTCAAAATCCATAAGCTCGAGCTTGATTCCCGCGCGTGCCGCAATGGCGGTCAAGTGAATGATAAGGTTGGTCGAGCCACCCGTTGCCATAAGCACGCGAATGGCGTTCTCAAGCGACTTTTTATTGATAATATCAAGGCATTTGATGTCCTTTTCTACAAGCTCAACGATCTTTCTTCCCGTCATTTCGCTCATTCTCATCTTCTCCGCGGACACGCCGAGGCAGGATGCCGAATCGGGCAATGCTATACCCATAGCCTCGGTCAAGGTCTGGCAGGTATTCGCCGTTCCCATAATGGGGCACGCGCCTGCGCTTCCGTAAAGGCAACCCTCATGTCGCGTCATTTCCTCAAGAGAGATCTCGCCCGAGGTATAGCGGTTGTAAAGATAAAAGCTATCCGTACCGCAGACCAGTGTTTGTCCCTTGTAGCTGCCCGGGAGCATCGCGCCGCCTGGCAGATATATCGTGGGCTTATTTGCCGAAACCGCCGCCATGAGCTGCGCGGGTACGTTCTTATCGCATCCGCCGATAAGCACCACTCCGTCAAAGGGGTGTCGCTCGATAAGCTCCTCGGTGGTTATGGACAAAAGATTTCTGTATACAAGGCTGGAAATATCAAAAAACACCTCGCAGATGGACAGCGTATTGACCTCAAGCGGAAAGCCGCCCGCCGCCCAGACACCGCGCTTGACCGCCTCGGAAAGCTGACGGAAATGCACGTGACCGGGGTTGGTCTCAGCCCAGGTGTTGATAATACCGATAATGGGCTTTTCAATATCCTCGTCGGTATATCCCATTGATTTGAGCAGCGCGTTGCGGATCAGTCCCGTCCTGTCGCCTCTCTTTTTCCATTTTGGAGAATAATTATGTTCCATAGTTGCCTCCTGAAATTATTCCGCTGAAATCTCGCGTCATTCTTAACTGTATTATATCACCCGACATATCTCTGTGCAATAGACTTTTGCCGACAATATATTGACTTTTGTGACTTTTGGTGATACAATCATATTAAAGACCGAAAAGGAGCATAGATATGACCGAGATCGTACTTTCCCAAGTTTACGGATGCAATATGGACCTTTATTTTTGCGGCGAGCGTTTACACACGCCGCTCCACGAGTTCGGACCCTCAACGAGAACGCATTTTCTTATCTCTTTGGTGACCGAAGGACAAGCTACGCTATACGGAAAGAAGAAAAATGTGACCTTCCGTGATGGCGATTTTATCATTATGTTCCCCGACGTTGCATATCACTATCAGGCAAAGGATTTGTGGTCGCTCAAATGGGTGGGCGTTGGCAGTGCGGACCTTGGTATTTTTCTCGAACGCCTCGGAATAAACAAAGACCGTCCCATCGTCAAGTGCCGCGATCCGCAAAGTGCCGAGCAGCTTTTCGACCGCATACGCGATATGTCCTCCGATGCAACGCCATCATCCGTTATGCGCATGAAAAGCCTGCTTTGCGAGCTTGTTGCCATAATCTCGGAGTCGTGCGAGGCGCAGAACCGAGTTTCCCTGTCCGTTCGCTCCGCGGAGATACTAAAAATAATAGCGGCAAACTACGCAGACGAGCTTCGCGTTGAAGACATAGCCCGAAACTATCACCTCGACCGCAGTTATCTCGAGCGCACCTTTCGACGCGACACAGGCAAGTCCATCCGCGAGACCATAACCGATTTCCGCATCAAAAAGGCGCAATCCCTGCTCCGCGACACCGATATTCCCATATCCGACGTTGCCAAAAGCTCGGGTTTTGGCGACCGACTGTATTTCTCAAAATTTTTCCATAAAAAGTTCGGTATGACGCCCTCCGAATACCGAAAAACAAGCAAAGCGGGCGCCGACCGCCGCCAAAAAGACGATCCCGTCAAATAAATATGAAAAGAGACTGACGCAAGTCAGCCTCTTTTTAATTCATATACGTCAACGACGTTGTCCTTATCGACAATAGCCGCGGTGATGCGGTTTTTGTCGAGAATGAGTCCGCAGCCCGCAACGTAGCCCGTTTTGTGATCCTTTATTGAGCCTACGACAGTCGGAAATTTCTGTCCGTATCCGTCCGCAGTATCACCCTGCAAGGTCACCGATGCGCTATGCAGATGTCCCGAGAGCAAAAGCTCAGGCTTTATTTTGTCGCCGATCAGCTTTACCCAATGGGCATAAAGCTCCTCCTCGATATTGAAAGGACTTTCGTATCTTCTCGTAAAGGGATTGTGCGCGATGACAAGCCTATGCTCAATGCCCTCTCTTAAGTATTCCCTGTCGGCATTTTTGATAACACTTTCAATAAATTTAGTCTGCTCACGGCGGAAGGCGTGACAGCAGTTGCAATTTCCGTATTCGGGATGGTCGTCGTTTTTATCCTCGGCGCAATCCAGCACCAAGCCCCAGATGCCGCCCAAACGGAACGTATAGTAGGTCTTGCCGCCCTCGGCCGTCGGCATATAATCGGCAAGCTTTTCAGCGCAAATTCCGCGCAGATCGTGGTTTCCTCTTACGCACAAAACGGGAATCTTACCGCCGCTTACGTCCGCGGAAATTTTATGTATCGCGGAAAAATTCTTGACGTCTCCGCTATGGTCAACTATGTCTCCGTTTAGCACGAGCAGATCGATCTTGCCGTATTCCGCTTCAAACCTTTTTGCAGATGCCACCGTGTTCACGGTATCTCCGTGCGCGTCGGCGATATGATACACGTTTACCCTGCCGCGCTTTACGGGCATAAACTCAAAGCTCTGCTCAAAAATCTCTGAAACGTCCGAAAAATAAGGCTTTCTCTCGATAACCTCGCGCCAGCACAGAGTATATCTTGCCTCTCTATCAAGCTCGTCCTGCGGAACAGTCATTTTATGAAGCGTTACGTCGGAGCGAAGCACGCCGTTTGAATGATCGTAATAGCATTCGTCCCCGATCTTGACCCACATGACTGTCGGAACTTCCGTGGGAACCGTTACAATATATTTATCGCCCACAGCGTACACGATAGGCGTCCATGTTGAATCCTTCATTTTTCTTCCTCCAGCACTATTTATTAGCAAAGCTATTTTATCACCTTTTTTTGCCTTTGTCAACTTATAAAAGTAAAACCGTCCGCGCAAATAATGCGCGGACGGAATTTTTTATCTTTCACCCTCGGAATGGGTCTCTTTTTTCTTGCTGGAAGTAAGAGCGTACTCTCCCGCCAGATACATAGACACAAGTCCGAGCAAGATCATCGTAGTTGACATATAGATGATAACGGGAATAATATGTTTGTATATGACCTTGGCAATAAGAGCTCCCGTGTCGCCACCGATTATCAGAGCCGCAACGTAACCGAAAAACGTCAATCCGCCGGCAAACAGCGCGATCATAACACCGTAACCGAATATCATTTTTGTGACCTTGGAAATTTTCTTACAAACCTCGGAGATCTTATTCAATATGTTTTTCATACTACACTACCTCCTTAAAGTCCAAGTATGGGAAGCCAGCCCATCAATACCAAGACCTGTAAAACAAACTGTGCGCCTACCCACCAGAGATTATTCTTGAAGGTCTTGCTGAAATCCGATTCCGCGATAGTCATGCCCGCGTACATTCCAAGACCTAAGGGAGGCGTGATTCCGCACATAACTCCGCAAATGCAAGGCAGCATTGCCGCCGCAAGCACGGGATTTACACCAACGGATGCCAAAGACGTTATAAACATAGGACCAAACATTACAACGAGCGATGAACCGGGTATTACCATTCCAAGCACGCAAGTGAACACGCAAATGAACAACACAAGTCCGAATTTGCCCATATTTATACCGGCGATAAATGTATACAGCTCCTCGGAAACGTTAAGATCTGCAAACAGCGCGCCGATTATATATCCTATAAGACATACGCCTATTGCGGGGGCTATCGTCTTCACTCCGTTTGCAAACATCTTTGCAATGCTGTGCGGAGTTACTATCTTCTTGTCCTTTGCGATAATGCAGCAGAAGATGACCGCAATTCCGGGAATAAAGATCAAGAGCGACTTTGAAAGATATCCTGCACCAGCCGATCCGAGACGGTCTGTGAAGAAATTATTCTTGAATGCGTAATCAAGAACAAACGGCAAAAGTATGATTACGGGAAGCAAAAGTCCCTGCCAACCATGCTTGAAAGTCTCCTTAAAGCTGGGGAGATCCTCTTTTGCCATGGGCTTTACCTTATAGTATTTGCAAAAGCCGAATACCATAAGCAAGCGTTGGAGAATAAACCAGAATGCAATACCCCAGAGAACTATCCAGAACTGTCCCTCGGACATGCCAGAATTGGGATAGAGAGCCGCAAACGCGCCCATAGCCGCAATAATGTTGGAAGAGGGCGGTATCATATTACCCATATAGCTAGCGTTACTCTCTACGTTAGCGGCAAGGTGTGCGGGAAATCCCGACTTTTTCATTGCGGGAATGGTGAGAGTTCCCGTTGCCATAACGTTTCCGGGGCCAGAGCCGGACAATGCGCCCATAAAGGCGGATGCGATGACCGCAACGTAACCTGCTCCTCCCGATATGCGTCCGAGCAAGGAAAGGATTATAGCAACGCAGCTATCAATGATCTTTGTCTTGGTTAAAATGATGGACATAGCGACAAATGCCGTCATCGAATACAGAAGTGACGTTGAAAGCGCGTCGTTAATATAAATGCCCACGTTGCCCCAATTGCCTGTTACGGTAAGCAGAATGATAAGGCTAATGAGAATTGCCTCATAAACAGGTCTCTTCAGCAGCATAAACCACACTATCGTAACAACGAGCAGTATGCCAAGGTAAATAAATGCTGATGGCATGTTAAATTCCTCCATTCAAATTTGTTTTCAGTTATATGATTGATAATCAAATGATTATATCGATTCTTCAAAAAAAGAAAACCGACGTTTTCTTTCTTTGACTTTGACATTGTAACACAAACGCTTAACTTTGTCAATAGATTTTTTAAAATTTTTTATTTTTTATTAGCACTGACCGTTTTCATTATTTGTATAAGCTCGCGCGAAACCTTGGTCAAAGCGCCGTCTTTTCGCCATACCACCACGATCTCTCGCCTTGGGATATCCTCCTCGAACGAGTAAAACACAACCTCGTCGTCCTTGCAAAAGCTTTTTATCTCGCCGGGCACAAACGCCATGCCAAGCCCTGCTTTCACCATGGCTATCTGTGCTTCAAGGCTTTTGACGGTCACGCATTTTTGGACAATCACTCCGTATTTCGCGCACATAGAATCAAATGCTCTCTGCATAAACTGCGTTTCCGTTATAGCTATGAAGCTTTTTCCGTGTATCTGTCCTACGTTAACGGCATCGTATGCTCTGTTTTTTGCGTTGCTTGTCTGCATCCGCGGATATGCGGCGGGAACCGCAAGCACCATCTCCTCCTCGCATATCTTTTCGTAATCAAAAAGCTGCTCGTTTACAGGAAGCATGGTAAGACACAGGTCAAACTCTCCGTGCTCTAAGCCCTCCATCAATGACGCGGTATCCGCCTCATGTACAACAACATGAATACCGGGATACTTAAGCTTGAACTCCTTAACTATATCCGGCATTGTTGCCGCGCTGCGAAACGGCGAAGTCCCCACGGTCAGAGTACCGATCTTGTTATCTTTAATATCGGTAAGCGAGCCTTGAAGCTGGCGTTCAATATCAAGTATCTTGCGCCCAGCGTCAATATAGGCAATACCCGCGTCTGTCAAGCGAACGTTTCCGCCCGTACGGTCAAACAAAGGCATACCAAGCTCGTTTTCAATTTTCTTAACGTACTGGGAAAGCGAGGGTTGAGAAATGTTCAACACCTCTGCCGCACCCGAAAATGACCCCTCCTGTGACAGAACCAATACATATTTAAATTGCTTTAAATTCATACGTTACCTCACAAACAATAACACTATACGGTTTATAACATACTGATTATATCACAAGCTTGTTGGAATTGCAACAAAAATTTAAAATGCCTTGCCTTTTACAGTTCTAAAAGCAGTGTTTGGTACTACCAAAGCGATCTTGTTTTATTACGGAAGCAAAGCGGATATGCCGATAAACGTCTGCTCTGAGAAAGGATCTGTGAGACCTATCTTTACCATAGCGCTCTTAAATCCATCATCCTCGGTAACGTCCTCAACCAGCTTTCTGTACATCTCACGTCCCGCAGCCTCGTCGTTTACAGCGATAGCATAGATGTTCAACGATTCGATCATAGACGTAGCGTAGCTTATGTAGTAAACTGGCGAGTTGGTGGCAACGGCTCTCCAATAATAATTCATATCAGTGATGTTTTCATTTACGTAATCAACGCCGCCGTACTGCTCGCAAACCTCAGCCATTATTGCGTCAAATTCAGCAGAACCGTAGCCCTCTACACTGTCAAGCGAATACACCTTCTGCTCAAACTCATCTATCATAACACATACGATGGACTGAACGGCAAAATTGTATACCGTATATCCTTTAAGGGTCCTATAAACGCCGTATGGCAGCTTGCCGTCCATATATCTCAAAAGCAAAAGCTCATTTGTCTGAGACTGCGTTTCGGCAATGTCAAAGCTTGTAACGTCGGGATGGTGAAGCGCAGCATAGTAGTGTCCCATTTCGTGAACTATGGCGCTCGTGTTCTGTCCATCCGCGCCAAAGAGGCAGAACGGAGTCTCAAGCTCCTCAAAATATGTCTGGAAAGCAGACTGATGAGAGTCGGGCGAATTTGAGAATATCATATTACGATTTTCAAACATGTGTGAAAAGCCCTCGTAAGTGCTTCCCTCAAACGAATTTACGTATCCCAAAAGATGATTCTCGCCCAACTCGTCAAAAGGATCATAAAGGAAGGAGATAAACGTATTGTAGCCCTCCTCGCCGAGCAATGAAAAAGCTCCGTACCAGTTGCTGTAAAGCTTGTCGAGATTTGCGGAGAAATACTTGATGACATTTGCCTTAAATGTCGCGATCTCCTCTGTGGAGTAATCTCTGCCGTATATTTCAACAGACGCATAGTCGTAATAGTTGTCGTATCCCGCAAGCTCCGCTATGCGATTGTTGTTGGTTACCATCTGCGCATAAAGCTGTGCTGTTTTTTCGTCAGCGTCATCTCCTGTCAGCTCATTTATCTGAACAAGAATCTCTTCATTCTTTTCTCTCAGCTCCTGAGATTCGGGATCATAGGCAAACAGCTCCTTGATATCCTCTTCTGTCCAGTCGGCAAACAACTGATCTCTTATAGGAGATTTTTCATACGCATTCTTGCATACCTCTATGTATTTGTTGTAAAGGTCGCCGTATTTGTCGTAAGAATCAAGGTATCTGTCGGACGCAGCCTCATCCTTCATATCAAGGTAATATATAACGCTTGCGATGCTGAGCTGTGTGTCTATGTGATAGAACATATCTTCAAACTCAAGATAGAGCGCGTCAACCGCGTCGTAATCCGTGCTTATAACCGCCAAGGACTCAAATTCAGCGAGCTTTGCTTCAGCCTCGGTAAAATGCTCGTTGCTAAGATCCATCATAGACTCCAGCTCTTCACGCGTTCTTGATACAGAGTCTCTGTACGGAGGCTTAGATTCGGTCTCTTCCTCGGTCTCGGTTTGACTTTCCGTAGTGACCGTTTGCTCTGTCTGCTCCGTTGTTTCTTCGGTGTCAGTCTCGCTGCCTGTCGTTACTACGGATTCGGTAGCCGATTCGGTTGCGGACGCACTCTCCGTGGTAGTGTCTTTGTCGCCGCCCACATTACACGACGCCAACAACATGACAAGCGTAAGCAACAATGCCAATAATCTGATAGTCTTTTTCATATTTCAAGTCTCCTCTCAAAAAACTTGCCAAACAACTTGGTATAGACACATTGTACCACCGTTCACAAAAGATTGCAATATATTTTTGATAAAACTTTTGATTTGATTGAAATATATTCTATTGCTTGAAATCTGTATATTAACATATTCTTGCGGTGCTTTGATTTTGATATAAAATTGTTTGTCAATTTTTGAAAATGACCCTTGACAGTTATTTGAATTTATGATATAATATGCAAGCGCATTGATGTGGGATGTAAGCTTTGTCAATTTCAAATGTCTGCGCATTTCTAACTTAATATTTTCTGGAGGCATATCGAAGCGGTCATAACGAGGCGGTCTTGAAAACCGTTTGGGGGCAACCCCACGGGGGTTCGAATCCCTCTGCCTCCGCCAAATCAAAAAGACACCCATCGGGTGTCTTTTTGATTTGCTATGGTAGAGAGTCAAGAGAACTCCCACAACTCGGCTATGCCGAGTTAAAGGTTCAGAATCCCTCTGCCTCCGCCAAAAAAGAAGTAACTTTTGTCTACCAAAAGTTACTTCTTTTTTTATCCAAGCCGCAGGCTTGGCATATCATCGACGCACAAAGTGCGGCGTATATCATCAAGGGCGGCTTACCGCCCTTGTATCTCATCACGCGCCAGCGTGCATCTTTCCTGCGGCTTGATGAGATGCAACACTGCGTGTTGATGATATGCAATTCCCGCGGAATTGATGATATACAAGGCTTCGCCTTGATTTATTTATGATAGTGTGATATAATGTTTTTGTAATACAACTATTAAAAAGATCGAGAGGTTCTATGTCACACAGTAAATTCACGAAAAAGGGAA
>SVTF01000042.1 GCA_015063905.1 Oscillospiraceae bacterium | reverse complement strand
CACCGGCTCCAATGCGTATATGCTTTCAAGTGAAATCGCCACTCTCATATCCGGCAGATACGTGCAGATCGAAATGCTTCCCCTCTCCTTTAAGGAATATATGGAGGGCACCGGAAGTATGTCCGACCGCGGAATCAAATTTACGGAATACCTTGAAAGAAGCTCTTTCCCATTTGCGTTAAATTTAGCGGATCAGCCCGCCGAGCTCCGTGATTACTTGGAAGGACTCTATAATACGATCGTCGTTAAGGATATCGTTACTCGTAAAAAAATATCCGATACAATGATGCTCCGCAGCATCCTTCACTTCGTTTTTGACAACATCGGCAATCCCCTGTCCTCTAAGAAGATAGCTGATACGCTGACCTCTGAGGGCAGAAAAATAGACACCAAGACGGTGGAAAAGTATCTTGAAGCACTGACCGAGAGCTATATCATATATCAGGCAAAGCGTTACAATATCAAGGGTAAGCAGCACTTGAAAACGCTTGAGAAATATTACGTGGTAGATATTGGACTTCGGCTTATGTTGCTTGGCTCTAAAGGTGCTGACGCGGGACGCATATTGGAAAACGTAGTATATCTTGAATTGCTGCGGCGCGGTTATGAGGTTTATGTCGGCAAAGTCGATGAATACGAGGTTGATTTTGTTGCTCAGAACAACAAAGGAACAACCTATTTCCAAGTTGCTCTGACAGCACGTGATGAGCGCACCTTGGAGCGTGAGTTAAGAGTATTGCAATCCATCAAAGACCATTATCCCAAGCTCCTGTTGACGCTTGATGACGATCCCGAGGCACAGTATAACGGCATCAGACGCATCAATGCAAGAGATTGGTTGCTCGGCTTGACCGATTAACCTGCTTATAGGAGTGAATATGGTTTTTGATACCAATGATCTTATTCTTAATACAAAGGACTACTCATTTACTCATTACGAACATGAAGGATTTGGTGGTTCTACAAAATATATAGCTGTTTCCAAAAACAATTCGATTCCTCAAAAACTTATCGTAAAGCACAACTGCGAGCATGCGGCAACAAGCAACGGATTTGTCTTTGGGCGAGTTGGTGAGCTTCTCGGAATAAAAATGCCCAAGACATATATGTTTGAAATAGATCCCAACGATAAGCACTTATTTGAATCACCTTGTGTTATGGGGATGGAATTTATAGATGGATTACAAGCGTTTGAATTGAGTACCATTGCTAATGATCCTCAGTTGTTCCAGGCGTACATTGAATACCACGTACTCTATGCTCTGCTAACGGAATTTGAAGATAAAACGCAAATGGCATACGTTCCGGGTGATACAATCTACCCTTTTGATTTTGACGAAAGTTTTAGCTTTGAAAAGGGATCATTTAATACTTTAATGAAAAACGACTATTATTCGGAATATGAAATCAGTCGAATGCTAAAAAATGTTAAAAGAAACGGGGCTATAAGAAAGCTTCGAGTGTGTTATAGCGTTCTATGCAATCAATTCGGTTATGATGAAAGCAAAATGGAACTTCCATATTTTTTTGAATTATTAGAACGCTTTTGTAATCTAACCGAGCAGGAAATCTGCTCTATTACCGATGCTTTGTTGGAGCTCTTCCCTGAGCTTATAGGCATCTACTATGAAGAGTATATCGGTATTATGCAACAAAGCTCCGTTGAATACCTAAAACGGAAAGCAGCACATACAACTCACTAACTCTCAAAATACTGTACCCACTAAAAAAGGCATCGGGGATTTTGTTCCCCGGTGCCTTTATCAATCAAACGCTACTCTTATGCTCATACTGTGGCTGAAACAATAGATTATCCTGACTTTTATCATTGAAAACTCAATGTTGCGGAAGACACGATTGCTGCTCACGAAAAATTATTGTGTGTTAGCGTTGCTGATATCCTCTTTAAGATATTCCCCATAATATTCCTGCTCAGCGGCTTTGCGGGCTTTTACCGCATCCTCAAAATTCTTATATGATCCAAAATTCATAAGCTTACCCTTGAATTTCAGTCTTGCTCGCCAAAGTCCCGAGCGCTTATCAAAATATACCCCTCGGCAACCGCTTGTATTGGTAGAAATAAGCTTGGTGCTCGTAATACGGCTGATCTGTGTTCCGTCAACGTATCCAGCCTTCTCACGCATCTTCTGACCTGCATATTTGCCTACACAATCATTGCACATACTAAACTCAGGATTGGTAAGTGTATCGGTTGCTTTATATGTAATATTGCCACACTCGCAACGGCACTCCCACAGAGGAACTGTTCGCTCTCCACGCGGTCCACGCTTGTCCGAGCGTCCGATTACCTCTAATTTGCCGAAGCGACGTCCGACAAGATCTTCTTTTGTCGGTAAAGCTCTGCTCATTCCTTCCTCCCGTCATATTGCATGACTCTTATAATTCTTTGAATAATACTCTACGAAAGCGTCGGGATCCCGCTTCAAAAAATCTTCTGCTTTGGTTCTCTCCGCTATAGCTTCATCAAGCGTATCAAAACGTCCGAGCATATATCGCCTTTTGTTATAACAGATGCGAGATTCCCACTTGTTTTTTCGAAAGGTTATTCCCGTATATCCACTCTTGTTATCAACACGTCTTGCCGCAGTGGTAGGCAGATCGTTGATCACCCTCGGCTCATAAGGAAAATCATTCTTTGGCAAGGTAGATTTACTCGGAAGCGCCTCATCGTTTTCGTGAATTTTCTCATATATTTCAAGAAGCTCGGCGGCATCCTTCATCACGGCTTCCTTGCCTCTGGCACGAGCCTTTACTGCGTCCTCCAACTTATCGTAAACGCCAAGGGATATGTGCTGTCTTTTATACGTGATGTATGCCTGCCACTTATCTCTTTTTCTCGTAACACCAACATATCCGCTCATACTCCGTGTACTTGTGACAGGATCCTTTAACGACTTTTCAAGTGAGGTTCCACCAAAATACTTGTTGGCTCTTTTAATCTTCTCTTTCTGTATGCAGCCGCAGCTCA
>SVTF01000027.1 GCA_015063905.1 Oscillospiraceae bacterium | reverse complement strand
CGCATTTCATCAAAACTATTTGTGAAAGGAAATAAAATATGAAAATCAGAAAAATTTTATACGCGGACGAGGGCAAAGTGCTGACGGATGGCGAGATTTACGGCTCTATGATCTATCTTGCCGAGGGGCAGAGCGCGGACGATTTCTATGAGATAAGCATGGAGGAGTACGCCGCTATCATGGAAAATCAGGCAAAGGAGAGCCGAGAGGCGTGGGAGAACGGAGTGAGTGACGGATGAAGGTAATTCTTTTTAAAAATCTCAACAATACAGGCATAGTGATCGAACATCCGTGTATTATTCCGGACTATCTTGAATTTGAATTTGTGGAGACCGGAACATTCAAAATGGGTGCTAAATCGTACACGGTAGATTCGCCAAAGATATTTATTCCGCAGATCGACGTCAGACTTGGAAGTCATATGAAGCTTGTCTTCATCGACAGGAACGGCAGGGAGTACAATTGCGGCGAGATCTTTCGCAGCGGAAGTCGGTTTATGGAGTTTCATAATGATATGGAACATACGTTGGTTGATGCTTGCGCTGCACTCGATGAGGCGCGTGGGGAGATAGCGGAGCTTAAAAATGAGATCAAAAAAATAAAAGAGCAGATGGGAATCAGCTTGATAGGAGGATAAATAATAATATGAAGAAAATTTTGTACTACATAATGGCGGCAATACTTGTTGTTTGCCTCTTTACGTTGCCTGCGTTTGCAACGGGTACCATTACCGAATCGGTAACGGAGAGCGTGGCGGAATCTCTCTCGGAGAGCGCGTCCGTAACCTACGAGGAGCTGACGCAAGATATCTTCATTGATAACGAAGCGGCAAGCGAGATCGTCGGAATAATTGAGGGCTCAGACTCAAAGACTCAGGCTATCCTCGATATAGCTGAGAGGTTAGGTATTACGTACGAGGAGGCAGAGGGCGTTCTTAACACATTCCTTGAGGTCGGGGACAAGTACCTTGGCGAGAATGAGCTTTGGATTGGCTTCAAACGCGACGTTAGCGAAAATTTGAAGTTTTGGGTGATCGTCGTTGCGTGCGCCTTGTCGGTGCTTACTATTATTGTTATGATATTTATTCAGGTTGCAAAAACCAATCCGATGATGCGCAAATCTATGTTCGGTACGGATAAGGCAATCGGAATTTGCCAGACGACTCAAAAGGAAAATTCGCAGGCGCTTGGCGAAATGAAGGTGCTTTACGCCGAGGCGATCAAAAAGGAGACGGTATATCAGAAGCTCATTGCGGAGAAGGAAGGTGACATCCTTGAGCTTGAAAAGAAAATTAAGTGTATGGAGGAAAGTGCGCAGAAGGAAAAGACGAATATGGTGCTTGCCGAGTCGTACAACCTGCAGATCCTCAAGCTCATTTGCTCGAGAACGGCGTTGCCTTTGTCTGACCGTGCCGCGATAGATCTGTGGTACACTCGCGCCACGGAGTCGCTAAAGAGCGAGCTTTCCCCTGAGGACATTGCCAAGATCGACACAATTGCCGCGGTCATAGAAAAGGGGGATGGCGATGGGGATAAATAAAAAGTACAAGCGCTTACGCTGGGCGCAGTGGGTACTTTTCGTATTGTCCTTAGTCGCGTGTATCGTTCCCGTGGTAGTATATGCCATCGTGAATTGCTCGATCACAAAAGAAGCCGAGAGCCGCCGGGCTCTCGGTGGGGTAGCGATATTTATGCTTGGCGTGATCGCGTTGATCGTGTTCAGATCCTACATAGGGAAATATATCAAAAATATGCCTTGCACGCTCGGCATACTCGTCAGCGTGGTCGTTATTCTTCTATTTGTTATATGCCTTGAGAAGATCATTGATGACGTCAAGGCGCTGCTCGTGGTGGAGACTGTATCCGCCGCCGTTGCGTTCGTGCTTGAGCTTTCTTCGCTGTACTGCAAAAGCGCAGCGGACGAGATAAAGCTATTCTATCTGCACGGAAAATACGACGATCAAATCGTAAAGGAGGAGAGCGCTGATGTTTGATCTTGACAAAAAAAGTGTGTTTATAAAGCCCACAAAGGAGGAGATCCGCGCCGAGAAGGACCAGGAATACAATCGCAAGATGAAGAACACGATGCGCTTTATCGGCGAGAATATGGCGACCTGCACAGTCGTGCTTGCGACGACGCTGCTCGTCGGCTCGGTATTCGGTGACATTGGCGTAAATCTCTTGTCGAATTACGTAGTTATGGATTTTGTACTGACGCTTGCGGTCTTTATCCTCGTGGAGTATATGGCGTCCAAAAGCGGCGCGCGGTGCGGTAAGACCTACGACGAATACTTACAACTGCACAAGATCTATCTCGATATGCGCGATGAGATCTACAAGCGCGGCATTGCGCTTATGGATATGTTTTGCGATTGGCAGATAGACGTGGAATACGAATACTACATACGCCGCCGATGCAAAAAGCTGAAGATCGATTACAACGAATACGTGCAGAAATACTCAAAGATGAGTTTTGAGGAGCTTTCCGACATGTTTACGCACAAAGGCGCGGACAAGCCAAAATTCACCTTTAAGCATCCGATACGTTCGGGATTGGCGGTTTATAGGGCGGCCAAGACGAGTGATCTTGCAAAGAACATCTTCTATTTGAGGTCCATTCAACATATTGAGCTGACGCCCGAGATCCTTTTGACCGACGGTAAGCCTCGCCGCAATCGAGGTGGTGTTGGCATTTCGGGCGAGGAGCAGCTGGAGAGACAGACGACGGGTGTGGGACACATAGTTGCAACGATAGTTATGACGCTGCTTACCGTTGTTCCCATCTTTGTGGCGAAGGGATGGAGTTGGACTTTAATCTTCGCAGCGGCTATGAAGCTTGTGGGCGTATTCATGCGCTATTATCGGGGATATTCTAACGGCGCAAAGGCATTCAATACGGTTGAGGTCAAGCACATATCTGACAAGGTGCAGTATTTTCATCTATACAACGAGTTTTTGGATAAGAGATACTATGAGAAGCTTAAGGATAAGTACGGAGATACAATAATCGAAAATGAAAAAGATACGCTCTCTGAAGAAACATATACTTAACAGAAAGAACCTCCTCCGCTCATGGCGGAGGAGGTTGACTGTGTTACATTATAAATAACAGATCCTCGACGGCGTCCTCTAAATGTATTGGCGAGAGGTGATGCTCGTTGAACAAGCTTAACATCTGATCGATCAGTTGCGGATCCGCGGTCACGCTATGTATTTGCTTGACGATCTCGCACTGACCGTTTTGCTCCTGTATACAAGCGATTCCATAGGTTTTAATGTACTTCATTTTACTTTCCTTTCGTAGGGAAGCGGGGCCTTTCAGCCCCGCTTGGTTTTAAAATGTTGCTAATTCTTCTTCGAGAGTTTTCTTTTCGGGCTTGCAGGGGTTAAGTTCGCCAAGGTCAATGTCGAGTACGGCGGCGATGCTTACGATGCTTGAGAGTTTTGGATTCGAGTCGCCAAGCTCTATCATTGTAAGTCCTGTTTCTGAGAGCCCTGCAAGCTCTGCGGCACGCTCTACTGTGAGGCGCTTGCGTTCGCGTTTGTCACGAACTATTCGACCGAAGTGTCGAGTAAACATCAGATAGATCCTCCTTTCATCAAAAGTTGACATATATTTTAAGAGGATCTATCCGTGTTGTTTAGATTTTTCACTTGCGCTTTATGGCTTGTTTGTGAATTTTTGTTCACAATCAAGGGGAGAAAATTAGGCACAAAACTCGGCACAAAATTTTAATGAATACCGTTTATTTGGTGGTAATCAGTAAATCGTATTGTGAATTGTGCATAATTTCCGATGTTGGAATTTGGCGCAAAATAACAAAAAACCACAGGATAATACCTGTGGTTTTTGAATGGTGGATCTGAGGGGAGTCGAACCCCTGTCCGAAAACCTCTTGATACAACTTTCTCCGGGTGCAGAGTATCTATTAGGTCTTTTCTCGCGGCGCGCCGGTACTCAGGCTCGCTTTGAGAGCAACCGTTTTTTGCATGATCGGTTCAACGGTAAAATGCCGATGCACGTGCACCACTAAGATGACGCTCAGTCTCGGCTCGTGGTCCTGCCGAGAGGAACGGGTGACCCGCAGGTCACGGCACTGCCTTCGTTAGCCCTCCTCGGAGGGTCAACGATTAGGCAGCCATAGCAACGTTATTGTTGTCGTTTATTTTTTAAATTTGAGCAGTTTAAGAGATTACTCGGCTCTACCCGCTTATCGTACCTCAAAATCCCCGTCGAAACCTTTACAGACCCATGGCGAAAATGCACGGCATTTTCGCAGTGATATTCGCGCTTTGCGCGAGTCATATTGTGCTTAGCACAGTGATATTTTCCACTTTTGCGGAAAGTGATATGTATTGCTTTCGCAAAACGTTTGAGATTTGTTGGTGACAAATTAAAATTAATAATTTCCCAAATCCTGTTTTAAGTTTTTTGGAATTCTTAAAACCTTTTTGTAAAAAGGTTTTAAGCCGTCGGAGATTCGCATTCCCGCGTCTCTCATCCCTTGCCTTATCCTCTATCCTTCATACGTCTCTCTATCTCACGGTCAGCGTCGTGCTTTGCGATAGTGTCGCGCTTATCGTATAGTTTTTTACCGCGACACAGTCCAAGCTCGACCTTGACGCGCGAATTCTTGAAATAGAGAGAGAGGGGAATGAGCGACATGCCCTTTTGCGCAACGTGTCCCGCAAGGCGCATTATTTCGCGCTTGTGCATTAAAAGCCTACGCTTGCGGAGCGGGTCGCGATTGAATATATTGCCATGCTCGTAGGGGCTGATATGCATTCCCACTACCCACAGCTCACCGTCCTTGATGTCGCAATAGCAGTCTTTAAGATTAACGCTTCCTTGGCGAATGCTTTTGACCTCTGTGCCGAAAAGCTCGATACCCGCCTCAAACTTTTCATCAACGAAATAGTCGTGATAGGCTTTTTTGTTTTGCGCGGCGATCTTGATCCCGCCGTTTTTATCTGCCATGACGAGTACCTCCTTTCCTCTGTGCAGTCAACATTATACTCTCATTTTAAGGTTTTGTCAAGCGATTTTTGTCGAATGGAAAAATCAGTTCTTTTTGATGCTTATCTGCTTGGCTTTTATTTCAACGGTTATTGGATCGGAATTGCCGTCAAGGCAGAGAAGTCCAAAGCAAAGGCTGTCATCCTCGGCACACAGCTCGTGCTGAACGATGATGGAGCCCACGTAGCTTTGATCTTGCAAAGCGACTGCGGCATCATCCAGCTCTACCGAATACGACACTCCAACCAACTCTGAAGACGTTGTAAGCACTGTTGTGTTGCCGTCTTGAGAAATAGATTCAATGGGCGAGCCCACAAGCAGATCCAGGGAATTTACTGTTTCCCAACCGGTTATTTGGGCGACTGCTTGAAGCTGATCCTCATATTCCGCCGCTACCGCTCTGCATTTTCTGTCTACTCTTCCGCAAAAGCGTTCTATCTCGGCTGCTACGTCATATTCTGCGCTGCCAAGGGCGAGAACACGGATGTCCTTGACCTTTTCGAGTATTTCGGAGGGCAGATTTGCCTTAACAAACGCAAGATTTTCTTGATAATTGGCATCAAATTGATTTTGTGCCGCCGCCGCGTCGAATTTTTCACGGCTGAATCTTGCGATGCGCTTGGAATATCTCAAAAACGCCTTTTTCTCGATCTTATACAGATTTTGGTAAAACTTTTCGGAAAATTCCGCGGCTTTTTGCGTTTTACGCAGCTGCATATACATTTCACATACAACGGTATCCTGATGCCATTCGGGAGTAAAATACCTCATATCTATACCTTTCTTAAAGGAAGAATTTGTTGGTCTAAATTGCCCGTGAGGACGGACGAGCCGCACGCACGGGCAATCTATTGTCAGAAATCAATTATTTAGTGGGTGTAACTGTTACGATCACGCCGCCCTCGTTTGTACCTGACAAGGTGTACGATTCTTTGGCGGGAACCTTGACTGTATCTCCCTCGGAGCCCTGCTCGTAATATACTAAGTACGTTTGATCATTTAACTTGATCTTGAGCGCCTTTGAGGAGTTTGTATTCTGCTTGAGATATTCGATGTACTCGGACAAAGAAAGACCTTCCTCTGTCATGTAGGTTGCGTGAGCTACGCCAACGTATCTGTAAGCATCCTCAAAGCTCTCAATAAAGCCGTACTTGGCAGCGTTCTTATCGAGCCATGATCTGTAAGCCTCGGAAAGAGCAACACGGGTTGTTCCCGTGGAGTCGAAATCTGAAAGGTAGATCATCAAAGCGGTTTTATACTCGGGAGAAACCTCTCCGTGCTTGATGGTATCATATGCTCCGTCGATCGTTATCGGCTTCTCACCAACTTCGTTCTTTGCCGCGGAAAGCATAGCGTGAACGGAGGGCATAGCGAGCTTAGACAAGCTCATAGCTTTCCAAGGAATGTAATTCATCGCCTCAAAATCCTTGTCATTTTCAGCGGTGTAATCAGACTGTGCTCTCATATAATCTCCGCAATTTACAAGCTCGAGCCACTCTTCCTGAGGAGAGTAGGGATGGTTGCCGTCAACGAGCAGGAGCGAACCCGTGTTGACATTCTTATCGGTAAGCGTGAGATCGGTCAGCTCAAAGTCCGTGTTAACGGGTGCGGAAGCGGGCGAAAGGCTTGAAATGATTATAACGACCAGACAAACAAGTGCCGCAAGCACCAGAGCAGAGATAACCACGAGTAAAATCTTTTGCAATTTGTTCTTGTCGATGTTTTCGAGAAAACTCATAAATTCGATCCTCTCTTTTGTTTTATTTGTTTATACTTTGGTGGCAAATTACTTTGCTGCGTCCTTGATAGAGAAGTCCATACGGCCCTTCTTGTCAAGACCCATGAACTTGACCTTTACGGTGCTTCCAACGTCGATACCTGCGTCGGTTACCTTGTTGATGCGCTTGTCGCAGATCTTGGAGATGTGGACCATTCCTTCCTTGCCGGGAGCGTACTCAACGAAGCATCCAATGTCTTCATTGGGCTTATCCTTGCTTGCAAGGATCTTAACGACGGTTCCGTTATAGGTGCAACCGACCTCGGGCTCGAATACGATGGCGTCGATCATAGCCTTAGCTATGGCTGCGCTCTCGCCGTTGATAGCCGCGATGGTGATCATACCGTCGTCGTTGATATCTACCTTAGCGCCACTGTCTGCGCATATCTTCTGAATTACGGAGCCGCCCTTACCTATAACCTCGCGGATCTTGTCGGGATCGATCTTGAAGGAAGTCATCTTGGGAGCGTACTTGGAAACCTCTGCTCTGGGAGCGTCGATAGCCTTAAGAATTACCTCGTCGATGATGTACTCACGTCCTGCCTTGGTTTGCTCGAACGCGCGAGCGATGATCTCGGGGGTAAGACCGTCGATCTTGAGGTCCATCTGGATGGATGTGATACCCTTCTTTGTACCCGCAACCTTGAAGTCCATGTCGCCATAGAAGTCCTCGAGACCCTGAATATCGATCATGGTGTCCCAAGAGCCGTCCTCAGCGGTGATAAGACCGCAGGAGATACCCGCAACGGGAGCCTTGATCGGAACACCTGCTGCCATAAGAGCGAGGGTGGAACCGCAAACAGAGCCCTGCGAGGTAGAACCGTTAGAGGAAACTACGTCGGAAACAAGGCGGATAGCATAGGGGAATTCCTCCTCAGAGGGAAGAACGGGAACGAGAGATCTCTCCGCGAGCGCACCGTGACCGATCTCGCGGCGTCCGGGGCTTCTTACTGCCTTAGCCTCACCTGTGGAGAAGCCGGGCATGTTGTAGTGGTGCATGTATCTCTTGCTTGTTTCGGAATCGATACCGTCCAGCATCTGAGCCTCGGAGAGCGTACCAAGCGTTGCAACGGTAAGAACCTGAGTCTGACCTCTGGTAAAGAGACCCGAACCGTGAGCGCGGGGAAGAACGTCGACCTCGGCAGCAAGACCGCGGATCTGGTTCATGGAACGTCCGTCAACACGCTTCTTATCAACGAGCAACCAACGGCGAACGATCTTCTTCTGGATCTTGTAAACAAGCTCCTCCATCATAGTGGGGAGGTCGGGATACTCCTCTGTAAACTTTTCAAGAATAGCCTCCTTGATGGGGAACATTCTTGCGTCGCGAACAGTCTTGTCGTCTGTATCGAGAGCGAACATAACGTCCTTCTCGCAGAAGTCGAAGATCTTGTCGAACATATCGTGGTCAAGCTCGCAGGAGGGATAGTCGAACTTGGGCTTACCGATCTCATCGACGATAGCGCCGATGAAGCCGAGAAGCTCTTTTATCTCCTTGTGCGCGAGCATGATAGCGTCATACATAACCTTGTCATCAACCTCGTTGGCGCCCGCCTCGATCATTACTACCTTTTCCATGGAAGCGGCAACTGTGAGCTGGAGATCGGAGACCTTCTGCTGCTCGGTTGTGGGGTTAACGATGTATTCACCGTTGATAAGACCGATATGCAAGCCGCCGATAGGTCCGTTCCACGGAATATCGGAGATAGCAAGCGCGGTGGAAGCGCCGATCATTGCGGCAACCTCGGGAGCGCAATCGGGATCAACGCTCATTACGGTGAGCGTAAGAGCAACGTCGTTACGAAGATCCTTGGGGAACAAGGGTCTTATAGGACGGTCGATAACGCGGCTTGTAAGAATAGCCTTTTCAGAGGGCTTACCCTCTCTCTTGAGGTATCCTCCGGGGATCTTACCCGCAGCGTACATTCTCTCGTCAAAATCGACGGAGAGGGGAAGGAAGTCTATGCCGTCGCGGGGCTTTTCGGAAGCCGTAGCGCAGCAGAGAACCGCGGTCTCGCCGTAACGGACGAGAACGGAACCGTTTGCAAGTCCTGCCATTTTACCCGTTTCGATAACGAGGGGGCGGCCTGCAAGCGTGTACTTAAAGGTCTTGTAATTTTTAAACTCCATCTTGGAGCTTACGATCGTTGTGGACATTTTTAATTCCTCCGTTTTAATTTTTTATTTTATCGCACGGAGTTTTAGAACTTAAATGCAGGTCTTACGCGGGCGGGGCGTCGAGGACGTCGCCCTTACGAGCGCGTTTTGGCGACAGTAAGGCGCACATTTAAGCACTAAAATCACGCGTGCGAGTTAAATTTTTGGATAACTGAAATCCGCACAAAAATTTCCTAAGACAAGGCGTACCGAAGAAATTCAAGTGAAGCCGCGGTAGCCCTGCGGCGAGCTGATTTCGATGAACAACGCGGTATTAGGGGATTTCTGCAGGATTGGATACAGCAAGAAGCGGAGTGACAGCGATAGCGTGGCACTCCGTTTCTTATGCAATTATTACTTTCTCAGACCGAGCTTTTCAACGATAGCTCTGTATCTTTCGATATCAACCTTCTGAAGGTAGTTTAAGAGGTTTCTTCTGTGACCAACCATCTTAAAGAGACCACGGCGGCTATGATTGTCCTTGTGGTTGTCCTTGAGATGCTCGGTGAGGTTAGCTATTCTGTAGGTAAGGATAGCGATCTGGACCTCGGGAGAACCCGTGTCACCCTCGTGAGTTGCGTACTGCTCAATAATTGCCTGCTTTTCTGCTGCTGTCATTTTCGTATTCACCTTTCGAAAATAAAATATTTTTGCAAAATACGGACTGCAGAGCAACCGAGAGGGTGAAATTCACGCTTTGGGTTGTCTCCTTGCGGAGTTTTACGGGCGTGACTTGCCGAGACCGATGGGACTCGGCAGACCTCGAGAAGCCTTGCCGCCGTTATGCAGGATATATTATAACACACACAAATCACTTTGTAAAGGGGGTTTGAGCTTTTTTTAAAATTTTTTCGGTTTTATACATTATATAGAAGATAATGAGTGCCTTTTTTGTCGTCAAAGTGCAAAAAACGCTATTTTACAGGAGATCTGTTCGTCCCTCGCCCTTTGAACTTTGCCATCATTTTTGATACCAGCGTATATCCTCCCGACACGACAAGCATGCCTCCGAAAAATTTACGCAGGTGATCGGAGCTTATCATAGACCCAAGATAGCTGCCCGCGAGCGTTCCAAGACAGGCAAATATCGCCATGAATAAGACCAATCGGTATTTGAGACGCTTTCTGAGAATGTGAAACACCAGCGCCGCGCTTGCCGAAAATACGAAAAAGAGAAGATTCATTCCGCGCGCGCTTTGGGGCGACACTCCCTCAAACATAGTAAGCCAGATCACAAGTAAGCCTCCGCTTCCGACGCCGAGCCCCGAAAGCACGGCTATCAATAAAGATACAAGGGAGCTGACAGCTCCCGTCTTCGCATCATAGTTGTTGTTCATTTTATCCCCATATCATTCTGATACCCGACCATATCACGAGTACTGCAAATATCGTTTGTATAACGCTGCCCTTGATCTTTGAGAGCAAAAAGCTGCCGATAGCTCCGCCTGCCGCCGCGGGAATGGCGAATAGCGAAAAGCCAACCGTGTTCAGCATGCCTCGCATCGAATAGATGACGCAGGACAGGGCGCAGCCCGGTATCATTGCAGCTTGGGAGTTGATATATGCGTCGCGTCTGTCGGGGAATGCCTCCTTTGCCAGCGAGGGCAGAGTAAGCGAGAGCAAGATGCCTCCTCCCGCGCCGATAAGTGAATTTATCAGTCCCGCAACACCTGCTGTGACAGCTAAAAAAATATTTTTGATCTTTTGAGCCATTTTGATGCCTCCAAGCTGAAAAAATAGGGTCAAAATCCCTTTACAAGTTAAAAATAATATGTTATAATGTTATAAATGGTCGCATATCGGGCGCTAAGGATGCCCTGTGTGATATCTTGCACTTATTGTGTGCATATTTTCAAAAAAAATGTATTTGTGCATACGGTCATATAAATATTGTGAAAGAGGACGTGTCAATGCCTAACAAAAAGAAAAGCAGCAAGCAAGCAAACGTAAAGACTAACGGCAAGGCGCCGAATGGCTCGGCAAAGGCGGGGGCGGAGCAAAAGCCTTCATTTGCCTATCAGCTTATACCCTATATCTTCGCCGTGGTTGCGATATTTTTGATGTTTTGCTTTATTGCAAACGCATTTTGCAATCCGCAGAATTCGCTTTCGGGAGGAAACGAGGGCGATCATACCCTTGGATTCGTGGGATTCTGGATATGCCAGATATTCTTTGGCGTGTTTGGCCCCGCGGCATACGTGATACCCGTTATACTTTTCTGCTTCGTTGTTTTTTGGAAAAACTACAACAAGCGCGATTTTGTTGCGATAAACGCGGTCATCGCGGTCATAACCGCTATATCGGCATCGGCTCTGATACATACGTTTACCTACATAGGTCAGGGCAAGGAGGCGTTTGCTTTCCAGCTCGATCTGTTCTTTGAGGAGGGCGCAAAGTGTATCGGCGGCGGCTTCCTTGGCGGTGTGCTTAGCACGTCGCTTGTATATTGCTTTAACGTTGGCGGCGCGATATTTGTGCTTATAGCGGTGCTTATTCCGCTTGTCACTTTCCTAGCGGGAACAACGCCTCTTGCCATCGCGCTCTGGATAATAGGTAAGATAAAGTCGGCTATGGCGGAGCAAAAGGAGCTTGCCAAGGAAAGACGCGAGGAGGCGGCTCTTGAAAAGAAGGAGCTTGCTGAGGAGGAAAGGCTGGAGCGAGCCGCGATTCGCGCGGAGGAGCGCGAGGAGCGCGCCAGAGAGCGAGAGGAGGCAAGACTTGCGCGCGAGGCGGAGAGGGCGGCTGCCCGTGACGCCGCAAAGCAGGCAAAGGATGCAAAGGATGCAAAGGATGCAAAGGATGTCGACACCGAAACTGCCGACGAGAGCGAGGATGAACGTCTTAAGGCGCCCGAGAAAAATCAGGGCTGCAACATATCTATAGACGGAGCGGGTGACGGAGAAAATACGGTAAAGCTTAACGTTTTCTCAAGCGATGAGATAGACCGTCTTGACGGGCTCAAGGGAGAGCGCTCCCGCACCGACGAGAATTATGATGAGGACGAGGATAAAGCTGACGGAGTTTTCCCTGTGACCGACGCAAAGGCTCAGTCCACATCCGACACGTTTGTGTTCATCGATCCCGCGGACGTAAGCAAAAAGACCAGGGGATATAGCGCGGTTGACGATATGGCAAACGATATCTTTGATAATGACCTTGACGTTGATACGAGCACGGGCGAGGTGTTTACCCCTCTGGTGCAGGACAAGGGCTTCAAGAGCGCCCGCGATTTTGAGGCGGCAAATTCCAATAGGGAAGACGAGTATTTCATAGGGGACAAGCCCCCCGTGAAGATGCCTATTCCCGAATACAAATATCCCCCCGTTGATCTTTTGGAGGAGGGTAGCGGACGCTATTCAAGCGATCCCGCCGAGATAGAGAAAAACGCAGAGCTGCTCCGCAGCGTGCTTGCTGATTTTAAGATAAACGTAACCGACATAACCTGCTCCTGCGGACCTACTATTACACGTTACGAGGTAAAGCCCGAGGCAGGTGTCAGAGTGCGTTCCATCGCCAACCTTGTTGACGATATTTCGTACGGACTCGCAAAATCGGGCGTGCGTATAGAAGCGCCTATTCCGGGTAAGGCGGCGGTAGGTATAGAGGTGCCTAACGACAAGCCCGCGGCTGTCAAGCTGCGTACGCTTATAGAGGCTCCCGAATTTAAAAGCCACAAGAGCGTGCTTGCGGCATGCCTTGGTGCAGACGTTTCGGGCAAGCCTGTTATATTCGATATTGAAAAGATGCCGCACCTTTTGGTCGCCGGTACTACGGGCTCGGGTAAATCCGTGTGCATCAACTCCATACTCATGAGTATTCTTTACCACGCAAAGCCCGAGGAGGTAAAGCTTTTGCTCATCGACCCCAAAAAGGTAGAGTTTAAGGTATACCGTGACGTGCCCCACCTTTGCTGCAGAATAATCAGCGATCCCAAAAAGGCGGCAGGCGCGCTCAATACTGCGGTCAATGAGATGGAAAAGCGCTTCGCTCTTATAGAAGAGGTTGGAGTGCGTAACATCACAGGCTATAACGAGGTCACCAAAAACGATCCCGATAAGCCATACATGCCCAGAATGGTCATTGTTATAGATGAGTTTGCCGATCTTATGATGACGGCTAAGGACGAGGTCGAAACGGCGGTCGTCCGTATAGCTCAGAAGGCGAGAGCCGCGGGTATCCACCTGATAATCGGTACGCAGAGACCTTCCGTAAACGTAATTACGGGTCTTATCAAGGCAAACATTCCTTCAAGAATAGCGTTTACCGTTATGTCCGGTATGGATTCGAGAATAATCCTTGACACAATTGGCGCTGAAAAGCTGTGCGGACGCGGAGATATGCTGTATGCTCCCGTTGGAGCGCCCAAGCCCGCGCGTGTTCAGGGTGCCTTCGTTTCGGATGATGAGGTCGAGGCGGTGGTTGAATACGTTAAGAACAACAACCATCCCGTAATGTACGACCAGGAGTTTGAATCCAGCATAGACAACGCAATGGCGTCTATCGGCAACAACGGCGAGGGTATTCCAATTTCGGGCGGCTCGTCGGGCGGCTCGGGTGACGAGGATTCTAAGTTCTGGGATGCGGTTGAGCTTGCCATTGACGCAGGAAAAATATCCACGTCCTTGCTCCAGAGAAGGATAGAGGTTGGATACGGCAGAGCGGCAAAGATCATCGACCGTATGGAAGAGATGGGATTTGTCAGCGCTCCCGACGGAAACAAGCCTCGTAAGATACTCATAACCCGTGAGGAATACGAGGAAAAGAGAATGAGCAATAACGAATAATTATTCCGCAAGCCCTTTTGCCCTGAGGGCAGATGGGCTTGCGTTTACTTAATAAGTATATGGGGGATTTTGCTATGTACCCGAATCAGATATTATTGGGAATGACCTTATACGACGTTTGTCTGTGCGTGGCGGTTGCGGCGTGCTTTGTGATTTTTGGAGTGTATGCGGACAAGCTGAGGATAAGACCCAAAAATCAGACGTTCACGGTTTTGTGCGGAGTGTTTGCCGTGGTGCTTGGATATGGCTCCGCGGTGCTTTTTCAGGCGTTCTATAACATAAAGACGCGAGGAGAATTCATCATTGACGAAAACACGGGTGCGACCTTTTACGGCGGACTTATAGGCGGCGCGGCGGTATTTCTTCTTTTGTATTTTGTTTTTGGACATTTCAGATTCAAGGATAGGTCTCACATAAAGTATTTTTTCCCGATAGCCAATTGTGTAGCGCCCGGAATCGCTCTGGCGCACGCCATAGGACGAATCGGATGCCTTTTTGCCGGATGCTGTCACGGACATGTGACAAGCGAGTGGTACGGAATCATGATGCACGGCAATATGGGATATCGCAAGTACGTTCCCACGCAGCTTATGGAGGCAATATTCCTTTTGCTTTTGTTTGCCTTCCTTTCCGTAAGACTGTTTTCCTCGGCAAAGCGAGCGTGCAATCTCTCGTCATACCTTGTTTTTTACGGTATCTGGAGATATTTTATCGAAAACCTGCGCGCTGATTACAGAGGCGATACGGTGGTCGAGTGGCTCACTCCCTCGCAGCTTACCGCTCTGCTTCTGATAGCTGTTGGAATAGCTCTTGTGTTTGTTGAGCATTACGTGACCCGAAGGATAGAAAGATCCTTTCCCGAGGAGGACGCGGGCGACGGCGACGTGGAGGCGCAATCTGACTGTGAAGTGGGAGAGCAAGATGACGATGATGACGAGGCTTTGGAGGTCGATGATGACGAGGCTTTGGAGGTCGATGATGACAACCTGCCTTTGGAGATAGCAGAGGATGAAGAAACCGACTAAAAGGGCAGTATGCCTTACGATAGCCATCGCGGGAATGATAGTATTATTTGCCTATGAGGTTTTGGGGCTTGAAGGCAAGCTTTTGTCATGGCTTGATGAATCGAGCCGTTATCTTGTCAGTATGACTGTAACAAGGCTTATAGGCGGAGCTATCTTTCTTTCCATGGTGATAAATCTTGGATATAGGGTGCTTGATCCCATAAAAAAGCCTTTTTGGCGCTCTGTTTTAATTTGTCTTCCTGCCTTTGCGGTGGCAATTAATAATTTCCCGTTTTCGCGGCTGATAAGCGGCGGGGCGGTCATAGATTCACCCGCGTGGAAGATAGCGCTTTTGGCTATGGAGTGCCTTTGCGTCGCCTTTTTTGAGGAGATGGCTTTTCGAGGAGTCGTGCTTCTGGGTCTTATTGGGCGTCGGGCTAAAGACAGACTTTGGGTGTTTGTGTCCGTAGTGCTTTCCAGCGTGATATTCGGACTTATTCATCTTATAAATCTGTATAACAGTGATCCTATCGCGGTGATACTTCAAATAGGATATTCCACGCTGATAGGAGCCATGTGCTCTGTCGTTCTGATCAAAACCGCAAATATTTGGCTTTGCGTAGCTTTACACGGCGTGTTCAATTTCGGCGGCGCGGTGGTTCAATACTGCGGACGCGGCGAGATATGGGATACCTTTACTGTGATATTAACGGCTATAATTGCCGTTGCCACCACGGTTTACATGATATTTGCGTTTTTGCGGGCAGATCTTTCGGTTTTTGACGGAGTATACGGTATAAAAGCCGCAAATAATGATAAAGAAATAGATAGCAGAGAAGGATATGCGCTTTGAATTAGCTTAAAGCGCGAAAGGAGCTGATAATATGCATTGCACAAGAAAAATTTGTGAAAACGTGTATTGGATAGGTGGAAATGACCGCCGTCTTGCCATGTTTGAGGGCGTTTATTCTGTCCCGAAGGGCGTGTCATACAATTCTTACGTAATACTTGACGAAAAGATCGCCGTTTGCGATACGGTGGATGCCGCGGTATCGCGTGTTTATTTTGAAAATCTGGCGCAAGTGCTTGGTGACAGAACACCCGATTATCTCATAGTTCACCACATGGAGCCCGACCACGCGGCTACTATCGACGACTTTGTCAGAAGATATCCCGAGGTAAAGATAGTGTGTAACGCCAAGATACTTGGCATGATAAAGCAATTTTTTGATTTTGACGCGGATATTCGCGCCCACGTTGTAAACGAGGGAGATACTCTTTCTTTAGGTGAGCGCACGCTTACGTTTATAAATGCACCCATGGTGCATTGGCCCGAGGTAATGATGTCGTATGAGTCACACGATAAGATGCTCTTTACCGCCGACGCGTTTGGTTGCTTTGGAGCGCTTAACGGCGCGATATTTGCCGACGAGGTGGACTTTGACCGCGATTATCTCGACGAGGCGAGAAGATATTACACCAATATCGTTGGAAAATACGGAACGCAGGTAGTCAACGCATTGAAAAAGGCAAGCGCGCTTGATATTAAGTACGTTTGTCCGCTTCACGGCTTTGTCTGGAGAGAAAATATCGGATATTTCATCGATAAATATCTCAAATGGGCGACCTATACGCCCGAACGCAACGGTGTCATGATCGCTTACGCGTCTGTGTACGGCAACACGGCAAACGCCGCCGAGATACTGTCAACCGCTTTGCGAACAAAGGGTATCGAAACCGTTATGTTTGACGTTTCCGTTACTCCAGCGTCCGAGATAATCGCCGCCGCGTTTAAATACAGTCACGCGGTATTCGCGTCCACGACCTATAATGCCGGAATATTTGTAACTATGGAGGAGCTGCTTCGAGATATCGCTGCTCACAACATACAGAACAGAACCGTTGCATTTATTCAAAACGGCTCCTGGGCTCCATCGTCCGCAAAGCAGATGAAGGAGATAATGGCAACTGTCAAAAATACAACTCTGATCGAAAGCGTGGTTGACGTTCGCTCGTCCGTAAAGCAGGCAACTCTTGAAAGCATTTATGCGCTTGCGGATGAGATCGCCGCTACCTTGCCTCAAAAGACTGAGGTCAAGCGCGGAGAGGTGGACGTTCAGTCGCTCAACTCCATATCCTATGGGCTTTTTGCTCTGTTTACGAATGACGGCGCAAAGGACAACGCTTGCATAATCAATACCGCTATGCAGGTAACCGTCAATCCCTTGAGAGTGGCGGTTTGCGTAAATAAGGATAACTACACGTGCCAAACACTCAGAAAAACGGGCTTGTTCAATATCTCTGTTCTCGATGAGAGCGCGTCGTTTGACATATTTAAGAGATTTGGTTTCCAAAGTGGCAAGGATACAGACAAGCTTGCGGGATTTGACGACGTGCGCGAGAGCGCAAACGGCCTTAAATATCTTTGCGATATGTCCTGCGCTTATATTTCGGGCAAGGTCATGTCCGAGGTTGATCTCGGTACGCACGTTATGTTTATTGCTGATGTGACTGAGGCACAGTCAATATCGGGTGTTGCCCCCGTAACGTATGCTTATTACCACATGAATATTAAGCAAAAGCCTGCCAATGTTCCCGAAAAGTCCACCGCTAAAACGCAGGTCGTAGGTTGGTCTTGCAAAATATGCGGACATTACGTGGAGGGTGAAATCTTAGCCGAGGATTATATCTGTCCTATTTGTAAGCATCCCGCGTCGGATTTTGAGCCTGTTGAGGTGGAGCTCAAGGAGGTCGCTCCCAACACGGAACAGCACGAAAAGGAAAAAAAGATAATCGGTTGGTCTTGCAAAATATGCGGATATTTCTATGAGGGAGAGCAACTTCCCGACGATTTCGTATGCCCGCTTTGTAAGCATCCCGCCTCCGACTTTGAGCCCGTTTACGGATAACCTATTCTTAATGTTAAAGCCGCCGTTGCAAATCGCGCAACGGCGGCTTTTTTTCTGAATTGTGATTTGTCGGAGAGGTGCGAGGCGGAGGAACATAGGGTGAGAGGGTACCTTTTACAAAAAGGTACCCTCTCCCTCTATAACCCCCTCACCCCCAAAAACTCTTTGGGGCATAGGGTTGGCGAATTTAAATTTGAAGGAATGCTTACGCAGTCTGTGCAACTTTCATTTCAAGAAAGCGACCTCTTGTTGCGCCTTCTAACTCCCCGAAAGATCAAAAATTGAAATTTTGGGGTGTCGGAATTTTTTTGGGACAAGTTTAATATAGTGATAGAGAAAGGGTGGTGATGTAGTGCAGACGATAAGGATAAACAGAACGGAGAGGGCGCGCAATTTTTCGTTACCTCAAGCGGTAGAGTCTGCATTGCCTTACCGCTTATCCGACGAAATAAGGCGAACGGGCTATGGCGAGCGCATAGAGGAGATACGCATGCGCAGCTTGAGAAAATGCTCACTTGTGATCTCGGGCAAAAACGTTATGCTTGAGACGGTACTGACCCCGGGAGAGATGCAATCGGTGCTTGAGGGGATATGTCAAGGCTCGCTATATGCTTTCAGCGATACGATAAATCAAGGGTACATCGTGCTTCCCGACGGGGTAAGGGTAGGAGTATGCGGCAGGGCGGGCTGCGAAGGAGAAAGAATTATAGGAATATATGAGATCAGCTCACTTTCCGTTCGCATACCTCACAAGAGCCGACCTTTAGGTGACGAGATATGCGAGCTTTTGCACAGCTTTGGGCGAGTAAACGGAGTTCTCATATATTCACCGCCCGGTGTGGGCAAGACAACGCTATTGCGTGGTGTGGCGACAAAGCTGGCTTCGGGCAGGTGGCAGAATTCATCCAAAGGCACGTCGGACAAGACTCCATTGCGCACGGTAGTGATAGATACGCGCGGAGAGCTTGGGTTTGATACGGATGGAGAGGCACTGTGTCTGGACGTGCTATCGGGATACCCGAGGAGACGCGGAATAGAGATAGCCACACGTTGCCTTAACGCCGAGGTTATAGTTTGTGACGAGATAGGCGACTATGAGGAGGCAATGTCGCTTGTCGCGTCTCATAATTGCGGAGTACCGTTGGTGGCAAGCGCCCATGCGGGCAGCGTGCAGCAGCTTTTATCCAGAACGGGTCTGCGCCTTTTGCATGAGGCGCGGATCTTTGGGGCTTACGTGGGAATAGAGCGCGACGGGCGGGGCGGCTTTAAATATAACGTGACATATTGGAATGATTGCTTATGATAGTAAAATTGATTGCGAGCGGCGCGCTTGCGGTGGCGTCACTAATAATGGCGTTTTCATACAGACGGTATCAGTGGCGCAAGCTTGACACGATAGATGGCTTTGTCGCGCTGATATTTTACATAAAGGGACAGATAGATTGTTATTCAAGACCTCGCTCCGAAATATTAAATTCGCTTCCACCCGAAATTTTTCACGCCTGCAACTGCCCTATGGGTGCTGCCACCCTTGAGGAAATGGTTGAGGCGAGCAGGATATATCTTGATGACGAGCCGCTGAGATTGCTTAGCACCTTTTGCTCGGAATTTGGCAGTACCTTTCGGCAAGAGCAGCTTCGCCGCTGCGACCACTATATATCCGCGCTCGGCGAGCAGAGGAAAATCGTATCATCGCTTGTGCAGTCAAGGAGCAGGGCAGGCAGTGCTTTGTGGATATGCGCGGGTCTTGGTGTCATAATATTGCTTTGGTAGACAAACAAATCATTAAAAAAACAACATTATATTTAATTCGACACGGCAAAAAGTCAAAATTTGAACAAAAAACATAAAAGTTGAAATGAAAGGATGCTACTTGTATGATCGATATAGGTATTATTTTAAAGGTCGCGGGAGTTGGAATTTTAGTGTCTGCGGCGGCATCGATACTGTCAAAATCGGGGCGCGATGAGCAGTCCACGCTTGTGATAATTGCCGGTATCGTTGTGGTGCTTGTCATGCTTGTGGGAGAGATAGAGAAGCTGTTTATGCTTGTACGATCAGTATTTGGATTTTGATGAGCGACTTATTGATCAAGATCTTCGGCATAGCGATACTTGGCGCGCTTTTTAGCGTTATACTGCGTAAATGGAGTATGGACGTTGCGGTCTTGTTTAAAGTGGCGGTTGGAGTTGTGCTTTGTATTGCCTCTATAACGATGTTAGCTCCCTTGATGGACAGGATAAGAGAGATAGGCGCGGCCGTGGATATGAGCGAGGAGGTGTCAGACTGCATTACCGCCTTGATGCGCGCTTTGTGTGTTGCCATAATAAGCCACGTTTGCGCAACTGTTTGCCGCGATTGCGGAGAAAACGGCATAGCATATTATGCCGAGCTTGGCGGGAAAATTGAGATAATGCTGATCTCTCTGCCCCTTTTTTTAGAGGTGTTGGAGACCGCGCTTGAAATGATGCGCCTTGGCGAGTAGCAAAGGAGAAAGCAATGGGATGTCGAATTAAGCCTTTATTTCGCGGATTGATAGCGGTTATTATCATTGTTATGCTCTTGATGATAGGCGTTCTGTCTGCCAAGGCGGAGGAGGGCATAGAGTTACCAAAAGAATATGAAGATTTCATTGGTATATTGGACGGGGACACGGCGCAGCGTGTGCCCGAGGATGCTTTGCTGGGTGATGCAGAAAGCGTAAACGGCGCGGCAAGCCAGATGTCGAGCCCGCAAGCTATCCTGAGCGCCGTATTGAGCGCCTTTTCAAGTGGTATAGAGCAAGCGTTGCCACGGCTTACCACGGTTTTGGCAATAGTGATAATTTCGTCGCTTTGCTATATTTTGTCGTCATATTGCGGAGCGGGACTGTCCCGCGCGATAGAGGTGTGCGTGCGACTTTGCAGCTTTTGCGCGGTGTCGGGGGTGGCGCTTTCGTGCGCGGAGACGCTGGAGCTGTATTTTAGCAGGTTGTTTGAGGCGGTTGCCGCCTTTATCCCCTTGTCTGCGGTGATGTATGCCATGGGCGGAAATCTCACAAGCGCGGCAAGCGCTTCCGGCACGCTTGGAGTGATATTGACACTGTGTCAGTTTGTTTGTACGCGCACGGTCTTGCCTGTGTTTTGCCTGTGCTTGTGCATGTCGCTTATATCCGTGTTTGACGGCGTTTCGGGCTCGCTTGGAGCAACCGTAGGCGCAACCGTAAGAAAATGGTACACGACCGCCATGGCGTTTTTGATGATGATACTTACGGGCGCGCTTTCTTCGCAGAGCATTCTTGCGTCTAAAGCGGACACTGCGGCAATGAAGGGGGCAAAGTTTGCGGTGAGCAGCTTTGTTCCTTTGTTTGGCGGCACGCTGTCGGGCACCTTGGGCACGCTTGCGTCAAGCGTGGAGCTTTTGCGGGGATCGGTTGGCATAATTGGGATAATTATCATATTTTTGATGCTTTTACCGACTGCCATAGAACTTGCGCTGATGCGCGCGGTGTTTTCCGTTGGGGCTTTTTGCGCGGGACTTGTCGGTTGCCCCTCGGAGCAGAGAATTATGAATGATATAGGCTCGCTTTACGGCTATCTTGAGGGGGTGGCGCTTATGTGTTCTGCGGTCTTTATTATTGCCTTTGGCATATTTGCCGCGTCGGCAACGCCGTTTTCGTAAAAAATGTGTTTTGAGATCATGTCGCAAAACACGGTTGATCAAAAAATCGTGCCACATAGCGCGGCGGAATGGAGATATGAATGAAGCAATACATAGTCTCGATAATCGTGGTTTCAATAATAGGCTCGGTTATATCGATACTGACTCCCGAGGGGGAGGGCGGGGGGCTTGCGCGCCACACAAGGCTGATATTTGGTGTATGCGTTATTGTGGTCTGCTTTTCTCCCTTGAAGGACGCGATAGTATGGATACGCGAGCTTGATATAGAGAGTATATTGCCCGACTCGGAGCAAAACGGCTCGGAATACGAAAGCATTTTTGAAAATACTTACGATAAAGCGCAGATCGATAATCTTAAGGAGGGAATAAAGGGGGTGCTTAAAGACCGATTCGGTCTTGATCCCTTATGCGTAGACGTATCGGTAAGCCTTCGCCAAGAAGGAGATGATCAGCGCCTGGAGCGTGTTGCCGTTACCTTGTACGACTCGGCTATATGGGCTGATACCGAGGAGATAGAAAGCTACCTTTGCTCATTGCTCGGTTGTGAGATAATTACCGTAATAGGATAAATTGGAGGGAATATGGTACAAAAAAGTATGGCGAGCGACGCTTTGGGGGCGGTTGCTCATATGAAAAAAAGCGGAATGCTTAAAATACTCACCGCGGTGCTCATTGTGGGCGCGCTGCTATTGATCATAGGGTCGATAGCTTTGCCCTCGGACAAGGAAAACGACGGCGGCGACGCATCGGAGGACATAGCGACGGGTAGGCTGGATTTCTATGAATACAAAAAAGACCTTGAGGAGGAGATAGAGTCGCTTTGCGGCACGGTGTCGGGCGTGGGATACGTTAACGCGGTCACGTTTTTTGATGAAATAGGCGGAAGCATTTATGCGCAGAATACGCAAAGCGGCGGCGCGCAGGATAAGGCGGAATACGTTATTATCGGCAGCGGGTCGAGCTCACACGCGCTCTATATCGGCGAGAGTCTGCCCAAGCTATCGGGAATAGGCTTGGTTTGCAATACGGGAGGGGATATATCAAAGCGCAACGAGCTTGTTGCCCTCTTGTCCGCGGCGTACGGCTTGCCTATGAGCCGTATATACGTAACGGAATCGGGCAAATGAGCAAAAAATTTTGCTTGTCGGGAATATAGCGGGCATGAGCAAAATATAATGTAGCGTAACCACAATTTATACAGTATGGAGGCAGGGTATGGTACTTAAGGACACTATGAAAAAAGTTAAAGAGTTCTTTATGAAGAACGGCAAGAGAAATCTTATCATTACGTGCGCGGTAGTGCTTATCGGCGCGGCGGTCTGGCTTAATTTTATCTTCTTTTCGGATAAAGGTAACGACGGTTTCGATTATACCGGCGGTACGGGAATGAGCGGCGAGCTTGACAACTCAAAGAATCCCACCAACGATGGATCCGCAAACACAAGCAACACCGATAGCTATTTCGCAACAGTGCAGGTAAGCCGTCAGAGAGCGCGCGAGGAGGCTCTTGAGGTGCTAAACGCGGTCATCGACAACGATAAGGCAACCGAAGAGGTAAAGGCTGAGGCAATTGCAGAGATCAAGAAGATATCTCTTGAGATGGAGCAAGAGGCAGACATCGAATCTCTTATAGTTTCAAAGGGCTTTGAGCAGTGCGTTGCGGTAATCAACGGCGAGACCGCAAGCATCGTTGTTAAATGCTCCGAAAC
>SVTF01000026.1 GCA_015063905.1 Oscillospiraceae bacterium | reverse complement strand
AGAGTTGGTGTATAATGTGTGCAAGTACACATCCAAGTGATGTGTGTAGCTCATAAATGCACCTTGCATTTATAGTTAAAAGAAAGGCTTTTTTGATAGACTGCAAAGTGCCGCAGGCACTTTATGTTGAGATGATGGGTCTCATCGGCGCAGGTAACAATCCTATGGTAGGAATGACTGTTGCAGTAGCAGTAGCTATCGAAGAGGCAAGCAAATAAAATGTTTGATTTTGTTGAACAGAATTTTGAGCAGAGATTACACAACAATGAATTGGTTGAACGAATTGTAAGAGATTTTTTCGATTCTTTTGTTGAGTTTATTGGAAAAGTCCGTGATTCGCGAGAAAAAAGGGTTTCGTTTACATGTTATTTTAATGTAACATGTAAAAAAGTGTGCTTTTTTCACGACACACTTGGATTTGAGCAAGAATTCGGATGGTTTAATTTTTCCGTCAATAGGTATCCAGACCTTTCGTTGGAAGAAGCTAAAGTAATGGCGAAAGTATTAGCCGATAAGGCTGCGGCTTTGTTGAAAGAAATGTTGGGTTCTCAACGGATACATAATGACACTAATGTGAGAATAACCGAACGTGATATTAAAGTCAAAAAAGCAAAATCCTCCGATTTTTCCGTCGTATCAGGTGTTAAGTATTCTGCTCAAAATGGTTGCTATAGCGAACTCTTAACGTGGTAATATTGTATCAAGTGGCGATGGCATCGGCGCAGGTAACAACCCCATGGTTGGTATGACCGTTGCAGTTGCAGTAGCTATCGAAGAGGCGAGCAAATAAGTCAGACGCCACAAGCCTTTTTCAAATTCTTGTAGCGACTGAAGCTTGTAAAATCAAGTAAATAAAAGTTAGACACATCATTTTGGGTAAAACCGCTATGATGTGTCTAATTTGCTTTATACAAGAATCGTGTGTAAAACAGCAAAACTATTTATATTCATTGGCATTGGCATTAACAGTGTTTTTTATAAAAGTGTCAACATTTTTTATGTATTTATTATATTCTTTCAAATGATGTGGAATGTTCTTGCTTGCCCATGAATCCATTTTGTCCATATCCTTTCTCAAAGAAATTTTATGGTATACAAAGGTTGTAATTATACTCGCTACGGTCAATACAAATAATACTATTATGGGTCTGAATTCATTAGACTCCATTATTTCACCAATGTTTGAAATAAAATACTTAATAAACGAATCTTCAATCAACAAAAATACCATAAATATTTCTGTAAACGATTTTAACAATAGGTAAGCAAATACCGTTGAAACAAAACACATACATGACGAGATAATGAGTCTTTTTCTTCGATTGGATAATTCAAACTGTTTACCATCTGTACTCTTAATCAATATTGCATATTTAGCAAATTTTGATTCCGAAGCTATAGTTGTCAAAGGAAGCTGTCCGAAATCATTGTTCAGATGACTTTCAATGCAAAAAGTAAGATTTATATTATTCAATTTAGCCCAATTACCTAAATCGGTAATTATAAAATATGATTTGAAGTCCTTAAGTATAAAGTATGCACATATGAATATAGCAGAAATTGCCAATAGCACGTTATAAGCACTGCTCACGTCTTCAAAATTGTTAAGAGCATCAAATTCGCCCCCGATTTTCCATAAAAAGATAACAATCAATCCCAAAAAAGCAAATGCACCTGAAATCAACACGGCACCCTTGGTCAAATAATTATTAGAGGCAACAATCTTTCTAAAAAAGCTATTTGACCACCAACTTTCGAACATATCTTTAAAGCTGTCAAATAATATATTCTTGCTATTAGGTGTTTCATTATCGTGAGTACTCGGTTTTATTTCATATCCGCAATTGGAACAAGTCTTCGCATTTCCCGGCATGATGTTACCACATTCTATGCACTTAATTATCTTATACCCACAGTGAACACATTGAGTTGTTGTGTCCGATATAGTCATATTACATTCCGGACATTTTATTAAAGCCATACAACTTTCCCCTTTCCTATCATAATCTTTCTACTTCTTCTTCCGTAATATTGTCATATTGTTCCTTAGCCTTCAGTGTTGCAAAATCGGGATAAAAAATAATATTTTTTTCCTTATGGAGCCATATTTGAAACTTTTTGAAGTAGTATAGATTTTTCTTGACAGAGCCTAAATGGATGCGCTGAAGAACCAAGCTCAAAACAGTGATTGCCAAGCCCACTACTCCAGTAAATATACCCAACATAATTCCCATAGAATATACTTGGATATTATGTAAATCCGCGTTTGTAGTAGATATAAGGAGAAGGCAAATAAACCCAAATGCATCTGCAATTCCAGCTATTTTTTGTATAGACTTAGGCTCATGTATTTTTTGAACATACTTTAAAGCCCATTTATCAGAATGACAAAACTCCAACTCCAATTCTATCCTTTCATGCTCCATTAATTCCTTATACAGTACAAAATCATCAAAATTTATCGATTCCTCATTACATTTGGCAGTGTTCTCGTCTGCTGAGGTGCTATTTGATCTGTTTTCATTAACAGGATTTCCACAATGTATGCATTTTTCTATAGTATCACTAATAGCTTTCCCGCATTTTTCACACCTAATCAATGCCATTTTCACTTGCCTCCAATATCATCAATTCTAGTTCATATCCATCATATTCTGTAATTATGCCATTGGTATACTGTTTGTACAAATAAAGCGTTTCAGGATTCAATGCTTGAATACTGGAAAAATATGATTCATTATGACTATAAAGAAAATACCTTTCTCCACCATTTGTAAAAACAGTTATAAGTCCTTTATCTCCTGGAATGTTACCGCCTGTAGAAGGATTAACAGTTGATATATAGCACGAAACGTATGTTATTGATTTTATATTGTTTATATCAAACAAATCGTTATCATATATTCCCTCTACTACTTCCATGCAAGCAGTGAATCTTTTTGACTCCATGAGTTCAGATAATTTATCTTTTCTTCTCGTTTTCTCATCTCTTGGATCAATCAGTCCAACAATCATAAGGATAAGTGAAATTGCCATAAGTGATATTAAAATCACCCATATAGAAATCAGCAATCCGCTTTTTTTGATTTTGAATTTCATAAGTAGCTCCTCTATGAATGAATATTCTAACTGATGGTGTTACATAAAAAACACAACCAATCCAATTAGATAGACCAATTATACCACAATATCCGGCTTGTGTCAACTCTTTTAATACATTTTGTCAACTTAATTCACACGCAATTATGGTAAACTGAAGTTGAGCAGGAGGTGCGATTATGGTTGATTTTGGGGCAAAATTAAAAAAATTAAGACTTGAAGAGGGGCTGACACAGCAGCAGTTGGCTGACAGAATCGGTGTTACCAAGTCTGTTGTCAGCTATTACGAGCTTCAAGAGCGTTATCCGTCACCCGAGGTATTGACTAAATTAGCATCAATTTTTCATGTTACAACAGACTCTCTTTTGGGAATTGAGAGGAGCGGCAACAGCATTGACCTTTCCGGTCTTGATGAAGAAGACATCATCACCGTAAAACGCCTCGTTACCTCTCTGCGCAACAAGAATTTATGTAAATAATCCATGTGGCGTTCGCAGGAACGCCCTTTTTTTATCTTGAAAAAGCCACAAAGATATGTTACAATAGACTTATCAACCAAAAGGAACGAAAAAATGCTTGACAAGATATATTTAGAGATAACTAACATGTGCAATCTTGATTGCTCGTTTTGCCACAAGACGTCGCGGCATGGGCGGCTTATGAGCGAGGACGAATTCAATACTCTGACCGACAAGCTGCGCGGACGGGCGAGGTTTTTGTATTTTCATCTTATGGGTGAGCCGACTCTGCACCCCCTGCTGCCCAAATTTATCGAGCTTGCAAGGCAAAAAGGCTTTTTACCAATGCTCACCACCAACGGCTCGCTTATAGCCGACAAAAAAGACGAATTGCTCTCATGCCTGCCCTACAAGATAAGCATCTCCCTGCACGCGCCCGAGGCAAACCCGACGTTTGCCGACGACAGTTATCTTGACTCTTGCATAAGCTTTGCGCGTATAGCGGCAGCCAACGGCTGCATAGTTGCTTTGCGCCTGTGGAATCTGGGAACTGACAGTGACAATGCCGATATTCTTGCGCGTCTTCACGCGGAGTTCCCGGGCGAATGGGGAAAGGTGCGGGGTGGAAGAAGTCAGCGCCTTGAAGAAAAGCTGTTTCTCGAATGGGGCGAGCGCTTTGATTGGCCGCGCGAGTCTGCACCCGAATGCGATGCCGATGCCGACATGTTCTGCTACGGCTTGCGCGATCAGTTCGGCGTGCTTTGCGACGGAAGCGTCGTTCCCTGCTGCCTCGATGCCGAAGGCTCGCTTTCCCTCGGAAATCTTTTTAAGCAAGACCTCGACGAGATCCTCAACTCCCCACGCGCTCGCGCTATCTACGACGGATTCTCGCGCCGCCGCGCTATAGAATCCCTCTGCCGCAAGTGCGGCTACGCTAAACGATTCTCTAAATGATCAAAAAACCTCGCCACCCGGCGAGGTTTTTTCAAATTTTGATTTATTGGGGAGTTAGATGATGCTGTGTGAGGAAGACGCGGTCGCTTTTTCATAAAAAGCTCCGCAAAAACGCTTAAATCATTGGGTTCTAACTAGATTGGGGTGACGCTGAAAATTGCAAGCAAATTTCAGCCTGCTGAGCCGACCCATATTGATAGATTGTCGAACCCAACCGTTATAGATAAAGTAAAATCAAAGGACAACTTAACGGGGATGTGAAAACAATAATATTTGCTCAACTTATTAAGCATCATTTCAAGTTTAAATTCCCTAACCCTATGCCCTAAAGGTTTTTTGCGGGAGTGGGGGGTTCTGCACAGCAAGCTGTGCGGTGAGTTTTGCAAGCAAAACGTCACGACTAAAGTCGGGGGCGAGGATGGCTTTTATAAAAAGGAGTCCTCGCCCCCTAAAAACCTCTCACACCGCTAAATCCAAATTTAGATTACAATCTTCTCAAATTTTTATTCAGCTTTTTCTCGGTAGCGCGGACCGCGAGATACACCGTTATCCATATTACAAAATACGCCACAACAAATATAGCCGTGAATATCACAAGCACCATAGGCTCAAACGGTATCCACGAGTTAGCCACGTAGCACAAGGAATACGCGAGATATACCGTAACAAAATGGCACAAAAGCGATCTTGCCACTCCCCAATGCTCCACCTGATTAAACACGCTGGCTCCCGCCTGCACAAATGCCAGAATATAGATAGAGACGATTGCAAGCAATATCTGCCAGCCGTCAATGTGAAAATCCTCGAGCGTTGCGCCCAGAATGGCAAAAACAATGCCCGCAATGATGGGTCCAAATCCGCCGAACATAAGTCCGCGATGCAAAAATTCTTTTAAGTACTTGTTCATAATTAACCTCCTATTTATCAGATATTTTACAGTATTTAGCTTATCAATAGCATTAAAAGCCGATTCTTTTTTTTACCGATTTGAGCTGACGCCTTGACACGTAATCGCGATACCCATCCGCAAGTGTCACCATAAGTGCACCGCCTATCGAGGCTTCAAAGCGCTTGATGCTATCCACGTTGACGATACAAGATTGATTGATCTTTACAAAGCTTAACGGAAAGCGTTGTTCAAAATGATACAAGCGCTCCTTTACCGCGTATTTATTGCCATCGCATCTGGCAAAAACACGACCGTCCTCCACATAAAAGCAACTGACGTCTTTGGGCTCAAGTTTCACCGCGGATGAGCCCGCATAACCCAAAAGCTCGCTCTCCTCATTGCTTATCAGCTCCTCTATCCTGTCTGTAAGCTCGTTTTTTCTTGGCGTGTAAATAATAAGCTCGTCAAGGCTCTCATCAACTACTATTTTATACTTCATAAGCACCTCCAAACAAATGCGCGCAGTCGGAACGTTGCCCGACAATTACATTATACTCGACCAACATTTAAAGTCAATAGCCTTTTTTTATTCGGTCATTTTGACACTTTATTCGGCGCATGTGGCAAAAAAGCTCATAATACTAAACATTTTCTGTTTAAATTCAGGAAAAAATCGCAATTTGGTATTGACAAACTCGCCAAACGGTGCTAAACTGTCTATATCAACCTTTAAGGAGAAAAGATATGTTCCGCACAAGCTTTGCATACGCATATTTTTACTTTTATTACTATTACGCTTCGTAATATAATAAAGGTGATTTGTGCTGTGCGAATTTTTGGCGATGCGCCAAGCGGAAATGTTATTATTTACCGGGTGTCAGCAGTTATCACTGCACACTCGGAATTTTTATTTTAGTATGTTTTAAGGAGAAAAACCATGATCGCAGTACTCAAAAACGGAACAAATGACACACAAATAAAAAAGCTTACCGATTGGATAGAGTCCTTGGGACTTCAGGTGCATCTTTCCAAGGGTGAATACCAGACCATCGTTGGCCTTGTGGGCGACACCAGCAGAGTTGACGAGGACCTTCTCATCAGTCTTGACATCGTCGAAACGGTAAAGCGTATATCCGAGCCCTTCAAGAGCGCAAACCGCAAATTTCATCCCGACGACACAGTAGTAAAGGTTGGAAACACATCGGTTGGCGGTGACGCGTTTGCCGTTATGGCTGGTCCCTGCTCTGTTGAGAGCTGCGAGCAGGTAGTTGAGATAGCGAAAGCGGTAAAAGCGGCGGGCGCGACTTTGCTGAGAGGCGGAGCCTTCAAGCCGCGCACCTCCCCCTACGATTTTCAGGGCCTCAAGGCAGAGGGCATAGAATTTTTGCTTGAGGCTAAACAGCAAACGGGACTGCCCATTGTTACCGAAATAATGGACGCTTCCCATCTGCCTATGTTCGAAGAGGTGGATCTTATTCAGGTGGGCGCGCGTAACATGCAAAACTTCGAGCTTTTAAAAGAGCTTGGCAAAACAAATAAGCCGATCCTCTTAAAGCGCGGTCTTTCGGCTACCATAAAGGAATGGCTTATGAGCGCCGAATATATCATGGCGGGTGGAAACGAGAACATTATACTTTGCGAGCGCGGTATCCGCTCTTACGATTCGCAATACACAAGAAACGTGCTTGACCTCGCGGCAGTGCCGGTGCTCCATGAGCTTACTCACCTGCCCGTTATCGTTGACCCCAGCCATGCCACGGGCGCGTCAAGGTTAGTCAAGCCCATGGCGCTCGCCGCAGCGGCTTGCGGAGCTAACGGACTTATGATCGAGGTACACAACGATCCCAAAAAGGCGCTTTGTGACGGCCCGCAGTCGCTCACTCCCGAACAGTTTTCAGACGTGATGTCAAGTGTCAAAAAGATACTCGGCTGATTTTTGGCTTTATCGCGATAACGCTTGAAATGTGGCGCATTTCGTGATACAATAAGATATATCGTATAGGAAGGTACTCCATGAACGTAGGTATAGTTGGACTCGGTCTTATTGGCGGCTCTATGGCAAAGGCATACAGAGCTTACAGCAACGAGCACGGTCTTGATTTTAAAATATACGGCTCAAACAGAAGCCGCTCTATCGTCGATTTTGCAATGCTTGACGGTACGCTTGACGGCGTGCTTGACGAGATAACCATCCCAATGTGCGATGTTATTTTTGTCTCTCTCTATCCTGTAGCGTCGATAGAGTATCTTAAGAAAAACTCTTACCTCATCGCAAAGCATACCACCGTTATCGACCTTTGCGGCACCAAACGCGATATATGCAATGTGGGATTTGAGCTTGCGGAGCAATACGGCTACACCTTTGTGGGCGGTCACCCCATGGCGGGAACGCATCATTCAGGCTACAAGTATTCAAAGGCAACAATGTTCCGCGGCGCACCTATGGTCATAGTTCCAAAAAGCTTTGACGATATTGCTCCGCTTGAACACATAAAGCAGCTTCTCTCTCCCGCGGGCTTTGGAAAGTATTCCTACACGACCGCCGAGCAGCATGACAAAATGATCGCTTTTACCTCCCAGCTTGCTCACGTGGTCTCCAACGCCTACGTTAAAAGCCCAACCGCAAAAAATCACAAGGGCTTTTCCGCGGGCAGCTACAAGGATATGACTCGCGTGGCGTGGCTCAACGAAGTAATGTGGGCAGAGCTTTTCCTCGAAAACCGCGAGCCCTTGCTATTTGAGATAGATAACATAATTGCGTCGCTTTCAGAATATCGCGACGCCCTAAGATCAGAAGACAAGCAAAGGCTGACAGAGCTGCTGCGCGACGGCAGGATAGCCAAAGAGGAGATAGACGGATAAAGGCTTATGCCTTGCGTTTCGGCAATTGATGAAAGCATAACTATGAGTGGAGATATATATGAGAAAAGTAACAGTCAACGCGTCGCTTACATATGACGTACTAATTGATAAGGGAAACCTTGATCTCACGGGCAAGCTGTGTGCCAAGGTCGTCTCTCCCTGCCGCGCGGCAATACTTACCGACTCAAACGTGGCTCCTATTTACGCGGAGCGTGTTGAAAGATCGCTCGCAAGCGCGGGATTTTCCCCGATTCGTTTTGTAATAGACGCGGGCGAACAATCAAAAAGCGCAGACAGTTATCTTGCCTTTGTCACCTTTTTAGCCCAAAACCGCGTCACACGCTCCGACTGTATCATAGCTTTGGGCGGAGGCGTGGTTGGCGACCTTGCGGGATTTTGTGCCGCAACCTACCTTCGCGGTATCAGATTTGTGCAGATACCCACTACCCTTTTGGCGATGGTGGACTCATCCGTTGGCGGAAAAACTGCAATAGATATTCCCGAGGGCAAAAACCTTGTTGGCGCATTTTATCAGCCCTCCCTCGTGATCTGTGACATCGAGGTGCTATCCACGCTGCCCGAAAACATCTTTGCAGACGGATGCGCCGAGGTCATTAAATACGGAATTATTGGCGACAGAGTGCTCTTTGACAAGCTTAAAAAGCCTATGGGCGATCAAATTGAGGACATAATTGAAAGCTGTGTCCGCAACAAACGCGATATAGTCAATCTGGACGAATGCGATACGGGAATGCGCCAGCTTCTTAACCTCGGTCACACACCCGCCCACTCCATCGAAACGCTTTCGCATTTTACCATATCACACGGCAGCGCGGTTGCTATGGGAATGGCTTTAATGGCAAGAGCTTCTTTGGCTATGGGATTTTTGCAAAAGGATGAGTGCGATGAGATAACAAGCCTGATAGAACGCTATTCTCTCCCCACCAAATGTCCCTATAACGCCTCCGAGCTTGCAAGCATCGCGCTAACTGACAAAAAGCGCGCGGGGGGGCAGATATCATTGATAATTCCCTATTCAATCGGTGACTCCAGAATATGCAAGACGAGCGTAGACGAGCTTGAGCACATTTTCGCTCTCGGACAAGGGGTCGACGCATGAATAAAACCTTTATAAACACACGGATAAAGGCAAACGTGCGCGCCATCTCCTCTAAATCAGAGGCACACCGCGCGCTCATCTGTGCTGCGCTTGCCGACACACCCACCTTTATCCACTGTAACGATACCAATTCCGATATAGAGGCAACGGCAAGCTGCCTTTGCGCTCTCGGAGCCATTATTGAACGCACCGAGGACGGATTTGACGTAACACCGCTTTCAAGCGTACATCAAGGCGCCCTGCTTGACTGCAATGAATCGGGCTCAACCCTGCGCTTTCTTTTGCCCATAGCGGCAGCTTTGGACGCAAATTGCTCCTTCAACATGCGTGGAAGACTGTCCCAAAGACCGCTATCCCCACTCTACGAGCTTTTGCAGCAAAACGGCGCGCGTCTTTCGCCGCAAGGCTCAAATCCATTGTCGATACAGGGAGCTTTGACACACGGCGCATACTCGATTGCGGCGGGCGTATCCTCTCAATACATAAGCGGGCTGCTCTTTGCTCTGTCCATAACCGAGGGTAAAAGCACACTTGAGCTTTTGGGAAACATAGAATCCGCACCCTATATAGAAATGACGTTGGACACTCTGCGTTTATTTGGCGCGGACATATCGTTGGACGCTGACACCAACAGATTTACAATAAACGGCAAGCGCCGTCTTACATCCCCCGGAAAGGTTTTCGTAGGCGGAGATTGGTCCAATGCGGCATTCTTTTTGTGCGCCGGGGCGATGGGCAAAACGCCCGTCACGGTTTCGGGACTTGACTTGTCGTCACGTCAGGGTGACAAAGCCATAATAGACGTGCTTGCAAATATGGGAGCAGAAATCCAATTCAATAGTAGCAGCGTTACGGTGTTCCCATCAAGTCTTAAGGCGGCAAGCATCGATGCCAAGGATATTCCCGACCTTGTTCCCATTCTGGCAACGGCGGCATCCGTGGCAGAAGGCGAAACGTTAATATTCAACGCAGCGCGTCTTCGCCTCAAGGAGAGCGATCGTATAGAAAGCGTGTGCGCGTTTTTGTCGGCTTTGGGAGCCGATATCACACCGATTGACGACGGAATGACAATTCGCGGTCAAAAATGTCTTTTGGGCGGTAAGGTGGACTCGGCAAACGATCACCGCATAGCTATGAGCGCCGCCATCGCTTCGCTGGTATGTGAAGGCGCTGTGGAAATCTCCCGATTTGAAGCAATAAACAAATCCTATCCCTCGTTTGCGGATAATTTTGAATAAAGAGGTCTTTATGCAAAACTCTTACGGCTCAAATATAAAACTGAAGATATACGGCGGCTCGCACGATGAAAAGATCGGCATGACGCTGGATGGCATTCCAAGGGGACATGTCATCGACACAGAGCAGCTTTATGCCTTTATGGCACGCCGCGCGCCCGGCAACGACGCTTACTCAACAAAGCGACGTGAGCCCGATGTTCCCGTATTTATTTCGGGAATTGACGGCAACGTCACAAACGGTGACACCATCGAGGCAGTAATATACAATCAAAATCAGCACTCCTCAGATTATTCCTCTCTTGCGGATACGCCCCGCCCATCACACGCCGACTTTGCCGCGATAATGAAATACGGCAAGGACGTTGACCTTCGCGGCGGCGGTCATTTTTCCGGAAGACTGACGGCTCCTATGTGCATAGCGGGAGGAATATGCCTGCAGATACTCAAGGAACATGGCATATATGTCGGTGCGCACATATATTCAATAGGTGACGTGTGCGACACGCCATTTGACTCGGTAAGCATATCAAAAGGTGAACTCGATTCCTTGAAAACACGCAGATTTACAGTTATAAACGAGGCGCAGGGCGAAAAAATGAAGGAGGCTATCGAGCAGGCTCGGCTTGAATCTGACTCGATTGGCGGCGTTGTTGAATGTGCCGCGATAGGTCTTCCCGCAGGGCTTGGTGAGCATATGTTCTCGTCTGTGGAAGGCAGAATATCATCTGTGATATTCGGTATTCCCGCAGTAAAAGGCATAGAATTCGGGTTGGGCTTTGGCAGTGCCAAGCTGCGCGGTTCTCAAAACAACGACCCTTTCTTTACCGACGGCAATCGAGTTGTGACTAAAACCAACAACGCGGGCGGCATTCTTGGCGGCATGACAAGCGGAATGCCATTGGTATTCCGCGCGGCAATAAAGCCCACTCCATCCATCTCAAAGGAGCAGGATAGCGTCTCGCTCTCCCGCATGGAAAATGTAAAGCTCAGCATCGGCGGCAGACACGACCCCTGCATAGTGCCGCGTGCCGTACCCGTTTTCGAGGCAGCGGCAGCACTTGCCATCCTTGATATGATGCTTGATAAGTAAGCTAAATCCACCCAAAACTCAAACGAAAGGCAATAACATGGCACTTGATCTCAATAAGCTAAGAGAAGACATAAACGCCACCGACGCAGATATAGTCGAGCTTTTCAAAAAAAGAATGACTATCGCCGCGTCCGTTGCGGAATATAAAAAGCAAAACGGGCTCCCCGTGCTTGACGCCGAGCGCGAGCGCGCCCTGCTCTCTCGCATTTCCGACATGGCGGGAGAACAATTCGACGTGTATGCGCGCACGCTCTACCACACAATGCTTGACGTTTCGCGCGCCTATCAATATACAAAGCTCAACTCCCATTCAGAGGTCTACGAGGACATAAAGGCATCGCTGAACAAAACGGGCAAGGTGTTCCCCTCTCGTGCCGCCGTCGCGTGTCAGGGAGTGGAGGGCGCTTATTCCCAGATAGCCGCAGAAAAGCTCTTCGAGCTTCCATCAATCAAGTATTTTTCTTCGTTTGACGATGTTTTTTCGGCTATTGAGAGTGGCGAATGCCGCTACGGCGTGCTTCCAATCGAAAACAGTACCGCGGGCTCTGTGAAAAAAGTTTACGAGCTCATGCTCAGGCACGAATTCCACATCGTGCGCTCTGTCAGACTCAAGATAGATCACAATCTTTTATGCAAAAAGGGCGCAAAGCTTGAAAACATTAAAGAGATCGTATCGCATGAGCAGGCTATCAACCAATGCGGAGCCTTTTTACGCTCCCTGGGCGAAGTGAAGATAACAATAGCGCAAAACACCGCTATTGCCGCTAAAACCGTGGCGGACTCGGGCAGAGATGACATAGCCGCCCTATCCTCACGCTTTTGCGCCGAGCTATACGCGCTTGACAACCTTGTCCCCGCGGTTCAGGACATGGGCAACAACTACACCCGTTTTATCTGCATTTCAAAGCAACCCGAGATTTATCCCGGCGCGGACAAGCTCTCGCTCATGATGGTAACAGGTAATAAGCCGGGTGCGCTCTACAACGTGCTTTCCTGCTTTAACGCACTCGGTATAAACATGACAAAGCTTGAATCCTGCCCTATTCCCGAACGCGATTTCGAGTTTATGTTCTATTTTGATTTCACCGTATCTGTCTACAGCGACAGTCTGGAACGCCTTTTGTGTGAGCTGGAGGCGCGCGGAGAACGATACAAGCTGCTTGGAGCTTATTCCGAGATAATCTGATAATAAGGACTTATGGTTCAATGATAACAGGAAAAAAACAGATCCGATGCGGGCTTATCGGACGTACACTTTCCCATAGTTTTTCGCCTCAGATACACCGTGAGCTTGCGGATTATTCGTATTACCTTTTCGAGCTTGAAGAAAATGAGCTTGAGGCATTTATTAAAGATTCGAATAGCTTTGACGCCTGCAACGTGACTATTCCATACAAGAAGGCGGTAATGCCCTACCTCGACGAGATATCCGAAGAGGCTGAAAAAATAGGCTCGGTAAACACCATTCTTCGCCGCGAGGATGGCACTCTCCGCGGGGAAAACACCGATTATTACGGTTTTTCCTATCTTCTACACCGAGGCAACATATCTATCACGGGTAAAAAAGTTGCCATTTTGGGCACCGGAGGCGCTTCTGTAACGGCTTATGCCGTATGCTCCGACTTGGGAGCTGAAAGCATCACGTTTGTTTCACGCACGGGCGAGGTCAACTATCAAAACGTCTATGACGTAGCGGCAGATACCGAGGTCGTGATCAACTGCACCCCCGTTGGCATGTATCCGCATAATGAGATCTCCCCTATCGAGCTTAGCCGCATGCCATACGTTGAATCGGTTGCGGATATGATCTATAACCCTAAAAAAACAAAGCTTTTATTGGATGCCCAAAGGCTTGGCATCAATAACGTCAACGGTCTTTCTATGCTGGTTTCTCAAGCCAAGCGCGCATGCGAGCTGTTTCTCGGCTGCCACATAGATGACTCGGAGATCGACCGCGTGATCCGCGCCGTTGAGCAAGAGACTCAAAACATAGTTCTTGTGGGCATGCCGGGGTGCGGAAAGTCAACTATAGCAAAGCTTTTGTCGCAAAAAACGGGACGCGCTCTTATAGATACAGACGACCTCATCGTAGAGTATGAGGGGCGCTCCATACCCGAAATATTCGCCACCGACGGCGAGGAATATTTCAGGGGCGTTGAGCATCGCGCCGCTGCCGAGGCGGGCAAGCAAAGCGGTAAGATAATAGCCACGGGCGGCGGTATAGTTACACGTGAAGATAACTATGATTCTCTTTGCCAAAATGCCACGGTTGTATTTATTAAACGCGACGTTTCAAGACTGTCACGCGGCGGCAGACCTCTGTCGCAGAACGGCGATCTTGAGCAGATGTATCAAAAAAGGTTGCCTATGTACCGTCAGTTTTGCGAGGTAGAGGTGTCCAATGACACCACCCCCGAGAACTGCGTTAGGCGCATACTTGACGCGATCTTGGAGAAAGGATGAATAACAAAATGAAGCTTTTGATCATAAACGGACCCAATCTCAATCTTTTGGGCCTGCGCGAGCCCCATATATACGGCACGCAAAACTACGCCGCGCTATGCTCTGTTGTAGAGGACACGTGTGCGGCGCTTGGCACTCAATTTGAAATATACCAATCTAACCACGAGGGGGCTATCGTGGACAAGATACAAGAGGCATACGGAGTATTTGACGGCATCGTCATCAACCCCGCCGCCTACACGCACACCTCCGTTGCGATTTTAGACGCGCTCAAGGCGGTATCCATCCCCACCGTTGAGGTGCACATATCAGATATAAACTCGCGCGAGCCATTCCGCAAGTTTTCTTATGTATCGCTGATCGCGATCAAAACCTTTGCGGGTCACGGCATCGAAGGCTATAAAATGGCGCTTGAATATCTTGTCGAGCATCTTAAGGGCAATTGACCAGTTTGCTCAATGAATAAAAAACTATCATAAGCGATGATCCGTTTATGATAGTTTTTTTGCTTAAATATAAGACTTTGCCTTTTCGAGATTGTTCTCCTCAAACTTTATTATATCTCTGACAAGAGACAAAGCCTCCTCGGACACGTCAGTGTTCTCATAATCACGCAAAAGCTTTATCGAGTCGGTTATACCCATGGTCGAGCCCTCCGCGATAAGCTGAGCCAGATGACTGTCCGATGAATCCATCATGGTATTCATCGCCATGCCAACGCTAGACCAAAGCTTTACCATTGCGTTCTCCTCCTTGGCTTCGGCGCCAAGATCTCCTAGACGCTTTTTGAGCTTGGAAGCCAGGCTCTCATATCCGTTAATCTGCTTTGTAAGGTCGGTCTTGAATTCTCCGTCACTTGCCTTGTCAAGCAGCTTTATAATGGAATCAGAACCCATCTTTACGTTTTTATATAATTGCTCCAGCAATTCTACCTCTTTTGTGGTTGTATGCATAATGAAAACTCCTTTCCTTTAGGGACACAAGTATTTTGCGCAATTTTTCAAATATTATGCAAGACAAAAGAAAAAGTCGATCGGATACCGATCGACTTTTTTATCATCTTGAACGCTTTTGCAGCCTTATGTCGCTGCCGACAAAGGGCAAAACTATAAATTCTCCAAAGACACGGCTCGCAATTCTATCCCAATATCTCTTTCTGAATTCTTCCTGAGTAAGATTGGTGCTGAGTATCGTTGGCTTTTTACGGTTGATTCTGGTATTAATAACGTTATACAGACAAGATACCGTAAACTGATTGGACATCTCCGTACCAATATCGTCAATAATGAGCAGATCACAGGTAAAATACTGCGATACGTCGCCTGTGCTGTCAAAGCCCGCGCTTGCTCCGAATCTCTTTTGCTCAAAATCCGAAAACATATTCATAGCGCTTGTGTAATACACGTCGTTTCCTTTTTCTATGACTGTGCCCGCGATAGCGCTTGAAAGATGAGTTTTGCCAAGTCCCGTTCCGCCAAACATGGCAACGTTTTCCGACTTTTCCGCATCAAAGCTTTCGGCATATTGCTTAAGCACCTTGTATATTGTGGACATCCTTCTGTGATCGGTATCGCTATTTTTATAAAAGTCAAGGCTGAAATTATCAAAGCTCTGACGCTTTATAAGGTCACCCATTCCCGACGACTCAAATCCCGCCTCAATAAGCTTTTTCTTCATGCATCGACACATGCGGTTATCCACAACTCCCGTGTCGCCGCACTCCGAGCACTCGTATCTGATCTCGGTATAATTGCGCTCATAGCCGTGAGATTCCAAAAGCTGCGCTCTGCGCTCCATAAGCTCGCGGTTCTTCTTGCTTATCGCGTCGAGCGCCTCCGCGTCACAGCTAACAGTCGCCTTGAACACCTCAAGACCGGTAAGCGCGAGCTGCTTATCTATCTCGCACACCTCGGGAACCTTGGCGTGCACCTCGGCGCGACGAAATTGGGCATCCTCCTGCGCGCGCAGGTATTTACCCTCGTACTCTTGCTTTATCTTGGCATAATTCTCTCTGTTAAATCCCATAATCTCTCCATTTTGCCACAGCGGCTAATATATTGACGTCAGTTGTCGCCGAGCGAGTATCGTACAGCCGCCTCAAAAAACTCGTCCGTATCAAAGCTGCCCTCGTGCGCCTTCTTCTCAGCCGTCTTCTTTTGATATGATTCATCCACGGCATCCGGTGTGCGCAATCCCTCCGCATTCCAACGCTCCAGCACCGAATTTGCGTACGGGATAGACGCGCTTCCCGTCGCATCCGCCGTAACCTCATAAGCCTTTTGTATTATGTCTATTCCGTAACCAAAATCGCTCACCCACGCAGATATAAATTTCTTCTCCTTTGTGGTAAGCGCTCTGGTTCCTATTCCGAACATCGTCCGGATCTTGCCTTCCATCTGGCTTACGCGCTCTCTGCGGTCCAGCTCTGCCATAAGCTGCTCAGACGTGCATATGCCAGCGTCATAAAGTCCAAACGCTGTTTTCTCCGCGTAATGCAACGTCTTCTTTCCAATAGACACACAATATGACAAAAGCGCCACAACGTATTCAAAATCAAGCTCAAGATAATCAATAAGCCCTATTATAACGTTTATCTCTCTTACGTTAAGTACCTTGCCAAGCACATTCTGGCACTCATCAATAAGCGTGACCATATCCGTTCTTTTTTCAAGCATATCCGAGATCTGATCTGACGTGTAGTTTGGCAGCTCATCGGCGCCTCTTAGCTTTTTGGGGCTTTGATCCTTGACAGTTTCGTTTTTGGGCGCTTCAAGACTCGCCTTTTCGGATCTTACTGTCTTTACTTTTTTATTCGACTCGCACGGCTCAACTATGCCCGCGCCTCTCCAGAACGAGATAGCGCCACGCACGTCATCCGCATCACATCCCGAAAGCTGACTCAGTCGCTCTATATCGGCATTGCCATCCTCTGCACAAAGGCAGATAAGCACCTTAAGCTCCGCCGCCCCCGCGCGACTTATAACATCCAGCACGGATTTTGGGAAAACTCCCGCACCGTTTCCGTAATTAACCGTATATTTCACCTTATATTTTCCTCAATTTAATTAATTATCTGTCTTTTCGCCGACCTCACCCTTTTGCTCAAGCCCGTTTCTGCAGACTCTGCAATTGAGTATCATAAGCGAATCACCGAGATGTATATTTTCAACTATTATCTCGTCGTCAGTATAGTCAAGCTCAACACCCATATAATTCCAAAGTCCCTTTATGCCAAGCTTCACGCATCTCGCCGCAATATCCTTAACGTAGGGCTTGGGGCATGCGATCACGGCAATATCCACCTTGTTCTCCCCGCAAAATTCTTCAAGCTTTTCGATAGAGTATATCGGTACACCCGCGCAATCCTTGCCCTCTGCCTCATTATCCGTGTCAAACAGCGCAACTATATCAACTCCGCGCTTTTCAAACATAGAAAGATGGACCAGGGCGCGCCCAAGATCACCGGCGCCGATTATTGCCGCCTTAAAGCCCGCGCTTACACCGAGTATATCACTTATTTTAGCAAAAAGATAGTTAACGTTATATCCATATCCCTGCTGACCAAAGCCGCCAAAGCAATTGAGATCCTGGCGTATCTGCGACGCCGTAACGTTCATGATCTTGGCAAGCTCACTTGAGCTGATGCGCGTCTGCTTTCTGGCTATAAGCTCACAAAGATATCTGTAATATCTCGGCAAACGGCGTATTACCGCGGGCGAAGGATCGGGTCTATCTGTTGTTTTTACAGTGATATCGTCAATATTCATCAGATCACTCCTATCGAGATTTTGTTAGACAATTCAATATTTGGGCAAATTTACCAATTTTTAAACTGCGAGGGTGGTGGGAAACATCTTGAATCTCCCCGCAGTTTGCCGCCTGATTGGCTGTTTTTGAGTTTTCAACACCCGACCAAGCGTTCTAATTATCCACGCTTTCCACGCACTTATCCACTCAAATCCTTGTAAAATAAGGGTTTTTAAGGTAACTTAATGCTAATATTTATACATTTTTGTCGAAAAAGGTCTGACTTGTCCACACTTTTCCACACCCGTGGAAAAACCGTGTGGAAAGCAGGCTTTTTCCACCTTGTCAACTTGCACAAAAATGCTCAACCAAAACCACATAAAATCAATAAAAAAGAGATTTTTTATTGCATAAACAGCAATGTCAATCAAGTGCCGAAGCGTTGAGTGAGGTGTCGGCAAAGCGTCCGTATAAATACTCAAAGTAACCTGCCGCGGCTATCATTGCTCCATTATCGCCACACAGCGATATGGGCGGCACAACGAACCTCACGTTCATGCTTTCGCACAACCGCGCAAGACTTGCGCGCAAATGCGAGTTTGCGGCAACTCCGCCCGCCAGCACCAAGGTCTTCATTTTCGTGCTTTGCAGCGCCGCCGCCGTCTGCTTTGCTATTGCTTCCACTATCGTCCTTGTGTAAGACGCCGCGAGATTTGCTCGGTTTACCTCCTCGCCCTTTTGATTTGACGAGTTGATATAATTGAGCGCCGCCGTCTTGATACCGCTGAACGAAAAATCCATTGTTCCCTGCAATGCGGGCGACGGAAGCTTTATTGCCTTGCTATCACCCTCATAAGCCAGCTTGTCCAGTGCCGCCCCTCCGGGGTACGGCAGACCTATAACTCTGCCAATTTTATCAAACGCTTCTCCTGCCGCGTCGTCACGGGTGGTTGCTATCTCACAAAGCTCCCCTTCCTTTTGGCAAACATATATTGAAGTGTGTCCTCCCGACACGACAAGCGACAAAAAGGGCGCTTTAAGATCATTCTCACAAAGATATGCCGCGCTGACGTGTCCGTTTATGTGATTCACCGACACAAGCGGTATGTTGTTGGCAAACGCCAAAGACTTGGCAAAATTCACGCCAACCAATAGAGCGCCTATAAGCCCGGGGTGCGTGGTGACAGCTATCAGGTCCACATCGGACAGTGTGATACCCGCTACATCCAACGCCTCTGAGGTTATTGACGACACCGCCTCGATATGCGCCCGACTGGCTATCTCGGGCACAACTCCACCATAAAGCCTGTGCGTTTCGATCTGAGAAGCCACTATGTTTGATCTTATCTCAAATTTTCCATTCGAATATTCAACTATGGCAGCGCTCGTTTCATCGCACGAGCTTTCCATTCCTAAAATGTACATAATCTTCCTTAATTCTTTTCCTATGCTTTTGCAAGACTCACTTATTGCGCCAGATCATAACAAGCGCCGCCTCTGTGGGCTTGACGTAAAAATCCTTTCTCTTTCCCTCAATCTTAAAGCCAAGCTGTGAATATAGCTCTATTGCGGGCTTGTTGGATTCACGTACCTCGAGCGAAATGGAATCGAGTCCGTTATTTTTGGCGTATTTGATAAGCGCCTCCACCACCGCGCGACCATAGCCGCGTCTGCGGTAATCGGGATGTGTGGCGATATTGGTTATCTGCCCCTCGTCCACTGCTACCATCATGCCGCCGTAAGCGCAAACGTGCCCATCCGACGAGCATACCACGCCAACACCAATTCCCTCTTTAGTAAGAAGCTCAAGACTTTTGGCGCTCCAAGGCTGACTAAAGCACCGCCTTTCAAGCTGCGCTACACCCTCAATATGTTGCGCGGTCAGTCTTTCAGGGTATATTCTTTTTTTCTTTTGTTCCATTTGTTTCTCCATTTCACCGCTCGCGCAGATGTGTCCGCGCGTTACACTATGCTAATGATGCGCATAGCAAAAAATAGCCTTATGCGCGCAAACAACGCACGCGTCGCCATATATGAACATTAATAGCCAAAAACACCCGAAAGAGAATCGTCATTCTCTATCCATTCAGATACGGGAATTACTCTGTAATCCTCCTTAGTGTCACGCACGACAACCGTTTCAATGCCCGCGTTTATGATCAGACGCTTGCACATCATGCAGCTGGAAGTCCCGTCATAAAGAGTTCCGTCCTTGGGATTTACGCAAACCATATATAGCGTTGCTCCAAGCATTCTGTCTCTCGGCGCGGAAATTATGGCATTAGCCTCCGCGTGAATAGAGCGACAAAGCTCGTATCTCTCGCCTCTTGGTATATTCAGCTTATCTCTCATGCAGTAGTTGAGATCGGTGCAGTTGGCACGTCCGCGAGGAGCGCCGTTGTATCCTGTTGAAACTATTACGTCGTCCTTGACAATGATGGCACCGAAATGACGGCGAAGGCAGGTGCTTCTTTCCGCTACGGTTTGCGCAATGTCAAGATAATAATTAATTTTAGATACTCTTTCTCCGTTCATTTTAACCTCCCGCGCCGCCTTACAAGTATCAGCCGCGCACTCATATTTTTATCCACTTTATATTATACATTACCCGATGCAAAAAATCAAGTATTTTGTAAAAATATATCATGCCATCTGTCTTGGGGTCATATATACTATGGCATTAACGCTACGTATAGCATAAACTGTATTGAGAATTAATTTCTCAAAGAGGTACAGACAATGAAGATATACAGCTCACAGATGCCGCATGCGCGTTGCACCGCCTCGTTAGGCTCGGTAACGGTGGCAATGAGGGCAAGACGTATGCTTGGCGCGCACGGCATAAAATGCGACGTTATAAAGATAAGCTCCGACAGCTCTTCTCGAGGATGCGTATACGGCATCGAATACCCGTGCGAGCTTTCAGGCAGCGTTCGCAGCCTGCTTTCGAGCGTCGGCATGCAAACGCGATAAACGGTATATGATATAAATCGGGGCGATCGCAGGCGCGGTCGCCTCTGTATAAGGAGAAGTCATGAACACATCAAGCGTAATCTATTTTGACAACGCAGCCACCACCTATCCAAAGCCGGAAAGCGTGCTTGAAGCCACCGAGCAATGCCTGCGGTATTACTGCGGCAACGCCGGCCGCGGAGCGCATGCATTAGCAATGAAAAGCGCCGAGACTGTATTTGAGGCGAGAGAAAAGCTGGCTCTTATGTTTGGCACGACGGCTGAAAACGTGGTATTCACGCTTAATACCACCTATGCCTTGAATATGGCGATAAAGGGGATAACGTCGCGCGGTGACCACGTTATTATCAGCAATATGGAGCATAATTCGGTGTTGCGTCCCGTTGCCCGACTCGCGCGTGACCGCAAAATCAGCTACGACGTCTTTGAGGCGTATAACACATCCCAACGCCTCTCCACAAAGGATATTACGTCAAACATAATGAAAATGCTTCGCCCCAACACCCGTGCCGTCATATGCACGCACTCATCAAACGTATGCTCCTATTCTCTTCCCATTGGTGAAATAGGTGCTTTTTGCCACCGACACGGTCTATTATTCGTTGTAGACGCGGCACAGTCCGCAGGACATCTGCCCATAAACATGGAGCTTGACTGCATAGACGTTTTATGCATGCCCGCACACAAAGGTCTGTATTCGCCGCAGGGCGTTGGTATCATGCTCTTGCGCCAAGGTCTTACCCTGGATACGCTGGTCGAGGGCGGAAACGGTGTCAACTCACTTGATCTGAGCATGGGAGTTCTACATCCCGAAAGATACGAGGGCGGCACGCTATGTACTCCGGCTATCGCGGGCCTTTGCGCTGGACTCGACTTTATTGAAAACCTCGGCACCGACCGCATCAAAAAGCATGAGAGTGCTCTATGGTCACGCGCCTATGACCGACTTTGCGGCATCGGCAATGTAAAAATATACGATGATCACATGGGTAGCGTGCTGTTGTTCAATATAGGAGAGATCCCCTCGGATACGGTTGGCAAATCGCTTTCCAACAGCGGTTTTTGTCTGCGCACGGGATACCATTGCGCGCCATTGGCGCACAAGGCGCTGGGTACACCGAATGGCGGCGCGGTGCGCATAGGCCTTGGACTCTTCAATACCTTTGACGAGATCGACTCTCTATGTGATAAAATACATGAAATATCCCGACACAGCCTCTGACTAACAATCAGATTTATGGCAAATATCGGCGGATTTCAAAGAAATAACGAGTTTTTTAGGTGATAATTGTCAAAAATTACATCTTCGCCGAGAATTTTAATAAAAAATGCGGGGTTTTTCGTAAATTTTGTAAAACCCCTTGAAATGTGATGGAAATTATGATAAAATGTAATTTGTCGTTTACTGCTTTACCATAATATGCGTAAAGAGTAAGCGTTGTCGTTCTAAGACGGATACAGAAAGGCAACACCTTGGTCACATTGTCGAACAACGCATCAAAAATTTCGGCTTGGTGCTTTTACACAGCCAAGCTAATGTTAAATTTTAAAGGAGTTTTTATGTGTAATGAAAAAGGAAGTAATCATCAACCTGACTGACGTGTCAAAATCCTACGACGGCGAGCTCGTGCTCGACCATATCAATTTGGAAATACACGACAAAGAGTTTGTTACCCTTCTCGGCCCATCGGGATGCGGAAAGACTACCACTCTCCGTATCATCGGTGGCTTTGAATCTCCCGATACAGGCGACGTTGAATTTGACGGCAAAAGTGTCAAGGACGTGCCGCCGCACGAGCGTCCCGTAAACACGGTCTTTCAAAAGTACGCGCTTTTCCCCCATCTCAACGTATATGAAAACGTAGCCTTCGGTCTGCGCCTTAAAAAGACGCCTGAAGATGAGATAAAAACAAAGGTTCGCGATATGCTCGCGCTCGTTAACCTCAAGGGCTTTGAGCGCCGCCGTGTTACTACCCTTTCGGGCGGTCAACAGCAGCGAGTGGCTATCGCTCGCGCGCTTGTTAACGAGCCCGAGGTGCTACTTTTGGACGAGCCTTTGGGTGCGCTTGACCTAAAGCTGCGCAAGGATATGCAGAACGAGCTTAAGAAAATACAGAAAACCACCGGAATTACCTTTATATATGTCACGCACGATCAGGAAGAGGCGCTTTCCATGTCCGATACGGTAGTTGTTATGGCTAACGGTCAGATACAGCAGATAGGCTCTCCCACTGATATATACAATGAGCCCGAAAATGCTTTTGTTGCAGACTTCATTGGAGAATCCAACATTGTTGACGGTGTTATGCTTGAGGATCGCCGCGTGCGCTTTTCAGGGCACACCTTTGATTGCGTCGACTCCGGTTTTGGAAAGAATCAAGCGGTTGACGTTGTTGTTCGTCCCGAGGACGTTGACGTTGTCGCAACTGACAAGGGAATGCTCAAGGGAACGGTCACTTCGGTCACCTTCAAGGGCGTTCACTATGAGATAATCGTTGACATCAACGGCTTTAAGTGGATGATACAGACCACTGATTTTGTGGGTGAGGGCGAGCATATAGGCCTCTATATCGAGCCCGACGCAATACATATAATGAACAAATCCGAATTCTCCAATATGTTTGGAGACTATTCATCCTTCTCGGACGAGCTTGATCAGCTCTCCGATCCTACCGAGCCCGGCGACGAGGAGGGCGAGGAATGAAGCAAAGATCAATGTTTCAAAGGTTAGCAGCCATGCCGCATATCGTGTGGATGATACTATTTATCATCGCTCCTATGTTGTTTGTGGTCTACTTTGCCTTTACAGATGCGAACGGCAATTTTTCCTTTGCCAACATCGCCACTCTGTCTGATTATTCAAACGTATTTATTCTGTCTATCGCCTTTGCCCTCATCGCAACCGTGATATGCTTGCTTATCGGCTATCCCTTGGCGTACTTCATGGCAAAGTCAAGTCCTCGCGCGCAAAAAATACTGCTTGTGTTGCTGATGCTCCCTATGTGGTGCAATCTGCTTATAAGAACCTACGCGCTTATGGCATTGCTTGACAACGGCGGCTTGCTCAACTCCTTTCTCCAAAGCCTCGGGCTTGACAAGATCACCATAGTCGGCTCTGATTTTGGCGTTATACTTGGTATGGTTTATGACTTTTTGCCCTATATGGTGCTTCCGATATTCACCGTCATGCAAAAGCTTGACAAGAGATATATAGAGGCGGCGGCTGACCTCGGCTGCAACTCATGGCAGACTATGACAAAGGTTATAATGCCGCT
>SVTF01000025.1 GCA_015063905.1 Oscillospiraceae bacterium | reverse complement strand
TCGAAAAGAGGAATGCCCGAAAAAGTCAGTGTTTACAAGGGTTTTCGGGCTTTGGAAAAATGAAAAGACAGGAACTGCCTGCATGCTCCCAAACGTCGCGCGCTACCAACTGCGCCACACCCCGATAAATATTCAGTTGATTATACAAGCGCAATTGTCCGCTTGTCTTTTGTTCTTCGCGCGCTTTCTGTTGCAACTAAGGCTCTTTTTCGCCTCGCTCAAACTCGCCAAGTTGCTGCCACTCCTTTTGCCTCGCTTTATCCGCCACCGGCGGCGCTTCGGCAACGTCCCCAATTGCGCCACGCTTCGAAAAATTAATCCGCGGTTGTTTGCTACCGAATAATTATATCAAATAAAAACCAAAATGTCAAGGCTATTATCGCTTAATTTGATTTTTATTTGCCTTGATTTTTGACCTTTTTCTTCATATCCATTTTTTGCAACTCATATGTGTCGTTTTTTTCGCCAAAATATTAACAGCCCAGAAAAATCGGGCAGACTCGCGTGCGAAGGGCAAAAGCTTTTCGCTCTCGCGACATTTAAATTAACAATCGGTTGTTCGACTAGTTGTCGCGCTCCGAGAGAAAGGCGAGGACTCAAACCATGATGATAATAGATAGAATAGCTCTTATTCTCACTGTTATCGGCGCTCTCAACTGGGGTAGCATAGGCATATTCGATTTTGACATCGTTGCTTGGATCTGCGGCGGACCTATGTCCGTTGTCAGCAGAGTTATCTATACAATAGTTGCTCTTGCGGGAATTTGGTGTATAACTCTGATCTTCCGCGAAAGAGAGAGCTTTGACGCGATAGGAGAGCGCTGATCTTTTAGTTTCAGACATTTTTAAATTCCTTTGGGCAGCAGGCATTAGCTTGACTGCCCTTTTGCTTTAAATATTTTTCCTCGTCTGTATAAACAAACAAAATCGGGCGGACAATAGGTGTGTACCCACCCGCCAAGACCGCTATGACCCAAACGGTTGCGTCGCGCGTGGAAAAGCACACAAAAGGAGAATAAAAATGTTCGAAAAATTCAAAGAAAGCAAATTTGCTAAGAAATGCAAGGATCTCTCAAAAAACGGCGGATTCGTTGTAACCGTCGTATGTCTGTTGCTTGCTCTTACGGTCATACTGTCTGTTACCATTGCAACTAACCGAGCAAAAAAGCAGTATCAGGAGGATACCACCTCAAACGTTCCTTCCCCCAACGAGCAGACCACACAAACGCCTTCAAACGATATGACCGAGGGCACTGTGGAAGCTCCCTCTCACAATGAAACAGAGTCCCGCCCCACTTCTGCCGAAGTTGAAGAATTTAAGCTCTCCCTCCCCGCGCAGGGAACGGTTGCAAAGGGCCACGACTCCACGCTTCAGGTGTGGTCCGAAACAATGGGCGACTACAGAGTTCATCTCGGCATTGACATTCAAACAACCGAGGGTGCTCCCGTCTATGCCGCGGCTGACGGTACCGTTTCCAAGGTTTGGGATGACGCGCTTATGGGTCGTTGCGTAGCCATCGAGCACGAAGGAAACGTCTACACCTTCTACAAGAATCTCAACAAGGAGCTTTCCGAAGATATTGCGCAGGGGAAGAGCGTCAAGTGCGGTCAGCAGCTTGGTACAGTTGGTAACACCGCCATCGCGGAGCTTGCCGACGAGCCGCATCTTCACATTGAAATGACGGTCAACGGTCTTGCCGTAGATCCCAGAGATTATTTCAGTGACGAGGCAAAGCAGTCCTTGCAGCAGGGAACCAATTACGAAGAAAACGCAGATAAATAATTCAACAATAAAGGGCGAACCTTTCAGTAAAGGTTCGCCCTTGCTTCTTATTACAAATTATACTATGCCCTGAGCCATCATAGCCTCTGCGACCTTCTTAAAGCCCGCGAGGTTAGCGCCCTTGCACAGATCATAGCCAAAGCCGTATTCCTCGGCTGCGGCAGCTGCGCTATCGTGGATATTGGACATAATGCCCTTGAGCTTTTCGTCAACTTCCTCAGCGGACCAAGAGAGTCTCATGCTGTTCTGGCTCATTTCGAGTGCAGAAACGGCAACGCCACCCGCATTGACTGCCTTGGAGGGAGCAACGGTTATGTTATTGTCCTGAATGTACTTGAGAGCCTCGTTGGACGTAGGCATATTGGAAACTTCTATGTAATACTTAACTCCGTTCGCAACGATCTTTTGCGCTTCAACTATACCCACTTCATTCTGCGTAGCGCAGGGCATCAAGATGTCAGCCTTGAGTCCCCAAGGCTTTTCGCCCGCATAGAAAGGAACGCCAAACTTGTCGGCATAATCCTGAACCTTGTTTCTGCCGGACGCGCGCATGGTAAGCATATAATTTATCTTTTCGGGGGTAGAAACGCCATCCTCGTCGTACACGTAACCGTCGGGACCCGAAATAGCGATAACCTTTGCGCCAAGCTCGGTAGCCTTCTTGACAGCTCCCCAAGCAACGTTACCAAATCCGGAAACTACGACCGTCTTACCTTCAAGCGTGTCGCCCTCATGCTCAAGCACCTTTTTAGCGAAATAGACCGCGCCAAAGCCCGTAGCCTCGGGACGAATGAGAGATCCGCCGTAAGACAGACCCTTGCCCGTCAGCACACCGTTTTCAAACGCGCCGCGAAGCTTTTTATACTGACCAAAGAGATAGCCGATCTCTCTCGCGCCTACGCCGATATCACCCGCGGGAACGTCAACGTTGGGTCCGATATGGCGATAAAGCTCGGACATAAAGCTCTGGCAGAAGCGCATGATCTCACCGTCGCTCTTACCGCTGGGGTCAAAATCCGCGCCGCCCTTACCGCCACCGATGGGCAAAGAGGTAAGGCTGTTTTTGAGTATCTGCTCAAGTCCCAAGAACTTCATAACAGAGAGGTTAACTGTCGGATGGAAACGGAATCCGCCCTTATACGGACCGATCGCGCTATTGAACTGAACGCGGTAACCCTTGTTAACATGAACCTTGCCGTTATCGTCTACCCACGGAACGCGGAAGCTGATGGTTCTCTCGGGCTCAACGAATCGCTCGAGCAAGCCTGCCGCCTCATATTCGGGGTGCTTTTCAAAGATGGGCGCTAAGGATTCAAGTATCTCGGTGGCAGCCTGATGGAACTCGGGCTCGCCGGGATTTCTCTTAATAAGATCCGCAAGAACGTTTTGTACATACTGTGACATAATTTTTGTTTCCTTTCGAAAATATAGGCATTTAGTAAATTTTGCAACAATAAAAAATAAAATTTCAACAAAATTCGCTATTATGTTGATAATTATACCACACTCGCACGAGTTATGCAAGTGTTTTGATGAAAAATTGCAAATTTTTTGATAAATTTCACGCGGCATAACATTGTATTCCGCGTTCATATTCATTATTCTTTGATGGCTGAAATACCATAGAGCTCGCCGTTGGCGGTTTCTTTCATATCAATGTCAACAACAAAGTGCCTTGGCGTATCGTTCTGAAAATTCAATACATAATTGAGATGCAGGCTACCGCATTCAAGCAGGCGATTATCAACCGCGCGCGACTCTACGTAGATCTTGAGCGGCATAAACGGCGTATCGTATGTACAGATGTGCGTCTTGCCCTCCTCAAACGACAAAAACGTACGTACCGCGCCCTCCTTCGTCATAGACACAAGGGCGGGAGATTGAGGATGAAAAATTATTCTAGAGATGGCTCTCATTTGCTCATCATCCTCGTTTTCAAGATACTCTATCTCTACACAGCCGTCAGCGTTTATCCGCAATACAGCCTCGGTGCAAAGCTCCATCTCCTCTCGGGCTTGGTCGCCGAGAACGGCTTCGAGCTCTTCCATACAAGACAGGTCGTCCTCAATTATTCGTTCCAATATGCTTACTATCTCTTCATCAATGCCGTCCAATTCCTCGGGATCAACGACAAGCGTCTTTATCTTTAATGATACGTTTATTTCTTGATTCTTGTTAATCTCTATCATACTGAATTCCAAAACAATCTTAATTTCAACGGTAAATCTGTAAATTCCAAAACCTTACCCTTGTCCCGAAAAGTTTTTGGGAAAGGGCGGGGTGTGGGGAGGGAGGACACTTTTTCAAAAAGGGTCCTCCCTCCCCACATCTCTAATCTATCTATCAATACTCCGCGTTACCCACAGTTCTGGGGTAGGGCAATACGTCACGTATGTTGGAAACGCCCGTGAGGTACATAATGATTCGCTCAAAGCCGAGACCGAAGCCCGCGTGCTTTGTTCCGCCGAATTTGCGCAGGTTTACGTACCACCAATAGTCCTTTTCGTCGAGTCCGCATTCTTCCATACGGGAAAGCAGAACGTCGAGTCTTTCCTCTCTTTGCGAGCCACCGATTATCTCGCCGACACCGGGAACAAGAAGGTCCATTGCCGCAACAGTCTTGCCGTCATCGTTGAGTCTCATATAGAAAGCCTTGATCTCCCTGGGATAGTCGATAAGGAAGATGGGCTTTTTATATACTTGCTCGGTAAGGTATCTCTCATGCTCGGTCTGAAGGTCAACGCCCCAATATACAGGGAACTTGAAGTCAGCGCCCGACTTTTCAAGTATCTCAATAGCCTCGGTGTAGGTAACCTTGGCATAGTCGGCATCGCGAAGCGCGGTAAGACGCGCGAGCAAGCCCTTGTCCACAAAGCTGTTGAAGAAGTTGAGCTCTGCCTGACATTTATCCATAACGTGATTTATTATATGTTTTATCATATCCCACGCCAGCTGCATGTCGTCGTTAAGATCGGCAAAAGCGATCTCGGGCTCGATCATCCAGAACTCCGCGGCGTGACGCGCGGTGTTGGAGTTCTCTGCGCGGAAGGTGGGACCGAAGGTGTAGATGTTGCCAAACGCCATAGCATATGTCTCGCCCTCGAGCTGACCCGACACAGTCAGGTTTGCGCTCTTGCCAAAGAAGTCCTGCGAGAAATCAACACATCCGTCCTCGGTCTTGGGGGGATTTTCGGGGTCGAGCGTGGTAACGCGGAACATTTCGCCCGCGCCCTCTGCGTCGGAGCAGGTAATAATGGGCGTGTGAACGTAAACGAAGCCTCTCTGGTTAAAGAAGCTGTGAATAGCGTAAGCAACCTCGCTTCTCACTCTGAAAACCGCGGAGAAAAGGTTAGTACGGGGGCGAAGATATGCCTGCTCACGCAAGAATTCAACCGAGTGACGCTTGGGCTGGAGGGGATAATCGGGCGTGGACGTGCCTTCAACCTCAACCTTCGTCGCCTTAAGCTCAAAGGGCTGCTTTGCCTCGGGCGTGAGAGTAAGAATACCCGTAACGACAAGCGCCGCGCCAACGTTCTGACCCGCAACGGTATCGTAGTTGTCTATTCTATCTCTTTCAAAAACCACCTGAACGCTCTTGAAATATGAGCCGTCGTTAAGGTCGATAAAGCCAAACGCCTTGCTATCGCGCAGGTTGCGCACCCATCCGCCAACGGTGATCTCCTTGCCGCCAAAAGCCGCGGCATCGGCATAAATATCTTTAATAAGTGTTCTTTTCATAATAAAAACCTCTGTTTATCCTCATATAGAAATAATTATATAATGTTTTCTCCAAAAAATCAAGAGATATTTAAAACTTTTGCTCCTTTTTGATATAATTTCGAAAAAAATCCTTCAAATCATTGAAATAATCGCAAAAAGTGATATAATGTAGGTAAAGCTATACGCTTTTTCCAATATTTCAAAGGAGATCTTATAAATGAGCAGAGAATACGGCTTACAGCTTTACAGCGTCCGCGACCTTACAGGCGAAGATCTTGAGCTTGCAATAGAAAAGGTTGCCGCGCTTGGCTACAAATACGTTGAGTTTGCGGGCTTCTTCGGACACAGCGCGGAGGAGGTACGCGCAATGCTTGATAAGCATAATATCGCCATCTCGGGTACGCATTCGCCCCTTTTCGACCTTCGCCCCTCCAATCTTGCAAACGTTATTGACTATCACAAAAAAATTGGCAACCCCCGATACATAATTCCCGGCTGTGATCTTTCCACGCTTGAAAAGATCGAGGAGTTTGCAAGCATCGTAAACTATGCGCAGCCCATTCTCGCGGCAGAGGGCATCAAGCTCGGTTACCACAACCATTCGCACGAGTTCGTAGTCATGCCCTGGGGCTCGACAATACACAGTGAAATCGAGAGAAGAACAAATATCGAGTTTGAGATAGATACCTTCTGGACCTTTAACGCCGGCATTGATTCAGTAAAGATCCTTGAAAAGCTTAAGGACAGAATAAGTGTTATTCATCTTAAAGACGGTTTCCGTGCTCACGACGGCGAGGGAGCTAAGGGCATGTCCTTAGGCTCGGGAGAGGCTCCCGTAAAGGCGGTTATAGATGCCGCTGACCGTATGGGCTTTAAGATGGTAGTTGAGAGCGAAACTCTTTCTCCCACGGGTATAGAAGAGGTTACCCGTTGCATAAACTATCTCAATTCGCTTGAGGCATAATTGACGTGAATATAAAGGAAATTTCAACGGAAGCGCTGGCGTATCTCGGCGACGCCGTGATCGAGCTTCGAGTACGCGAGCTATTGGTAAACCGAGGCATATCGGGCTCGGGAAATCTTAACCGAGAGTCGCTTTTATTTGTCAAGGCGGGCGCGCAAGCGGCGGCAATGACTCGTCTGTTGGGCATTCTGACCGACGAGGAAACGGCTATATACAAGCGCGGCAGAAACATGTCGGGCGGCAACGTGCCAAAGAGCGCGACGATGTCAGAATATCGAACGGCAACGGGTATGGAGGTGCTTTTTGGGCATCTCCACATAACAGGACAGCAGGCTCGCATAGAGCAGCTTTTCCTCATAGCTTACGAATTAAAAACAGAAACGGAGAATAGATAAATGAGCAATCCAAAAATCAAATTTACAATCAAGGGCTTTGGCGAAATAGTTGCCGAGCTTTATCCCGAAAAAGCACCCGAAACGGTAAAGAACTTTTTATCCTTGGTCGAGGACGGATTTTTCGCAGGACTCATCTTCCATCGCGTTATTAACGGCTTTATGATCCAGGGCGGCGGCTTTAACGAGGATTTTGAGCAGCAAAAGGCGCAGGCTATCAAGGGAGAATTTATTGCAAACGGATTCATGTCCAACGATTTAAAGCATACCCGCGGTGTGCTTTCTATGGCTCGCACCATGGATCCCAACTCCGCATCCTCCCAGTTTTTTATCATGCACCGCGACGCGCCTCATCTTGACGCGCAGTACGCAGGCTTTGGCAAGGTAATTGAGGGCATCGAGGTGGTTGACAAGATAGCTAACGTGAAAACGGGTAGCCGCGGCTGGTTTGACGACGTGCCAAGAGTTCCCGTGGTTATCGAGTCCGTTACGGTAGTGGAATAAGGCACGCGTTCCAAGACCTTTGGCATGCGGTTGCCATAAAAAAGCAAACGCAAAATGTCTTTCGGCGCTCTGGTTTTTAAATACTGTGTCTGACAGTTATGATTAATTTAAAACCGCATCCTCCCTTGAGGATGCGGTTCTATTTTTTAGCACAAAAAGCCAACAACCGTTCGACACAAAGCCTTGTTTTACGACATAAACTGTATCGAGGGACTGTCCGATTTCAAATGGCGCGCCCTCAAAGCAGCGCGGCACATCGCCGCCCCTTAAATAACAAAAGGAGAAAAACATGGCAATATTCACAAACCAAGCAACGCTTTCATATCGCGACACCGTAGTCAATTCCAACATCGTTACGGGCGAGATCGTCGATTCGTTGTCTATAACCAAAAACCCTCTCACGTCAACGTATAGCTACAACGAAGTTGTGACGTACGTTATTAATATAACCAACTCGGGAACCGTTCCGCTAACCTCGCTTACGCTGACAGATGACCTCGGTCAGTACACGTTTGGCGCGGGCACCGTAACCCCTCTGACCTACGTTCCCGACACGCTTAATTATTACGTGGGCGGCACGCTCCAGCCCACACCAACCGTAACGGCGGGACCTCCTCTGTCCGTTAGCGGTCTGTCCGTTCCCGCGGGCGGCAACGCTTTGCTCATTTATCAGGCAAGAGTAAATGAATTTGCGCCCATCGCGGCAGGCAGCACCGTAACCAACACCGCAACCGTCACCGGTGCTAATCCCCAAAGATCCGCCTCGGATAGCGCCACCATAACCGTAGTATCCGAGCCCGAGCTTTCGATAACGAAAGGAATTAGCCCCGCCGTTATTAACGAGGATGGCGAGCTGACCTATACCTTTACTGTCCGAAATTACGGCAACACCGCGCTTGTCGCGACCGATGACGCAGTCATCACAGACACCTTCGATCCCATACTCAGTATCACGTCCGTGACGTACAACGGCGCGGCTTGGAGCGAGGGCGCTCAGTATAATTATAATCAAGCAACGGGCGCGTTCGCAACGCTGCCGGGACAGATAACAGTTGCCGCCGCCACCTACGTCCAGGATGCCAACACAGGCGCGTGGTCGGTAATACCCGGTGAGGCAGTCGTTACTGTCACAGGAACCATCTAAATAGTATTTCCGCATAACAAAAGCTCACGGCAAATGCCGTGAGCTCTACTTATATTATCAACAACGCAAGCAACGTAAGGATAATCAAAAATCCAAAGTTGATCGCCGTAAACATCAAAAGATAGGAAAGCGTCTTTCCCTTTACGTGAGAGGTGTATTCACGGAAGGTTATCAGACTTGCCAGCGACGAGATCAGCGTTCCCACGCCGCCAATGTTGACACCTAATAAAAGCTCCTTGTAGTTTGTGGTAAATTCCGAGAGCAATATCGCGCTTGGAACGTTGCTTATCACCTGACACGAGCCTATCGCCGTTAAAAGCGTGCTTTGGTCGAGCATAGACGAAAAGAATTGACTTACCGCGGGTATACGGGAAACGTTGCCCGCAAGCAAAAAGAAGCATACAAAGGTCAAAAGCAGCGGGTAATCCACCTTGCCGAGCGCCGAGCGATCCGCAAACAGCACCGCCACAAGTATTATGGGAAGACAAACGTAATAGGGAACTATCCTGAACACCGTTAGAATAGTCAAGGCAAAAAGCACAAGATAAAATACCGACCTCTTGCGATCAAAGCTTTCATTTTGCGCCCCGCAAAGCTCCAACGCCTCCTTTGGAATGAAAAGGCAACACACCGTAAAAAGCGCCATGGAAACAGCAAATGGAATGACCATTATCGCCATAAACTCACCCGTGGGAATATTGAATTTCGTGTATATATAAAGGTTTTGAGGATTGCCAAAGGGCGTGAGCATTCCGCCGAGGTTTGCCGCTATATTTTGCAAAATGAAGATGGGAGCCATAAATCTTTGCTTGCCCGTTTCAGACAGCGATATATATCCAAGCGGCAAAAAGGTCAAAAGTGCCATGTCGTTTGCCAAAAACATAGAGCCAATAAAGGTTATGTAAACAAGCGCGAGCGAGAGCGTCCTGGTGTTTCCCGCGCATTTGACTATTTTCTTTGCCGTGATTGTGAAAAACCTTATGTTTTTGAGCGCGCATATCACCGCCAGAGTGCAAAAAAGGCAGGTCAGCGTTTTAAAATCAAAATATCCGATATACTGCGAATCCGGCTTAACAATAAAGCAAGATATTACCGCCAACGTCGCGGCTATAACAAGCACAACGTTAGCTTTAACAAACCCCGATACCGCGCAAGCGCCGTTTCGAAGCACGTTCAAAGCTTGGTGTACGTGTATGTGCGGTCTTTTGGGCACAAGATGTCCGTTCACGCCTACTCACTCCCTTCCAACTTTTCAAACCAAGGGTAGAGTATAGCACCAAAGCCTCGCCGTGTCAAGAGCTTTTTGTAAAAAACATCAGTAATTTTATTAAAAATACCGCCCCGACGAGCATGCGTCGGGGCGGTATTAAAAGCAACTATATCAGCCAAAGAGCTTTGATTTATATACGCCTGCCTCAATGAGCTTCTTGAAGGACTCGATAACGTAATCCTTGTCCTCCTTGTAGGTAACGCCAAACCACTTGTCCGTGGTCTTCAACACCTTAACGGTTGCGGTGCCCGCCTTAAGCATATCACCGATAACCGTGGGCAAAAGGTATTCTGCCTTCATCTCTGTGCCATGCTCGCCGAGGAACTCGATAAAGCCGCCCTCAAGACGGTCGATAAACGCGGGAGTAAATGCCCACATGTTCATAGAAACGAGAGATTCGGGGTCGATGGGGGTCTTGCTTCCGTCCTTCTGTTCAACGTAGGCACCGCCGTTGCCATCCTTGTATATATTAGATGTCTCAACGATGGTCTTAAGGTTGCCCTCGTCATCGGTGGTGCAGACGCCGCGCGTTACGCTTCCGTTGTCGGAAAGCGTGTTGCCAAGAATAAATCCGGGCATTGCGATGTCAAGAACGTCCGTCTTTTCGGTGTCCATGTGATTTACGAGATAGTCGTGCATTTTCACGTATGCATCCTTGCCGTAGTAGTCATCGGCATTGATCACCATTGCGGGCGTATCAACAATGCCCTTGCAGGCAAGCACGGCGTGTCCCGTACCCCAAGGCTTTGTTCTGCCCTCGGGATTCTTGAATCCGCCGGGAAGGTTTTCCACCTCCTGGAACGCGTATGCGCAGGGGCAGATCTTTTCTATTCTGTTTCCTATGATCTCGCGGAAGTCGGCCTCAAGATCCTTACGTATGATAAAGACCACCTTGTTGAATCCCGCCTCAAGAGCGTCGTGGATAGAGTAATCCATAATGATCTCGCCCGAGGGACCTACAGGCGCTAACTGCTTAATGCCTCCGCCAAAGCGCGAGCCTATACCCGCCGCCATGATAATAAGAGTTGTTTCCATAATCGTTTTCCTTTCAAAAAAGTAAGATTCTATCGATAATATTGTATCACGCTTTTCCCTTCGAGTCAATACCAATCACGGTTGATTTTTCATCAATTTCCCATGTTTTCGGGCAATTTTTCTCCTCCAAGTACGTGGAAATGTATATGCTTTACGGATTGGCAACCGTCCTCGCCAACGTTGGTTATCACCCTGTAACCGTTCGTAAGTCTGCATATAGCGGCAACCTTGGGTATAGCCTCAAAAACCGCGGCTACACGAGAGCTGTTATCCGCAGAAATAGCATCCGCGGATTCGATGTGCTCCTTGGGAACCACGAGAACGTGTACAGCTGCCTGAGGGTTGATATCGCGAAAAGCGAACACCGCCTCATCCTCATAAACCTTGCTTGACGGGATCTCTCCCGCGATAATTCTGCAAAACAGACAAGACATTTTGTTTTCTCCTTTTTGAGATAAAATTCTTTACAAAAGCGCGGGCTTCTGTTATAATAAATATACACCCTTATTTTATCACTAAATCTCGCGGGTGTCAATCGCAAAAAGGATTTATTATGGCAAAAATAAACGATTTATGGTCGCATCTTTCCGCCACGGATAAAAAGATCGTGATCTACGGCATGGGCAACGGCGCGGACAAGATCCTTTCGGTCTTGGACGAACGGGGCATCCGAGTGTGTGACTTTTTCGCAAGCGACGGCTTTGTGCGCGGTCACACGTTTCACGGCAAGCGCGTGCTGTCGTATTCCGAGGTCAAGGAGAAATACGGCGCGCAGAATATGATAGTGCTTTTATCCTTTGCTTCAAGCCTTACAGACGTGCTTGCAAATATATACAAAATCGCAGAGGAGTGCGAGCTGTACGCTCCCGATGTGCCCGTTTGCGGCACAGAGCTTTTTGACGGCGAGTTTTACCGTGACAATGCAGAGAAAATTGCTCGTGTGAGAGACCTGCTTGCCGACGACGAATCAAAAAGGGTATACGACAGCGTAATAGCATACAAGCTGTCCGGCTCGGTCACGCATCTCAAAGATACTCATTCAAGCTTTGACGCGGCATTGCGCGACGTTCTCGGCGCAAGCGATTTTGAATACGCGGTAGATCTTGGGGCATATAACGGCGATACCGTGAGAGAGCTTTCGGGCGTGGCGCCGAGACTTAAACGCGTCATAGCGTTTGAGCCGGACAAGCGCAACTTCAAAAAGCTTGGCGAATATGCGGCAAGGGAACAGCGCTTTGAAATAGAGCTATGTAACGTCGCAGCGTGGTCAATGCGTGACACGCTGGTGTTTGACGGTGGCGGCAGCCGCAATTCCACCCTCATAAGCCCCGATTCCATGACCGTGGGAAAGGCACAAAAGACGGTTGAAGTAAACGCCAACTCACCGGACAATATTATCGGCGACAGAAGGGTAGACTATATAAAGTATGACGTCGAAGGGGCGGAAAAAGAGGCAATTTTGGGGTCGTTTAAAACGATAGCGCGGCAAACGCCCGCGCTGTGCGTGTCACTGTATCACAGAAGCGGAGATATATTCGAGTTGCCCTTGATGATACATCAAGCTTTCCCTCAATACCGTTTTTACATTCGGCGCCGCCAATACGTTCCCGCCTGGGACACAATGCTTTTAGCGAAAAAATAAAAACACCGATATAAAAGGAGAAGATCTATGAAAAAGATAGCGATAATCACGGGCGCGTCCTCCGGTATGGGTCGCGATTTCGTAAGAATGATAGACAAGATAGAGGAGTGCGACGAGATATGGGTCATAGCTCGCCGACTTGACAGGCTCAGGGAAATAGAGAGCGAAACGGGCAAAAAAATACTCCCCATAGAGCTTGATCTTTCCAAGAACGTAAGCTTTGAGCTTTACAAAAAAATGCTTGCCGAGGAGGAAATAGAGGTTTGCGCTCTTGTTAACGCGGCAGGCTTTGGAAAGTTTGGAAAATTTGAGGATATTCCGCTTAACGAGCAAATGAATATGATAGACCTCAACTGCAAAGCGCTCATGGCAATTACACACTTGACCCTGCCCTATATGCCAAAGGGAAGCCGCGTTTATCAGCTGGGATCTCTTTCGGCATTCCAGCCCGTTCCGTACATCACAACGTACGGAGCTACCAAGGCGTTTGTCCTGTCCTTTACCCGCGCGCTCAACAAGGAGCTTGAAAGCAAGGGAATAAAGATGATCGCCGTTTGTCCCGGCTGGGTAAAGACCGAGTTCTTTGACCGAGCCGTTACCGATGACACCATCAAATACTATAATAAATTTTTCACCTCGGAGGAGGTAGTCCGCCGCGCGGTTTACGATATGTATCGCGGAAAGGACGTGTCGGTTTGCGGAGCTTCGATAAGAGCGCAGGTGCTTTTGACCAAGCTGCTCCCGCACAAGCTCGTTATGAAGATATGGTGTAAGCAGCAGGGAAAATAATGAGCGTTGTCTAAAAGGAGTACATGCTTATGGACATTAAAATAGACGTATATGATACGGGAGAATACAACCCTTTGTTGCAAGCAAAGCTTGCAGACGCAGTAAAAGAGCTTGATTTAGGCAAGCCGTATTCCGACATGATAAGACTGCGTGTCAGCGGAAAGGCGGCGGCGCAATGCCGCGATATATATTACATCGCAACAGACAACGGGGGCGAACTTGTTTCCCGTTTGTGGATGGGCTGGGGAAGACACAAAGGCGCCGTTGGTAACTGGGGCAACTTTTTTACCGAGCCCGAGCTTCGCGGCCGCGGAATAGGAAAAAGCATGCTTAAATTCTGGATAGAAGACGTAAAGAACAGAGATGACGCTCCGCTTGCGCTGTTTTGCACGGCGGGAAAGGATCACCTTGCCGAGCTTTACCGTCCGTACGGTTGGAGACCCGCGATAAAGGGAACTACGTGCGGCCCGCTTTACTGCCCCTTGGGTAACAGTCCCGAAAGCTTTGAGCAGTTCAGGGATGAGTATTACAAGCCCGCGCGCGAGCTTATCTTTAAGCCCGCAAGCCTTGAGTGGCGACACGAGATAGATTGCCTTTTTAAATTTGCGATGCTTACCTTGGGACAGGATTATCTGCCGCGCGGAGTAGAATCGCTTGAAAAAGCACTGCTCGACCGTGACGAGAGCGTCCGGATAATCTTTACAGACACGGGCATACCCGTCGGCCTGTCCAAAACGCAACAAGACGGACAAAAGGATATAAGAATTTATCCCACTTACCTGCACTTGATCTAAAAGGTATTCAATAGACAAAAACATTGGCAAGGGAAGCACATCCCTTGCCAAATTTATACAAGCCCATAATTTGCAAGCGCCCTTTTGAGCCTTTCTCTGTTTTCGGGCTCCATTTCACACATCGGCAATCTGAGATCGCCTTCGCACAAGCCCATAAGGCAAAGGGCGGTCTTTACGGGTATGGGATTCACCTCACAAAACATCATTTTCATAAGAGTCAGATATGATTGATGCAGATGTCGGCTTTGCTTGGTGTCATCCTCAAACCATGATCGGCAAAGGGCGGACATCTCTTTAGGAATGATGTTTGATACCACCGAAATGACGCCCTTGCCTCCAAGCGATAGCATGGGGAGCGTCTGGTCGTCGTTGCCCGAATAAACATCAAGATTGTCTCCGCATTCACATAAAAGCTCAGCGATGGCGCTGATATTTCCGCCGGCCTCCTTAACCGCGACTATATTGTCATGCTTGGCAAGCTCGCGGTAAACGGGCAGAGTTACATTGCAGCAGGTTCTGGTCGGAACGTTGTAAACTATAACGGGGGCAGACGAGGCATCGGCAATGGCATAAAAGCTTTTAATAAGTCCTTGGGGTGTTGCTTTGTTGTAATACGGCGTTACAACGAGCAGGGCATCATATCCAATGGAGGCGGCATAGCGGGAGGTTTCGATTGCGTGCGCGGTATCATTGGAGCCCGTCCCCGCGATCAGAGGGACTCTGCCGTTGACGATGTGCTTTGTGGCAAGCAAAAGCTCGCGGTGCTCGACGTCCGAAAGCGTACTCGCCTCGCCCGTAGTTCCGGCTATCACCAAGGCGTCGATGCCATTGTCTATCTGGCGCTCTATCAGCCTCTCAAGTGCTATGTAATCTATCTTTCCGTCTGCAAATGGAGTTACCAGGGCTGTTGCCGTCCCTTTGAATATGCTCTGTTTGTTTTTACTCATAAAATGACCTCGCTTAGTTGTGTTTTTGGATGCAAAGTATTGCAATATTGGGCTCGTTGTGTTATAATTGTTTGGATATACTATAAATATATGCGGCGCGCGGACGCGTGCCACATCGGAGAGAAAAATGGACAAACAAAACAAGGTTATTATAAACGAAAAGGCGCCAACAGAGCTTTTGACCTCGGATTTTGATTATCATCTGCCCGAGGAGCTGATTGCGCAGCATCCCGCAAGCAAGCGCGACCACAGCCGTCTTATGGTGCTTGACCGCGAGCGCGGCACCATCGACCATAAGCATTTTTACGATATTGTTGACTATATAAAAGAGGGCGACGTCCTTGTTATCAATGATTCAAAGGTCATACCCGCGCGCATATACGGTCACGTCGAGGGCAGAGAAGATGCGGCAATTGAATTGCTTTTGCTCCGCCAGCGCGAGCTTGACACGTGGGAGTGCCTCGTAAAGCCCGGAAAGCGCGCGAGAGTCGGCATGCGCTCGGTATTTGGCGACGGCATGCTTATAGGCGAGGTCGTGGACATAACCGAGGAGGGAAACCGTCTTATCCGCTTTGAATACGACAGGGAAAAATATGAAAACATATACAACATTTTGCACTGCATCGGACTTATGCCCCTGCCTCCTTATATAACGGAGCAGTTGGGCGATAACAGCCGATACCAGACGGTTTACGCGCGCGAGGAGGGCTCGGCGGCAGCGCCCACGGCAGGACTACATTTTACACCCGAAATACTTCAAAAGCTGCGCGATAAGGGTGTTGCGATTGCGCCGGTTATGCTACACGTGGGGCTTGGCACCTTCCGTCCCGTCAAGGCGGACCGCCTTGACGAGCACGTTATGCATACGGAGTTTTTCTCGGTATCAAGGGAAAGCGCGGACCTGATAAACAGGCGTCGCGCCGCAGGAGGCAGAGTCATATGCGTTGGAACAACGTCCTGCCGCACGCTTGAAAGCGCGTCGGACGAAACAGGCATCGTTCACGCAATGAGCGCGGACACGGGAATATTCATCTATCCCGGATATAAATTCAAGGCGGTGGATGCGCTTATCACCAACTTCCACCTGCCCGAAAGCACACTTATTATGCTGGTTTCCGCTTTTTATAGCAAGGAAAAGGTGATGGAAGCGTACCAAACCGCAGTGGATGAGAAATATAGGTTTTTCTCGTTTGGGGATTGCATGCTCATTCAATAAAACATAGGCAAAAATCAAAAAACAACGAAAGGAGCGCGGATATGACGGATAAAAAAATAAAGCTCGCGGCGGTCGTTGGCCCCACCGCATCGGGAAAAACGGCTCTTGCCATTGAGCTTGCGCAAGAGCTTGACGGAGAGATAATATCCTGCGATTCCATGCAGATATATCGGGGAATGGATATAGGAACAGCAAAGCCCACGCGAGAGGAGCTTTGCGCCGTACCCCATCATTTAATAGACATTTTGCCCCCCGACGCGCCCTATTCCTGTTCGGACTACGTGCGCGATGCCGAGGCGGCGATAGAGGATGTGACGTCGCGCGGCAAGCTTCCCATTCTTTGCGGCGGCACGGGCTTGTATCTTGACAGACTTTTGCGCGGCGGAGTTGAAGACTCGGCGGCATCAGATGAGAATTTAAGGCAAGAGCTTTGGGATTTTTACCAAAAAGAAGGTGCGGACGCGCTGTACGCGCGCCTTTGCGCGCTCGACGTGGAGGCTGCCCGGGCGATACATAAAAACAACGTTAAAAGAGTCATTCGAGCGCTTGAGATATGCATGGTAACGGGGCAGAAAAAAAGCGAGATAGACAAGCTGAACTCCGCCATATCCGATAAATACGACCATAGAGTCATCGGCCTCTGCTTTAACGACAGAGAGCTTTTGTACAATCGAATCGATAAACGCGTTGACCTTATGATAGAGCAGGGGCTTGTTGATGAAACCGCAAGACTTATGGAGAACGGTGTTTTCGAAAGGTCGCAGACGGCGTCGCAGGCAATAGGATACAAGGAAATGTTCCCCTATGTTCGCGGGCAGGCTTCGCTTGAGGAGTGTGTTGATGAGTTGAAAAGAGCGTCGCGCAGATACGCGAAAAGGCAAACAACCTGGTTTGGCGGCAAGGATTACGTCAATAAAATTTGGGTCGACAATGAAAACGGGCTAAAAACACTAAAAAATATTGTAAAAATTTCAAAAAATCTCTTTTAATAATCAGGAATATATGTTATAATATTTATATATTGCAAAAAACAAAGGTGAGAGGGTCTTGTCGTGGCAAAAACCAAAAGGGTTAGGACGTATAAGCAAAACGCAGTAAACGCGATCATATTTGCTGTAGTGCTGGCTCTTTGTGTGTATATGGCGATACAGATGTCGCGCGATATTTCCCCCCAGGTTTCCACGCAAAGAACGCAAACCGTCACCGATCACTCGTACGCGTATCTTGAGGGATACGTGTTCAGACTTGAGGATAGAGTCGTGGCTTCAGAGGGAACAGTCGTGGACTACACTGTGCGCGACGGCGAAAAGGTGGGCGTGGGCTTTGAATACGCTTGTCTTTATTCTGCCACGGGGCTTGATCCCAACGCTCGCAATGACAAGGAATCCCAGCTTATGAGCCTGTCCGAAAGGATGCGTCTGATAGAGTCGGGACTCAAGCACAGTAACCAAAGCTCCGATCTGTATGCAATAGGAAACGAGATAGCCGAGCATTATTATTCATACGTCAACCTCGTAACAAGCGGTGATCTGATCGCCGCAAACAAGGTGGGCGACAAGCTGCTTTCAAGCATGGTGGAATACTCGGTGAGCACGGGCGGCGATACCGCGAAAAACGTAATTGCCGAGCTTGAGTCGCAAAAGAACGCCATCGTTGCCACTCTTGGCTCGCCGCATTTGCTCGTCAGCGAGCAGGGATTTAATTTCATGTATTCATCTGACGGATATGAAAGCATATTTTCGTCGGACAAGCTGGACTTGCTGACACCCGAAGGGCTTAAGCAATTGGCACAGAGCCAACCGCAAGCGGCACAGGGAAAGGTGATAGGCAGAAGAATATATTCTCCCAAGTGGTATCTTGCCGTTCCCGCAAACGAATCGACATATCTGGAGTTTATCGAGGGAGCGATATACGACGTTTCCTTTTCCGACGTTAACGGAATAACGATAGATATGACATTGGAAAAAATATGCGTGGACGAGGCAAACGAAAACAGCGCGTATATGCTGTTCTCCTCTTACGATCTCGCAACCGCCGCAACGTTTTCGAGAACACAGTCAATACGCATCTGCCTTGGAAGCTGCTCGGGATACAGAGTTCCCACGCAGGCGGTCTACAACGGCGATCAGTTTGATTACGTGTACGTTCTGGTTGGAAACACCGTGGAAATGCGCCGCGTTTCCATAATCGGTGAGGGCAATGGGTATTATATAGTCGATACCTACGAGAACGACCTCAAGGACAACGTGTCAAGCGAGATACCGTATCTCAGAATTAACGATCTGCTCATAACCTCGGGCAACGATCTTTATGACGGAAAGCTTCTGGATTGAGGTAACGCAATGGATCTTTCATACATAGACAACAACGTATCAACGATACGGCAAAAAATAAACGCGGCAGCCGCAAGGGTGGGAAGAGACCCATCGTCCATCGTGCTTTTAGCCGCGATAAAGAGTGCCGAGGTTGATGAGATCAACTATCTTCACACCAACTGCGAAATAAACGAGGTTGGCGAAAACCGAGTTCAACAGCTGGCCGAGCGCTATGACAAGCTTTGTCACGATGAGTTGAAAATGCATTTTATCGGCTCTCTGCAAACCAACAAGGTAAAATACATCATAGATAAGGTCGCTCTTATACATTCGCTCGATTCCGAGAGGCTTGCTGCCGAAATACAAAAGCAGGCGCAAAAGCGCGGCATCGTGGCAAACGTTTTGGTGGAGATCAATTCCGGCAACGAAGAAAACAAGGGCGGATTACCCGTGGAGGCGGTTGCGGACTTTTGCCTTGGACTGGACAAATATCCAAACATAAAGCTACGCGGATTTATGACAATGGCTCCGAGATGCGAGAAAAAAGAGGATTATTACCCCTATTTCAATCGCACTCGAGAGGTGGCACTTGCCGTTTGGCATGATGTTCTTTTAGAAAAGGGAGAGCCTATCATCTCTATGGGAATGAGCGAGAGCTTTGAGCAAGCCATAGAATGTGGCTCAAACATGGTAAGAATAGGACGCAGTCTTTTTGTAAAAGACACGGCGACCTCATAAAACAGTAAAAACATACGACAATATATCGGGCTTTGCCCCAATGAAAGGAAGAAAACAATGGAAAAGAAATGGTGGTTTACAAAGAAAAATGAACCCGCTCAGGATTACGAGGATTGGAACAACGATTACTACAGGGATGCCGCAAGCGCGCCCACAACACCCGAAAACGATGACGCTTATGCTACATCTGACACCTCGGACGTAAGCGTAGTTCTTTCCGCTCCCGCCAAGGACGAGCCTTTGATGAAGAGAACGTTTACACCCGCTACCTGCCAGGATAGCCAGACCATCGTAGACGCATACAAGCAGGGTAGAGTTGTTGTAATCTGCATCGAGGAGCTCGACAAATCAAACTTCTTGCGTTTGTTTGACTACCTTATGGGAGCAGTTCAGGCGCTTGACGGTGAATTCAACAGAATAGACAGAGATACCGTTGTGCTGTATCCTTACGGAGTTGATACCGAGACCGATATCGACGAGCTTGAGGAAGAGATCGTTGAGGAGACGGAAGAGGACGACGAGCAATTTGATCAAGAGGACGAAACCGACAGCGAGGATCTTGACTGATAACAGTCGGGGGAGGATCAAGCATTGCCGGAGCCTATATATATTTTGGTCCAATTTGTCACGATCTTTATAGACGTGATAACTATTGCGATGTGCATCCGCGCGGTCATATCGTGGTTTTATGACGGAGACGGCGCATTCGTCAGATTTTTATACGTGATAACAGAGCCTGCAATATTACCCATGCGCAAGCTTTTGGCAAAAATGAATTGGCTACAGGATTCGCCGATGGATTTTTCTTTTCTTTTGACGTATCTTGTGCTGTTCATTATACAAATACTGCTTGGGACATTGGTATAGACGCGATAAAAGACTTTCGTCGGGGCATACCCGACGAAAGCTTTTGTGCCCGCGACAAAGGCGTGCGGACTCAAAGCTCGCACGCTCTGCGCCAAGGCTATCAATAACTTTGAAAACAAATTTAATCAATATAGACAAAAAGGTTTGGAGAAATTAAAATGGCGAAGGATTATACAAGCTCATTAAATTTGCCGAAAACAGAATTTTCGATGAAGGCTAATCTCCCTCAGAGAGAGCCCGAGACAATCGAATACTGGAAGAGCATCGGTCTTTATGAAAAAATGGTCGACGCAAGACGTGACGGAGAGCGGTTTTCGTTCCACGACGGCCCTCCCTTCTCAAACGGAAACATCCACATGGGACACGCGCTCAACAAGATATTAAAGGATTTTATCAACAAGTCCAAGGCTATGCAGGGCTACCGCATCTCGTTCGTTCCCGGTTGGGATAACCACGGAATGCCTATTGAGTCCGCAATTATTAAGAAGAACAAGCTGGATAGAAAGAAGATGTCCATATCCGAGTTCCGTTCCGCGTGCGAGGCTTTTGCGCAGGGATTCGTTGATAAGCAGGCAGACCAGTTCAAGAGACTCGGTCTTGTTGCCGATTGGGAGCATCCCTATCTTACCATGTCGCCCGATTTCGAGGCTACCGAGGTAAAGGTGTTCGGCGAAATGTTCAAGCGGGGATATATATACAAGGGCTTAAAGCCTGTTTATTGGTGCCCCAAGGACGAAACTGCGCTCGCCGAGGCTGAGATCGAATATCAGACCGACAAGTGTACATCTATTTACGTAAAGTTCAAGGTTGCAGATGACAAGGGCAAGCTTTCTTCCGTTTGTGATCTTGATAACACATATTTCGTTATCTGGACAACAACTACCTGGACGCTTCCCGGTAACCTTGCGATCGCCCTTAATCCCGTAGAAGATTACGATCTTGTAAAGGTTGAGAGTGGCGAGACCTATATTCTCGCAAAGGCACTTACCGAAAGCACGCTAAAAGCGGCAGGCATCGAAGGCTACGAGGTGCTTGCAACGATGCAGGGTAAGGAGTTTGAGTTTATGACGGCTCAACATCCCTTCCTTGATCGCAAGAGCGTTGTTGTAAATGCGGATTACGTTACTATGGACAGCGGTACGGGTTGTGTTCATACGGCTCCCGGATTTGGTGCCGACGACTATCAGACCTGCCGCAGATATAACATTGACATCATCGTTCCCGTTGACGACCGCGGCTATCAGACCGAGGACGCGGGCAAATTTGCGGGCATGTATTACGCGGCTTCCAACGAGGCTATTCTTGAGGATATGAAGCAAAGCGGCGCGCTTCTGGCGGCTGAGGAGATCGAGCACGAATATCCTCACTGCTGGAGATGTAAGTCACCCATTATATTCAGAGCTACTCCTCAGTGGTTCTGCTCGGTGGACGCGTTCAAGGACGAGGCGGCTGAATCCTGCAAGGATGTTCTCTGGCTCCCTCAGTGGGGCGGCGAGCGCATGGTGCAGATGATCAGAGAGAGAGCCGATTGGTGTATCTCGCGTCAGCGCCATTGGGGTCTTCCCATTCCCGTATTCTATTGCGACGAGTGCAAGGCGCCCATCTGCAACGACGAAACAATAAAGGCGGTTTCCGATCTCTTTGCAAAGAAGGGCTCCAACGCTTGGTTCGATATGGAGGCTAGCGAAATATTACCCGATGGCTTTGTTTGTCCTCATTGCGGCAAGGCGCACGGATTTACAAAGGAGACCAACACGCTTGACGGTTGGTTTGACTCGGGCTCATCGCACTTCGCAGTGCTTCAGAACAGAGAGAGCGAGACCTGGCCCTCTGACATTTACCTCGAGGGCGGCGACCAATACAGAGGCTGGTTCCAGGCATCCTTGCTTACCGCGGTAGGCGCGCAGGGCAAGGTTGGCGCGCCCTTCAAGGCTGTCCTCACTCACGGTTGGGTAGTTGACGGCGAGGGCAAGGCTATGCACAAGTCGCTTGGCAACTCAATAAGCCCCGATGATATAGTCAAGAAATACGGCGCGGAGCTTGTTCGTCTTTGGGCGGCTTCCAGCGATTACCACGCGGACGTTCGTTGCTCTGATAACATCTTCAAGCAGCTTTCCGAATCTTACAGAAAGATCAGGAACACCGCGCGTATCATGATGGCTAACCTCGGCGATTTCAATCCCGATACCGATATGGTAGCGTTTGACGATATGCTGGATATAGACCGTTGGATCGTTGCGGAAATGAACGAGCTTGTCAAGGCTTGTCGCGACGCTTACGACGGATACGAATTCCACATCGTTTACCACGCAATCAATAAGTTCTGTACTATCGAGCTTTCCAAGCTCTATATAGACATAACCAAGGACCGTCTTTACGTTGAAAAAGCGGATTCCGCGGCAAGAAGAAGCGGTCAGACCGCGCTTTACATGGTGCTCTCCGACCTCGTTCGCCTCTTGGCACCCATAATCTCCTTTACAGCAGAGGAGATCTGGAAGGCTATGCCTCACGCGGCGGCTGACAAGCAGGAGAGCATATTCCTCAACGATATGCCCGCATACGACGAGGCTCGCGCAAGCGGCACCGAAACGCTGCGCGCGAAGTGGGGAACCGTGCTTGAATACCGCGATGACGTTATGAAAGCGCTTGAGCTTGCCCGCGCGGACAAGATGATCGGCAAATCTCTGGACGCAAAGGTTACAGTCTATACAACGGACGATAGCGTTTTTGCAACGCTTAACGAGTTCGCCTCCGATCTCGCGGGCATTTATATCACCTCCGCGGCAACAGTAGTCAAGGGCGAGGCTCCCGCAGGCGCGTTTACCGAAACTCAGTCGGGAATTGCAGTTGTTGTTGCTAACGCGGACGGCTGCAAGTGCGGACGCTGCTGGTCGTATTCCACCGAGGGCGTGGACGACGGCGAGGGCGGCTTCCTGTGCGAGAGATGTAGAAAGATTCTTCTTTAAATAGTTGGATCGTGGGGAGGGAAAAACTTCTTGTAAGAAGTTTTCCCCTCCCCACACCCCACCTCTTTCAAGAACCTTTTTGGGAGTGGGGGATAGTTAAAAATAAATGCTTATCTGATCCCCTCGGGGAACGGATAGGCTTGTTTGTGAAAGGATTTTGACGGTGGCACAAATTTTGATCGTAATTTTAATGCTTGTCGCGGTGTTTTTGGACCAGATAAGCAAATATCTTGTTGTTATATATATGGAGCTTGAGGAGTCCGTGGATATCATCCCCGGAATTTTCCGATTTACCTATATACAAAACACGGGCGCGGCTTTCGGCTCGTTTTCCGATAGCAGATGGGTGTTTATGATACTGTCATCGGTAGCCATCATCGCAATACTTGTTTATATCTTCTGGAAAAAACCGCAAAGCAAGCTGCTTTTGTCCTCGCTCATTTTAATCGTCGGCGGCGGAGTTGGCAACATGATTGACCGCGTGCGTCTGGGATACGTTATTGATTTCCTTGATTTTTGCGCACTGCCTGATCTTTGGATGTGGGTATTCAACATTGCGGATTCCTTTGTTGTTGTGGGCGCGGGTCTTATGATCTTGTGGCTCATACTTGACATGATAAAGGAAACTAAAGCGGAAAAGGCAAAAAAGCTTGCCGGCGCTAACGAAAATAATGCCGATGAGCAAGGCGCCAACACCACCTTGGACGACTGGTCAACGGATGCAAAAGTCAGCGGCGAGGATGCTTGCGCGCAACAATCTGACACAGACACAAACGGTGAAAGCAATGAATAATATAGAGAACGACGAGCTTTGCGCTCTTGACGGAGAAGAAAAGGTCGAAATTCTCGTTCCTGTGTCGAATGTTGGTGAACGTCTTGATAAATTTGTCAGCGAAAGGGAAGACGTGTCACGCTCGCTTATAGCAAAGCTTATTGAGGACGCAAGCGTTAAGGTCAACGGCAAGCCTTCAGGCAAAAACTACAAGCTGCGCACGGGTGACCAAATAGAGATAGTTTATCCCCGACCCGAGCCCTGCGAGGCGGTGGCGGAGGATATTCCGCTGGACGTCGTTTACGAGGACGGCGACATAATCGTTATAAACAAGCCCGAGGGAATGATAGTTCATCCCGCAACGGGAATATATACGGGAACGCTTGTAAACGCTCTGCTTTATCATTGCGGCAATTCGCTTTCGGGCATCGGCGGTGTAATAAGACCGGGTATCGTGCATAGAATAGACAAGGACACCTCGGGGCTTTTGGTGGTCGCCAAGAACGACGAGGCGC
>SVTF01000003.1 GCA_015063905.1 Oscillospiraceae bacterium | reverse complement strand
CTTGAATCGGATGCCGCGGAGACCTGCCTTGATGTCGCGTTTGACCTTATCGACGCGGGCTTCTTTGAGGAGACCTTGGCTCTGCTGAACGGTGTCGCAAGACTGCATGCGGGGCGCGCTACGGTGCATTATACTATGGCGTATTGCTATGATATGATAGGAAATGCCAATGCGGCGGCAAGACAAAGAAGGCTTGCTAAAAGAAATAAAATAGTTAGATCCTTCCCCATAAGACACGGTGAGCTTACCGTGCTCTCGGCGGCGATAAAAGCTGACGCAAAGGACGGATTTGCCGCGTATCTGCTAGGTTGTCAGGTATACAACGCGCGCATGTATGACTATGCGGCAAAGCTTTGGGAGGATGCCGTCAAGTACGAGCCCGACTTCTATATTGCTTATCGTAATCTTGCGCTTGTTTATTATAACCATCTCGGTCGCGCAAAGGACGCGGTTCCGTTGCTTCGCCGCGCCATCGAGCTTAAGCCAAAGGATGCTATGCTGCTCTCCGAGATAGCAAAGGTAATGTCAAGTCTTGGTACGGAAAGCGTAGAAAACGCCGAATTTTTAAGCGCGAATCAACCCGACGTGCCCAGCGACCAGATTATGCTCTCCATAGCCAAGGCATACAATGCCGCGTTTATGTTTGAGGAGGCGGAGCAAATAATGAGGTCGCACGTCTTTACCCCCGCGGAGGGCGAGGAGGCGCTTATCGCCGAGCCTTATATGTATTCCTGCCTGTGTCGCGGACGTGTGGCTATGAAAGAAAAGAGATATGAGGAGGCTCTTGAGCTGTTTTGCAGAGCGCAAAGGCTTCCCGAAAACCTCAACGTCGGTTTCTGGAACGAGAGCGTTCTTATCCCCTATAAGTATAATGAGGCAGATGCGCTTATGGCGCTTGGCAGGGTTGACGAGGCGGAGAGAATAATCAAAGAGCTTATTAACCTCAAGGACGTTGGAATGTGGAATATGGGCGGCGAGTTTGTCTATTATTCTGCTTTGTCGGTACGTCTTGGCGGCGAGGATATGAGAGCGCGTAAAATTATGCGTGATGCTATGCTTGCTTGGGAAAACGAGCTTAGCACTGGCTGCGTTTATCATAAAGAGGGAACAAGATTGTTTGGATGCTTCGTCGGTGACCATACTAATATTCGCTTGTCTACTTTGTTCGGTATGCTTGGTTACGGCAAGCTGTTCAACAAGGACAAAGCGGGAGCGCGTCAGCTGTTCGAGCGTTCGATGGAGCTTATGCCCTCGGGCAAGATAGCGTTCGAGCTTGAGCTTTTGAAATAATTGCAATTTGAAAGTAGGGGATAGGGTGCCTTTTTATAAAAGGATACCCTATCCCCCTAAAACATCTCACCCAAAAACCTTTCGGGGCATAAGGGCAGTGATTTATATTGGCAGAAATGCTTGATAGATAAAGTGTTATCTTAAAAATATGTAGGAAATAAATTTATGTTGACTTTTCTTGTGATAAATGGTATAATTGTTACGCATTAAAATGCTTTGACAAAAGCAATCTGAATATATAGAGGTAAAATTATGAAAGCACTGGTCTTAAATTCGGGACTCGGACACAGAATGGGCGTTCTTACGAGTGAGCACCCCAAGTGTATGACCGAGATTACAAGTCGCGATACCATTCTTTCACGCCAGCTTCGCCTGATCGCCGATGCGGGTATCCGCGAGGTCGTTATGACCACGGGATATTATAACGAGATACTTGTAAACTATTGCCGTTCGTTAGACCTTCCATTACATTTCACCTTCGTTAACAATCCCCTGTACGACAAGACAAACTATATATACTCCATCTATTGCGCAAAGGACGAGCTGTACGGCGACGACATCGTGCTTATGCACGGTGACCTTGTGTTTGAGGAGGAGGTTTTCGCACGTGTGCTTGAGAGCGAGGAGAGCTGCATGACGGTAAGCTCCACGTTGGCGCTTCCCGAAAAGGACTTCAAGGCGGTCATTCACAATGGCAGAATAGATAAGGTAGGCATTGAATTTTTCACCGACGTTATGGCGGCTCAGCCACTCTACAAGTTGAGAGCCGACGATTTCAAGGTCTGGCTTGACGAGATGGTGCGCTTTTGCGAGAGCGACAACCGCCGTTGCTATGCCGAAAATGCCTTCAACGAAGTGTCCGATAAGTGTAAAATAATCCCGCTCGACTTCGCCGATGCGCTTTGCGCCGAGATAGACACGCCCGAGGATCTTTCCGTCGTTTCAGCAAAGGTGCACGAGCTTGAGCAGAGAAGCGTTTATATGTGCTTTTCCGCCGATATGTTGCATAGCGGTCATATTGCCATCATCAAAAAGGCGGCAAAACTTGGGAAACTGACTATCGGTGTGCTGTCCGACGAGGCAGTAGCAAGCTATAAGCGTTTTCCGCTTATGCCTTACGAGGAGAGAAAGTCGATATTTGAAAACATAAGCGGCGTTTGCGCGGTCGTTGAGCAAAAGGAGCTTAGCTATGCCGAAAACCTGCACAGACTTCGCCCCGACTTTGTCGTCCACGGTGACGACTGGAAGACGGGCTTCCAGAAGCCCATTCGAGACGAGGTGGTCGAGATACTTGCAGAATACGGAGGCAAGCTCGTTGAATACAAGTATTCGGACGATCCCAAGTATTTGGAGCTTGAAAAGGCGTCGCGCGCACAGATGTCAACACCCGATTTCCGCCGTTCAAGACTCAAAAAGCTTATCGGAATGAAGGGCTGCGTTTCGGCGCTTGAGGCGCACAGCGGTATTACGGGACTCATCTGCGAGAACACAAAGGTGTTGCGCGACGGCAAGACCTATCAGTTTGACGCTATGTGGATATCCAGCCTTTGCGACAGTACGGCAAAGGGCAAGCCCGATATCGAGCTTGTCGATATGACGTCGCGCTTCCGCACTATCGACGATATCATGGAGGTCACGACCAAGCCTATCATTTTCGACGGCGACACGGGCGGTCTGACCGAGCACTTCGTCTATACTGTGCGCAGTCTTGAGAGAATGGGCGTTTCGATGGTCATTATCGAGGACAAAACGGGACTTAAAAAGAACTCGCTCTTCGGCACTGAGGTCGCGCAGACGCAGGACAGCATTGAAAACTTCTGCGCAAAGATAAGCGCGGGCAAGGCGGCACAGAAAACGCCCGAATTTATGATATGCGCGCGTATCGAAAGCCTTATTCTTGAAATGGGTATGGACGATGCGCTGACGCGTGCTTTTGCATACGTCAAGGCAGGCGCGGATGCCATTATGATACACAGCCGCAAAAAAGACCCCGCTGAAATATTTGAATTCGTTGAAAGATTCAGAAAAGAGGACAAAACTACGCCTATCGTGGTCGTTCCCACGTCCTTTAATTCTGTAACCGAGGATGAATTCAAGGCGTGCGGCGTCAACGTGGTAATATACGCAAATCAGTTGACGAGAAGCGGTTTCCCCGCAATGCAGAACGTGGCGAGGACAATACTTGAAAACCGTCGTGCCAAAGAGGCGGACGATATGTGTATGTCGATAAAGGATATAATTACGCTTATTCCGGAGGAATAAAGGTGAGTCAGAGGATAATTTGTGGCGTTAAGTCTTACGCCGAGATCGGCGAGATCATAGAATCTTACGGCGCGAAAAAAATAATGGTCGTATGCGGAAATTCAGCGTCAAGGCTTGGCGTTGGCAGATATATCGAGTCGCTTGACGTGCCGCATGTGTATTTCAGGGGCTTTTCGCCCAATCCGCAGTACGAGGATATCGTCCCCGCGGTCGAGCAGTTCAAAAGAGAGAAATGCGACCTTTTGATCGCCATCGGCGGTGGCAGTGCCATGGACGTTGCCAAGTGCATAAAGCTTTATGCGCCTATGGACGCTTCTGTCAATTATCTTGAGCAAGAGGCGAAGCAGAGCGATATTCCGCTTTTAGCTATTCCCACCACGGCGGGAACGGGAAGCGAATCCACTAGATTTTCCGTTATATATTACAAGGGCGAAAAGCAGTCGGTAAGACACGATTGCATCGTGCCCGACGTGGCGATACTCTTGCCCGAGGTGCTCTACAGCCTGCCTTTGTATCAAAAAAAATGCACGGTGCTTGACGCGCTTTGTCAAGCCATCGAGTCCTACTGGTCGGTGTATTCGACGTGTGAGTCGCGCGCGCTTGCCAAAGAGGCGATAGAGCTGATAGTTGAAAACGTCGAAGAATACGTTTTCGGCGAAGTGACCGAAACGGTCGCGAAAAATATAATGTTGGGCTCGTGTCTTGCGGGGCAGGCAATAAACGTTACCGCTACGACCGCGCCGCATGCGATGAGCTATAAATTGACTACGCTGTACGGTCTTCCGCACGGTCATTCGGTGGGTATTTCCTTACCGCGAGTCTGGAGATATATGCTTTCGCACGGTGAAAAATGCACCGATAAGCGCGGATACGTCTTTATTTGCGAGATGTTTGCCGAGATCGCCAAGGCTATGGGCAAAAATTGTGCGACAGAGGCTATCGAATGGTACGAAAGCTTGCTTTTGAGGATGGGAATAGTCGGTCCCGTGCCGCGTGATAGGGAAGCGGAGCTTATGCTTCTTGCGGGCTCGGTCAACGTCGAAAGATTGACCAACAACCCCATCGCGCTTGATTACGATGCACTCTATACGCTCTATGGAGAAATTTTAAGATATGAAGATTGATTTTTTGGAAAAGTTTGAATATTTTGCAGGGGTGCCCGACAGCCTGCTCTCTCCGCTTTGCAATTATCTTTTTGATAAGTACGGCATTTCACAGAATCACGTTATCGCGGCAAACGAGGGCAATGCCGTAGGACTCGCGGCAGGGTATCATCTTGCAACGGGAAAGGTGCCTGTGGTCTATATGCAGAACAGCGGACTTGGCAACGTGGTAAATCCCGTGGCGTCTTTGCTTAACGATAAAGTGTACGGAATTCCTTGCCTTTTTATCGTAGGCTGGCGCGGTGAGCCCGGCGTTCACGACGAGCCTCAGCATGTTTTTCAGGGTGAGATAACGCTCCGAATGCTCGAGGACATGGATATTGCGACGTTCGTTTTGTCAAAGGACACCGAAAGATGTGAGCTTGACGCGGCTATGGAGCGTTTTGACGAGCTATTTGCGCTTGGCAAGCAGGCGGCGATAGTCGTAAAGAAGGGCGCGCTTGAATTCGACAAAAAGATAAAGTTTTCAAACGCAAATACAATGACGCGCGAGAGTATAATAGAGCATATCACCGCCGTAACGGGTGATGACGTCATCGTTTCCACAACCGGCAAGGCGTCGCGCGAGCTTTTCGAGATCCGAGAGACAGCGAATACTCATCACGGACGTGACTTTTTGACCGTCGGCTCGATGGGGCACAGCTCGTCCATCGCGCTTGGCATCGCCGCGGCAAAGCCCGATCGCAAGATCTGGATAATTGACGGTGACGGAGCCGTGCTTATGCATATGGGAAGTATGGCAACGCTTGGTGCAAATGCTCCTGAAAACATCGTCCACGTGGTAATAAACAACGGCTCGCACGAGACCGTCGGCGGACTTCCCACAGTTGCCGAGAAGATCGACCTTGTGGCTATCGCAAAGGGATGCGGATATCCGTACGCCGCGTGTGTAGATAGCTTTGATGCGCTTGATCGCGAGCTTGAGGCAGCGAAGGAAAGGGTTGAGCTCAGCTTTATCGAGGTCAAATGCGCCATCGGCGCGCGTTCCGATCTCGGCAGACCTACCACCACAGCAAAAGAGAATAAAGAAAGCTTTATGGAATATTTGAAATAAACAAAAATCCTCGTAAAGACGATATGTCTTGCGAGGATTTTTTTGTGTATAACGATTGCGAAAATTTACGGAGGCCTTTAATTTTGATTTGTCGGGATGTTAGATTGGTGCTCAACTTGTGCGCAAAGCGATCGAATGCTTCGCATTCAAGGTGTTCTTCGTCAATGACGAGATTCAAAACAAAAAAGAGGGTATAAAACCCTCTTTTTTGTTTTGGAGCTGGTGATGTGACTCGAACACACGACCTGCTGATTACGAATCAGCTGCACTACCGACTGTGCTACACCAGCGAAGAATGAGCGCGTGTGGCACAACGAGGTAGTGCCTCACCACCGAAGGTGGTATGACTACACGACTGTGCTACACCAGCGACTCAAATATTATATCATATTTATTTATGTTTTGCAATAGCTTTTTGAAAAATAATTCAAATAATTTTGCGATTGTAGCCCCAAAGGTTTTGAAAAAATAGGGGTGCGGGGAAGGAAAACTTTTCCTTAAAAAGTATTCCTTCCCCCCGCAGAACTATCAATTTAAAATCCTTATTGGAGTATCAGATGACACCTCGCACTTCGCATTACATACTACGGTAGGGGCAGTGAAGCCTTGGAGCGTGACGCCGTCGAAAACGATGGAGCGCATGCCTGTGCCCTCGATGATATTTGCGTTCTCAAAGCCTTGGCGGGCGGTAAGCCTGCAATTCTTTAAGGTTACCGTCAAGGGCTCTCCCTCGGGGCAGGTCACAGAGGACGCCTCGTAAAGACCGTTAACGGTGCAATCTTCAAAGGTTATGTTGTCAAGCGCGCGGTTGCAGCACCAGACGTGTCCAAAGGGCTGATTTAGCAATTTCTTTATTCCGTCAAAGGTGCAGCTTCTGATGACTATGTTGCCGGGGGTGCGTCTGATATTGGCGCGGTTGTCACAATAATAGAGAAAGATATTGTGGCAGGTGTGACGGCAATTTTCGTCCGTGTCGGCGCGGTTTTTCTTTTGCTCGGGTGAAAGATGTCCGCGGAAGCCGTAGGTCGCGGGGTCCTTGCCGTGACAGTTTTCTACAAGCACGTCCGTGCCGCCAAATCGCAGCAGGCTACAGGAGCTCTCGAAATAGCAGTTGCGAATTAAAACACCTATATTGTCAAAGCCCGCAATGCAATCGTCACCCGTGAGGAAGCTCGAATCCTCAACCAGAACGTTGTCGCAGGTACGAACGTCAAATCCGTCGTGACCTGCAAGCACGGTGATGCCGCGAACGCTGATGTTCTGGCTATTGTGTATTGCGTGTGCCCAGTTTGCGCTGTCCTTGACGGTGTATCCCTCAAGCCGTATATCCTCGCAGAACCACATGTTGATGGCGTGCGGACCTCTGTAATGCTCCTCGCCCTGCTCGTCAAAGCAGTTTTGACCGTCAATAATCGAGCCCTCATCGCCGATTATGGCAATGTTTTTAGCCTTGATGGCGCGAATTATGGCATTATTCCAACGGCTATAGGGAATAGCGGAGCGAGAAACGTGCCCCTCGACTACGGTGGATACCACCGCCTCGCGTTCGTCCTCGGGTATAGGCTCAATTTCATCGTTTATGTAGCCAACATAATCCTCGGGATCAAGGCTGCCCACAAGGTGAGCGTTTGCCAAAAGATGAAGCGTGACGTTTGAACGCAGACGCAAGCCACCCGTGACAAAGTCGCCCGCGGGAACCGTAACCTCGCCGCCGCCCGCCAAAAAGCACGCGTCTATTGCAGACTGTATCTCTTTTGTGTTTATCGTGTTTTCGGGCTTCGCGCCGAAATCTGTAATACTGTAAATCATAAAATCACCAATAATTGAAAACTGAAAATTTAGAGCCAACTAAAATCGCATGGAAGAGCTGAAAGCCTGAACCAACCCCTGCTCCAAAAAAGTTTTTGAAAAGGAGGGGGGCGGGGGAGCAAAGAACTTTTATCAAAAAGTTTTTCCTCCCCCGCAATCCATCATTATCAAATTTATCTCTGAATTCTACCCGAGCCGTCGCCGCCTGCAAGCTTTTCAACCTCAGCGAGAGTGACCATATTGTAGTCTCCCTCGATGGAGTGCTTGAGCGCCGACGCCGCAACTGCGAACTCAACAGCCGCCTGCGCGTCCTTACCGTTCATAAGACCGTAGATAAGACCGCCGCCGAAGGAGTCACCGCCGCCAACGCGGTCGATGATATGAAGCTCGTACTTCTTGGAGAAGCAGTAGTTATCAGCCTTAACGTCGTAGAGCATAGCAGACCAACCGTTATCGAATGCGCTGTGGCTCTCACGGAGCGTGATAGCAACGTACTCAAAGCCAAACTTGTCCGCGAGCTGCTTTGCGACGGACTTATATCCGTCATGATTGAGCTTACCGCCGTAAATATCGGTTGCCTCCGCCTCGATGCCGAATACGTCCTTTGCGTCCTCCTCGTTGGAGATGCAAACGTCAACGTACTGGCAAAGCTCGGTCATAGCCTCGCGAGCCTCGGCTCTGGTCCAGAGCTTACCGCGGTAGTTCAAGTCGCAGGAGATCTTAAGGCCGTGTGCCTTTGCCGCACGGCAAGCCTCCTTGCAGATCTCAACAACGTTTGCGCCGAGCGCGGGAGTAATGCCTGTGAAGTGGAACCACTCTGCACCCTCAAAGATGCTGTCCCAATCAAAATCCGCGCAAGTTGCCTTTGCGATAGCGGAATTAGCGCGGTCATAGATGCAAACGGAACCTCTCTGAGAAGCGCCCTTTTCGTTGAAATAGATACCGACTCTGTCGCCGCCGCGTGTGATCTTGGAGGTGTCAACGCCATAGCGGCGAAGGCTGTTTACAGCCGCCTGACCGATCGCGTGGGTGGGGAGCTTTGTAACGTACGCAACGTCCATACCGTAGTTTGCGAGAGAGACCGCAACGTTAGCCTCGCCGCCGCCGAAGGTGAATTCAACGTGGTCGCACTGAACGAATCTTTCGTAGTTGTAGGGTTGGAGGCGGAGCATAAGCTCGCCGAAAGTAATTACCTTTGCCATTTTTATATTCCTTTCAATATTACATACAAATGTGGAATGCGAATCCGCCGATCTCGTCCTGAAGATAGATAAAGTTGATCTTGCCGGACTTGTCGTAGCGTGCGGTGCTGTAATCGAACTTAACGCCGCGGCGCTCGAGGTGATAGACCGCGCGCTCAACGGAGTTTGTCTTGATACCAACGTGACCGTTAGTGCCGCGGCCCTCTGCGTGCATTATCTCGATCTCCTCACCTGCAAACGTGGAAGAATTTCCAACCTTTGCGGGAATGGTAAATATGCTCTCGATCGTGTTTGCATCAGCAACGGCCTCATCCTTTGAGGGCTTGTTGATAGCCATATGCTTGAACTTGAATCCGAGCATGGTGTCAACCGCCTGGCGAACAAGCTTGGTAATGCCGTCAAAATCGCCTGCTGCGATCATATCGGGCTTGACCATCCAGGAGCCGCCGCAGCAAACTATCTTATTAAAGGAAAGATAGTCGTTTACGTTTGCGGGTCCGATACCGCCCGTGGGCATAAAGGTGACCTTGCCGTAAGGCGCGGACATTGCCTTTATCATGTTAATTCCACCCGACTGCTCCGCGGGGAAGAACTTGACCGTTTCAAGACCAAGCTCAAGCGCCTGCTCGATACCCGTGGGGTTGTTGATGCCGGGAACTATAGGGCAACCCTTTGACTGACAGTATTTAACTATCTCGGGGTTAAAGCCGGGGCTTACGATAAATTTTGCGCCCGCCTCGATAGCGTCGTCAACCTGTGCCTTTGTAAGCACGGTGCCCGCGCCGACTATCATTTCGGGGAACTCTTTTGCGATAACAGATATAGCTTGTTTTGCGCAAGCGGTACGGAAGGTGACCTCCGCGCAGGGAAGACCGCCGTCGATGAGAGCCTTAGCGAGAGGCTTTGCGTCCTCAACCTTATCGATCTTGATAACGGGAACTATACCTATAAGGGAAAGCTGCTTGATGATATCGTTCATTTTTGTGTCCTCCACATTTTTATACACAATAATTATACACCCGTTTCGCTATTTTGTCAACGATAAAAACGGGTGTATATTAATATTTATATTATTTAAGAATCATTTTCCCGAAAGATACTTTCCGCCTGCCAGCACCTTTTCAAAATGCACGCCGTACCAGATGGGATTTTCGTCGGTCACGGTTGCGGTTATGCTGTCGCAAACGAAATCCGCTGCGATCTCGCAGGCTTGGTCAACGGAACGTCCGTTCATGATGGAGGCAAAGCATACCGAGGCGAAAATGTCGCCCGTGCCGTGAAAGCTTTGGGGCAGCTTTGAGTTGTAATCGGAGAAGAAACGGTCGTTTTGGCTATCGTAGCCGTAGCAGCCGAGCTTGCCACATTCAAGCTCAACGCCCGTGATAACGGCGTAGCGGCAGCCGAGGTCTGTAAGCTCACGCAAAAGCGAGCGAACGTAGCTCTCGTCATAACAACCGCCGGCAACGTAGGGCTTTCCAAGCATAAAGCAAGCCTCGGTCATATTGGGAACGATGATGTCCGCCGCGGCGCACAGCTTTGCCATCTCAAGAGCGAACGCCGAATCAAATCCCGTGTATAGCTTGCCGTTATCGCCCATAGCGGGGTCAACGAATTTGAGCTTGCCCTCGCCAAAATCACGGAACGCTTCAAGCACGAGGTCTATCTGCTCGCGGGAGCCGAGATAGCCCGTGTATATTCCGTCAAATCCTATATTTTGCTCTTTCCAATGGCAGAGGATGGGTTTTATATCACTTGTAAGGTCGCGGAACGTAAAACCGCTGAACGCCGTGTGGGTTGAAAGAGTGGCTGTGGGCAAAATTGCCGCCTCTATACCAAATGCCGAGATTATGGGAAGCGCCACCGTGAGTGAGCATTTTCCAACGCATGATACGTCCTGAATAGTAAGAATTCTTTTCATTTTTTGTGTCCTTATCAACTGGATTTTTATAATAGGATTATATTACACTTTTTTTTGCGTGTCAACAAATTTCACGAGATTTTCACAATTTTGGCGGATATAATAAATAATTGCGCGTCAATTTGCCATAATTGGTTAATTTTCGCTTTACAAAACCCGAAAACTGTGATATAATCAATAGTTGTATAAACATATTCCGCGTTTAAGGAGAGCATATATGAAATGTCCTTTTTGCAATTATCCCGAGAGCAAGGTGCTTGATACGAGAACCGTGTCCGAGGGAAACAGCATTAAAAGAAGAAGAGAATGCCTTGAGTGCCAAAAGCGTTTTACTACGTTTGAGGTGCTTGAATCGGTGCAGATAATCGTTATAAAAAAGAACGGCGAAAAGGAGCTTTTTGACCGTACAAAGCTGCTCGCGGGCGTGCTTAAGGCAACCCAAAAGCGTCCCGTCAGCGCAGATGAGATCGTCAGCGAGATAGAAAACGAGATACAAAATTCTATGACCAACGAGATCGAGTCTACCAAGATCGGAGAGATGGTTATGGAAAAGCTCAAGGAGCGCGACCATATCGCTTACGTTCGCTTTGCCTCGGTCTACCGCGAGTTCGCCGACGTCGAAAGCTTCCTCTCCGAGCTTATGGAGCTGAAAAAAGAAAACAACTGACAAACAAATGAATATTAAAGAACGGAAACCGTGTGTTTTCCGTTCTTTTTGTATTTTTTGCGAATGCGGTGTCAACAATAATGGCAAATGTTACATTATTTGGAGGGGCGATGTCAAAACAAATAAAGCTTTGCGGCGACTACCGCGAAAACGTAAAGACAATAGATGAAATACTGCATCCCGAGCGCAATTTTGACATTTTGAAAAAGCAATTGACGGTTGGCAAGGACGAGCTTACGCTATATTTTATAGACGGATTTGTCAAGGACGCGGTGATGCAAAAGCTCATGCTTTCATTGGTGGCGCTCAAGGGGTTGGGCGAATCTACGGATGGGAGCGCGAGCCGCGCGGATAAAAGAATACCACCAAGTCTTGCCGTTTCGGGCTTTATCAAAGCGCACGTGCCATACGTTGAGACGGACAGCACAAGCGACGTTGATTTAATGATACAAATGGTGCTTTCGGGCGCGACGCTGATGCTTGGCACAACCTTTGGCGAATACGGAGTTATAATCGACGCGCGCACATATCCCGCAAGGGAAACGGGCGAGCCCGAGGGCGACAAGGTCATGCGAGGCGCGCGTGACGGCTTTGTTGAGACTCTGATATTCAACACGGCGCTCATTCGCCGCCGAATACGCAACCCCCATCTTACAATGAGCTATCATACTGTCGGTAAAAGCTCGCGGACCGACGTGGTGGTGTGCTATATGGCGGACAGAGCCGACCTTGAATACGTTGACAAGATCACAAAAAAGCTAAAGGAGGTCAACACCGACTCCTTGACAATGGGACATGAGTCACTTGCCGAGTGCCTGATAAAGCAGAGGTGGTACAATCCTTTTCCTAAAATAAGATACACAGAGCGCCCCGATTCCGCGGCGGCGCAGCTTTTGGAGGGAAGTATCCTTATTATCTGCGACAATACGCCGCAGATAATGGTGTTGCCCACCACCATCTTTGACTTTATGCAGGAGACCAACGATTTTTATTTTCCTCCGCTTACGGGGACATACATTCGTATCGTGCGCCACGTGGTGTTTTTTATGGCGCTGTATATGGTGCCCTTGTGGCTGCTGCTCGTGTCAAATCCCGAGCTGATACCCTCGTGGCTTGGATTTATCGTGCCGCGTGAGCAGGGAAGACTGCCGCTTGTGGCGCAGATATTGCTCGTGGAGTTTATCATCGACGGCTTGCGTATGGCGTCGCTGAATACGCCCAATATGCTGTCCAATTCGCTCTCGGTGGTGGGCGGACTTATCCTCGGCGATTTCGCGGTAGATATCGGCTGGCTGATTCCCGAGGTCATACTGTATATGGCGTTTGTCGCCATCGCGAACTTTACGCAGAGAAGCTACGAGCTTGGATATGCCTTTAAGTTTTTGCGCATCCTGCTGACCGTCCTTACTGCGTTGTTCAACGTCTGGGGCTTTGGTATAGGCTCGGCAATAATTCTTGTTTTGCTTGTGACCAACAAGACTGTCAACCATAAACGCAGCTACCTCTATCCCCTGATACCCTTTGATTTCAAAGCCTTTAAGTCGCTTTTCGTCAGAGTGAGAAAAAGAGATTGATTGTTTGATTATATCAGGGACGAGGATTATAGGGGGAGAGGGTACCTTTTCATAAAAGGGTACCCTCTCCCCGACTTTAGTCGTGATGTTTTGCTTGCAAAACTCACCGCACTGCTTGCTGTACAGAACCCTCTCACCCCCAAAACCCTTTAGGGAATAGGGTTAGTGAATTTAAATTTGAAGTAATGCTTAATAGGTGGAGTTCATTTTTACATAATAAAGGCTAAAACCCTTTGTTTCAACAATTTTTCGTTGGAATTCGCTTTGCGTTGTAGGGACCGACGGTAGTAAAAATTCCGTATCGCATCTCTCTGATAAATCAAAATTTGAAATTGTCGTTGATTTTTGTCACGGCGTTTAATTGGAAATAAATGTAATAAATTGAAATTAATTGTAAATCTGCCCAAAATGCCGTAAAAAAGGGGTAGAAATGGGGGCGTGATGGTGGGAAAAATAAAAAAAGAAGAAAAAAACTCCCAAAATACCGAACGATTTTTTTTGGAAATTTAAAAAAGCTCTTGATTCACAGAGGGTAATATATTATAATAATAACACACCGAAGTGGTGAGAAATGGAGCACATGTGGTGCAATGTGTTGGAAAATGATCCCGATTTTGATCAAATTACCCGATCTTAAGAATAACACCAAGAGAGAAACGCGCAAAAAGAGCGCAAGATAACAAGCGGTAAATTGTAATTTACCAAAAAGAGCGCAAGATAATAAGCTGCAAACTGGAATTTGCCAAAAAGAGCGCAAGGAACTCAAAAACGCAATTAATAGTTACAGACAATAGACGGAAAAGAAAGGAGCGCGATATTATGTTTACGGGTGAATACGAGCATAACGTTGATGCGAAAAACAGAATATTTGTCCCCGCGCGCTTCAGAGACGAGCTTGGCGACACCTTTATGGTGGCGCGCGATCTGAGAGGAGCAAGACTCAAGGTCTTTTCGCTTGAGGGCTGGCAGAGCTACATAGCTCCCATCATGGAGCAGGAAAGACGCGTGTCGGAAAAGGCGTTGCGCTATCTGCACAGAAACGCTATGCAGGTTAGTCCCGACTCGCAGGGAAGAATATTGCTTTCGCGCGAGCTTTTGGATTACGCCGAGATAGACAAATGCGCGGTGATAGTTGGATGCTCGTCATACGTTGAGATATGGTCACGTGACAATTGGGCAGCCGAGCTTGAGGGCGAGGATAACGACGAAATAAGCCGCGAGCTTGAGAGATTCGGTCTTTGAGGACGGCGTATGGCACAAAAGATCAATTTTTCACACCGATCGGTGTTGCTTGACGAATGTATAGAAGCGCTTGACATAAAGCCCTGCGGAGTTTACGTGGACGGAACGGCGGGCGGCGGCGGTCACTCGCTTGAAATAGTAAAAAGGCTGACAGAGGGCGGCAGGCTGATAGCCATTGACCGTGACGACGCGGCGATAGCGGCGGCAACGGAGAGATTGCGCGAATATAGCGACAGAGTTACCTTTGTAAGAAACAATTTTTCAGCCGTGGGCGACGTTTGCCGCGAGCTTGGAATTGATAAAATAGACGGAATACTTTTGGATCTTGGCGTGTCGTCCTATCAGCTGGACACGGCGGAGCGAGGCTTTACCCATAATACCGACGCGCCGCTTGACATGAGAATGGACAGACGAAACGCGCTTGACGCGTATACGGTGGTCAACACCTATACGCAGGACGAGCTTAAACGCGTGATGTGGAATTACGGCGAGGAGAAATTCGCGCCCAAGATCGCCGCGGCGATAGTCAGAAGGCGGGAGCAAAAGCCCATCGAAAGCACGGGAGAGCTTGTTGACGTAATTAAAAGCGCCATTCCCGCGTCGGCAAGAGAGGGCGGACATCACCCCGCAAAGAGAACGTTTCAGGCGATACGCATCGAGGTGAACGGAGAGCTGGACGCGATAGAGCCCGCAATACGTGACGCGGTGTCGCTTTTGGGCAGCGGCGGAAGGATCGCTATCATAACCTTCCATTCGCTTGAGGACAGGATAGTAAAGCAGACGTATGCCGATCTCGCGAGCGGGTGCAATTGCCCCAAAAGCTTGCCCGTGTGCGTGTGCGGCAGAAAGCCAACAGTCAGTCTTGTCAACAGAAAGCCTATCACGCCAAGCGAGCGTGAGCTTGAAGAAAACCCGAGATCAAGAAGCTCAAAGCTTCGTGTCGCGGAGAAAATATAACGGGATAATCACAATATCAATAGATTTGGAGAAAAAAGATGAAAAAAGGAATGGTAAAGGCTTGCGCTGCTGCGGAGCTGTCGGTTGGAAGTCGGTCAGTTGCGAGCGCCAACGTCAACAGCTTATATATTGACATGCTTTGCGAAAAATTCAAGGATCGCGGCATAAGGACAGTTGGAGCAACTGCGCAGGGCAACGCGGAGCTTTACCGTAAGCTTGAGGGGGGCAGCGCTATTGTGAACGCCGCGGACTCAAAATATAAAAGCTTGAACATCAATGGAAGATCCTATATGAGCAGCGACGATTTCGCGGCTTATTACAAGGATCTCAGAGACTATAAAATGCCTCGCTTCTACTCTCGCGCGGAATCGGAGTATGAAGCAGCAAAGGCTTTGGCGGAAAAGAATGTGCAGGAATCGGGTAAACCGCCAAAAAAACTGTATGGCTTGCTGTAATCAGTAGCTTTAAGACCAAGATCAAGAGCTTTTTCTCCCGAATGAACAAAGAGGGGCTGACTGAATTTGCTCAGGATTGGTTCATGGTGGACGGGCAGGTAAGTGACAACGGCAAAAAAAGCAAGATGCCAAAGGGAATTATCCCCGCGCTTGCGGTGATAAGCGTTTCACTTATGCTGTGTGTGTGCGCCACGGTTATGGTAAGCCGTGCATCAGCCGACATAAGCGCTCTCGAGGACAGAATGGAGGTCTTGTCATTTGAGATCAACGATCTTGAGGGTAAGCTTGAGGTGAAAAACAACATGCTTGATATCAAGCGTATCGCCGTTGAGGAATACGGCATGATCAGCTCGGAATACGCGTCAAGCAGATACGTGGACGTCAGAGATGAGGAAACGGTAACAAAGCACGACACAAATAACAAAGAGGACTCCTGGCTATCGGAGCTTTTGCGCGCTATCGGCATTGCGGACGATGAAAAATAACAGCGTTTTACGGCATATCTCACAAGAGTGCGCGGCGCTGTTATTTTTTTGTTATTTTTATGTAAATTTTATGATAAATTTGCTGTAAGACCTTTAAAAATTCGAGTGTATATGATATAATATATTAAATATTATTTTATTTGCGGTCAAGCGCAAAATATCGCGTGCGCAAAGCGCCCCCATTCATACTTTTAGGGGGACAGGCATAAGATTGTAAAGTAAAAAAGAGAGGAGTGAGGATATGGTTGGCGGAACACCCAGCACCAAGGTGCGAAAGAGGGCATCGTGGATGTGCATCGTATTCAGTATCCTCTTTTTCCTTTTGGCAGGAAAGATACTTTATATACAGATATTTAAATTTGACGAGTACGAGCAAAAGGTCATAGATCAAATGACGCAGGAAACAACCGTGAGCGCCGACAGAGGTAATATCTATGACACCAACGGCATCGTTATCGCCACCAATATCACCACTTACCGCTTGTTTATCGATCCCGCGGCAATAAGCCGTCAAAGCTCGGCTGACGGAGTCAACTATGCCGATATTATCGCAAGGGGCGTATCGGAAATAGACACGCTTGGCATCACTTACGAGGACGTGATAGCGCAGGCGGGATATACAAAATACCGCGACAGAACGCTTATGCGTCATCTTTCGGAGGAGCAGGCGGACGCCGTCCGCGCATTTATCGCGCAAAAGGAGCTTGACGACAAGGCACTCGTGCATCTTCAGGCAACAAGCAAAAGATATTACCCCTATGATAATCTCGCCTCGCACGTGCTTGGCTTTACGGGCGGTGACGGCAACGGTCTTTATGGGCTGGAGATGCAATATGACGAGATACTCAGCGGAACGGACGGAAAATACATCGGCGCCAAGGACTCCTTTGGAAACGAGATGGTGTATGATTACGAGAGCTACATTCCCGCGATAGACGGATACAATATAACCACGACCATCGACGTTTACATTCAGGCGGAGCTTGAGGAGCAGCTGCAAACGGCTTACGTTGAGTCGGGCGGCAAAAACCGCGCGTGCGGCATCGTGCTTGACGTTGACACGGGCGCGGTGCTTGCCATGGCGGTATATCCTTCCTATAATCTCAACGACCCGTGGGAGCTGAACTACCAGAGCGCCCAAAAGCTTTCGGAGAGTGGATTTGACGAGGGAAGCGACGAGTATAACGAGCTTAAGCAGCAGCTTTTGCTTGAAACGTGGGCGAACAAGGCGGTTGGAGAGCTGTATATGCCGGGTTCAACCTTTAAGGTCATAACGGCGGCAATGGCTTACGAGGAGCATATCGTTAAAGAGGGCGAGACCTTTAGCTGTCCGGGATATTGGTATCCCGACGGCGTAAGCAAGATACACTGTCACTACCATAAGGGACACGGAATGCTGACGTTTGAACGCGGATTGCAGCAGTCCTGCAACCCCGTGCTTATGCAGATGGGACTCCGTCTTGGAGCAGAGGATTACTATAAATATTTCTCCGCGTTCGGTTACTTTGAGAAAACGGGCATCGACGTATCGGGAGAGGCGTACACCTCGACGGGCGTAACATTCTGGAGCGAGAAGGACTTTTTGGATTCTCCCCAGACCACGCTGAATCTCGCGGTGGCTTCCTTCGGTCAGAACTTCAAGATATCCCCCATAGCGCACATATCGGCGATAAACGCCGTGGCTAACGGAGGAAATCTTGTCACCCCGTACTTTGTCAAGGAGATAACCGACAATGAGGGGAACGTTATATATTCGCACGAAACCGAGGTCAAAAGACAGGTTATAAGCGAGGCGACGGCGCAAAAGGTTTCCGACATACTTGAGGAGGGCGTTGCCACGGACGGCGGATCCAAGAACGCATACGTCGCGGGCTACAGAATAGCCGCGAAGACGGGTACCTCGGAGAAAAAGGACGTCAAGGATACGGAATACATACCTTACGTTTGCTCGGCTATCGCGTTTGCGCCCGCGGAGGCACCCGAGATATCGGTGCTGTTTATGGTGGATGAGCCCACGGAGGGCGTGCTGTACGCAAGCGTTATCGCCGCGCCATACGTTGCCAACCTTATGTCAGAGGTGCTGCCGTACGTCGGCGTTGAGGCGGAATACACCGAGGAGGAGCTGAAAAACAAGGCAGTCATAACGCCTTCCTTGGTTCAGCTTGAAACGGAGGATGCAAAAAAGAAGGCTGTCGAATGGTTTGGCTTTGACATCGAGGTAGTGGGTGACGGAAAGTACGTTCTGGCGCAATCTCCCGCGGGCGGAACGTTGGTTGAGCCGGGCTGCGCCAAGGTAGTAATTTATACCACGGATGAGGCGCTTCAGGAGAGAAGGACGGTTAAGGTACCCAATCTCGTTGGAATGACTGCGGTTGCGGCAAACGGAACGCTTACCAATTTAGGACTCAATCTCAAGATATCGGGAACCACAAACTTTGCTTCGGGCAAGGGTGCTGTGGTAATAGAGCAGAATATCGCCCCGGGTGAAACTGTGGAGCTTGGCTCGGTCATTGAGCTTACGTTCAGGTATCTTGACGATTCGGACGTAACGTTTGCGGATACGGAAAACGAATAAAGCTTAAAAAGCACTGTAACGTTCAAAGAAAAAGAAGTAAAAGGGAAACCAAATATTTCGGAGGCTTTGAATGTTACTGTCAAGATTGTTATTTGAATCGGGAATAGATTACGATATATATACTCAAGGGTCGGAGCTGCTCAGGCTTTCCGCCCCAAACACAGACGTAAAAGATATATTTTGCGACTCCAGAAAGGTTGTTATCGGCGGACTTTATATAGCCATGGAGGGCGTCCACACCGATTCGCATGCCTACGTTGCGGAGGCGTGTGAGCACGGAGCCGTGGCGGCGGTGATATCGCGAGACGCGCTTATGGATGGTAGGGTCAACGCGTACAACTGTTACGTGCCCCTGATAGCCGTTGAGGACACGAGGGAGGCTTACGCAAGGCTGTATGCCGCGTGGTACTCAAATCCCCAGAACAAGCTGAAATTTATCGGCGTTACGGGGACTAACGGAAAGACATCTGTGTGCTCCATAATATACCACGTGCTTTCAAGCGCGGGATTGCGCTGCGGACAGATAGGGACCACGGGCAATACGTCGCTCAGCGCTCCGCTTGATATAAGGAGCGACAACGCTAACGCCAATATGACAACGCCCGATCCCCCCGAGCTTTATAAAATACTTGCCGCTATGGTGTCGGATGGGGTGGAGTACGTTATAATGGAGGTCACGTCGCACGCGCTTGCCTTGCGCAAAGTGGCGCCCATCAGCTTTGACGTGGCGGTGTTCACTAATCTGAGCGAGGACCATCTTGATTTTCACTTGAATATGGAAAGATATTTTGCCGCAAAGAGCCTTTTGTTTTCGCAAAGCAGGCGCGCGGTGATAAATATCGACGATAAATACGGCAGGAGGATAGCGGATAGCTACGAGGGCGAGATATGCACCTGCTCGGCAGAGGGCAGGAGCGCGCAGCTTTCGGCGGTTGACGTTCGCTTTATCGCGCCCACGGGCACGGAATATAAGCTTTCGTCGCACAAGATGCGACTGCGTGTAAGGACGTCGCTCCCGGGGCGTGTCAACGTGATGAACACGCTGGAGGCAATAGCGGTGTGCACCATGTGTGGAGTCAGCCCGCGCAACGTAAAGGACGCCATCTCGTCGTTTCGCGGCATACGCGGAAGGCTGGAGAGAATAAAGCTGGATAACAGAGCCGATTTTTCAGTTTTTATCGACTATGCTCATACGCCCGACGCGCTTGAAAATCTGATCAGAACGGCAAGACAGATGGCAAAGCGGGGGCAGAGGGTAGTGCTGCTTTTCGGCTGCGGAGGCGACAGGGAAAGGCAAAAACGCTCGCTGATGGGCAGGATAGCCTCGCAAATGGCGGACTTTTTCGTGGTCACGAGCGACAACTCGCGCTCCGAGGAGCCGATTGACATAATCAACGACATTATATGCGGTATTGATGACGGTGCCACCTACACCGTTATCGAGGACAGACGCGCGGCGATAGAATACGTGATAAAAAACGCGCGCCGCGGCGACATTATCTTGCTTGCGGGCAAGGGTCATGAGGAATACGAGATAGATAAGAGTGGCAGGCATCCCTTCTCGGAGAGAGAGATATGCGGAGAGCTTGTGAAAAAATATTATGGATAAAACGGAGACTGTATGAAGATCAAACTCGGCTTGGGTAAAGCCAACATGCGTGACGTGGCTATGTGGTGCTCGGGTGAGCTTTATGACTTTTCGGCGCAAAACGGATGCGATTTTGAATACGTTTGCACCGATAGCAGAGAGGCGGACGAAAACACGATGTTCGTTGCCACGCGCGGAGAGCGAGTGGACGGACACGATTATATATCAAAGGCATTGGACCTTGGGTGCAGATGCGTGCTTTGCGAGTACGTGCCAACCGATATTTCGGGAAGAGAGGCGGCGTTTGCCGTTGTGGAAAACAGTGTAGAGGCTTTTTCAAGGACCGCGCGGGGCTACCGTTCGGGCAAAGCCATCGATACAGTTGCTATCACGGGCAGCGTGGGCAAGACAACGACAAAGGAGCTTTGCGCCTCGATAATCAAAAGACACAGAGCGCTTTACTATACGCAGGGCAATTTTAACAGTGTTATCGGCATGCCCATGTCCTTGATGGAGGCGCCGAGAGAGTGTGACGCGGCGGTGTTTGAGATGGGAATGAGCGGCTTGGGCGAGATACGCAGCATGACGCTTACGGCATTGCCCAAGGTTGCCATGGTGACAAACGTGGGTTCATCTCATCTTGAATATCTCAAAACGCGGGAAAACATCGCGCGCGCAAAGCTTGAGATAGCAGAGGGGCTTTGCGATGGCGGTTATCTGCTGCTTAACGGTGACGAGCCGCTGCTGCGCGAGATAAAGCCCAAGACGGACGCCGATATAAAAACGCTGTACGTGGGTCTTGACGGGCAAAACGGTTGTACGGTCAACGCCTTCAATATACGCGTTGGCGAGGACGGCACGAGATTTGACCTATGCGTTGAGGATAAGACGTACAGAGATTTAAAAATAAACCTTATAGGACGCGCCTTTGTGTACAACGCGGCATTTGCCGCCGTGGCGGCTATGCTGCTGGGAGCAGGCGAGGATGACGTAAGACTTGGGCTTGCTGATTACTATGCGCAAAGCATGCGGCAAAGCATACAGGATAGGGACGGCGTGACTGTGGTTATGGACTGCTACAACGCCTCGCCCGAATCCATGCGCAGCGCTATAGACACGCTTGCGGCGCTAAAGGTTGACGGCAAGAGGATCGCCGTGCTTGGCGACATGCGCGAGCTTGGAGATGATAGCGATGCCATGCACGCGGATATAGGAAGATACGTAGCGGACAAGGGAATTGACGCGCTTTTGACTCTGGGCAGCGGCGGCGCGATCATAGCCGAGAGCGCAAAGACTTGCGGTGTGGCTTGTGAAAGAGTGATATCGGTAAGCGACGTTGATGGCACGGATGAGCTTGCGCGCGCTCTTTGCGGTATGCTGCAAAAGGGCGACGCGGTGCTTTTCAAGGCGAGCAGGTCATTGCGCCTTGAAAGAGTGGCAGACGCGGCTTTTGCCAAATAAGCGGTAATAAATAACAGAAACGGCAATTTCTAAGACATATAAACGAAGGGAATGATATAGATGCTTTACGGACTTTTAGAGGGACTCAGATATAATCACAAGATGGCGATAGAGGCGGCAATAGTATGCGCCTTGGTGTTTTTGTTGACCTGCGTGGCGGGAAAGATCATAATTCCGATACTCAGATCAAAAAAGATGAATCAGCCGATAAACGTGTACGTAAAGGAGCATAGCGGCAAGGCGGGAACGCCAACGATGGGCGGCATCTGCTTTATCATAGCCTCGCTTGCGGTGCTGCTTTTGTGGATAGTGCTGGAGAGATCGGGAATTATTGGGCGCACGGATGACAAAGCCATATTGCCCTTCGCGCTGACGCTGCTGCTTGGCGTGGGCAACGCGCTCATCGGATTTGTTGACGACTACAAAAAGCTTGTCAAAAAGGAAAACGAGGGCTTGACCTCGTTCCAGAAAATGATACTTCAGATAATCGTCGCGGCGGCATACCTTGCCATGATGGGAATAACCAACAATCTGCCCACGGTATTGCATATTCCGTTCTCAAACGTTCGCGTGGACCTTGGTATTTTGGCATATCCCTTGTATCTGTTGGTCATCGTGGGATTTGTAAACAGCACCAACATCACGGATGGGCTTGACGGTCTGGCTTCAAGCATTGGCAGTGCCGTGTCCATGGGTCTTATCGTGTTACCTGTGCTTGTAGCGGGACGCTTTCTTATGTATCAGCCCGCAATGCCCCGATACAGCGCGGTAATAGCGGCATCCTTGCTTGGCGCGCTTCTCGGCTTTTTGGTGTTCAACCATTATCCCGCAAAGGTGTTTATGGGAGATACGGGCTCGCTTTACATAGGCGGCATCATTATGGGCTGCGCCATTATGCAGGGAGAGCTTATCTCGGTCATCATCATGGGCTTTGTGTTCGTGTTCGAGATGCTTTCAAGCCTTATGCAAACGCTTTATTACAAGGCGACGCACGGAAAACGAATATTCAAAAAAGCTCCCGTGCATCATCATTTCCAGCTTTGCAATTGGAGCGAGATAAAGATAGTAACGGTTTTCTTTGTCGTAAGCGTGATATTAACGGCGCTTGGCGTATTCGGCGCGATAATATAAGAGTTTTTGCTGAACTTTACTGAAATTTATAATGAAAAGGAGGGGATACGGTGAAAAAAAGAGGTTTTTTCGTGCGCGGTGTGGAAAAGCTGAATAATTCCTACGAAAACAGTCTTGAACGCCGTGACCCTATCTATTTAGAGAAGATACATAGCTCGGAGAACAGTGAAAAGGGTCGCGCGTTTGAGCGCGGCGGCATCGACGTGTATTTTCTTATCATAGTGTTGGCACTTTGCATATTCGGAACGGTAATGGTGTACAGTGCCAGCGCGTATACCGCGGAGATCGAAACAGGGGACAGCCTGTATTACGTAAAAAGGCATATAATCTTTATCGTGGCGGCGGTATCTATCGGAACGGTGTTTGTGATATTCGCAAAGCCTTGGTTCTGGCGCTTCTTTTCCATGGGAGCTTACGCGGCATCGGTGGTGTTGCTGCTTGCCGTGCTTGTCGTTGGTAGTGAGGGAAACGGAGCGCAGAGATGGATAGAGATAGGCCCGATAACGATACAGCCGTCGGAGATAGCAAAGATGGCTATCGTAATGTTTTTGGCGCTCATCATGTCCAAATTTGAGCACAAGATAGAGCTTTCGCAGCGCTTTGGCGGTCATTTCCGCTACGGCGTGCTTTACCCGGGACTATCCATAGCCGTTATTTGCGGACTTGTAATGCTGGAAAAGCATCTTTCGGGACTGATAATAATCGGTCTTTTGGGATTGACCGTTATGCTTATCGGCGGAACGGATAAAAAATGGATGGCAATGATATGCGGCGCGGGTGTCGTCGCGGTTGCGGTGGTGCTGCTGTTTTCGGACTATGCGCAGGAGCGCGTAATGACCTGGCTATTTTTGGAGAACGCCGACCCGGAGGGCGCGGCATGGCAGACCTGGCAGGGACTTTATGCCATAGGATCGGGCGGAGTTTTCGGCGTTGGACTTGGAAACAGCCGACAGAAATACGGCTACGTTTCAGAGCCGCAGAACGACTTTATATTTACTATAGTGTGCGAGGAGCTTGGACTTATCGGTGCTATCTTGGTGCTTGCCCTGTTTTTACTGCTTTTGTGGCGCGGCTACAGGATAGCGTCCAGAGCGCCCGATAAATTTACTTCGCTTGTGGCTTACGGACTTACCACCAAAATAGTTTTGCAAACCATTCTCAACATAGCCGTGGTAACAAATTCCATGCCCAACACGGGTATCTCTCTCCCATTCTTCTCATCGGGAGGAACGGCGCTTGTTTTGCAGATATTTGAAATGTGCATAGTTCTTTCGATATCGAGGTATTCAACGGTAAAGAAGTAAAATAGGATATTATTCTGACATTTTCGGAGGATATTTATGAGAGTATTAATGACGGGCGGCGGCACGGGTGGACACGTTAATCCCGCTATCGCCATCGCCAACACCATAAAAAGACATCATCCCGAGGCGCATATTGAGTTTGTAGCGTCCACAAGACCCAACGACAAGGCAAACGACCTTGTCGTGCGCGCGGGATATAAGCTGCATAGATTGGATATATGCGCAAGCTATAGCATTATCGACCCCCGAAACTTAAAAACGCTCTACTATATGATGAAGTCGTCAAAGCAGGCAAAAAGGCTGATTTTAAGCTTTAAGCCCGACGTTATCATAGGCACGGGCGGCTTTGCGTGCTATCCCTTGCTCTCGGCGGGCGCGGCGCTTGGTGTTCCCACCTTGGTGCATGAGTCAAACGCAAAGCCGGGCAGAGCGGTGCGTCGTCTTGCCCACAGAATAGACTGCGTAATGACAAATTTTGATATGGCCGACGGGGCGTTGCGCGGCGCGAAACGCATTGTCTGCGTTGGAAATCCCACGCTGTTTGAGGCAAAGGATGGTTTAGTCGGTATAAAAAATGAAGGTGGCTTTGCACGCCGCGTGCTGTCCTTTGGCGGCTCGGGCGGAGCTAAAAGAATAAATGAGGAGATGTGCAAGATACTCCCCAAGCTTGCGCAAAAATATCCCGACACTCAGTTTTATCACGCGGCAGGCGTGAGAGATTATCCTTGGATGAAGACGAGCTTTGATGATAGCGGACTTAGCGACAGGGAAAACGTCACATTGGTAGAGTATATTTACGATATGAAGGAGAGGATGGCAGGCGCCGACCTCATTATCTGTCGCGCGGGCGCCATGACTATATCAGAGCTTGCGCTTATGGGTAAGGCGGCGATATTCGTGCCTTTTCCCGACGCGGCGGCTAACCATCAGTATGAAAACGCAAAAAGGCTTTACGATGGCGGCGCGTGCGAGCTTGTAACGGAGGACACGTTGTCGTCGGACTCTCTTACCTTAGCGATCGAGCGACTGCTCGAGGATGAAAAGACAAGGCGGAAATATGCCGAAAATATAAAGGATTTTGCGCGATGCGACGCAAATGAAAGAATTTACGCGGAGATAATGAGCCTGATAGAGCATTAACTTTGCCAAAGGAAATTTATGTAGAAAGGAAGTGATACGGTGAAGGAGCAGATAAGGCCTGAGGACAAGGTCAGACGGGCGCTTGAGGGCGCGAGAGCCAAGATGCTTGTGCGTTTTGGTGAAAAAAAGAGCCGAATGATAGTGCGCTTGTCGTTGCTTGCGCTTTTGCTTACCGTATTGCTTGTCGTAACGTTTTTTCTCTTGAGAATAGAGAGCATCGAGGTCACAGGGGACGTTACCATGTTCAACGAGAGCGAGATCATCGCCGCGGCGGAGATAGCCGAGGGGGACGGGCTCTTTTGGAGATCGAGCGCGAGAATTCGCCGCAATATTGAGAAAAATCTGCCCGCTATCCAAAAGGTCAAGGTCACAAAGTCGCTTTTCGGCAAGGTGACTATCAATGTGGAGCTTGTTTCGGTAGAGTATTATTTTGAGTACGGTGGAAGCTTCTACGCCCTTGATTCAAGCCTTACGGTGCTGGATAAAAACGATTCATATACGAAATATTCAGCCTATGGCGCGGTAAAGGTGATATTGCCCGAGATACGCGAGCCCAAGGTGGGCGAGAGGATAGTGTTTTACTACACTGTTGAGGAGACCGATACCGAGGGCGAGCCTTTATACGAGGTAAAAGAGGAAAAGTCGTACCGTTACGTGTCGGAGTTTTTGACGGCGCTTTCGGATAGCGGCTACCGTGACGACGCAAACGGCGTGATTCTCTCCGAGAAGTTTGACGTAGCCTTGATATACGCCGAGAAATTCAAGATACGCTTTGGCTCGGTGGAGTCGCTTGACGTCAAATTCCGAATACTTTATGAGATCTTTGCGGAGGGCTCTATGCAGTACGCGGACAAGGCGTACATTGATCTTTCCACTCCGTCGGCGGCAACGGCGCGACCCGATCCCACGCTTGACCTTTCGGAATTTGTTGACTGATGTAAAAATACTTGAGGAGGAGATATATGAACGGCACGGCAAAACTTATGATAGATCTGATACGGCAAGCCTTGGATAAAAGCTTTGCGTTTGCCGCAAACAGTATTTCCGACGCTGAGCTTGAAGAGCTTTACAGGCTTTCAAAGGCGCACGACGTAGCGCACCTGGTAGCCTGCTCGTTGGAGCGAAACGGCGCCTTGCCCGACAGTGATACGGGCAAAAAGCTGCATAAGCAGATGATGCTGGCGGCTTACAGATACGAGGGACAAGCATATGAGCTTGCCCGCGTTTGCGACCTTTTGGAAAGAGAAAAGATAGATCATATAGTGCTAAAGGGAAGCGTTACGCGCAAGCTTTATCCTGAGCCCTGGATGAGAACCATGAGCGATATAGACATCCTTGTAAAAGCAGAGATGGCGGAAGGGGCAAAGCGCGCGCTTGTCCATGAGCTTGGCTATAAGCTTTTGGAGGAGGGCTCGCACGACGTGTCCTTGATGTCCGAGGGTGGAGTGCACGTAGAGCTTCATCATAGCCTTACGGACGAGGAAACGGGCGCGGCTATCGGAGATAAGGCAAGCGAGATGTTGCTTGGCGTGTGGGATAACGCGCAAAGAGCGGGCGAAACGACCGTGCGGTACAGCCTGTCTTGTGAGTTTTTCTATTTTTACCACGTGGCACACGCGGCAAAGCACATAAAAAACGGTGGCTGCGGCATAAAGCCTTTTATCGACCTTTATCTGCTTGACGCGAATGGGCAAGAGCATGCGGACGATAGGCGGCGGCTGTTGGAGCGAGCAGGACTTTATACGTTTGGCGAGAGCATGAGTCGCTTATCGCAAGTGTGGTTTGGGGGCGCAAAGCCCGATAGCATAAGTCTGGAGCTTGAGCAATACGTTTTGTGCGGCGGAGTTTACGGCACAACGGAAAATAAGATCAGCATATCGCAGGGCAAAAAGGGTAAGCTTGGATATGCCTTGTCGCGCGTATTTTTGCCGTACGACATATTGAAATACCGCTATCCCGTATTGCAAAAGCACAAATGGCTTACGCCCGTCTTTGAGGTCGTGCGTTGGTTTGGACTTTTGTTTTGCGGCGGAGTCAAGCGTTCTGCTGCCGAGCTTAAGCTCAACGCAAGCATTACGGAGGAGCAGGCGCAAAGAGCAAAACGCCTTATGAATGATATTGGACTGTAATAGCAGCGAAAAAAGACCGTTTATATAGGGTACACCCCTATATAAACGGTCATTTTTGATACATTTTTATCCAATTAGCATTTCGCTCCAATCATCGCGAACGGCAAAATACAATAGCATTTAGAAATATAAATATAGCATTTAGCAATAATTACACAACTGTTGCGCTAAAACACAAATCAAAACAAAAACCGCGTGCTTTCGATAAATGAAGCCGCGGTTTTGCCTGTATTATGTCAAACCATATATTTTTTCATTTTTTTTAGCGCCGTTTTTTCGATCCTTGAGATCTGCGCCTGCGAGATGCCGATCTTTTTCGCCACCTCGGTTTGAGTAAGGTCCTCAAAATATCGCATATTGATTATGTCGCGCTCGCGCTTTGATAGCATGGATAGCGCGTTTTGCAGCGCGATGCTTTCAAGCCAGCCGTCGTCGGTGGTGGAAGTGTCCGCAAGTCTGTCAATGACGTAGAGAGATTCGCCGCCGTCATTGTAAACGGGCTCGTAAATGGATACGGGGTCAACTATCGCCTCCATCGCGCGGCTGACGTCCTCCTTTGCGCAGTCCAGCTTTTTGGCTATCTCGTCGATGGATGGCTCGCTCTCTCGCTCCCATAGCATCTCCTCCTTGATCTGTAGCGCGCGGTACGCAAGATCGCGAATGGATCGGCTTATTCTGATGGCGGTGTTGTCGCGCAGATAACGTCTTATCTCTCCTATTATCATGGGTACTGCGTAGGTGGAAAATTTCACGTCAAGCTCGGTCTTGAAATTGTCAATCGCCTTGATAAGTCCAAGACAGCCAACCTGAAACAGATCGTCCGCACTCTCTTTCTTGCCGCAAAATCTCTTGATTATCGAAAGCACCAGCCTTAAGTTTCCGCGGATAAGCTCGTCCCGCGCCCCATTGTCGCCTTGCTTCATCCTTTCAAGCAGATGCCTTTTTCTTTCGTCGTCAATCAGTCCCAGCTCCGATGTGTTCACTCCGCATATCTCAACTTTATTGTAATACATGTTACTATCTCCAAAAATGTAGTGTAGTCAAAATTATGCTCCATATTATGCGGAATTATTCAAATTTAGATTCACTAACCCTATTCCCCCTATGTCCCTCGCGTATCCCCGATAAAACAAAAAAAGGAGAAACGGCGAGCCGTTTCTCCTTTTATATAGAATTATTTCTTTCTTCTATTGAATCCGCCGCCGATCATATCGCCCCAGATAGAATCGTCGTCAACAGCCTTGACTTCCTCTTCCTTTTTATCAAAACCGGTTGCGATAATAGTAATCTGCATTTCGTCCTCAAGCTCATCATCAAAGCCAACGCCCCAGATAATGTTTGCGTCGGGATGAGCCTCGTTCTGAATGAGGGTAGCGGCAAGCTCTGCGTCCTCAAGTCCAACGTCGGGGGAAACTACGAAGCGGATAAGTATACCGCGCGAGCCTCTGATAGAGGATTCGAGAAGGGGACTGGATATAGCAGCCTTTGCGGCCTGCTCTGCCTTATCCTTACCTGTAGCCGAGCCTGTACCCATGTGAGCGTAGCCGGCATCTCTCATGATAGTAGAAACGTCCGCAAAGTCAAGACCGATGAACGCCTCACCGTTAACGAGGTCGGAAATGCTCTTAACGCCGGTATACAGCACGCTGTCAGCGACTTCGAAAGCGTTTTTAAGAGTAATTCTCTGATCGCTTACTTCCTTGAGCTTATCGTTGGGGATAATGATGAGAGAATCAACGAACTGCGCAAGCTCGAGGATACCCTGTTCAGCATTACCTGCTCTTACCTTACCCTCGAAAGAGAAGGGACGAGTAACGATACCGATGGTAAGAACGCCAAGCTCCTTTGCGATGCGAGCGACAACGGGAGCAGCACCCGTACCCGTACCGCCGCCCATACCTGCGGTTACGAATACCATGTCTGTCTCACCAAGCAAAGCCTTGATCTCCTCAAGAGACTCCTCGGCAGCTCTCTTACCGATCTCGGGACGCGCGCCTGCGCCTCTGCCGCCGGTGAGCTTTTCACCGATAACGAGCTGGGTGGGAGCGTTGGAACGGGTAAGAGCGAGACGGTCTGTGTTGACGGTTATAAACTCAACACCTCTGATGTTTGACGAGATCATTCTGTTAACAGCGTTATTACCGCCGCCGCCTACACCTATAACTTTTATGTTGGCGCCTACTTGCATGGTGTCGTCGTGTTCAAAAATTCCCATAATTATGAATCCTCCGATTATGTATTTCTATAATTTTTTAATTAAAGGTGTGTTCAACACCGTGTTTGTTCAAAACTTGATATTATCTAACATATGCTAAAAATCGACGCAAGCAAGGAGCGCCGCCTCAGCGAATGTCCGACTTGAATGCCACAGCTCGTCCTATAATGCGTATTTTCTCAAGGTCCGCGCCCGTAAATACGATAGGCTCGTAGCTGGAGTTTTCGGGAATGAGCATAAGCTTGGAGCTTTCGGGGTAGAAGTACACGCGTTTTAGCGTGGCTTCATCGTTGATAATTACCGCGGCGATCTCGCCGTTGTTAACGGAATCGGTCTTTTTGATAAAGACAGTGTCGCCGTTATTGATCCTGGCATCCTTCATGCTATCACCCTTGGCGATGAGGCAAAAATCCGCGTCGGTATCCGCATCGGTATAGACCAGCCCATCGTCTTCCTCGTTGGCAAAAACGGGAGTGCCGCAAGCGATCTCTCCGAGTATGGGTAACGCCTTGAATCTTGCGTTTGCGAAATGGACCTCGGGCTCGGGGGAGTCTGTGGTACCTAAAAGGTAGCCCTCGCTGACGCCCAGCACCCTTGCCATAGCGCATATCGCATCCGCCTTGGGAATATAGACACCGTTTTTGTACTGACTGAGCCTTGGCTTTGAAATACCTGTCCGCCGTGATAACTCGGCGGCTTTTATATTTTTGTCAGCCATTGCCGCAGCCAAACGTGATTTAAAATCGTTCATATCTATCTCCGTTTGGGATTTGATTGTCGTAAAAAACAAATAATTCCTTACAAAAAATATTATATCACAAAGTTAAGCTTGTGTCAACAGTTTTTTGAAAAAAAGTTAAATAAATTTAATCGGTTTTTGTACTTGACAAAATAGAACAAATGTGCTATAATTTGCTCAGTCAAGCAAAAGCATGTCGCTCAAGGTACGACATAAATTTTCAAAAATCGGTTATAAACATTGAAAAAATCAACATTGTCCAAGCTTTCGGATAAATCTCAACTCCACACCCCAAAAATTCGAACGCTTGTCGATCGATGCGAGATCTTTTAATGCTTTATATTCTGAAATTAATTAAGATTGCTTAACAAGTTAAACAAACTCAAACATTTACGCCGCTTATTGCGAGAAAGGAATACAATGGCATTTACCGGTATGTGTCCTTATCTTAAGGATGCGAGAAGCATGGACAGAACGATATGCGAATGCGCAAAATTCACTTTTCCGGACAGACTTGCGAGAAGAGAGATACTTTATGGCTTCTGCGGTCATCCGTCCGCTTGGAAGCGTTGCCCCTTAAAGCTTGCCATGGATCATCATTATGACAGAAAATACTCCATGGATAGAGAAAAGCCAAAGGCAGCGCCGCGCGCCACTGTGTGAGCGCGATCTGTCAAAAACATTTATAAATTGGAGTACAGAAATATGATAAAAACGTTTAGATTTATTAGGAGCATAATGCTGCGAAAAAACCGCCAGATAAAGCTGGCAAGAGAGATGGCGCAGGCACAAGAGAGCATGAACGTTATCCTGTCCGCTTACATCGCTATTTTAGCCGATGAGCGCGGAACGGTCATTATTTCAAAAAGCCGTGTCAGCGAGGCGCTTGGCAAATACCGAGTCAGCGCGCACTCGGAGGGTGATAACTACGTGATCTCGGTGGACAGAAACGGAGAGAACGGTGGCGATCAGTAAGTTTGAAAGATGGAAGGAGCAATACGGTCTTGAGTATGTTCGCAGGCTTGCCGAGGAGGGACTTTGCGAAGAGGACATCGCCGCGCGATGCGGCATTACGCTAAGCACCTTCCGCATTTGGAAAATACTGTATCCCGAGTTTTACGCAGCCATAGAGCTTGGCAGAAGCGGCGCGGATTACGCCGTTATACAGTCGCTATATAAAAAGGCGACGGGATACAGTGTCACGCTTAACAAAACGGTAAAGCTCAAGCGCGTTGATTACGATCCGCAAACGGGCAAAAAGCTGCGCGAATATGAAGAGCTTGCAACCGCGGTTGACGAGAGCCACATCCCGCCCGACCTCCGAGCCGGCATATTCTGGCTCAAAAACCGCCAGCCTGACAGATGGCAGGACAAGCAAGAGCGAGAGGGCGAGCAAGCAAATGAATCTATGGGCGGAGTGGTCGAGATACCCAGCGCGGATATGATAGACTCGCCTGCCGAGCTTTAGGATGGACGGCTATGGCACAAGAAAAGGGTAAACGCATAGTCTGGCGTCCGCAGCCAAGGCAGGCGGCGTTTATGCGCAGGCTGGAGGACGAGGCGCTGTATGGCGGCGCTGCGGGCGGAGGAAAAAGCGATTGCGCGCTTGCCGAGGCGCTAAGGCAGATCGATATTCCGCACTATCGGGGGCTCATTTTGCGCAAGACCTATCCGCAGCTATCCGAGCTTATAGACCGCGCCTACACGATATATTCGGACTTTTGTCCTTCCGCGCAGTACAATGAATCCAAGCATTTCTGGCGTTTCCCGTCGGGCGCCAAGATATATTTCGGTTCGTTGGCGCACGCCTCGGACAGATACAATTATCAGGGTAAACGCTATGACTTTATCGATTTTGACGAGCTGACGCAATTTACCTTTGATGAGTACAGCTATCTGTTTTCCAGAAACCGCCCCAGCGGCGCGGGCACGCGCTGCTACATGAGGGCGCAGGCAAACCCCGGGGGAATAGGGCACGGTTGGGTAAAGCAAAGATTTATTACCCCCGCGCCGCCCATGACGACGATATGGGAAACGGTAAAGATCCGCTTTCCCGACGGAAGCGAGCAAACGCGCAGAAAATCGCGCATATTTGTTCCGTCCACGGTGTTCGATAACAAAATACTCTTAGAAAACGATCCCGATTACCTGACAAGACTTGCCTCACTCCCCGAGGCGGAAAAAGCCGCATTGCTTTACGGCGATTGGGACGGATTCTCAGGCCAGGTGTTTACCGAATGGAAAAACGAGCCCGAGGCATATATAGACAGAGTGGGAACGCACGTTATAGCCCCCTTTGCCATTCCTCGCTCGTGGCGGATATTTCGCTCGTTTGACTGGGGCTATTCCAAGCCCTTTTCGGTTGGCTGGTATGCCGAGGACTCGGACGGCGTGCTTTACCGCATACGCGAGCTATACGGATGCACCAAAACACCAAACGAGGGTGTCAGATGGGAGGTTTCACGCATAGCGTCGGAGATAAAGCGCATAGAGCGCGAGGACGAAAACCTCTGTGGCAGAGCTATTCATGGTGTTGCTGACCCCGCGATATATCAGAAGAACGGCGGTGAGAGCATCGGGGGCATCATGGAAAAGCAAGGCATCTATTGGGACAGAGCCGACAACTCGCGCATGGCGGGAAAGCAGCAGATACACAACAGACTTGCCTTTGACGAAAGAGGCATACCGAGGCTTTACGTTTTCTCGACCTGCCGCCAATTTATACGCACGTTTCCGTGCCTTGTCTACGATTCCGTGGATGTGGAAGACGTGGACACCTCGGGCGAGGATCACATTTATGACGAGCTGCGCTACGTTTGCATGGAGCGCCCCGTTCCCGCGCCCAAAATAACAGATAACTGCGCGCGCATCGTTCGTACTTACGATCCGCTTGATCTGCGCGCCGCCTCGGCAAGCTATCCCATACGCGCAAGGTTTGGATAACGCCTTGTGGGGAGCTGATGACTTATTACAAACGGCGGGTATATATACATGAAAGGAAAATAAATGGAAAACACGAAAATAACCAACACACCCGATATCTCCGTTGCCACGCGGGTGCTTGCGTCCTATAAGAGAGCCAAGCGCGATATTGAGGAAAAGCTTAAAAGAGAAAGGGAGGTGTGGCACTCGATATATTCATCGGGCGAGCCTTGCTCCTGGATATTCAACAGTATCGTCAACAAGCACGCGGACGTTATAGACAGTATTCCCAAATGCACCTGTTTGCCAAGAGAAAAGCGCGATGAGCACAGCGCGGAGGAGCTATCCAAGATAATTCCCGTTATAACGCAGAGATGCAATTTTGAGCAGACCTATTCGGATAACTCGTGGCAAAAAATACGCCACGGCACCGCGGTTTACGGCGTGTTCTGGAACACGGAGTCGCTTGGAGGTCTTGGCGACGTTGACATTCGGGCGATTGACCTGTCCGACATATATTGGGAGATAGGAGTATCAAGCATACAGGACAGCAAGCACGTTTTTTGCGTATCCATGGAGGATAGGGAAAAGCTATCCGCGCTTTATGGGCATTTTGATTATAGCGAGCAAAGAGAATCGGATTCGGCGCTCACTAATCTGTTGGGCTACGCTACAGATGATGAAAAATGCCTTTGCGTAGACTGGTACTATAAAAAGTTTGACGCCGATGGCGTGCAAAGATTGCATTTTTGCAAGTTCGTGGGCGACTGCGTGCTGTATAGCTCCGAGAATGACGCTTCTTTGACTGAGGGCTGGTACGCGCACGGAAAATATCCCTTTGTGTTTGACAGACTGTATCCCTGCGAGGACGGTCTTTGCGGCTTTGGTATGATAGCTATAGGAACGGGAGTTCAGAGCTACATAAACAAGCTGGATAGCAACATCATGTCCTATAGCGATTGGGCGTCCCGTGTCAGATTCTGGGCAAAGCGCAGTCTTGGCGTTAACGAAAAGGACTTTTTGGATCTTGACCGCAGCATAGTCGAGGTCGAGGGTGACATAGACGAGGAAAAGCTGCGTCAGATCGAGATATCGGCGATGGACGATTCCATAATCGATGTAAAGCGGCTCAAGATAGACGAGCTTAAGGAGATAACGGGCTCGCGTGACGTATCGCAGGGCGGAATATCGGGCGGAGTTACGGCGGCAAGCGCCATCAGTATTCTTCGTGAGGCGGGAGCCAAGGCTTCGCGCGACGGCATCGAGGAAACTTACCGAGCGTACGTTGAGATGATATCTCTCGTGATCGAGCTGATAAGACAGTTTTACGACGTGGCAAGAGTGTTCCGCATAGTCGGCGAGGACGGCGAGCGCCAATATCTCAGCTTTTCGGGACGGACGCTCAGAGAGAGCGAAGGATACAGACCCTTCTTTGACATAGAGGTCAACGCAACGCGCAAAACGCCCACGGAATCGCAAAACAAAAATGATTTCGCAAAGCAGCTATTTGACTCGGGCGCGTTCAAGCGCGAAAACGCAAACCAAACGCTTATGATGCTGGATCTTATGGATTTTGAGGGCGTTGGCAAGCTTAAAGCCTCGTTGCGCAAGCAATACGGAATGTAAGATAAAAGTATGATAAGCGCGAGATTTCAACGTGACGGCGAGAAAATAAAGCTGAGCATGCGCGGTCACGCCAATTACGCCGAGGGACAGGCGGATATAGTCTGCGCCGCGGTATCGGGTATATTCTATTCATTGATAGGCTATCTTGCGATATGCACCTCGGATACGAGCTTTGACCGCATAGGGCACGGCTATGCGGACGTTGTATGCTCCACCGAGGGCGAATCGGCAATGAAGCAGACCTGCATAGGACTTATACAGATACAGAATACGTATCCCGAATGTGTGGACGTTAAAGAGGACGTCTGGCAGCTTGGGGCTATACGGGCGTAAGACAAATAAGGAGGTTACATTTTGACAGATATGGAAAATGCAAACGGCACGCTCACCGAATTGAGCAGTAAAGCAGAAAGTATCGCGGACGGCGAAGCGGAGGGCGCATACGACGCCCCTGCAGATGATCACTGCGAGGAAAATGAGTTCGAGAGATCCGACGGGGACGACGCGAGTATCGACCTTGACGGCATTGCGGCATCCAAGGAGCATGACCGCGCCGAAAGGGAGGAGTACGAGCGACTGATCCGCACCCGCTTCAAGCAATTCTACACTGATGATACTCAAAAAATGATAAATAAACGCTTCAAGCGCTACAAGGCGATGGAGCAAAAGCTTAGCACCTTGGAGCAACGCGAGGGCGAGCTTGAGCGCAGGGAAGCCGAGCTTGACTCAAGGCTTGACCTTGAAAGAGCGCGCATAGAAAAGGAAATGGAGCGCAGAGTTATGGCAAGCGTGCTATCAAACAAGCTTCGCCCATCGGAAAACGGATACGCTAAAAGGAGGGCAGCATTGCCCATTGACGTGTCCTCTCTGACAAGAGATCAGCGTGCCCAGATAGCCAAAAGGGCGTTTGGCGGCGAGAAAATATCATTTTAAGAGCCTTTAAGTGTCCTTTCTGCAGAATAAGTCCGCGTTGATAACGAAAAGCCGATTCAGAGTAAAAACGGCAAGATCAACCATCAATAAATATGCGTTATATTCGCGAAAACAGAAAGGAAATAAATAAATGAAAGAATTTAATATCAATTTGCAGCTCTTCGGCGCAGGCGACGTTGTGCTTGGAACCGAGGGCGAGATCAATACAAACAACGGCAATGTAAATACGTACGCGGACGGCTCGGGTCTTTCCCCCGAAATGAGAACCTATTATTCGGACTATCTTATCGATAATGCCGAGCCCGCGCTGGTGCATGACCGCTTTGCGCAAAAGCACACCATTCCTCACGGCAACGGTAAGTCCATTCAGTTCAGAAAGTACGATCCGCTGCCCAAGATAACCGATCCCATTGCCGAGGGCGTTACCCCCACAGGACAGACCATCAATATGGGCACGGTAAACGCTACCGTTGCGCAGTACGGCGGATACGTTGAGCTTACCGACCTGCTCATCATGACCGCCATCGACAACAATCTCTGTATGGCAACAAAGCTTTTGGGCTCGCAGGCGGGCAGAACGCTTGACACGATATCCCGCGAGGTATTGGTGGGCGGAACCAACGTTCAGTTTGGCGAGGGCAAGGTAAGCTCCCGCTCGCAGATCGTGGGTGGCGACGCGGACGAGAGCAAGAACTGCTATCTCACCGTGGACGCGATTCGCCGCGCGGTCAGATTCCTCAAGAATCAGAACGCGGAAAAGATAGACGGCGCGTACGTTGCTATCATCCATCCCGACTGCGCTTACGACCTTATGAGTGATCCCGCGTGGAAATATCCTCATCAGTACGCAGATCCCGCGGCTATATTTGAGGGCGAGATCGGCAAGATAGAGGGTGTGCGCTTTATCGAAAGCACCGAGGCAAAGGTATTTCACGCGGAGGATCTCGCAAGCAACGTAAGAACGCTTACCGTTGCAGGAGAGGTCAGCAATAGCGACAGCGTGACCTTCAAGACGGATGCCAACGTAAAGGCAGGCGCGCTTGTGGGCAGAGAAGTGCTTATCGGCGGCAAGAAGTATTACGTTGGCGCTAACACCGAAAACACTCTCACGCTTACAACCGATTCCACAAAGTCCACTCCCGCAAGCGTGAGCTGCGCGGCGGACACGGTTATATATCCCGGCGAGGCGGGCGCGTGCGGCGTTGACGTTTACGCAACGCTCATCTTTGGTGAGAACGCATACGGAACCACCTCTCTTAAGGACGGCGGACTTGAGCATATCGTAAAGCAGCTTGGCTCTGCCGGCTCTTCCGACCCGCTCAATCAGAGAGCAACTGTTGGTTGGAAGGCAACAAAGGTCACCGTTCGTCTTGTGGAAGCGTTTATGATAAGAATCGAGACCGCGGCATCCTTGGCATAATATAAGCCTGTTTACCGCATCCGTATCGGTATTTATCAGACCTTAAACGTAGGGGGCGTCGGGGCGTCGAGGACGCACTAGCGAAGTCTGTGCATGCCGCCTACAACGCAAGGCGAGAACGCGAGGAAATTTTACGGAGTGACGTGGATTTCCCGGCGTTGCGGGGCGTCGGGAACGTCGCCCCGCTTTGATTCATTTGCCACATCCATAAACTCTCATACAATTCAAAATTAACCATCAAAGAAAGGAAAATATATGGAAAAATACAAGCAAAATATAGAGGCTTTGAGAGCCGAATACGAGGCGAGACTTGCCGAAAAGGAAGCCGAAAACGCCAGATTGCGCGGAGAGAGGGCAAGCGAGGACCAAAAGCTTCGCGCCGCCGCCGAGGAATATGAAAGATACCTCAACGAGTACATTTCAGTCAAGCTTTTCCGCGACAATGACAGATACCGTGACGACGTATACGTTGCGGTCAACGGTCAGAACTGCATAATCAAGAGGGGCGAATGGGTAAGGATAAAACGCAAATTCGCCTTGGTTCTGGACGCATCCGAGATACAGGACATGAAGACGGGCGAGTTTATGGAGCGTGAACAGTCGCGCTTTTTGCATGAGAGTGCGGCAAGATAATGAGGCTCGCAACTAGGTCATAGCAAGTGCCAAGCTGAATTTTATGGTGTAGAGAGGGTGAAAAATGTCAGACGTAAAATGGATAAAGGTGGTAACGGACATCTTTGACGACGAAAAGATACTGATGATAGAAAAAATGCCGCAGAAATATATGATACTTGTCGTGTGGTTCAAGCTGCTTTGCCTTGCGGGAAAGCAAAATAATAGCGGGGTGTTTCTTATGGGCAACATACCCTATACGCCCGATATGCTGGCAACCATTTTTCGTATGAAACGCGCGGACGTTGCCTACGCGCTTGAGGTGTTTGAGAGGTTCGGCATGACGGAAACGGTGGACGGTGTTATCACCATAAGAAATTGGAACAAGCATCAGCAGTTAGACAGACTTGAGCTTGCCAGAGAGAAGACCCGCGAGCGAGTAGCCAATCACCGCAAAAAGCAAAAGCTGATGGCGGAATGTAACGTTACGTGTAACGGCGAAGTAACGCCTTGTAACGCCGACAGAATAGATAAAGAGAAAGAGAAAGAAGGAGAAGGAGAGAGAGAAGAAGATAAAGAAGAGTGCGGCACGGCGGTGGCAGAGCTGTACAACTCTATCTGTCAATCTTTCCCTTCGGTAAGATCGGTGTCAAGTCAGCGGGAGGACACGATAAGGCAGAGTTTTAAAAGCTACACGCTGGATGACTTCAAACGCTGCTTTGAAAACGCGGAGGGCTCGTCCTTTCTCAAGGGAGATAATCAAAGAGGCTGGAGAGCAACGTTTGATTGGCTGATAAAGGATTGCAATATGGCAAAGGTATTGGATGGCAACTTTGCGGACGTTGAGCCGTATTCACGGGAAAAGGCTCAGCAAGGCTCGTTCGACACCGATGAGTTTTTCAAAGCGGCGGTAGCGCACTCGCTGAACATATCCATCGACGAGGTGTAGCAAGGGGCAATATAGCCGAATACGAGGTGTAGCAAGGGGCAATATAGCCGAATATGAGGCGCAGCAAAAGGCAATGCCGCGGCGGAAAGCGGGTCGCAACGGATTCCGGAGTGGCGGCGGAAAGCGGGTCGCAACGGATTCCGGAGTGGCGGCGGAAAGCGGGTCGCGACTCATAATAAAAAGGCGGCGGCGAGGCTTGGAGCGATTGACAATTCTGGCTAAATGTGATATAATTTTAGTGAGAAAAGCCCACGCGGTGATGAAATCACGTCGCGCGGGGCAACAATATAGGACGGGGGTGAGGGTATGGCTAATTTACTTGATTACGTTGCTTGGCGAGGAGATCTGTCCTTTTCGGACAGTAGATTCGGAGAGGTGGACGGCTCTGTGTTGTCCATGCTTTCGTACACAGATTTTGACGAGCTGTGTCGGGGCGAGGATATGACTCTGCTTGAAGCCGCGAAAAAGCGCTGTCCCGATCTCAAAAACAGAAACGTAAAGCTGGGACTTATAATTCCGTCCGAAAACATCAACGAATTGCTGCTCGCTTGCGCCAAGAGCCGCCGATTCGGCGAGATCAGAGTAAGCGATTTCGTAAGCTACACAAGCGATGAGGAGACCTGCCAATTTGCCGCTATGACCTTTCATATGAGGGGCAATCGCTTGGCTGTGGTGTTCAGGGGAACAGACGACACGATAATCGGCTGGCGAGAGGATTTTGGACTCGCGTATCTCGACTGCATACCCTCGCAAAAGCGCGCGGTTCAGTATCTTGAGTACGTGGCGGGCAAATACCCGCTTGAGCGCATATACGTGTGCGGTCATTCCAAGGGCGGCAATCTCAGCTTATACGCCACCGTCAACTGTGATGACTCGGTTGCCGCGCGTATACTGCGTGCCTACTGCTTTGACGGGCCCGGACTTGACGACGCAACGGTCAAGTCGCAAAGCTTCCGCGCAAGGCAGCGCAAGCTTGAGATATTCATTCCGCAGTCGTCATTTATCGGCATCATGTTCAATATTGGCAAGCGATACACCGTAGTCAACGGGGTGCGCAAGGGAGCTTTTCAGCACGATATCTTTTTCTGGAACGTTTGCGGCGCCACCTTTGAGCATCTCAATTCGCTTTCGGAGCGAGGCAGGAAAAACGAGGAGCAGTTCAGGCGCGCCATGGACAAGATGACGCTTTCGGAAAAGCGGGAATTTGTGCAAACCTTTTTCGCTGTCGTGGAGTCAACGGGGGCAAAAACGCTCACCGAGCTGACGCAGGGCGGAGTCCGCCATATCGGCGTTATAATCAAGAATTACGGCGGACTTGACAAGCAAAAAAGGGAGATGTTCTTGGGCTTGTTTTTAAAGCTCTTTGACTTAGGGCGGCAGGCAGAGCCCGATCGGAGCAAAGGCGCAAAGCAGCATAAAGGCGAAAATCAGCCTCAAGTGGCAAAGCAGCCTCAAGGCGACAGGCAAGATACAAGCGCCAAGGCGAATTCGGCGCAAAGCGAAAGGCAAAGGGGAAGAAAGCTGCAGACCGTCAGGTCAAGAGCGCGGCAACCTCAAAAAAAGCCTTGAACACGTGGATAAAAACAAAAAACGCTTGACACAAGTCAAGCGTTTTTTAGTTGAATCAATTATCTGATATCAACGTTAACCTTTTTCTCCGAGCCTGCGGCAGCTGCCTTGATAACCGTGCGGATAGCCTTTGCTATGCGTCCGCCCTTACCGATTACCATTCCCATATCGTCGGGAGCAACGCTCAGGGTAAGATTGATGCAGTTGTCGTTCTCCTCGCACACAACCACAACCTCATCGGGACTGTCCACGATAGAAGCGGCGATGTTGTGCAGAGTTTGCTTTAAATCCACCATGATCTCTCCTTAAAAAGCGGCAGATCAGTCAACGATGCCGGATTTCTTGAGAAGCGACTTTACAGTGTCGGTAGGCTGTGCGCCCTTTGCGATCCAAGCCTTAGCCTTATCAGCGTCGATCTTGATCTCTGCGGGCTCGGTCTGGGGGTTGTAGTAACCGATCTCCTCGATGAAACGACCGTCTCTGGGGTAACGGCTGTCAGCAACAACTACGCGGTAGAAGGGAGCCTTCTTTGCGCCCATTCTTCTAAGTCTCATTTTTACCATTTTTTTGTCCTCCAAAAAATTTGATATATTATTTTTACTTTTTTATTTTAAACCTTGCGGTTCAACAACAAATTAATTAAAAGGGAAAGCCCATTTTACCCATCTTGCGGCGACCCATTTTGGATTTACCCATGTCGGCAAACTGCTTCATCATTTTTTTGACCTGGTCATACTGTTTTAAGAGCTTGTTGACCTGCTCGACGCTCGTTCCGCTACCGCGCGCGATACGCTGGCGGCGCGACGCGTTAAGCACCTCGGGATGCTCTCGCTCCTGACGGGTCATGGACTTGATTATAGCCTCTTGACGCGCGAGCAACTTTTCGTCCATTTTCGCGTCCTTAAGCGCGCCCGGCTTCATACCGGGGATCATGCCCGCGATCTGATCCAAGCCGCCCATGTTTTTGAGCTGCTGCATCTGCTCAAGATAATCGTCAAGCGTGAATATCTGCTGGCGCAGCTTTTCCTCAAGCTCCGCCGCCTTTTTGGCATCAAACTGCTCCTGCGCCTTGTCAATAAGCGTCAAAACGTCACCCATGCCGAGAATACGGCGCGCCATACGGTCGGGGTGGAAGGGCTCTATCTGGTCGAGCTTTTCGCCCACGCCGATGAATTTTATAGGCTTGCCCGTTATATAGCGCACGGAGAGCGCCGCGCCGCCACGGGTATCGCCGTCAAGCTTTGTGAGTATCACGCCCGTGATGTCCAGCATATTGTTGAAGGTCTCGGCAACGTTTACCGATTCCTGACCTATCATGGCGTCTATGGTTAGCAGTATCTCGGAGGGCGCAACCTCTGCCTTTATGTCCTGAAGCTCGCGCATGAGCACCTCGTCTATCTGCAAGCGGCCCGCGGTATCGATGAGCACCGTGTCATAGCCCTTTGCGTTGGCGAATTTTATGCCCTCCTTAGCTATCTTGACGGGGGATTCCTTATCGCCCATCTCGAAAACGGGGATACCCAGCTTTTCGCCCACTACCTGCAGCTGCTTTATAGCCGCGGGACGGTACACGTCGCACGCAACCAAAAGTGGATTCTTGCCCTGCTTTTTAAGCATGCCCGCAAGCTTGCCCGCGTGTGTGGTCTTACCCGCACCCTGAAGACCAACCATCATAATGACTGTTGGCGGCTTTGGCGACACGGTAAGCTTTGCGTTTGTGGAGCCCATAAGCGCGGTCAGCTCATCGCAAACTATCTTGATGACCTGCTGGCCGGGGTTGAGCGATTCCAACACCTCTGCTCCAACTGCTCGCTCGGATACGTTTTTTATAAAGTCGCGAACGACCTTGAAATTTACGTCAGCCTCAAGAAGTGCAAGCTTTATCTCACGAGTGCCCGCCTTGATGTCCGCTTCCGTCAATTTACCCTTGTTTTTGAACTTCTTGAAGGCATTTTCTAATTTTTCCGACAAGTTCTGAAACATTTATTAAATACCTCCTGAATTTGAATTGGCTTGCGTTACGTCTTAATCGACGCTTTTGAGCAACAACTGTATCTCGCTTTTAAGCTCTTTGTCGGCACCCGTCGCGTCGCACAGCTCAAGCGCGCGTGCGGCATGTGTTTGCGCGTCTGCAAATTTTTTGGCAAGTCCCAGCTTTTCCTCGTAAAAGACAAGCTCCTCCTCCGCCTTTTTGATAAGGTCGCGCGCGCCCTGCCGCGAGATGCCAAGCTCCTCGGCAACCTCGGAAAGCGACATGTCGTTATTATAATAGAAGTCAAGCGCGTCGCGGCGGCGTTCCGTAAGCACGTCACCGTAAAAATCGAGCAGATAACCGATATTCAGGTTCTTTTCAAACATGGCGGCAACCTCTCTTTTGCGCTTTTACATCTGTAAAGCAAAATACTTTACAGATTATAACAGACTTTTTATCTTTTGTCAATAGCTTTGTAAAAATTTTTTTATATTTTTATCAAAGAGCCGTTATTGACATTTCTTTGGAGCGATGATATACTAAATAGGAAGAGAAAACGGCGAAAAGAGAGCGCGCATGAGGATAGGGATAGGCAATAAAAGGGTCAATTTGAGAATATACGTCGGGACGGCTAAGCTGTATGTGCTTTGGTGCGTCGCGGCGCTCTGTGTCTTGTGTGTTGCCTCGGGCTGCGTGTGTCTTGCGCTGGAGCTTCAGTTCACTCGCTGCGTCATAGAGGCGGGTCAGACAATAAGCGCCGCTGACATCACGGGTGACGGGAGCGCTACGTTTGCGGACGATTTCTCTCCCGATATGCTGATGCGCTCGGGCGTGTATTACGTGACGGCGCATACCTCGCGCGGCGACGTCCGCGTAAGGCTGAGGGTGCAAGATACCAAAGCGCCCGACGTTGTCGTAAAGGACGTGTACTTTGCCGTTGGAACGCAGCCGCCAAGTCCTATGGACTATATTGAGAGCGTTTACGAGCCAAGCGAGTTTTACGGCGAGTATCTCAACGAGCTTCCCGAGCTGACAAGGATAGGCTCGAACGTAATGAAGATACGTTTCGTGGATTGCCATGGCAACAAGACCGATGCATTTGAGGTGCGCATGACACAGATATACGACCGACTGCCGCCCGTTATTCTGGCGCCCGAGGTCATTGTGGCGCAAATAGGCGACAAGATAGATTATTCGCTATACATATCGCTTGAGGACAACTGCGTTGGCAAGCTTGACTATACCGTGGACGACAGTGCCGTGGATGTTGATACCGAGGGCGAGTACGAGGTGCTTGTCACCGCAACCGACGCGGCGGGGAACAAGGAAAAGGCAACAGTCAAGGTTTCGGTTCAAAAGTCGGAGCCTGATAACGAATCACAAGATTAGACGTCAATTTAACCGTATTTTTGCGGTTCATTTCATATATTAATATACGCGCGCACAGGAGGTATTTTATGAAAACGGCGGTAAAGGTATTTTTGATAATAAGCATCGTATCCGCGTCGCTATGCATACTTTTGGGCATAGTATTAGGCTCGTTGTTTATCGGCATGCGTCATATCATAGCCGACGGCATGTATATTGCCGATGAATATTATGATGACTTTGATGACGACTATTATGACAGCGACGACTTTATTTTCGACGACGGTTATTATTACGACGACGACTATTTCTACTACGAATATGACGAAGAATACGTTGACGTGGAGCAGATCGTAGCCATTGCCGAGTCCGGTCTTATCATTGTTGGCGTCTTGATGCTTATCGTTTACGGCGCCATCGGCGGCGTTCAGCTGGGACTTAGTATCGCCGCGCTCAAAAAACTGAACGGATCCAAATGCTCCGCCGATTTTTCAACGGGATGGAGAGTAGTGGTGCTGCTGTTCGTCAATCTCATCGCGGGAATATTGTTGCTTTGCATGAAGGATAAGGATTTTGCGGAGATAAAGACGGACAATGGCGGCAACGCTTACACCGTCGACGACCTTTTTAAATACAAGGAGCTTCTCGACGCGGGCGCTATCACGCAGCAGGAATACGACGAGATCAAGAGCCGAGTGCTTGGAAAGGATAAATAATTGGCAATTTTATCGCGCGCTTGCCGATAAGTGCTAAAAATCAACAAAAAAACACCCGTGGGGAACAAAAACCCACGGGTTTTTAGCACTGTTTACAAAAAATTCATAAAAAATGTGATAAAACACCTTGACAAAAGCAGTAAAATGGGGTATATTATTAGCGTAAGTTAGCACTTGACCCAAAAGAGTGCTAAAAATTGGCTTTGGCAAACAAAAAAGAGAGGAGAGACAAAACGGTGGCTGAAAACTCAAAAACAGAATTGAGTGAGCGAAAAAAGCGAATACTAAAAGCGATAGTTGACGCGCATATCGCGGACGGCGAGCCTGTCGGTTCAAAATACGTCATGCAGGACGAGCATCTTAATTGCTCGGCGGCAACGATACGAAACGAGATGGCGGAGCTTGAGTCTCTCGGCTATCTGGAGCAGCCGCACGCCTCTGCGGGCAGAGTTCCAAGCGAGCTTGGCTATAGGTTTTACGTTGACTCTCTTATCGAGAGCTACGCTATGACCACAAAGGAGATCACTGAGATCAACAAGGTGCTTAAGTCCAAGATGAACGAGCTTGACCAGATATTGCTCACCGCCTCCAAGCTTGCGGGCAATATGACAAATTACACAAGCTTTCTCATAAAGCCGCGCGCAAGCTCGGTAAAGATAAAGCGGTTTGACGTGGTGTTTGTGGACAGACACAGTCTGTTGCTCATTCTCATCAGCGAGAGCGGCAGCGTGCTTACAAAGCGCCTTACGTTTGATATAAACGTCACACAAGTGAACGCGGACGACCTCCGCGCGCTGCTCAATCAGCACTTGTCGGGATTGACTGCTAACGAGATCACGCTCCCCATAATAATGGACATCGAGAGCGCGATGGGAGATAAGTCGGGCATAGTAACGCCCATCATCAAGATAATCTACGAGAGCATGAACGAGCTGGACGGCGGCGATCTCAAGATAAGCGGCATGGACAGACTCTTGCAATACCCCGAGTACAGCAACAAGGAGCATTTGCGCGAGCTTATTGGCGCCATCGAGAAAAAGGACGACATTCTGGAGCTTGTTTCCGACGCGGATAACGATGGCGTAAACGTTGTTATCGGTTCGGAAAGCTCGGTAAAGGTTATGAACAACTCGGCGCTTGTGTTCAAGCCCGTGGTAAGAGACGGAAAGACCTTGGGAGCTATCGGAATCATAGGTCCGAGAAGAATGGATTACGCAAAGGTAGTTGCTACTATCGATGGGCTGGCGGGCAACGTTGAAAGCCTGCTCAACGATAGTGACGAGATAGAGCAAATAAAGGAGGATAACAATGGCTGAGGAAAAGACACAGATACCCGCCGATGAGGAGACGGCTGCAAAGGTCGAGGACGTGACCGAGCAAAACGCCGACGAAACGGAGGGCGAAAAGGGCAAGGTCAAGTCCGACAAAAAGACAAAAAAGCTGGAGGCTAAGATAGCCGAGCTTGAAAAGTCCGTTGCCGACAAGGATGCCGAGATCGCCGCGGGAAATGACAAGTATATGAGAATGGCGGCGGAATATGACAACTTCCGCAAGAGGAGCGCAAAGGAAAAGGAGGGAATATACTCCGACGCGTACGCAGACGCGCTCAAATCCATACTCCCCATAATAGACAACCTTGAAAGAGCAGTTGGAGCCACGGGAGCGGAGGCAGTCGCAAAGGGACTTGAAATGACGCTAAAGGGCGCATCCGAAGCACTCACGAAAATGGGAGTTGAAGCATTTGGAGCTGAGGGCGACGCGTTCGACCCCAATATGCACAACGCCATGATGATGGTAGACGACGAAAACCACAAGGAAGGCGAGATAGTAACGGTCTTCCAAAAGGGTTATAAGAAGGGCGATAAGATAATTCGCTACGCGATGGTAACAGTAGCAAATTAGAGCGCGTTTCAAACAATAAATTTAGTTTTCAATCAAACATTTACAAAATATAACAAAATCAAAGCAATTTTACCATAGGAGGAAAATTATTATGGCAAAAATCATTGGTATAGACTTAGGTACAACTAACTCGTGTGTAGCAGTTTACGAGGGCAACGAGCCCATCGTTATCCCCAATCCCGAGGGCGCGAGAACAACACCTTCCGTTGTTGCTTTCTCCAAGACGGGCGAGAGAATGGTAGGTCAGGTTGCGAAAAGACAGGCGATCACCAACCCTGACAAGACTGTTATGTCTATCAAGAGAGACATGGGTACAAGCAAGAAGACGACCATCGACGGCAAGAGCTATACTCCCCAGGAGATCTCCGCGATGATCCTTCAGAAGCTCAAGTCTGACGCGGAGGCATATCTCGGAACAAGCGTAAATCAGGCGGTCATCACCGTTCCCGCGTACTTCACCGACGCGCAAAGACAGGCAACCAAGGACGCGGGTAAGATCGCGGGTCTTGAGGTTCTCCGTATAATCAACGAGCCCACCGCGGCGGCACTCGCTTACGGCGTTGACAAGGAAGACCAGAAGATAATGGTATTCGACCTTGGCGGCGGTACGTTCGACGTATCTCTGCTTGAAATTTCCGACGGTGTGTTTGAGGTTCTCGCAACCGCGGGTAACAACAAGCTGGGCGGCGACGACTTCGACCAGAGAATAATCGATTGGATGGCAGAGCAGTTCAAGAAGGATAACGGCATCGACCTTCGCAACGATAAGATGGTAATGCAGCGACTCAAGGACGCGGCAGAGAAGGCAAAGATCGAGCTTTCGGGCATGTCCGCATCCAACATAAACCTGCCCTTTATCACGGCAACCGCCGCAGGTCCTCTGCACTTTGAGGCAACCTTGACCAGAGCAGAGTTTGACCGCATCACCGCAGACCTCGTTGAAGCGACCATGGGTCCCACAAAGCAGGTAATTCGCGACTCGGGTCTTTCCGTTTCCGAGATTGATAAGATACTCCTCGTCGGCGGTTCGACAAGAATCCCCGCGGTTCAGGAGGCAGTTAAGAAGTTCACGGGCAAGGAGCCCTTCAAGGGCATCAACCCCGATGAGTGCGTAGCTATCGGCGCGGCTATTCAGGGCGGCGTTCTCGGCGGCGACGTTAAGGAGCTTCTTCTCCTTGACGTAACACCCCTTTCTCTCGGTATCGAGACCATGGGCGGCGTATTCAACAGAATTATAGACAGAAACACCACGATTCCCGTAAAGAAGAGCCAGATCTATTCCACCGCGGCAGACGGACAGACCTCGGTTGAGATCCACGTGCTTCAGGGTGAGCGCGAGATGGCGGCTTATAACACCACGCTCGGACGCTTCAGCCTCGACGGTATCGCTCCCGCGCCCCGCGGAATTCCTCAGATCGAGGTAACCTTTGACATCGACGCTAACGGTATCGTTAACGTAACCGCTTGCGATAAGGGTACGGGCAAGGAGCAGCACATCACTATCACATCGTCCACCAATATGTCGCAGGAGGACATTGACAAGGCAGTTAAGGACGCGGAGAAGTTTGCAGAGGAAGACAAGAAGGCAAAAGAGGCTGTTGACGTAAAGAACAGAGCCGATACCATGATATTCCAGAGCGAAAAGACGCTCTCCGAGCTTGGCGACAAGGTAGACGCGGCTGACAAGGCAGACGTTGAGGCGGCTATCGCAAAGCTTAAGGAAACGGTTGCTACGGGTAACACAGAGGCTATAAAGGCTGATACCGAGGCGCTTGAGAAGTCCTTCTATAAGATCTCCGAGAAGCTCTATGCGCAGCAGCAGGCACAGGGCGGTCAGGGCTTTGATCAAAACGGTCAGAACGGCGGCCAGGGCGGCGATCAGTTCTATGACGCAAATTACGAGGATAACTCGAATAACAATCAGTAATAACAACTATATGGGGAAGGTCGCAAGCGACCTTTCCCTAAAGGTATAAATAAGTTAAAACCTGTGCTAAAGGTTTTGGGAGAGGGTGTAGGGAAAACCGTTTTGCAAAAAGGGTTCTCCCTGCGATAAAACATCAACTAACATGGCAGAAAAAAGAGATTATTATGAAGTGCTGGGAGTCAGCAAGGGCGCGAGCGAGGCGGAGATAAAGAAGGCGTACCGTTCGCTTGCCAAGAAATACCATCCTGACATCAATCCCGATAACAAGGATGCGGAGGCAAAATTCAAGGAGGTCAACGAGGCCTACGAGGTTTTGTCGGACGCGGATAAGAAGGCAAAATACGATCAATACGGACACGCGGCGTTCGACCCTGCTTCGGGTGCGGGCGGCTTTGGCGGCTTCGGCGGATTTGGCGGCGGAGGTTTTGACGTTGATCTTGGCGATATATTCGGCAGCTTTTTCGGCGGTGGCGGACGCTCGCAGCGACGCAACGGACCGCAGAGAGGCGACGATATTGAGGTGGATATCACCATCAATTTTGAGGAAGCCGTATTTGGCTGCAAAAAGGATATAAGCTTTACAAAGTACTCAAAATGCTCCAAGTGTCGCGGCACGGGCGCGGAAAGCGGAGAGGCGGAGACCTGTCCCACCTGCCGCGGAAGCGGACAGCGCCGAGTTATGCAAAATCTTGGCGGCATGCAGTTCCAGACCACCACAACGTGCGATACCTGTCGCGGAACGGGAAGATACATCAAGAATCCTTGCCAGAAATGTCGCGGCACGGGCTTTGAGCGCGTAAGCAAGAAGCTTGCGGTCAATATCCCCGCGGGTATAGATCACGGCAAGGGGCTTATCATGCGCGGCGAGGGCAACGACGGTAAAAACGGCGGGCCCGCGGGTGACGTGCTGGTAATGATCAGCGTGCGCAGAAGCCAGACGTTCAGGCGCGAGGGCAACAATCTGTATTGCGACGTGCCGATTACGGTTACAGAGGCAACGCTTGGCGCGGAGATAGAGATACCCACGCTTGAGGGCAGGGAAAAGTACACTGTTCCTGAGGGAACGCAGACGGCAACAACGTTCGCTTTGCGCGGACGTGGCGTGCCGATAGTCAATTCCACAAGGCGCGGCGACCTCTATTTCACGGTCAACGTGGAGATACCCAAGGGACTTACCGACAAGCAAAAGGAGCTGCTGCGTCAGTTTGCCGAGGCTTGCGGCGAGAATAACTACACAAAGAAAAAGCCGTTCTTCAAAAAGGATAAGAAATGATGAACAACAATGTAGATAAAGACTACGTCTGCGGCGACTTTGGCGACGTCGTCGAGTGGCAACAGATAAAGGTGACCGTGCCTACGGTCGAGCTTGACGCGCTCGTGGAGATAATGAGCGAATTTGACACAAATCTGCTTATCGAGGATCTCAGCGACATCGACCTCAAGACCTGCTACGGCGACCTTATTGACGAAAAGATACTCAATGCCGACAAGTCGCACGCGTCGGTGTCTTGGTTCGTTCCGCTTGACTCGGAGACGGCGAAAAAAGCGGCAATGCTGCGCGCGGCGGTTGAAAAGGGCGGCTTTTCCGAATATGAGGTCGAGCTTATCGGTCACAACGAGGAGGACTGGGCAAACTCGTGGAAGGAGTTTTACAAGCCCTTTAAGATAGGCAGGATAGTTATCGTTCCCGCGTGGGAAAAATACGAGGCGCAGGACGGAGAAATAATCGTTTCCATGGATCCAGGCATGGCTTTCGGTACGGGAACGCATGAAACGACAAGGCTTATTATCGGTCTTTTGCAAAAATACGTCAAGGAGGGAATGAGCCTGCTCGACGTGGGCACGGGTAGCGGAATATTGGCTATCTGTGGCGCAAAGCTGGGAGCAAACCCTTGCCGCGCTTACGATATAGATCCGATGAGCGTGCGCGTGGCTAATGAAAACATTGCCGAAAGCGGTCTTTCGGGCGTGATAAGCTGCGAGCAGAGTGACCTTTTAACGCAGGTCAAAAACATCGCGGGTGGTTACGATATAATTTGCGCCAACATAGTGGCGGATATTATTATCCGCATGACGCCCGACGTTGCTCCGTTTATGAGCCAAAAAACCGTTCTGCTGGTTTCGGGTATTATCGCCGAGCGCTGCGACGACGTGGTAAATTGCTTTGAGCAAAACGGTTTTAAAATAGTTGAAAAATCAATCGATAACGGCTGGTGCGCGTTAGCGGTTAGCTTGGGATGATATTTTTTGCAGGGGGAGAGGGCACCTTTTGGGGAAAAGGTGCCCTCTCCCCCTGCACCCCTTCTCCCCCAAAACCTTTTTGGGCAAAGGACAGGGATTTTTAGATAATTTGAGAGAATTCCGTTTTAAATTACGTATTTTGAGGCTTTGGGGAATGGAATTGTGAAATTTAGGAAGAAGAACGCTTAACAGATGAGATTTTTTGACGTATAAACAGAGTTTTTTGATTCGAAAATGCGGATTTTTAACACAAAACTGCGTTTTTTTTGCGTCTTACCCCAAAAAATCTACCACTTGGGCAAAAAGACTTTACAAAATCGCAAAAAGGTGTTAAAATCGAAGAAACGGAGGTGAGGACGGCTTGAGGATAAGGATAGAAACGGCGGAGGACTGCGACGAGGTCATCATAAGATGCCGCGAGCGCGATAGCGTCATCACCGAGATAGAGCGCGCGGTTGAGAACGCGCTCAAGGGAAGCGGCGAGCTACTCCTCTACATAAACGGCACGGAGTACTACGTTCCGAAAAACGACATACTGTTTTTTGAGAGCGAGGGCGATAAAATATACGCAAATTCCGAAGACCGAAGGTACGTTACCAATCACAAGCTATTTGAGCTTGAGGATATTATGCCCTCGCATTTTGTGCGCATATCCAAATCGACCGTCGCAAACGTGATGCTGATAGCATCGCTTCGCCGCGAGTTGACGGGGAATGGCGAGCTTACCTTTAAAAAAAGCGAGAAAAAGGCATATTTTTCGCGCGGATACTATAAAAGACTCAGAGAGAAGATTGAGGAAGTGAGGTTTTCAAAATGAAAATTGGAAAGATACTTTGGGGCTTGGCTTTTGTAGCCTTGGCGGTGCTTTTGATACTTGACGCGCTTGGCGTGCTTGCGCCTGTAACCAATCTGTTTGGCGAGGTATCGTTCTGGCAGATAGCGGGCGGATTCTTGCTGTTTTGCGGTGCGGTGGCGATGATAGTGGAGGGCGAGGCATGGTTGAGCTTTGTTCTTCTTGGCTTTATTTTCATGATATTCGAGCGCAATATCGCGCAGGCATGCGGAATCGAGGACGGCGATATCATCAACAATTGGCTGGTGTTTGGCTGCTCGGTGCTGCTTGGCGCGGGATTTGGCATGCTTTTCTCGGGCTTCAGACGGAAAAGAAAAAAGAGCAAAAAGGACAGTGACGGTAACGGCTTTCGCGTTTGCGTCAACACAAACGAGATGGGCGCGTCCGAGATATACATAGACTGCGCGGAATTTGGCTCGGAATGTATGGAAAGGCGCGTTGAAAACAAGGTAGGCGGACTTGAGGTGCGCTTTGAAAACGTGGAGGAATACCGCGGCGGTGCCACGCTTTACGTTACCAATAAGGTAGGCGGCATGGAGATATATGTTCCAAAGGAATGGTGTCTTGTGCATGATATTGACGTCGTTTGCGGTGCTTTGGAGGTTGATGAGGAGGGCGAGCAAGCCCTGCCCGACGCGCCCGTGCTCATTATCAAGGGCTCGGTCAAAATAGGCGCCATCGAGATCGAAAGAGTCTGACAGACTACAAATATAAAAGAGCAAACGTTATTAGCGTTTGCTCTTTTTTCAAATTTTGATTTATCGGCGAGTTAGATGGTGCTATGTGAGGAAGACGTGGTCGCTTTTTAGAAAAATTGCAAACTCGCAAGCGAGATTTGCTCGAATTTGCGGAGCAAATTCTGCTCCGCAAAAACGCTTAAATCTTTGGGTTCTAACTAGATTGGGGTGACGCTGAAATTTGCAAGCAAATTTCAGCCTGCTGAGCCAACCTGTATTGGTGGATTGTCGAACCCAGCCGTTATAGATAAAGCAAAATCAATGTTTAGCTTAACGGGGATGAGAAAAAATAAGATTTGCTCCACTTATTAAGCATTACTTCAAATTTAAATTCACTAACCCTATGCCCTAAAGGTTTTTTGCGGGAGTGGGGGGTTATAGGGGGGCGAGGGTGGCTTTTATCAAAAGGAACCCTCGCCCCCCTAAAAGCCTCTCGCCCCGATAAATCACAATTTATTCAAATGACAAAATCGGTTGTATTTTGATAAAGAATTTTTGGAAAACTATTTACAAAGTTAAAAAGTTGATATATAATATAAGATGGATTGCTGTGGACACGGCGGTCACAACAGTACAGGAGAATACAAATTATGACACTTGTAATACTTGCGGCGGGCATGGGCTCGCGCTACGGCGGATTAAAGCAGATAGATCCCATAACGGACAACAAAGAGTTTATAATCGATTTTTCCATTTACGACGCGGTAAAATGCGGATTTGACAAGGTGGTCTTTATCATCAAACGTGAAAATCTGGAGGCATTCCGCGAAACAGTGGGCGCAAGAGTGGAGCCCTACATAAAGGTTGAATACGCGTTCCAGGAGATAGACGATCTGCCCGAGGGCTTCTCGGTTCCGGAGGGTCGTGTAAAGCCTTGGGGAACGTCTCACGCACTGCTTTGCGCCGAGAAATATATAGACGACAACTTTGCGGTTATCAACGCGGACGATTTTTACGGCAGGGACGCCTTCAGAAAGCTCGCGGAGCATCTTGGCAATCTTAGCGTGGACAGCGTCAATTACTGCATGGTAGGCTACGTTTTGCGCAACACGCTGACAGAGAACGGAACGGTGTCGCGCGGCAGATGCGTAACAACGGAGGACGGCATGCTTGCTTCCATCACCGAGCTTACCAAGATAAAGACAAACGGATCTGACGCGCAGTATCTTGGCGAGGACGGCGAGTGGACAGACCTTGCGGGCGATACGATAGTATCTATGAACTGCTGGGGCTTGACGCCTGCTATCTTTGGCGAGCTCAAGCGAGGATTTGTCCGTTTCCTTGAGGGTGAGGGCGGCAAGGCGCAAAAGAGCGAGTATTATCTGCCATTCGCGGTGGACGAGCAGATGCGCGCGGGACTTTGCGACGTAAAGGTATATCCCACAACGGCTTGCTGGTACGGAGTGACCTATTCCGAGGATAAGCCCGCGGTGGTTGCCTCGATAAGAGCGCTCATCGAGAGCGGCGAGTATCCCGAAAAGCTTTGGTGATAAGTCTAAATAACAATGAATGTAGGAGAATGACATGATAGATTTCAATTTGACAGAGCAGGACGTAAGAAACTCGGCTGCGCATTTTGCGGTAGAGGGCGAGATAGTTCACGTAGAGGAATGCTGCAACGGACACATCAACCGCACGTATTTTCTGACATATAAGAACGGCGAGCAGACAAAGAGATACGTAATGCAGATGATAAACACCGATATTTTCAAAAAGCCCGACGAGGTTATGGAGAATATCGTGGGAGTAACGGAGCATATACGTAAGGGATACGTGGAAAAGGGCATCGACCCCACACGCCGCGCGCTCAACGTCATCTGGACAAAGAGTGGTAAATGGGGACACGTGGACCGCAGAGGCACGTATTGGAGAATGTACGATTTCGTTGAGGACAGCGATTGCTTTATGGCAGTCGAGTCAGCCGAGATGTTTGAAAAGGTGGCGTATGCGTTTGGTCAGTTCCAGATGCAGCTCAAGGATTTTGACGCGTCCAAGCTGCACGAGTCCATTCCCAATTTCCACAACACTGAATGGAGATTTGATAATCTTCTGACGGCGATAAAGGAGAACAGGTCGGGCAGGGCGCACCTCATCCCCGACGACATAAAGTTCGCGCTTGACAGAAAGCATATCACGTCCTATATAAACAAGGGCATCGCAAACGGCACACTGAGTCTGCGCGTAACGCACAACGACACCAAGCTCAACAATATCATGATGGATCATGAAACGGGCGAGGGAATATGCGTTATCGACCTTGATACCGTCATGCCCGGCAGCGTGCTTGCCGACTTTGGCGATAGCATCCGCTTTGGAGCATCCAGCGCCGCGGAGGACGAGACCGATCTTTCAAAGGTGTATTGCCGCCTTGATATGTTCGAGGCGTTCGCAAAGGGCTTTATAGAAGGACTTGAGGGCAGCCTTTCGGAGAGCGAGATAAGAGCGCTTCCCATGGGAGCTATGATACTCACATATGAAACGGGAATACGCTTCCTTTCCGATTATCTTGACGGCGACGTCTATTTCAGAACTGAATATCCCGATCACAACCTTGACAGAGCGCGCAATCAGTTCAAGCTGGTTGCCGATATGGAAGCAAAGATGGCAGAGATGGACGCCATCGTGGAAAAATACATAAAGTAACACCTATTTGTTTTGGAGGGCAGAAAAATGGCAGTATTGATCACAGGAGGAGCCGGATTTATCGGCTCGCATACGGCAGTTGAATTTTTGAACGCGGGATACGAGATAGTTATCATGGATAACTTTTCAAACAGTAAGCCCGAGTCGCTTGAGAGAATAAAGAAGATAACGGGTAAGGACTTCAAGTTCTACGTAGCAGACCTTTTGGACGTTGCGTCCATGGACCGCATATTTGAGGAGAATCCCGAGATCGACAGCGTGATCCACTTCGCGGGACTCAAGGCGGTTGGCGAATCGGTACAAAAGCCGCTTGAGTATTATCACAACAACGTAACGGGAACGCTGCTGCTTTGTGACAGCATGCGCCGCCACGGTGTAAAGACCATCGTATTTTCTTCCTCCGCTACCGTTTACGGTACTCCCGACGAGGTGCCGATCAAGGAAACGGCAAGAGTGGGCAACGCAACCAATCCTTACGGCGAGACCAAGGTAATGATAGAGCGCATACTCAAGGATATATACGTTGCGGATAACGAATGGAACGTTTCCATTCTCCGCTATTTCAACCCGATAGGAGCGCATCCCACGGGACTTATGGGCGAGGACCCCAACGGTATCCCCAACAACCTTATGCCTTACATCACAAAGGTTGCGGCGGGCAAGCTGCCCATTCTCCACGTGTTCGGTAACGATTACGACACCCACGACGGTACGGGTGTGCGCGACTACATACACGTAGTTGACTTGGCGCAGGCGCATCTTAAGGCGCTGCAGTATATTGAAAAGGCGCACGGCATCGACTATTTCAACATCGGTACGGGTAACGGATATTCCGTGCTTGACATCGTCAAGGCATACAAGAAAGCCACGGGCATTGACATCAAGTATCAGATAGATCCCCGCCGTCCCGGCGACATAGCCGAGTGTTATGCCGATCCCGCAAAGGCACGCGACGTGCTTGGTTGGACGGCAAAATACGGCATCGAGGATATGTGCCGCGACGCTAACAATTGGCAAACAAAGAATCCCAACGGATATGACGCGTAATTTAGCGCCGATAATACAATGCAAAAAATGAAGATAGATCACGATTTTCATATACACACAAGGCTTTCCGTGTGCGCAGGACCAAACGGCGGCACGTTTGACGCGTATATGGAGCAATTCAAAAAAGAAGGACTTAAAAAGGTCGGCTTTTCCGATCACTATTGGGACGAGCTGACAAGAGCTGCCGAGGGGGGCTTCTACCCGCCGCAAAACACGGCGCATGTGCTTGAGCTAAAGCGGGAGATAGAGTCCAAAGATGCGTGGAACAGATACGGAATAGAGGTGTTTTTCGGCGCGGAGGCGGAATACGACCCCAAGCGCCACGACTTCGCTCTGTCAGAGGAGCACGCGGAGCTTTTCGATTACGTGATAGTTCCCAACTCGCATACGCATATGATGATGCCGCGCGAGCTTTACGAGCCTTACGAAAAGCACCGTGACTTTATGATAGAGGCATACGAGGACATAATAAACAGTCCGCTTTCGAGAAAAATACTCTCTGTGGCGCATCCTTTTTCGGCTGTGTGCTGCCCTTATGACAATACGGTATTGCTATCCATGATGTCGGACGACAAATATCTGGAGCTTTTTGAAAAGACGGCAAAAAAGGACATCGCCATCGAGATAAACGCGGGCTGTGTGGGCTCTCTCTTGAAAGCACCCGAGTCCGCAAACGCCGCGGAGTACGTAAGAATGTTCCAAAATGCCAAAAAGGCGGGAGCGAAGTTTACATTTGGCTCGGACGCGCATCATCTTGCAGAGCATGAAAATTACGTGGAGTTTTGTGGCGCGGCGGCAAAGGCGATAGGACTTACGGACGGCGATATGGCAACGCTTCCAATGAAAAAATAAACACTGAGGGGATAATATTATGAACATAGAAAAAAGACCTTTTGGCGAGGTCTGTGGCAAACAAGTTGATATATATACTATGACCGTTGATAGCGGCGCTTCCGTCAGCATAATTACCTTTGGCGGCGCGGTCAACAAATTGCTCATGCCCGATAGAGAGGGCAAGCTTGCGGACGTGGTATGCGGCTATGACGACCTCAAGAGCTACACCGAGGCGGCGGGCTATCAGGGCGCGCTTATCGGACGCGTTGGCAACAGAATAGGCAAGGGAAGATTTACCCTTGACGGCAAGCAGTATCAGCTTTATATCAACAACGGCGAGAACAGCCTGCACGGAGGCAAGGTCGGATTTTCTCACAAGGTGTGGGACGCCGAGGCTAACGTTTGCGGCGACGCTTGCGTGCTTGACCTCTACTATACCTCTCCCGACGGCGAGGAGAACTATCCCGGCACGCTCAAGCTGCACGTTACGTATAAGCTGACACAGGACAACGCGCTCTCCATCACCTACAGAGCCGAGACTGACAAAAAGACGATAATCAATCTGACAAATCATACCTATTTCAATCTCGCGGGCTTTGCCTCGGGCAAGATATTTGACCACGAGATGTGGATGGACGCGGATAGCTTTATTCCAACAGATAAGGGACTCATTCCCACGGGCGAGATACGCGCGGTTGACGGCACGCCCTTTGATTTCAGAGAGGCAAAGAAGATAGGCAGAGATTTTGACCTTTCCTATGAGCCCATGGCGATAGCGGGCGGCTATGACCATTGCATGAACTTTGTAAAGAGGGAGCAGCCCATGGGTGCGCCGAGGATAGTGGTGTCGGAGCAATCAAGCGGTAGAGTTATGGAGGTGTACACCACCGAGCCCTGCGTGCAGTTCTATTCGGGCAACTTCCTCAATTCAGCGCAATATCCCTTTAAGGGAGGATATCCCCAGGGACTTCAAAACGCGTTCTGCCTTGAAACGCAGAGAATGCCCGACAGTATAAATCACGAAAATTTCACCGACTGCACGCTTGACGCGGGCGAGAAATTTGAGTCTACAACTATCTATAAGTTTTCGGTCAAATAATATCGCGCGTGTATTCCTACACGCAAGGATATACTTTCAATAGGTTGGTAATATTGAAATGAAGCTTTTAGGGGCAAGAAACATTGATGCAACGGAAGGCCCGCTGATAAGTAAGATAATAGCTTACGTTATACCGCTGATGCTCAGCAGTCTCATTCAGCAGCTATTCAACGCTGTTGACGTTATAGTGCTTGGAAACATGGCAGATAACGCGGCGGTGGCATCGGTCAACGCTACGGGAACGATAGTAGCACTTATAGTAAATACCTTTATCGGCATCGCCGTTGGAACGCGAATCGTTCTTGCGAGAAATATCGGAATGAAGAACGAGGAGCAGATAAGACGGGTGACCGATTCGTCGCTTATATTCTCGGTGGTGATGGGAATACTCATCTCAGCTTTGGGATATATCTTTGCGCCGTGGTTTCTGGACTTAACAGGGTGTCCGGAGGCATGCTATGACGGAGCGCTTACGTATATAAGGATATACGTTTTGTCATCGCCTGTTATTTTGCTTTATAACTTCGGCTCGTCGGTAATTACGGCAGACGGAGATTCGCAAAGACCTATGTATTACATATTGGCGGGCGGAGCGACCAACGTCGTGCTCAATATAATCCTCTGTCTTATCCTGCCGCAAAAGGTGGCGGCGGTCGCCATAGCAACAGTAGCTTCGCAGGTGGTTGGAGCATTCCTCGTCTCGAGAAGGCTTGTCACTATGGAGGGACATTGCAGGGTGAGCATGCGCCGCATGCGATTTGATTGGCGCTCCATGGGAACCGTGCTGGCAACGGGAATACCCACCGCGCTTATAAACGCGATATTTCCGCTTTCAAATCTCCAGATACAGTCGGCAATCAATTCATACGGAGTGTCGGCGATGGCGGGAAGCGGAGCTTCTGCTACCATCGAGGGAATAACATATTCGTGCTCGCAGTTTGGCGTGACCTCGTCGGTATTCATAGGACAGAATCTGGGCGCGCGCAAGCTGGATAGAGTGCGCAAGTCGTTTTGGTCTTGCATGGGTCTTGGAGTTGGCATGAGCCTTGTGTTTGGAGCATTCTTTTATTTCACGGGGCGGTTCTGGCTCGGACTTGTGGTTGGAAGTGACGAGGTGGCGATAGAGTACGGTCTCATCAAGATGGCGTGTCTTGTGTTGCCCGTTTTCGTCAACACGGCAAACGGCGTGTTCGAAAGCTCGCTGCAGGCGAGGGGATATGCCTTTTTGGGCTCTGTGAACGCTATAGTGTTCATACTTTTGTTCCGCGTCGTATGGATGCAGCTTGTCTATACCGTGTATCCCACGTGGACCTGCCTTATGCTTTGCTTTATCGTGTCGTGGAGCATGCGATGCGTGTGCAATTTCATAATGTATCCAATTGTCAAGCGCAAAAGCGAAAAGCATCTTTTGGCAGCGGAAAAATAAATGAAACAAAAAAGCCGAGCAGCGCTCGGCTTTTTTTCTTATCTCAAAAGCAGCTTTTTTGAAAGCTCTATATATCGGGCATCGGCAGATGAATTGAGTATCTCGACCGTGCCGCGCTTGACCCCGTCGTTGAGCTTGCCCGCCGCCTCAAGCAAGCGCTTGGTATGGCGCGCCGTGCCTTGACCGCCGTCGTATATCTTAACGGAGGGGGGCAGGTGTCGGGCAATCTTATCCTTAACGTGCGGATAATGGGTGCAGCCAAGCACCAAAGCGTCGATTTTTTGTTCTTTATAGGGGGCTAAAAGATGCGCTATGTAGTCTTCTATCTCGCCGCTGTCAAGGTCGCCGCCCTCAATAAGCTCGGCTAAGCGCGGGCAGGGCAGAGCGATAACGTTTTCGCGGTCCCTGTAGCGTTCAACGAGCTTTAAAAATTTTTCCTCTCTCAGCGTAAGCGGAGTTGCCATAACAAGAACGGTTGGGTTGTCAAGCTCGATGGCGGGCGGCTTGATAGCGGGCTCTATACCCACGATAACAAGCTCGGGATGCTCCTCCCGCAAGATACGCACCGCCGCGCTCGTTGCCGTGTTGCAGGCAACTACGAGAGCCTTGATGCCTTTATCCTGAAGGGCTTTGAGGTTTTGGCGCGTGATGTCCAGCACCTCGCTTTTGCTCTTTGAGCCATAGGGCGCGTTTTTGGAATCTCCAAAATATATGTAGTTTTCGCGCGGCATTATATCTATAAGCTCGCGCAGCACGCTTATTCCGCCGACTCCCGAATCAATGACCGCTATCGGCAACGTGTTTTTATTCATTTGTATGCCTCCGCGGTTGGTATTCAAAGGTATTTTTCAAGCTCCGAAATGTCCTCGTTTGTGGTAGCCCAGCTCGTAGCAAAGCGAACGACTGTGTGAGTGTCGTCATATTTTTCCCAAAATCCGACAGTAACGTTTTTTTGAAGCTCGCAAAGCTTTGTGTTTTCCATTATGACAAACTGCTGATTGGTGGGCGAGTCCATAAAAAGACGGTATCCCTTGTCGCATAGCAGCCTTTTGAGCATTTCTGCCTTGTCGATGGCATTTTTGCTTATCTTGAAATACAGGTCGTCGGTAAAAAGCGTATCGAACTGAACGCCCAAGAGCCTGCCCTTTGCGATGAGCGCGCCCTGCTGCTTTACGAGAGTGAGAAAGCGTTTGGGCGTGTTATTTTTGGTAAAGACCACCGCCTCGCCGCAAAGCGCGCCCACCTTTGTGCCGCCGATATAGAAAACGTCACAGATGCGGGCAATGTCGGGCAGGGTGAGGTCGCTATTATAGCTCATAAGACCGTATCCCAGCCTTGCGCCGTCCAAAAACAGCGTCATGCCGTGCTTTTTGCACACCTTGGCAATGCCCTCAAGCTCACCTTTGGAATAGAGCGTGCCGTACTCGGTTGGGTGGGAGAGATAGACCATGGCGGGAGGGACCATATGCTCGCAGTTGGCGTCGGCGTAAAAGTCGGTGGCGTAGCGGTCTATCTCGCACGCGTCCAGCTTGCCCTGATGCTCCGGCAGGGAAATGACCTTATGACCCGTGTATTCGATAGCGCCCGCCTCGTGCGCGCCGATGTGACCCGTGGTGGCGGCAATGACGCCCTCGTATCTTTTAAGCATGGAGGAGATGACAACGGCGTTTGCCTGCGTTCCGCCCACTAAAAACCAAACGTCCGCGTTGTCGCATTGGCAAGCGGCTTTTATTTTTTGCGCGGCGGCGGAGCAAAACTGATCCGCGCCATAGCCCGCGGTTGCCTCAAAATTGGTTTTTTGCAGACGGTCAAGAATAGCGGGGTGCGCTCCCATTATGTAGTCACTCTGAAAATACAGCATTATATCTACCTCAAAATTACATCATTAATAACGCGTAGCGCGAAAAAACCTTCGCCGCGCTTCTATGACCAATTATAGCATAAAAGCACGGCGTTTGCAATACTGTAATTTACTATTTATCCTTTTTTTGCGCCTGGCGCTTGCTGAATACCACGCGCTCGCCGTCAAAGCGGGAGGAGATGAGGTCGCCCTCCTTAAAGCTTGAGCGCACCATAGCCTCGGCATAGGGATTTTCCACCATTCGCGTTATCTCTCTGCGCAAGGGTCTTGCGCCGTATTCGCCCGCGCGCGCCTTTTGTAATATAGCCTCGGCAACGCTTTTGTCAAAGTCGATAAAAACGCCCGTGCTTTCTATGCGGTCCGTAAGGCGCGAAAGCATAAGCTCCACTATGCGCAAAAGGTCGTCGCGCCCAAGAGGCTTGAATATTATTATTTCGTCCACGCGGTTTAAAAATTCGGGTCGGAATGCGCGGCGAAGCTCGTCCTCAACGCGCGCTTTGAAATGCTGCTCGCTGTCCTTTGCGCCCGCAGCCGAAAAGCCGACACGCGCCGCCTCTCCGTAAGTCTTGGCGCCCAGATTGGTCGTCATAATGACGACGGTGTTTTTAAAATTCACGCGCCGCCCCTGCGAGTCGGTAAGCGCACCGTCCTCAAGTATCTGCAAAAGGATGTTGAAAACGTCGGGGTGAGCCTTTTCTATTTCGTCGAAAAGCACGATGGAATAAGGGTTTCTCCGCACCTTTTCGCAAAGCTGCCCCCCTTCGCCAAAGCCTACGTAGCCCGGGGGAGAGCCTATGAGCTTGGACACGCTGTGCTTTTCCATATATTCCGACATATCAAGCCTAATAAGCGCGCCCTCGCTGCCCGAAAGCGCGTCTGCCAAAGCCAGACAAAGCTCGGTCTTGCCCACGCCCGTCTGACCCGCAAAAATGAAGGAGCCTATGGGGCGGTCAGGGTCGCCCAGTCCCGTTCTGCCGCGACGTATTGCCGAGGCAACGGTGGATATTGCGTCATCCTGACCGATTATGCGCTCGCCAAGCGTGGCTTCAAGGCTTGATAGCTTGAGATTTTCGTCGCCCAAAAGGCGATTTACGGGAATTTTCGTCCATTGTGTAACGATGTCGGCAACGTCGCTCTCGCCAAGCGTGAGATCTTGGGCAGTCTTGCGCTTTTCCCATTTTTCACGTTCCTTTTGATATTTATCCCTCATCTCGTTTTCCTTGTCGCGTATAGCGGCGGCAAGCTCAAAGCTCTGATTTGCGATGGCATCGCTTTTTTCTATCTCAAGCTCCTTTATACGCCGTTCAAGCTCTCTGTGCTCGGGCGGATTGGTGTATATCTTGAGGCGCAGACGCGCCGCCGCCTCGTCAATAAGGTCGATAGCCTTGTCGGGAAGAAAGCGGTCTGTGATATAGCGCACCGAAAGCTTGACTGCGGCATCTATCGCCTCGTCCGATATGGTGAGCTTGTGGTGAGCCTCGTATTTTGGTCTTAATCCCTTGAGTATCTGAACCGTTTCAAGCTCGCTCGGCTCGCCAACCGTGACCGATTGAAATCTGCGCTCCAGCGCCGCGTCCTTTTCGATGTGGCGGCGGTATTCGTCTATGGTGGTCGCGCCTATGACCTGCAACTCGCCGCGCGCCAACGCGGGCTTTATGATGTTGGCGGCATCCACCGCGCCCTCCGCCGCGCCCGCGCCCACGATGGTGTGTATCTCGTCAATGAAAATAATGATGTCGGGGTCGAGGGAGCATTGCGCAAGCACCTTTTTGAGCCTTTCCTCAAACTCGCCGCGGTATTTTGCGCCCGCGATCATGCCGGCAAGGTCCAGCGCGATGACCTTTTTGCCACGCAATATTTCGGGCACGTCATCGTCGGCTATCTTTTGAGCGAGCCCCTCCACAACGGCGGTCTTGCCCACGCCCGGCTCGCCTATAAGGCAGGGGTTGTTCTTGGTCCTGCGGCACAGTATCTGAATGAGGCGCTCTGTCTCGCCCGAGCGCCCGATGATGGGGTCTATCTTGCCTTTTTTCGCCATTTCGACAAGGTCTCTGCCAAAGGTCGAAACGGCGTTTTTTTCGCTCTGCTCGCCCCGATTCTTAACCGCCGTTGCCTTATCGTTAAAGGAGCGCGGCGCTCCCGAGCCCTTGACGTAGCTTTCAACGTCCGCCTTTATGTCGGATAGCGAAACGCCAAGACTGTCAAGTATTCTCGCCGCCACGCAGTCGCGGTCCGAAGCTATCGCCAAAAGCAGATGCTCCGTGCCGATGAAAAGGTGACCGCTTTGCGATGCCAGCATTGCCGACGCCTCGATTATCGCCTTGGTGCGAGGTGTCATATCGGAGGGCGATATGACCCCCGCGGAGCCGATGCCCGCTATATCTGTTATGCATTTTTTCACGCTGTCTATCTTTGCCCCGCGTGAATAGAGCATTTTTTGGGCAATGCTGCCCTCCGTTGCCATCAGCCCCAAGAGGATATGCTCGCTTCCTATATACGAGTGCCCCATGTCGCAGGCAAATGAAAGAGATGTGTTTAGTGCGTTTTGTGCCTTTGGTGTAAATTTATTGGACATATCGGTACCTTTCGCGATTTGTTAAGCTCCGACCTCGGTCTTGACCTTGGCGGATATGTAATTTCTCAAAAAATCGGCGCGCAGGCGCTCCAGCTCGCCCAAAGACGAGCATTTTTGATTGGAGCTTGAGATAAGCGAGCAATCAAGCCCCTCCACGCAAAGATAGTTCAGATCGGAGATGGCGGGGAGCATGGGGCAGGGTTGGCTTTGCGCCGTTATCGAAAGACGGATATCCGATATCAAGCTCAGCATCTCGCATTCGCTCATGCGCATAGCGCATTTAAGTATTCCCAAAGCTCTGGCTGCCTTGTCTGTCAGGGATGCGTGGGCGTCGGGAAAGAGCATCTTCTGGTGCTTTTGCTCGTTTGCCGCAAGCTCGCGTAAGAGCGAGTCGAAATACAGGGTAGCGTTTTCCTCGTTTGACAGATGCTCCGGCGTGTAGGAGAGGGTGTATAGGTCTCCCGCGTTATCGGCATGCGTGAACATCGGTGAGAGAATGGCGCCCCGTTGCAACAGCGCGCGCCGCATGTCCTCATACCCCGAAAGCAGACGCAGAGAGGGGAGATACAATGCCGCGCAAAGCTCAAGGCAGGAGCCGCAGTGTGTCGGGTGGGGAGACAGATAGCCTATGCTCTCGCTATAGGCAAAGCTCAGCTCGCCGTCCAGCAGTTCCTCCGCGCCCGAGGCGGAGTTTTTTGCCTCTGATACGGCTCGTCCGGGCATTATGGATTGAATGGATATAAGTTCCAAGCCGCCAAGAGAAACCGTGAGGTTGCAGGGCTCGTTGAGATATACGACGCGTTTTCCCTCGCCAAAAACAAGGTCGGCGCTTATCAGCTGTTTTTCAGCGAGCGCCAGCACCGCGGCACTGTTGCCCGAAGGTAGCATCTCGGCATGAAAGCCATTGCCTGTAAGTATCCTGTCTATCTTTGAATATAGCTCGGAAAGCTTTTTGGAGTCGCCGCCCGCGGAAAACGGCAGCTTTGATACGTTGCGCGTGTAGCAAGCGCGTGAAAACAGTATTATTTCGGGATTTTGACCCTGTGTGTTGAACCAAGACATGCTTTATCCTCCGTCAATTATGTATTTCAAGCTTTTTTATCTCGTCGCGAATGGTGGCGGCAAGCTCGTAGTTTTCGGCTTCTATGGCAAGCTTTATCTTTAGCTTAAGAGAAGCGATGTTGCGTCTTCTTTCTATGGAGCTTCTTCTGCGGCGAGGCATTCTCGCGCCTATCGCGCCGTCAACCGTCAAAACGGCGGGGAAGAGCGCTTGCTCAAAGACAGAATAACATTCGGGGCAGCCAACGCGACCCGTGCGCTCCGCCATGGAAAGCGAGGTGGAGCAAAAGGGACATTTGCGCTCCGCTCCGTCAGCCCTCGATGCGTAAAGGGGAAATGCCGTGGCTTGTCCGCTGCAAAGCGCAAGCAACGAGCTTTCGGGAACAAATTGCCCCGATTTGCTAAAGTCCGACGCTGCCGCCTCCGAGTAGCTGGCAAGCTTGCCGAGCGATTCCGCGCACGACGTGCATAGCGCGTGCTGCCCGCCTCCGTCGTCAGCGTAAAATACCGTAGCCTTTTTATTTTTGCATTTTTCGCAGTTCATTTGTTTATATCTTTCCTTTCGTTGGTGTTATTACGTATATTCTACATAGTACGGCATGAAAAATGTGTCGCAATAAGGCGGAATTATAAAATATTTTATTTTTATTATTTGTGGGGGAGTTAGATGGTGCTATGATCCTCGTCCCTCGCACCCCGATAAATCCCAATTTATTGACGGAATGTCTTTGTTCATAAACATTTAACAAATATATTTTAGGCATAAAATTGACAAAATATATAAAATAAGGTATAATTTAATTATAATGGGCGAGAATGAGGATTTTTACCCGAAACACAAAAATAATAATTAGAAAAACATAAAAACGGAGGCAATCAGATGGAAAAAAACTTGACGGTTGGTAAGGAGAAGATATCCACGCTGTTTGATGCGGGCTCGTTTGTTGAGATAGGGGCTTACGTCAAGAGAAGCGGAGATATTGACGCTTATGACGGTGTGATATGCGGCTACGGCTCGATCTCGGGCAAGCTGGCTTTCGCATTTGTTCAGGATAGCGACAGATCGAAGGGAGCATTCGACGAGGCGGGTGCGCGCAAGATCGAAATGCTTTATGAAATGGCGATCAAGAACGGCGCGCCTGTTGTGGGCGTATTTGACAGTGCGGGAGCAGTAGTGGCGGACGGAAGCGCAACGCTTTCGGCATACGGCAGATTTATCGCCTGTGTTGCAAAGGCATCCGGCATAGTTCCTCAGATCGCGGTCTACGACGGAATTTGCACAGGTATGGCACTTACCGTGTCCAATATGTTTGACCTTTCAGTCAACGTTGCGGGCAAGAGTCAGCTTTATCTCACTGCGACAAATAAAGAAAACAATTGCTTTGCGCCCTCCATTGAGGCGGAAAGCGAGAGCGAGGCTTACGCCGCTGTGCGCAACCTCGTTGAGATACTTCCCCAGAACAACAAGGACGACGCCAGCGTTATGAGCGGCGACGACGCGGCTCGCGCGGTAGCGGTTGCGGGACTTACGGGCGCGGAGCTTGTAAAGGCACTTTGCGACAACGGCGCGTTTACAGAGATAAACGCAAAGGAAAGCGGAATAGTTACGGGCTTTGCCTTCTTTGGCGGCACGCTTTGCGGCGTAGTTGCAAGCAACAATGCTTGTGACGCGGGAAAGATAGGCGGCATCGGTGCTAAAAAGGCGGCAGATCTCATCTCCTTCTGTGACAGATTCGGCATTTCGGTTTTGACCTTGGTTGATAGCGAGGGACTTTGCGATTGCGCGTGCGGTAAATGCACGGCAATGCTCGCGGGTGCTTACGCAAACGCGACATGCGCAAAGGTTACCGCAGTAGTCGGCAAGGCGTATGGCGCGGGCTTTACGCTGCTTGGCTCCAAGGCACTCGGTGCTGACATAGAGCTTGCACTCGAAGGCTCTGTTATAAGCGTAATGAGCCCCGAGAGCGCGGTTGCCTTCCTGCTTAACGACGAGATCACGCAGGATAAGAGCCGCGAGGACGTTGAGGCTGAATGGTGTGAAAAGTACGCGAGCGCAGTGTGCGCTGCAGAGAAGGGCGACGTTGACGACATCGTTGACGAGGCAACGCTCCGCGCGAGAATATGCTCCGCGCTTTATATGCTTTCCGTCAAGGCGGACGGTACTCCCGAAAGAAAGTACGCGAGAACTCCCGTGTAAAAAGAGTGGAGGTTGAATATGAAAAATATAAAGAGAATATGCATATTTCTCGTCTTCGTGCTTGTGTTGTGTTCACTTTTGTCGGTAACGGCACTTGCGGCTGAAACACAGACCGAAGCGGCAGCTGAAAGCGGCAAGCTCGATATGAACTTAAAGCCCGAGAGCTTTAACGAGAGACTTGAATATGCCCTGCAAGGAACGGCAACGGGAATGCTGATGATATTCTGCGTGCTCGGTATGCTCACCCTTATTCTTTACGGCTCGAAATACGTGTTCTACGATATTCCCAATAAGAAAAAGGAAAGAGCCAGAGAAGTAAAGCAGGAGGCAAGTGTTATAGCGGCTCAGCCCGTAGCACCCGTTAGAGTGCCCGAGGCTCAACCCGCCCCCGTACAAGCACCCGTGGCACAGGCTATGGACGACGGTGAGCTTGCGGCAGTCATCACCGCGGCGATAGCGGCAATGATAGAGAGCGGCGACTATAAGAACGAATTCGTTGGCGGATTCAGAGTAGTATCCTTCAAGAGAAGCACGCAGGGTGCTTGGAACAGAAAATAATTTTTGAAAGGTCAGGTATTAATAATGAGAAGATTTAACGTTACCGTAAACGGCGTATCATATGACGTAGTAGTAGAAGAAGTAGGCGGCGCACCCGCACAGGCACCCGTAGCAGCTCCTGTTGCAGCTCCTGTAGCTGCACCCGTTGCGGCTCCCGCAGCAGCACCCGCACCCAAGGCAGCACCCGCAGGCGCGGCAGGCGCTATAGCGGTAAAGGCACCTATGCCCGGAACTATTCTTAAGGTAAACGCAAGCGTAGGCGCGGCAGTAAAGAAGGGCGACGTTCTTTGCGTGCTTGAGGCTATGAAGATGGAAAACGACATTTGCGCGCCCCAGGATGGCACAGTTGCCTCCGTAAACGTACAGAAGGGCGCGTCTGTAAACACCGACGACGTCCTCATCACCCTCAACTGATAAGGGCTTTCCGAAAATACAAATACTACGAAAGGAAAAAGTATAGATGGAAGGCATCTTGAATACTATTAAAAACTTTATCAATAGTATGGGTTTCAATTACATCTTCGGTCCCGAGAGCTACGGTGACTTTGAGGTGTTGAATTGGCGCTTTGAAGATATATGGATGGGATGGCAGTACCTTGTAATGTACGCTATCGCATTTGCATTGATCTATCTTGCGATTGCCAAAAAGTTTGAGCCTCTGCTTCTTCTTCCCATTGCTATCGGTATGCTGCTTACCAATCTCCCCGGTGCAAATCTTTTCAATCTCGATATGTGGATAGCCGCGGATGAAACGGTACATCTTACCGTGCTTGATTCTGTCAAGATGGCAATAAATCAGGGCGGATTTCTTGATCTCTTGTATATCGGCGTAAAGCTGGGTATTTATCCCTGCATCATATTCATCGGTATTGGCGCTATGACGGACTTTACTCCTCTTATCGCAAATCCCAAATATTTTCTGATCGGTGCGGGTGCGCAGTTCGGAGTGTTCGTTGCTTTTTCGGCGGCGATACTTTCCGGAGTTTACACCATCGGTCAGGCGGCGTCCATCGGTATTATAGGCGGTGCGGACGGACCTACGGCGATCCTCGTAACCAAAACGCTCGGTCCTGCGATACTCGGTGCGGTCGCTATAGCGGCTTACTCTTATATGGCGCTTATTCCCATGATCCAGCCTCCCTTTATGAAGCTGCTCACAACTAAAAAGGAGCGCCTCATAAAGATGGAAAAGCTTCGTCCCGTATCTCGCATAGAGAAGCTCGTTTTCCCCGTGCTCGTAACCTTCGTCGTAGGTATTCTCGTTCCCGATGCGCTGTCATTGGTCGGATGCCTGATGTTCGGTAATATACTCAACGTGTGCGGCGTGACCGAGAGACTTTCAAAGACTGTTCAGAACGAGTTTATGAACATCATCACCATTCTTCTCGGTATCTCTGTTGGAGCAACGGCAAGTGCTAAAAACTTCTTGAGCGTTCAGACCGTAGTTATCATCGTTTGCGGACTTGTTGCATTCTGCATCTCCACCTGCGGCGGACTTATCACCGCAAAGATAATGAACTGGCTCTCTGGCGGAAAGATCAATCCTCTTATCGGCTCTGCAGGCGTATCCGCAGTTCCTATGGCGGCTCGCGTAGCGCAGACGGCAGGACAGAAGGAGGATCCCTCCAACTTCCTCTTGATGCACGCTATGGGACCCAACGTTGCGGGCGTTATCGGCTCTGCAGTTGCGGCAGGTGTGTTCCTCAGCTGGATAGGCTGATTATAAAGTATTAAGAAAGGTTTGGTTAAATATAAATGGCAAAGGTAAAAATAACCGAAACAGTATTGCGTGACTCGCACCAGTCACTCGTAGCAACGAGAATGACTACCGAGGAGATGCTTCCCATACTCAGTGAGATGGATAAGGTTGGCTACCACTCCCTCGAGGCGTGGGGCGGCGCAACGTTTGACTCTTGTATGAGATTTCTCAACGAGGACCCTTGGGAGAGATTGCGCAAGATCAGAGCAGAGGTCAAGAACACCAAGCTCCAGATGCTCTTCCGCGGACAGAACATTCTCGGCTACCGTCACTATAGTGACGACGTCGTTGAATACTTCGTTCAGAAGTCCATCGCGAACGGTATCGACATAATTCGTATATTCGACGCGCTCAACGATCCCCGTAACTTAAAGACCGCAGTCAACGCGACAAAGAGAGAGGGAGGACACGTTCAGGCGGCGTTCAGTTATACCACGGGTCCTGTATATACTATGGATTATTACTCCGAGTATGCAAAGAGACTTGAGGATATGGGCGCGGATTCCATCTGTATCAAGGATATGGCGGGTCTTCTCAAGCCCTACGACGCTTACGAGCTTGTAAAGACGCTTAAAGAGAGCACCAGCCTCCCCATTCAGCTCCATACCCACTACACCGCGGGTCTTGCTTCCATGACGCTCTTAAAGGCGATAGAGGCTGGCGTTGACATTGTGGATACGGCGATCTCCCCCATGGCAATGGGTACGTCCCAGCCCCCCACGGAGACACTTGTTGCAACGCTGCAGGGAACAGAGTACGATACGGGCATCAGCCTTGAATCTCTTGACAAGATAACAAAGCATTTTACACCCCTTCGCGAAAAGTATCTCGCAAACGGACTTCTCAACCCCAAGGCGCTCAAGGTAGACGTTAACGCGCTTATCTATCAGGTGCCCGGCGGAATGCTCTCCAACCTTATGTCCCAATTAAAGCAGGCGGGCAAGGAGGATAAGCTTACCGAGGTGCTTGAGGAGGTTCCGAGAGTAAGAGCGGACGTTGGATATCCCCCTCTTGTTACTCCTTCCTCGCAGATCGTTGGAACGCAGGCAGTGTTCAACGTGCTTACGGGCGAGAGATACAAGACGGTTACCAAGGAATTCAAGGGCGTGGTTCGCGGCGAGTACGGTAAGACTCCTGTGGAGATCGATCCCGAATTTGTTAAGAAGATCCTCGGAGATGACGCAAAGGTAATAGATTATCGCCCCGCAGACGATCTTAAGCCCGAGCTTGACGAGCTCCGCGCAAAAATACCCGCGGGATACATCGAGCAGGACGAGGACGTTTTGTCCTACGCGCTCTTTGAGCAGGTCGCGCTCAAGTTCTTTGAGCAAAGAAAAAATCAGAAATACGGAATAGACGCGAACGCGGATAAGGACGCGGGCGTTCATACGGTATAATATTGTAAAGGGCAGAGAACACAGATTCTCTGTCCCTTTTTTTGCAAGATAATACAAATAGACGCAAAAAAATCATATTGACATTGATTTTTCAAAATGATATAATTTATTTGTATGTAAATCAAAGCTCCAAAGGAGAGAAAATAATGTCAAGAATCGTTATGGATATGGATCGCGGCTGGAGATTTCGCCGCGGAGATATTGACGCAAATGTCAAGTCCTCGCATTCGTCCGATTACGCCGCTTCAAAGGCGGGTAACGCGCAGGGCGCGGCGGGCAGAGTGTGGAATGACTCGGATTGGCGCGTCGTGGATCTGCCGCACGATTACTACGCGGAGAGCGATATTGTGCCCGAATGCCGCCATTCGCACGGATACAGAGTGGAGGATAACGCGTGGTACAGAAAGAGCTTTATTCTCCCCGAAACGCTAAAGGATAAGGATTTTATGCTGGTGTTTGAGGGAACAGCGGTAAACGCAGAGTTCTACCTCAACGGCTCTGTCATGGCGCGCTCCTTTTCCGCATATACCGAGACGGCAATAAACGTTACCGACAGACTCTATTTCGGCGGCAGACCCAATATTCTCGCCGTAAAGATAAACGGCAAGGTAATGGAGGGCTGGTGGTATGAGGGCGCGGGCATTTACCGTCACGTCAAGCTCTACGTAAAGGACAAGCTGCATGTGGCGCACAACGGCGTTTTTGCCAAGCCCATGCTCAAGGCGGGAACAAAAAACAGCTGGGACGTTTTTGCTGAGATCGAGGTGGAAAACCGCAATAACACCGATTCTCGTGGCGCGGTGCGCTCCACCCTGCTTGACGGCGAGCGTGTTGTGGCAACGGCAACTACCAAGACGCAGACCTTTGAATATTCATCAAAGACCACGGTCAAGCACAAGCTTTATGTATCTAAGCCTCAAAGATGGGACGTTGACTCGCCCAAGCTCTATACCTTCAAGACCGAGATACTTGACGAGTGCGGTAACGTTATAGACGAAAACTTGGAGCGCATAGGCTTCCGCACCTTCCGCATCGACGCGCAAAAGGGCTTTTTCTTGAACGATCGCCCCTTGAAGATAATGGGAACGTGCAACCATCAGGACCACGCGGGCGTGGGTGTTGCCGTACCCGACTCGGTGCAGTATTACAGAGTAAAACGCCTCAAGGAGATGGGCACAAACGCTTACCGTTGCTCGCACAATCTGCCCAATAAAGAGATACTCGACGCTTGCGACGAGTTTGGACTTATCGTTATGGACGAAAACCGCCGCTTTGAGTCAAGCGACGAGGTACTGCACAATCTTGACGTTATGGTTCGCCGTGACCGCAATCACCCCTCTGTCATTTTCTGGTCGCTCTTTAACGAGGAGCCGCTTCAGAACACCGACGAGGGCGCGAGGATATACCGCACCATGCGCGATTACGTGCGTCACCTTGACGATAGCCGCATAATTACGGGAGCTATCAACGGAAATATGCAGGGCGCGGGACTTGAAATGGACGCGACGGGCATCAATTACGGCATCTGGAATATCGACGGATACCATAAGGAATACCCGAATCAGCCCATTATCGGCGCGGAGAATAACAGCGCGGTAACCACGCGCGGCTGCTATAAGTCGGACAGAGAAGGCGGAACTAACGTGCTTTGTAATTACGATGAGGAGCGCGTTCCGTGGGGACAGCTCATTCGCGAAACGTGGAAATACACCATGGAGCGCGAGTGGTTTGCGGGCATATTTATTTGGACGGGCTTTGATTACCGCGGCGAGCCTACGCCGTTTACCTGGCCATCCGTTTCATCGCAATTCGGAATAATGGACACCTGCGGTTTCCCCAAGGATTCCTTCTATTATAACAAGGCTTGCTTTGTAAAGCAGCCCATGATACACCTGCTCCCGCATTGGAATTGGAGCCGTGGTGACGTGGTAAGAGTAGCCGCGCCCACCAACTGCGATGAGGCGGAGCTTTTCCTCAACGGCAAGTCGCTTGGCAGAAAGGTGGCGGATTGCATCAATACGCCCGAGTGGCAGGTGGAGTTCAGCAAGGGAAGATTGCTCGTCAAGGGCTACAGAAACGGAAAATGCGTGGCAAAGGCGGAGCAGAGAACCGCAGGAAAGCCTTACGCTATAAAGATAATGCCCGTTCACACATCGATAAAGAACGATGGCGCGGACACCGCTGTCGTGAACTTTGCAATAGTTGACAAAAAGGGAATCGTTGTGCCTTATGCGGACGATCTCATCAAATTTACCGTTGTGGGCGACGGATACGTGCGCGGAGTCGGAAACGGTGACCCCAATTCTCACGAGTCGGATATACTGCCCCAAAGACGCGCGTATTGCGGTCTTTGTCAGGCACTTATCACCTCAAAGCTTGGCACCGAGAGCATAAAGCTCATAGCCGAGAGTGATGGGCTCGTCAGCGCGGAATTCGACTTTGAGGTGCAAGGTGTTGCGGCTCCCGTAATGCCCGAGGATTGCAATCTTACCTATCTTTCGAGCGTGACTATGTCGGGCGTGACAGAGGAGCGCCCCAACGCGCTCGTTGAGCTTGCCGACAACGACCAGAACTCCTTTATCCCCGTTACCTTTGACGCAAAGGTATACCAAAGTGATTTCAAGCTGGGATGGAGAATATACCGTTGCGTGATGAGAGCGCCTATGACGGGCAAGATGAAGCTGATCATGCCCTCGGGAATGTTCCGCGGCATATGGGTATATGTCAACGGAAAGCTTATCGTAGAGGATCCCGATACGCTTATCTGGGAGAGATCCTACGAAACGCCAGCGTTCGATACCTTTGCTGATGAAGCTATGGATATACGTATACTCGTATATACAAGAGATTATTTGGGTTCGCGCGGCGCAGGCTTCTCGGACGGAATATATCTGCAAAAGGACGTATAACAAGAATAGATAAATAACGCAAGAGCTGCGGCGGAAAGGACTTTGCCTTTCCGCCGTTTGCTTTGAGCATCTCCCTGTTTGTGCAATTTTCCATTGTGAAAAATGGCAAATTTGTATTTTCTGTCTTTTGAGGGGGTATATATCAAGTCTAAATTGTAAAAAATGTTAAAGGAAATGTGATTTTTTACAAAAAAGCAGTTGACAAATTGGTTATTTTGTAGTATAATAAGCCTCGACAACTCTCGAAAAAATGCAAAAAGGGTCAAAGGGATCGGTTTTTTTGTGCAAAAAGATAATATGTAATATTGCCGTAATATAGCGCAATTTGTTACGTATCAAGGCTTTTCGCAAACGGTCAAGAGGTGCTATGCCACGTTTTTTTGTCAGAAAAAATCAAATAGACGGTGACCTTATCACCATTTTGGGTGATGACGCGCATCACATCTCGCGCTCGTTGCGTATGGCAAAGGGCGATAGGCTGGTCGTGTGTGATATGCAAAAGATCGAATACGACTGCGTCCTTGAGGAGTTTTTGCCCGACCGAGTTATTGCCAGGATAAGCCAGAAAAGGCAGTGTGATACCGAGCCGCCCTTTTGCGCTACGCTGTATCAGGCGCTGCCCAAGGGAGAAAAGCTGGACGCAATAATACAAAAGTCCGTTGAGTGCGGAATTGATTCCATTGTCACCTTTAATAGCGAGCGCTGTATCGCGAAGGAAAAGGGAGACGAGGAAAATAAGCTCAAAAGGCGCAACCGCATCGCAGAGGAGGCGGCAAAGCAATCGGGCAGGGGAATAATTCCCGAGGTAATGCCCACAGTCAGCTTTGCGCGTATGCTGGAGCTTTCGGCGGGCGCGGACGTGCCGCTGTTTTGCTACGAGGGTGACGGCACTCGCTCTCTCAAAGAGGTGCTTTGTGAGAGAAAAGCGGAGCTTGCCAAGATAGAGGCGCAAAGAGAGCTTACCGTGTCCTTGGTCATCGGAAGCGAGGGAGGATTTTCTCTTGCCGAGGTTGAAAAGGCAAGGGGCGCGGGGCTTATACCCGTTGGGCTGGGCAGCCGAATCCTGCGAACGGAAACGGCATCGTCATTCGTGCTCGGATGCTTGGTATATGAATTGGAAATGTAATTTTCGCGCGCAAAGCGAAAAATCATTTATATAAGTTTATTGACACAAAAGGGGTTAAAAAATGGCAAACAGATTGTTTCAGAATGTCATCCATCAGATGAAGTCGGCGGTTGACCGCGTAATTGGAGTTATTGACGAAAATGGCGTGGTTATTGCTTGCTCGGAGCTTGTAAAGATAGGTGAGATCAAGCAGGGCGTACGTGACGAGCTTACGTATTCCAACGACATCGCGGTATCGAATGGATTTACATACCGTCCTCTCTCGACAGGATCCAAGAATGAATACATCGTGTTCATGGAGGGCGAGGATAAGATGGCGGAGAAAATGTCCAAGCTTTTGGCGGTATCTCTCTGCAACATCAAGAATCTGTACGATGAGAAGTACGATAAGGGCTTGTTTATCAAGAACATCATTCTTGATAACATTCTCCCAAGCGACATATATATCAAATCCAAGGAGCTTCATTTCGGCACGGACGAGTGCAGAATAGTATTCCTTATCAAGTTCTTTGGCAAGACCGACGTTATGCCCTTTGAAATGCTTCAGAATATGTTCCCCGACAAGTCCAAGGATTACGTTATCAGCGTAGGCGAGCATGACGTGGTGCTTGTAAAGGACGTTAAGCGTGAGGCTGACATAAAGGATATAGAGCGCATCGCGACCAATATTTCCGATACGCTTTCCACCGAGTTCTATACAAAGGTAAACATCGGTATATCCACCATCGTCGACAATCTCAAGGATCTTGCGCGCGCATACAAGGAGGCGCAGGTGGCGCTTGAGGTTGGAAAGGTGTTTGAGACCGAAAAGAACATAATAAGCTATGAAAACCTCGGCATCGGCAGACTTATCTACCAGCTTCCCACAACGCTTTGCGATATGTTCTTGCAGGAGGTATTCAAGAAGGAGAGCCTCGAGTCGCTTGACCGCGAGACGCTCATGACTATCCAGTGCTTCTTTGAGAACAACCTCAACGTATCCGAAACTTCAAGAAAGCTTTTCGTACATAGAAACACGCTTGTTTACAGACTTGAGAAGATAAGAAAGATCACGGGTCTTGATCTGCGCGAGTTTGAGCATGCCATTACTTTCAAGGTAGCTCTTATGGTTAAGAAGTACCTTGCAAGCAAACCGACAAAGTATTAATAATCACAAAAAATAAACCAAATAAGCGAGACGCACATACAGTGTGGCATCTCGCTTATTGGATTGTATTGACACTTTGAGGGCGCAAAAAAGCCGCGCGCGACATGTGAGATAGAAAGTTTAATAATCAAATTAAGGCGGTGCTTTTTATGAAAAACACAAAAAATAACGCAATGCGTATAGTAAGCTCGCTTTCGGCACTTTTGCTTTTGATATGCCTTGTAGCGTCGTTCACGGCGTGCAATTTTTACCTTGGATCCAATGGCAATAACGCAGCAAAGCAGGAGGAGTCCACCCTTCCGCCCCCGCCGCAGATCAACGTTTCAGACGAGCTTGATCTTCCCGAATACGTTCAGGGGCTGATACAGCTTGACGAGATATTCAACTCCTATTCCTACGAGGGCGTAGACGAGCAGGAGATGAAAAAGGCGCTTTTAAAGGCGTATATCGAGGCAACGGGCGACCCCTATGCCGAGTATCTCGACGCGGAGGAGTATGAGGAGTATTTTTCCGAAAGATCGGGAGAGTTTGTTGGTATAGGCGTTTCCGTTGTAAACACGCAAATAACCATCAACGGATACGAATATAAGGTGGTACAGGTCATATCGGTGTTTAAGGATTCTCCCGCGCTTGAGGCAGGCATCCGTGTGGGTGACTGCATAATGTACGTTGGCGCAGGCGAGAGCAGAGAGCTTGTTGATATAATCGGATATACGGAGGCTGTGGACCGCATAAAGGGAGAAGAGGGAACTCTTGCCGAGTTTACCGTTTTCAGATCCACGGCGGGCAGCGATTATGAGGAGCTTGCCTTCTCCATTCCGAGAAGAAAGGTGGAGAGCCTTTCGGTAAATCACCGAGTCAGCGAAACGGACGCCACGGTGGGAATTATAAATATAACGGGATTTGACGACACTACGCCAAGGCAGTTTTGCGCCGCGGTTGAAGGCTTAAAGGCGCAGGGATGCACCCGCTTTGTGTTTGACCTCCGAAATAATCCCGGCGGCGGACTTGATTCCATTGAAACTGTGCTTTCCTATTTTTTAAGTGAGGGCGATCTCATAGTTTCCATAGAATACAATGAGCTGCTCTCGGGCCAGAATTACGCGGATCACGTAAGAGAAAAGCATTATACAAGCGAATACGCGGGTCTTAACGTTGAAAAAGAGGACATCGGTAAATACAAGGATCTCGATTGCGTCGTGCTTGTCAACGAGAATTCCGCGAGTGCCGCCGAGCTGTTCACGGCAACCTTCCGCGATTACAGTATCGCCAAGATAGTTGGCACGCGCACGTTTGGCAAGGGCAGCATGCAGACGCTGTTCTCGCTTGATAGCTATGGCATGGAGGGCGGACTCAAGCTTACCGTTGCGAGATATTTTTCCAAGAGCCATACCGATTATCACGGCGTGGGCATTGCGCCCGACATAACCGTGGAGCTGTCCGAGGAGGCGCTTGGATACAATTTCTTTCTTCTCCCCGAGGACAAGGATAATCAGCTTTTGGCTGCGATAGATGAGCTTAATAAATAACACATAAACAAATTCAAAGGAGAATAATATCATGGCAAACGAAAAGAAGATGCTTTATACACAGGAAGGATACGACGAGCTTGTTCGTGAGCTTGACTATCTCAAGACAACAAGAAGAGAAGAGATAAAGGAGGCAATCGCAACCGCGCGCTCCTTTGGTGATCTTTCCGAGAACTCTGAGTACGATGAGGCAAGAAACGAGCAGGCAAAGACCGAGGCTCGCATCAAGGAGCTTGAGGACCTTGTTGACAACGCGCACATCGTTGACGAGTCCAAGATAGACGCAAACATCGTTTCCCTTGGTTCCGCGGTCACGGTTTATGACGTTGAGGAGGATGAGGAGATAGTTTACAACATCGTTGGCTCCAACGAGGTCAACCCTGTTGAAAGAAAGATCTCCGACCAATCTCCTATAGGCAGAGCGCTTATGGGTCAGAAAAAGGGAGCAAAGGTTGTCGTTGAGCTTCCTCACGGTGAAGTTATCCACATTCACATCAAGGACGTTGCAAGAGCGCAGAAATAAGCTTTTGATGCATATTGGGAGGCGCAGCCATGAATTCAAATGACCGTAACGGTGATAAGATCGAGGCGGGCGAGATCAAGCTGACCAAGAACAGCAAGGCGCTCGCGTGGCTTGACAACTTTTGGTATCATCACAAGTGGAAGGTAATAATAATCGGATTTTTCGCTATATTTATTATAGTGGGTATAGTCCAGATGGCAAGCAAGACCGAAACGGATATTGGCGTAACTGTGGCTACGCATACCATATTCGACAATAAAAACGTGCCCGCGCTCGAAGCGGATCTCAAGGCTTTGATGCCCGCGGACCGCAACGGTGACGGAAAAAAGGAAGTTTTGCTAAAGACCTATAAGATATACTCCGAAAGCGAGCTTAAGGACGCTAACGAGGCAGAGACCGATGCCGATGGAAATCCCGTGATATACGCGGACGAGTCCTATAATAAGGAGCAGATAGAGCAGTTTAACAGTTATATCGGCATGGGCGAGTGTCAGATAATGATACTGAGCGAGTATATGTATCATGACATTGTTTCAAGGCGCTCGGGCGATGGATTGTTGGTGCCAATGTCCGAAATATACGGGGAAAACGTGCCCGCGGGCGCTATGTCGGACGGATTTGGAATTCGTTTGACGGATACGGGAGCATATAAAAATCTCGCTTCCTTCAGAGCCATTCCGGATGACGCGGTCATTTGCATCAAACGGCCCTTTGTGTTCAACGAAAAAGCCAACAAGGACGCGTATCAGTTTGCCGTAGATTATTTTAAGAGTATAGTGTCGTTTGGAGAATGACACAGGGGAGGACACTGTGAGGCTTCTATTTAAACAGAGATTATTTTCGTGGTTTGACAGTTACGATATATACAACGAGTCAGAGGAGATAGTGTTTACCGTTAAGGGTAAAATGGCTTGGGGACACAAGCTTGAGATCTCGGATAGATCGGGGCGAGCAATAGGCATGCTTGAAGAAAAGATATTTCGTTTTTTGCCCACGTTTGAAATGTATGCGTACGGCAACTATATAGGTTGCATAAAAAAGGAATTCACCTTTTTCAAGCCTTCCTTCAATATCGACGTCAACGGCTGGCAGATAAACGGAAACTTCTGGGAGTGGGACTACACGATAGTTGACAGCCTGGGTCTGTCCGTGGCAACCATATCAAAGCAGTTTGATTGGACGGATACATACGTTATCGACGTGTATAACGATGAGGACGCGCTGTCTGCGTTGATGGTGGTGCTTGCGATAGACGCGGAAAAGTGCGGAAGAGATTGATCTGTTAATAAAGGGCGGAGAAGCTAAGGTTCTCCGTCCTTTTTTTGAAATTATATATAAAAAACAGCAATTCTTCACAAGATATTCATCATTGTGTGTTATCATTGTATCAGAAAACGAGCAATTGTTGTTTATAGGAGAATATATGTCTAGGTTTAAAGAAAAAATGTACAGATTTATGTACGGAAGATACGGAGCCGATCAGCTATATACCTTTTTGATGGTGTTGTTCATTATTGTCTGGGTCGGCGAGATAATCGCCATGGCTATCATGCCGGAGGGCTTGGCGCAGGCGATAGTGTCTATCGTATGCGGAGCTTTTATCATACTCATTATTACGTGGTCGATATATCGCTCCATGTCAAGAAATATAGCAAAGCGGCGTAGGGAAAACGAGATATATCTCAAAGCTATGCGTGGCGTGAAGAGGTTTTTCTCTGTGAATACGTCGAGATCGACAAAAAGCTTTAACCGCGATGACGCGCAGTATATCTTCAGGGATTGCACCAAATGCGGCAGCGTGCTTCGCTTGCCAAGACGCAAGGGTAGGCACAAGGTAAAATGCCCCCGTTGCTCGCACGGCTTTTATGTCAGGGCGGGTAAATTCAAGTATAAAGCGCCAAAGTATTAAGACTAAATATGGACAGTATAAGGAGGTTACGGTATGGCACAGACAGGCTCGGGACAGAACAGAACAACGTCAAGTGCTCGGGGCAACGCGCAAAGCAAAGCTCAAAGTAACGTTCAGCGCAAGGTTCAAAGCAGAGTTAAAAGCAGGGTCAAGCGCAAGGTTAAAAGCAAGATAAGAAAATCTCCCATAATAATCGCGATACTTATAATTCTCGCCGCGGTTGCGGTGTTGCTTTACAGCTATGGCGAGCAATGGTTTGGAATATCCTTCTTTGGCAATGATAAGGATGACAAGAAGACCGTTGAAAAGGCGCCCGCGCCCAAGGATGGGGAGATAATGTTCCATTTTATCGAGGTGGGGCAGGGGGACGCCATCCTGATCACGTCAAGCGCGGGAAATATGCTTATCGATACCAGTGAAAAGAGCGCGGATGATAAGCTTATGGCGTATCTTGAAAGCGCGGACGTTAATAGCCTTAAATATTTGGTGCTTACGCATACCGACGCGGACCATATCGGCAACGCCACCCAAATAATCGAGAATTACAAGGTTGAGAACGTGCTTTTGCCCGATTATGTGTCGTCTTCAGACGTTTATCTTGAAATGATGGAGGCGATCAAAAGGACACAGGTCAATCTTATCCTCATCGGTACGGACGAGGACTGCGAGCAGAGTGGATATTCCTTCCGCCTCGGTTCTCTGGTAAACACGGTTATCTCGCCCACAAAGCAATACGAAGATGCCAACGATATGAGCATCGTTATTAAATCCGAGTACGGTGATACGTCCGTTATGTTTACGGGCGACGCGGGAAAGAAGCCCGAGGGCGATATACTTAGCTCGTGGTCAAAGGATACGCTTAAATGCGATATTCTCAAGGCGGGACACCACGGCTCCAACACCTCTACCACGCAGGAGTTTCTGGACGCGGTCGACCCTTCGATAGTGGTTATTTCGTGCGGAAAGGGTAACAGTTACGGACATCCTCACGACGAGGTCATGGAAAGACTGCAAGATAAGGGTGTCACGGTGTACCGCACAGATATGCAGGGTAACATAGTCTTCAAGACGGACGGAAAGACGTTTACATACGTAGAATAATAAAATGACCGTCACGGTTCAGCCGTGACGGTCATTAAATTTTTGTGTTTACTTTTTAAAGCAAGGTCCGTACGTAGCGCAAGCGCGGTAGTCCTGACCCTCCTTGTCCATTCCGAACGCGTTCCAAGCGGCAGGGCGGAAGATGTCCTCAGTGGCAACGTTGTGCATGCAAACGGGTATGCGCAGCATGGAGCACATGGTAATAAGGTCGGCTCCGATGTGACCGTAGGAGATGGCTCCGTGGTTAGCGCCCCAATTGTTCATAACATCGTAAGCGATCTTAAAGGGAGAGCCATCCTTGCCGTCGCAGCGGGGAGTGAACCAGGTGCAAGGCCAGGTGGGGTCGGTTCTCATCATAAGCGTCTTTGTTACGTCGTCGGGAAGCTGAACCGTCCAGCCCTCCGCTATCTGAAGCACAGGTCCCAAGCCCTTAATAAGATTCAAACGTATCATGGTTGCGGGCATTTCTGCTCTTGTTGTAAAGGATGAGGAGAAGCCGCCGCCTCTGAAATATCCGTTGTCTGCCGCGGGCCAGGTGGTTGCGGCGGTCATGGCTTCAATGTCCGCGTCGGTAACCTCCCACCATTTCTTCATAACGGGGTCTCCGTTTTGGTCGCGGCACTCTCCGCAGGCGTCAAGCGCGGTAGCGCCCGAATTGATAAGGTGGATAAAGCCGCCGCCCTCCAATGCCTTGCCCGTTACTTGATATCCCGATGCCTTTTTGCACGCCTCGGGCGACCAATAGGTACGCACGTCGGAGAACATCTGCGCGCGGTTGGTAAGCAGCTTCATAAAGAGCATGCCAATGCCGTTAAGCACGTCGTTCTCGGTTGCGAGTATGTAGGGCTCGCGCGCGCCGTTATGGTCAAAGGTGGAGTTGAGCAGCGCCTCGGGGAAGTCGCAGTTGGGATAGAAATCCGTCCACTGTCTTTGTCCCTGAAATCCTGCCGCGATCGCGTTGTGACCAACCATTTCCTCCTCGCGTCCTTCTGGAAGATTGGGGTTGCCGTTCATAAGGTCCTTGATGATGCAATACATCTTGGCAAGGAAATCCCACTGCTCAGCCTTCTTTTCATCGGAGGTCCTGACAAATTCGGGGTTCTTGTCCCAGCCCTCCTTGCAGTGATCAGCCATCCATGCCTTGAGCCTTGCTACCTCGTCCGCGTCATAGATGCCCTCGCTCATGCGACGAATTATCTCAACCTCGTCAACCGACTCAACTCTCATGCCAAGATAGTCCTCGATAAACGAAGAATCAATGATAGAGCCGCCTATACCCATGCAGATAGAGCCTATCTGGAGATAAGATTTACCGCGCATCGTGGCAACGGCAACCGCGGCGCGAGCAAAGCGAAGCAACTTTTGCTTTACGTCCTCGGGAATGTTATCGACCTCGTCAACGTTCTGCACGTTGTGACCGTAAATGCCAAACGCGGGCAAGCCCTTTTGCGCGTGTGTAGCAAGCACGGACGCAAGATATACGGCGCCTGGACGCTCTGTTCCGTTAAATCCCCAAACGCCCTTGATGGTGTTGGGATCCATATCCATAGTCTCCGAGCCGTAGCACCAGCAGGGAGTAACTGTAAGCGTAATATCAACGCCCGCCTTTTTGAATTTGTCGGCGCAAGCCGCGCTTTCGGCAACGCGTCCGATAGTGGTATCCGCGATGATGACCTTTACGGGCTCGCCGTTTGAGTAGCAAATATTCTGCTCAAACAGCTTTTTTGCGGCGTTAGCCATAGCCATGGTCTGATCCTCAAGTCCCTCACGGACCTTGAGGGGGCCGCGTCGTCCGTCGATCGTGGGGCGAATGCCTATAACGGGATAATCGCCAACGTATCTGTTGTGTGCCATAATGTATTCTCCTATTGATGTATTGAAATACAATATATATCAGTATTATATACTTTAATTTTATCGCGCGCGCGAGCCTTCAACAATAGCGTAAAAAACAAAATATTTCACAAAAATAAACACAAACGGGCAAAAAGTGTTGTAAAAAAACACACAGTGTGATATAATTGGTGCGTAAAGGTGAATTTGAGATCAAGCAAAAACGAGGAATAAATATATGTTTGATGATAATAACGATACCGTAGCGGAGCGAAACAGTAAGGGCAATCCCACAGACGACACCTTAAAGCTTGACACAAAATGTATGTACGCGGGCAAGCTTGAAAGGACCAAGCAATGGAGGGAAACGACACATACGCATCCATTTTGCGAGATAATGTTCGTGCTTTTGGGTAGCGGTGAGGTGACGGTTGACGGCATGGCTTATCCGGTGTCCAAGGGCGACATCGTGGTATATAACCCAAACACGCCGCATAGCGAGTCCACTCCCGCAAACGAGGGCTTTGAGCTTGCCTTTTTCGGCATCACCAATTTTCAGATCGGTAATCTTGCCTTGGATTATCTCATAGCCGCGGGCAAGTCGCCCGTGCTTCACTCAGGCAAAGAGGAGCAAAAGTTTGAGATGTATTTTCGCTCGCTTGTTGCGGAGGTCAACGAAAACAGGCAATACGGCGACCTTATGACGAAATATTGGTCCCGCCTTATCCTCATAGACGTATTGCGACTTGCCGACATATCGGATGCAAAATTTGTTACCAATGCTATATTTGCCAGAATACATAATTATCTGCTCAATAATTATTTGAAGGTAGAATCTATGGACCAGATATGCAGCGATCTGCACGTCAGCAAATACTACGTTTCGCACGTGTTTAAAAAATACATTGGTACTCCGCCTATGCAATACGTTGCCAAAAAGCGCATATCCCACGCCAAAAAGCTTTTGCAGGAAACAGATATGTCCGCAAGCGAGATAGGTGAGAATTGCGGATATAAGGACCACGTTCTGTTCTTTAAGGCGTTTAAAAAGAGCGAGGGAATGACGCCTATCCAATATAGAAAGACCATTCGCGCGCAAAGAAAGAAATGACCGAGATGTCAAAACGGCACGTTCTATAGAACGTGCCGTTGTATTATTTATCGTTACACAACGCCCTTTTGGAGAATGACGTTGGCATAGACCGCGCTCTCGCCCGTGGCTATAATGCAGTAGCATTTTTTAGCCTCCTCGTAAAATTCAAAGCGGTCGATATTGCATATAGCATTGGCGCCGCGCTCGTCGTGGCGGGCAACTATTTTGGCATACTCATCCCATATGGGCGTTTGTATCCTGCCTTCGTCCCTTTCCATAAGGCGCATCAGCGTGACGGGTGTATCGGTGTATGAATCGAGAGGGAAAAGCTTGAGAATGGCGTCAAGTATTTCGGGAACACCGTGACCGTCCATGCGTATAACGATTGCGTTCTTTCCCATGGACTCGGAGGGGAAATTACCGTCAGCAATGCAGATGCGGTCACTGTGACCCATTTCGCAAAGCACCTTTAAGAGAGATGGGGGAAGAATTTTTGGAATACCCTTTAACATGATTCACCTCAAAAATAATTTAATTATCCTGATAATTATATCATAAACTCCCGTCTGTGTCAACAAAAATTAATGTATGCTCAAGGGTCTTGAAATTGGAGGAAAAGGGTGGTATAATCAGATTGATAATCATAAATTCGGTAAGAGGATAAAAATGTCAATAATACTTATAGGAATGCCATCGTGCGGCAAAAGCACGCTTGGAGTTTTGCTTGCAAAAAAGCTGGGCTACCGATTTGTTGACTCCGACCTGCTCATACAGGAGTCGGAGGGCATGCTGCTCCACGAAATAATAGAAAAGCGCGGAGCCGAGGGGTTTTTGCAGATAGAGGACAGGATAAACTCGCAGATCGAGGAACAAAACGCTATTATCGCCACGGGCGGAAGCGTTGTGTATTGCCGCGGCGCTATGGAGCATCTGAAAACGCTTGGTAAGGTGGTGTATCTCAAAATACCCTTTGAGGAGATGGAGCGCAGGCTTGGTGACTTTGCGCATCGCGGAGTCATTATGCGTCATGGAAACAAGCTCTCGCAAATGTACGAGGAGCGCGCGCCGCTTTACGAGAGGTATGCCGACGTTACCGTGGACGTGTTCCGCGCCTCTCTTGCCGATTCTCTCCAAAGGATATGCGAGGCGATGAAAGATGAATAGCCCCGAAAACAAAAAAAGATGCTTTTGGTGCAATCTTAAAAATCCTATATACGTCGAATATCACGATAAAGAGTGGGGAAGACCGCGCTTTGACGACACGTATCTCTTTGAGATGCTTGTTTTGGAATCTTTCCAGGCAGGACTGTCGTGGGAGTGCGTGCTCAATAAGCGGCAAGCCTTCCGCGAGGCTTTTGACTTTTTTGACGCGTCAAGGGTCGCGCTTTACGGTGAAGAAAAGCTTACAGAGCTTTTGAACAACAAGTCGCTCATTCGCAACAAGCTCAAAATGCGCGCCGCCGTGAGCAATGCCCGTATCTTTGTTGAAATAGTTGTTGAGATGGGAAGCTTTTATAATTATCTGAGGTCGTTTTGGGACGGTCACGTGGTAACTGAAAACGATAAAACGTCATCACCGCTATCGGACGCCATATCCTTCGACCTGCGCCGCCGAGGAATGACATTTGTCGGCACGAAGATAGTGTATTCATATCTTCAAGCCATCGGAGTAATAGATTCACACGGTGATGACTGCTTTTTAAACCTAAAAAATAAAAACGGATAATGGCGCAAAGACGCGATACAGCCTTGGCGCAATAGTGAACAGATATGGGGGAAACCTTTTTGCAAAAAGGTTTCCCCCATATCACGCGTATTGATATTATCCAATTAATTTAAGCTCGGGATCAGCACCCTCGGTCACACATTCCTTTGTTATGATGACCTCCTCCACGTCGTCGCGCGAGGGTATGTCATACATAATATCGGTCATAAAGCCCTCAATTATGGAGCGCAGACCGCGCGCGCCCGTTTTTCTTTCGGTTGCGAGCTGTGCTATGGCGGCAAGTGCATCGTCGGTAAAGGAAAGCCTTACGCCGTCATAGGAAAACAGCTTCATATACTGCTTTAAAACGGCATTTTTGGGTTCTTTAAGGATACGCACCAGCGCGTCGTTATCAAGCTCGGTAAGCGATACGATAATGGGAAGACGGCCGACAAGCTCCGGGATAAGACCGAACTTTACGATGTCGTGTGCCGTTACGTCGCCAAAAATGCCCGAATTTTCGGATGTGCGCGCCGCGTCCTCGTTTTTCTCGCCCGAAAAGCCGATAAGGCGCTTGCCCTTGCGGTTCTCGATTATCTTATCAAGGCCGTCGAACGCGCCTCCGCAGATAAAGAGAATATTTTCGGTGTTGATTTTTATAAACTCCTGATTGGGATGCTTTCTTCCGCCCTGCGGGGGTACGTTTGCAACTGTGCCCTCAAGTATCTTGAGCAGCGCCTGCTGAACTCCTTCTCCCGAAACGTCGCGGGTGATGGAACGATTTTCGCTCTTTCTGGATATCTTATCCACCTCGTCAATGTAGATGATACCGCGCTCGGCAAGCTCTATGTCGTAGTCCGCCGCCTGAATAAGACGGAGCAGAATGTTTTCCACGTCCTCGCCAACGTATCCCGCCTCGGTCAGAGTAGTGGCGTCCGCGATAGCGAAGGGAACCTTTAAGGTCTTTGCAAGCGTTTGCGCAAGATAGGTCTTACCTACACCCGTGGGACCGAGCAAAAGCACGTTGCTCTTTTGGATCTCCACGCCGTCATCAGCGGGCGTGTCTTCGTGCTTTTTGCCTTTTTTCTTGGCATTTGCGTCCTTTGAGAGTATTCTTTTGTAATGATTATAAACGGCAACGGACAAAGCGACCTTGGCATTTTCCTGACCGACCACGTGATCGTCAAGAGAAGCCTTGATGTCCTTGGGCTTGGGAAGATTTTCAAACGTGAGTGACGACTCATGCTCGGCTCTTACCTCTGCCTCTGTCTCCTCGATAAGCTCCGCGCAGGATTCAACGCAGAAATCGCAGATGTAAACACCCGATGGGGAAGGGATCAGGAAATTGACCTGATTTTCATTTCTTCCGCAAAAGGAGCAATATCGCAAATTGCCGCCCGATGATTTTCCACTGTTAGATGACATTGTGATCTCCATTTCGCCGCGTGAAAAAGCATTGCCTCCGGTACAAAATCGGCAAAGCTTTCACGCTTTTATTCGTGTTTAGTGATGATGCGGTCGATGATACCGTATTCCAGCGCCTGCTCGGCGGTCATAAAGTTATCTCTGTCGGTGTCCTTTTCGATCTGCTCGATGGGCTTGCCTGTATTCTCGGAGAGTATCTTGTTGAGCATGTCGCGCGTGCGAAGGATAAGCTCCGCGCGTATCTTTATGTCGCTTGCCTGACCCTGAGCGCCGCCCAAGGGCTGATGTATCATTATCTCGCTGTGGGGAAGCGCAATTCTCTTGCCCTTTGTTCCCGCGGAGAGCAAGAACGCGCCCATGCTTGCCGCCATGCCGATGCAAATGGTTGAAACATCGCATTTGATGTATTGCATGGTGTCGTAGATAGCCATTCCCGCGGTAACGGAGCCGCCGGGGCTGTTGATATAAAAGCAGATATCCTTATCGGGATCCTGCGCCTCAAGGAAGAGCATCTGCGCCACAACAAGAGAGGCGGTGGTGTCATTTACCTCATCGGAGAGGAAAATGATCCTGTCGTTAAGAAGTCTTGAAAAAATGTCGTATGAGCGCTCGCCTCTGCCCGTCTGCTCGACGACCATGGGAACGAGAGCGTTTTTCATAATGGAATTATCCATAAAAACCTCCATTTTTATTATTTACAAAAACTAACACGCGCCGTGGATGAAAACAGAGCAGAGGTCTGCTGATCGTAATTGTCCACGGCGCTTGTTTTGGGTCAGTTATAGACTTGACCGTATATTTCGTATGTTTTTAAGCTCTATCACTCGGCATCTGCAGGTGCTTCCTCTGCGGGAGCATCCTCAGCCTTGGTTGCCTTTTTTGCTCTGGGCTTTGTGGGCTTCTTTGCGTTGTCCTTAACTATCTGCATAGCCTTTCTTACGCTTACGTCAGCCTTAACCATAGCCTCGTCAACCATCTCGCGAACCTTGTCAGCCTCAAGCTTGTATGTGTCAGCGATGAGAGCGTACTCGGCGCTAAGCTCCTCCTCGGTTACCTCGATAGCCTCAGCGGCAGCAACTGCCTCCAGAGCCAAGCGAGCCTTGACCTGCTTTTCAGCCTGAGGACGCATCTGAGCGCGCAGACCGTCAAGATCCATACCGGTGTACTGGAGATAGGTCTTGAGATCGAGTCCGCTCTGGCGGAGTCTGTTATCGTAATCTCGAACAGAGTTCTCAACCTCTGCGGCAAACATAGCCTCGGGAATATCAGCCTCAAGCTTTTCGATGAGCGCGTCCATTACCTTTTCCTCAAACTCAGCCTCAGCCGCGTTTTCGTGTCTCTTCTGTATCTTTGCCTTAAGATCTGCCTTGTATTCATCAAGGGTGTCAAATTCGGAAACGTCCTTTGCAAAGTCGTCGTCAAGTGCGGGAAGCTCTATCTTTGTGATAGTGTTTACCTTTACCTTAAAGCAAGCGTCCTTACCTGCAAGCTCTGCTGCGTGGTAATCAGCGGGGAAAGGAACGTTTACGTCAAACTCGTCGCCAACGCTGTGACCCGCAACCTGCTCCTCAAATCCGGGAATGAAAGAGCCGGAGCCGAGCTTTAAGGAGTAGTTCTCGCCCTTACCGCCCTCAAAAGCGACACCGTCGATAAAGCCCTCAAAGTCGATCTTTGCAACGTCACCCATAGCGCAGGGAGCGTCGGTTACGTCGATCTCGCGGGAGTTTCTTTCCTGAACCATCTTAAGCTCGTTCTCGATCTCCTCAGCCTTGACCTTTGCTACAGTCTTGGAGAAGGGGAGACCCTTATAGCCTTCGATCTTGCACTCGGGCTTTACGGGAACGATTGCGGAGAGAACAAGACCGTTCTCGTCAATGGAAACGATATCTATCTCGGGCTGACCAACTGCCTCTATACCGGACTCCTTAAGAGCCGCGTTGTAGTTGTCGGGAATGAGGTCGTTGATAGCATCCTCATAGAATACGCCCTTGCCGTACATCTTTTCGATGATAGCCTTGGGAGCCTTGCCCGCTCTGAAGCCGGGAACGTTGATCTTCTTGACCGTTCTGCGATAAACCTTTTCGCAAGCCGCGTCAAAAGTAGCCTTGTCAACAGAAAATTCAAGCTTTACCGTGCTGTTTTCTGCCTTCTCGTTTTTTAAGAGTGTCATTTTAAGATTCCTCCAAATATATTTCTCTTATATTTTACAAATTTTTCTGCCAAAAAACGCCGAAAAAATATTCGCGCGCGCTTTTAGCCACACTAATATATTTTATAACTAAATTTGGATTTTGTCAATACCTTTTTATATTTTTAAAGGATAAAAAGAGAGAAAATCCGACGAAGTAAGCGTAAATTTTATGCCTTTATGCACAAACGAGGCGGGATACGCGTAAGATGAGTGTATATGACCAAAGAAAACCTGCTCGATATTATATTCCTTCAGAACGTCGATGAGCGCGGTCATCTCCATGCCTGCCCAAACGGGTGGGAAATGCAAAAATACCTGTATCGGAAGCTGCTCTCCGTGCTCTTGCACATGTTGCCTCTGCTTTGAGTTGGCATCGTTCAAGCTGAGCGTAAGTCTGCCAACCTCGCGATTCACTATCTTATCAAAATCCACCTCTCCCACGGTTATTTGCTTGCTCTCGTCTGGGAACCAGCCTCTTGTGCCGCAAACTATCCTGTCCTCCAGAACGTGCGCGTTATTGTAGAGAATGTCAAGCGTTTGAAATCCGCTTTGCTCAAAAAACTTTTTCATTTTTGACACCGTAGCCCACCAAAAATCGTGATTGCCCTTGCCAAGCAGCTTTTTGCCGTTCAAGGAATCGAGAAATTTGAGGTCGGCATAAGAATCCTCAAGCTTCATAGCCCACGAGATGTCGCCAGGGACTATAACGGTGTCGCCCGACGATACCACGGCATTCCAGTTTTTTTCTATTTTCGAAATATAGTCTTGCCAGCGGTTTCCAAAGACCTCCATTGATTTGTTGGTCTTGTCATCGGTGGAAAGATGGAGATCGGAAAGTACGAATATTGCCATTTATTACCTCAGACTATCTTAATAAAATGCTTTTTATCGGGGTAAAATAACTGTGTCGGCGCACGCGCCGAAAACAGATGCGGAAAATTTGTTTGTTTTCATTTTCAAGGTGTTTTCATTGAGGGCAAACATGTTTTTCGCGGTAGAAAAGAGAGGTTAAGAAAATGAACGATTGCAAAAGACACGGATGTGACACAAAGCACATCAAGGGCATCGAATGCTCGGTGAAGAATTGCGTATATCACAACGGAGATTGCTATTGTACGGCTGACCACATAAACGTGGCTCCCGCAAATGCAAAGACCTCCAATGAAACTGCTTGCGCAACCTTCAAGCCCGAGGGTAGCTGCTAAATTCTGACCCAAAAGAAAATGAAAAGCTTGACGAAGCCTTTTCACATTCTTTTCCCCCGCGACAGTCGCGGGGGTTTTTTAGCGCTATGCGCTAAGTTATGATTCGCCTTCGGCGAAGCTATAGGTTATGAACGCTTGGCGTTGTTATGAGTGCTGCGCACAACTGAAACTTTTTAATCAACGTATCTCTTGACCGCGTCAAGCATATCGTCGGCATTAACTGTCTCGGTAAATCTGACTTTACGCTCGGCGATTCCGCGCAGGGGATAAGTTATCTCGGTTGCGGTGTGCTTTGAGAGCATATCAAGCGCGTCGAGATCGTCCTCGGGGCGTTTGAGTCCCAAGCAAACACAAACGTCGGCGGCAAACTTATAGGGGCTTGCCGTGCTGGCGACCACCATGGGAGTATGATCGCCCGTTTGCGCGATATACTGCTCGGCGGCGGATAGCGCAACGGCGGTATGGGTGTCGGCGAGATAGCCGTTTTCCTTGTAATACTTATTTATTGTTTGCGCGGTAGCCTGCTCGTCGGCAAAATAACCGCAAAAGCTCTCGTCTATCTTGGCTTTGACTTGCGCGTCTATCTCGTAATAGCCATTGTTTTTGAGAGAATCCATATATTCCGCCGTCTTTTCCTTGCCCGCGGTAAAGGCGAGCAAGCGCTCAAGATTGGAGGAGATGAGTATATCCATGGAGGGCGACATGGTGCAATGGAAATCGCGGTTGCGGTCATATCTTCCCGTGCGCAAAAAGTCGGTAAGCACGTTGTTTTGGTTGGAAGCGCAGATAAGCTTGCCAATGGGCAGACCCATAAGCTTTGCAAGATAAGCCGCGAAAATGTTGCCGAAGTTACCCGTTGGAACACACACGTTTATCTTGTCGCCCATGGCGATCTCGCCGCTCGTGAGCATATCGCAGTAAGCCGATACGTAATAAACTATCTGCGGCGCGAGACGTCCCCAGTTTATTGAGTTCGCGCTGGAGAAGAAATAGCCCTTTTCGTCAAGGTAAGCTTTTGCATCGTCGTTCGAGAAAATGACCTTAACGCCCGTTTGCGCGTCATCAAAATTGCCGTATATCGCGGTGACGTTTACGTTGTCGCCCAGCTGGGTCGCCATCTGCATCTTTTGCACGCGGCTGACGCCGTCAACAGGGTAGAACACCATTATTTTAATGCCGTCCACGTCGCGATAGCCCTCGAGCGCCGCCTTGCCCGTGTCACCCGAGGTGGCGACCAGAATGAGAGCCGTGCGCTTCTCGCCCGTTTTTTGAAGCGCGCGAGAGAGCAGGCGAGGCATTATCTGGAGCGCCATGTCTTTGAACGCGGCGGTTGGACCGTGCCACAGCTCAAGCGAATATATACCGTCCTTTGCACGCACCAGGGGCGCGGCACCGCCTACGAAGGATTGCTCGCTATATGCCTTTTGGCAGTCTAAGAGAAGCTCCTCGTAAGTGTAGTCGGTCAAAAATTTTGCGAGCACGGTTGCGGCTCTTTCGGGGTATGAAAGGGCGCAAAGCGCGCTTATTTCGTCATTTGTAAGAGAGGGGATGCTCTCGGGGATAAAAAGACCGCCGTCGAGTGCCAAACCCTGTTTGATGATGTGTGCGGAGGAGAGAACCTCTCCCGATTTGCCGCGAGTGCTTGTGTAGTTCATTTTTTTTGCGTCCTTTATGTAAAATTTCTCTTTATAAATTCGTAGTTATTTTTGTAAAATATCTTGTCTATAAGCTTTTGTGGGTAGCCACGTTTTGCCATCGCGTCAGCTATTTTTTCAAGGTCGCCAATGCCCGAAAAGCCTTGCGGAAGGTCGGTTCCGTCAAGATCGCAGCCCAAGCCGAGAACGTTTTCGGCTCCAAGCTCAAGATAGCCTTCCACGTGGCGCATAACGTCATCTATTGAGCAGACGTCTAAAACAAGCTCGCTCTTGTTTTGATGGTCGGCGCTAAGCGTTCCTTTGAGTATCATATTTTTGATGTGCCAGGGGCAGAGATTGAGTCCAACCGTGCCGCCAAGCCCGATTATGTCTTGAAGATGCTTTTTGCGCAGATTGCGCGTGTGAGGGAACACCTCGTACAGATCGGAATGACTTGCGATAAAAGGCTTTTTATATTGATGGGCAAGCTCCGAGACCTCATCGGTCACGCGCTCGTTGGCGTGGGATACGTCGGGAACGATGCCGTATTCAAAGCATTTTTCAACGACCTCGCGGCCAAAGCGCGTAAGACCGCCCTCCTCGTCGTGTGACGCGCCTATGCAGGTCTTACCGCCCCAAAGCAACGTAAGATAGCGCACGCCGCGCTCCTTTAGTATATCGAGTCTTTCTATCCTGCCGCCCAATATCCTCGCGTCCTCAACTGCCAGAAAAACGGCTCTTTTTTCTTTTCTCCAAGCGTGTTGCATTTCATCAAACGTGCGAACAAGCGACACCTTGTCGCCGTTTTTTTGTATCTCGGCAAAAAGATTGTCGCTGATATTGATAAAATCCTCAAAGCACTCGTCGTCCGTGCGGCGCTTGTTCGCCCAAACGGCTAAAAACTGAGTGTAATTTGTGTATTTTTCGGCTTTTTTCAAGCTAACGTGGCAGTCATTTTCATAAATGCCTTGCTTTTTATGATATAGCTCAAAGGCTGTATCACAGTGTGTATCTATCAGTGAAAGCTGCATGTTTGCTCCTTGATTATCTTGCAAAGCTCGCGCCAAAAGGCGATATAAATAAAAGCGACTGCGCGCGATTAGTGTATTCTGCCTCTTGCGTCGAACGCGTTTTCTATGTGGTTTATCTTGAGCAGCTGTGGCGTGGGGAAGGGGGATTGCGAATCCTTGAGATACACCTCGATGACGTCGATGCGCGGCTGCTTTGCGCCGCGATACGAGCCGAGATACATCTGCGCCGCCTTAAGCGTACCCTTGCGCTTTGCCATATCTACCGCTCTGCCCGCGGAGCCGTAGTCGCTGCTGTCGGGGTCGAGCGCGGAGCGCGTCTTGACCTCAACGAAAATTATGTAGCTATCGTTCTCGGCGATGATGTCAAGCTCGTTGTGCGAAAGATGCACGTTGCGCGCAATTATGCGAAAGCCCTTACGCTCAAGATAGTCACACGCCAAGGATTCGCCGAGATTACCCGTTTGCTGCTTTTGAGTTTGTGGCATAGCTTACCGCCTTACTGCTCGTCTAAAAAGCGAATGAATTTCTTTCTGTGAATAGGGGAGGGACCGTATTTGCGGAGCGCTTCCATGTGCGCCTTTGTGCCGTATCCCTTGTGCTTTGCTATCTCGTATTGGGGATACTGACTGTCAAGCTCGATGCATACGCGGTCTCTGGCGACCTTTGCAAGCACCGATGCCGCCGCGATATTCATGCTCTTGGCGTCTCCCTTGACGATAGCCTTTGCGGGAATTTGAAAATCGCGCGCGACGTTGCCGTCGATGATGGCGAACTCCGCCTTTACGGCAAGCCCGTCAATAGCGCGGCGCATAGCCAGAAGATCTGCCTCCAAAATATTAAGCTCGTCGATCTCCTCAACGCTCGCGGACGCGATGCAGTAGGCAACGGCGTTTTCACAAATGACGTCAAAAAGCGCCTCGCGCTTTTTTTCGGTCAGCTTTTTGGAGTCGTTGAGCCCCTCTATGACCAATCCGTCGGGCAAAATGCATGCCGCCGCGTAAACGGGTCCGCAAAGCGGTCCGCGTCCCGCCTCGTCAACACCGCAAACGTAAGCATATCCTTGTTCTTTCAACTCATTTTCTATTGAATAATCAGGCATAAAATAATTCCTCTTTATATAATACTAACCGCAACCCCGATCAGTTAAACCGTATCTACAGTTGAACGTTATCGGTTAGGTTCGACAATCTATCAATACAGATAGGATCAGCAGGTTGAAATTTTGCAAGCAAAATTTCAACGTCAACTCGAGTGGGTTAGAACCTAAAGACCTAAAAGGTTTTGCGGAGCTTTTGCAAAAGCGACCGCATCTCCTCATAAATCACAATCTAACTACCCTCTGTCCAGCGTTATCCTACCAAGCTTTGCTCCGCGGAACTCGTCTAGCAGCATATCGGCGGTGCGTTCTGTATTGATCTCGCCGCCCGAGATAAGAAAGCCGCGTTTTTTGCCGATGAGGCAGAGCAGCTCGTAGTCACCGAGGTCAGAGAGTGCCGACATATCGCCCAGCTTATAGCGTGCCGAGAGCATATCGGGATAGAGCGAGCGCATACGGTTGCAGTATATCATAGCGAGCGATTCGATATCGAGAACGTCGTCCTTGATAGCGCCCGTGAGCGCGAGGTTTTCGCCAACAGTTCTGTCCTCAAACTTGGGCCAAAGGATGCCCGGCATATCGAGCAGGTCAACGCCAATGCCCGTGGATACCCATTGCTTGTCGCGGGTAACACCGGGGCGGTTTTCCACCTTGGCTTTTTTAGAGCCCGAAAGCTTGTTTATGAGTGTGGATTTGCCCACGTTGGGGATACCGAGCACCATTGCGAATATACGGCGTCCCATCATACCCTTGCTCTCGTATCGCTCCAGCTTTTCGCGCATCAGCTCCTTGATGGCGGGGAGTATCTTGTTGAGTCCCTCGCCCGTCAGGCAATCGACTGTGATGCAGGCGGTGGTAGCCGTTGTGTAGTGCTTTTGCCACAATTTATTTTGCTCGGGGTCGGCAAGCGAAGCCTTGTTGAGAATTATTAAGGAGGGCTTGCCCTCGGTGAGCTTGGTTATTTCGGGGTTTCTGGAGGAAAGAGGGATGCGCGCGTCAAGTATCTCAATAACAACGTCAACGTTTTTGAGATTTTCCGATATTAATCGGCGCGTTTTCGCCATGTGCCCGGGAAACCACTGTATCTGATCTGACGGCATAATATATCACTCCTTCTTGAATGTATTATAAGTTTAGTCTATCGCTTTAAAGGGGGAAAGGCGGAAAAGCGCTTTTCCAAGCACCGTGTCCTTGTCAATAAATCCGACTAAATGGTTTCGCGAGTCGGAAGAGTTGTTTCTGTTGTCGCCCATAACGAATATTTTTCCCTTCGGAACGGTGGCGCTGAATATCTGATGTCCTTGCTCATCAATGGTAACGTAAGAAAAGTCGAAAAGATTGCGTATTCTGGTTTTGTCATATCCGTCCGACGTGCCAAAATAGGCGTAATCCTCGTCCAAAAGCTCGCCGTCAACAAACGTTTCGCCCGTTGAAATGTTAACGGTCACCGTTTGACCCTCAAGCGCTATCACCCTTTTTACCAAAGGCTCGAAATAAGCGCCGTTGGAAAGGTGAAAGACAACGATATCTCCTTGCTTGGGCTCGTAGAACAGGTCGGATGTTATAAGCGTTTCGCCGTTTTCCAAGGTAACGTCCATGGAATCACCCGAAACGCGACAAAGTCTGAAGCAGAAGGTGAAGGCGACTAATACGATAAGAATGGACACCACAAGTATCTCCAATATATCGAATACCGAGGAAAATGCCCTGAACCCAAAGCTTTCGGTTTGCGCGGCATCTTGAGCCACGGCGACATCTTGAGCTTGCGCGGCATCTTGAGCCTGCGCTTCGCCAATGGGATCGCTTGGATGCTCTGCGTTTTGGCTCGGCTCGCTCGCGGCATTAGTGTCGGGCGCGTCACCGTTTGGCGTTTCTCCACATCTATTCAGTTGTTCGTTCTTGTTTAATTCATTATTTTGGTTATCCATAAGACCTCAACAAACGTTTACTGATTTTGGAACAGCACCTTTTCCATAAGTGTGTATCCATCGGGTATGTATAATCCCGTTTTTGCCGCGCTTAGCTCTGAAAACTGATCTACGCCACAGTGGCTTTGGCGCGACGAATATACCATAAAGGGAACGGGATCTATAGTGTGCGTTCTCAGGCGCACGGGGGTTGGATGGTCGGGAAGCACCATGATCTTAAAATCTTCGCCCGACTCTTTAAGATACTCATAAACAGGGCCGAGGATCTTTTTATCAATAAGCTCAATGGAAAGCACCTTGTTTTCCGTTTCGGCTCTGTGACCACACTCGTCGGGTCCTTCTACGTGGATATATACGTAGTCCGCGCCGTCCTTGAAGGCGTCTATAGCCGCCTGCGCCTTGCCGTCGTAATTGGTGTGAACGTTGCCCGTCGCACCCTCAACGTCGATGGAGCGCATGCCTGCGCAAAGACCGATTCCCTTGATGAGATCGACCGCGGAAATGACCGCCGCGTCAAGTCCCCATTTTTGCTTAAAGGAGGGAAGCGCGGGCTTTTTGCCGGGGCTCCACAACCATATCGAGTTCGCGGGGCGAAGGCCGCGCGCGCGGCGCGCCTCGTTTACGGGATGATGCTCCAAAATATCAAAGCTTGCCCGCATAAGCTCATAAAACACCCTGCCGTCCTCGCCCGAGGGGAGATAGTCCTTTATAGGCTGACCCAAGATGTCGTGCGGGCGCATAAAATTATAGGTATCGCAGCCGCCGCGCCAGAGAATACAGTGGCGATAGCTTACTCCCGTATAGAAGCGGCGAAACTCGTTGCCAAGCGCCGCGTCCAATGATTTGATAAGCTCGTCAGCCTCGGCGGTGGTTATCTCGTCCGCGCTGTGATCCAGCATTATCTTATCGTCGTAATCGCCGCCTTCGGAAAGGGTGACAACGTTGCAGCGGTAAGCCACCTCGTCGGGCTGCATGGTAAGTCCCATACTGACCGCCTCAAGCGGAGAGCGACCCTTGGAATAGACCTTGGGGTCAAAGGAGAGTATAGCCATATTAGCGGTGTCGCTTTCGGGCACCATGCCGCGCGGCACGTTGGAAACAGTACCCACAACGCTCTTTTTTGCCAGAGCGTCCATATAGGGCTTGCTTGCGGCTTGCATAGGTGTTTTGTTGCCGAGTGACGAAATGGTTTCGTCTGCCATACCGTCGGGAATAAGAACAAGGTATTTCATAAGATCTCCGTTTGCGTTCAAGCTGACGCCAAAATAAAAATATACATATTAATTATATCACAATTGCCCCCGACAAACAAGTGCTTTTTATCATTTTTCCTTATTTTCCTCTCATTTTGGATATGTTGCAAAAAACCTCTGAAAGATATTTAAGAATTTAAACATTTTGACTATAATTATTGCAAAAAACGAGAATATATGTTATACTGTGTAAGTAGAGTAATGAAAAGAGGTAAATCGGATGGATGACGATAAAACATTACGGTATATAGGCAAAAAAAAGATGTCGGCTCAAAAAAAGAAGCTATTGATAATGCTTGCCGTAGCCGTTGGTGTTTTTTTGCTTTTGGGAGCGGTCATCGCGTTGCTTGAGATATTTTCAAATATGCCCGGGCAATACGACGGAGAGGTTGAAACGGTTGACCCATCCTTGCTTGAGGATACAAAGCCCGCGGATTTTGACATAATGGAATATGAGGAATATCTCGCGCTGGACCGAAATATCTACCGAGTTGATAATTATACAGGCGTTAAGGTAAGCGTGGACGAGCAGGAATATGACCTTTACGGAGACGAATTCGAGCTTATGTGTCACGTGATAAAAGCCATAAATGAGGGCGACGTTGACGCGTATAATGGATACGTGGGCAGGGAGCAGCAAAAAAAGGGTTGGTTTTCGCAGCAGCAGATATATTCGATAGAAATATCGCAATATAGCTCAAGGCAAATAACGGATGATAGCGGAGCGTCTTATAATGAGGTCGTTTTTGAGGTAAAATATAAGATACACGAGAATAACGGAACGTACAGAAACACGGTGGCGAGCGATGAAACAAGACCGCAATATTTCGTTATCAACGATTCATTGGGCAGACTTTGCGTAATGGATATTTTGGAAAAGTATTATTCAAAATAAGCACAACGTGTGCCACAAAACGTCATATTTGTGCAAGATATACTATTTTTGGGTTGAAATTTTGTTAAATTTTTCATAAGAATGGCATTGACAGTCAAGTGACCGTGTGATATAATTATATCAAGGAGGCAAACAGGCGCGTAGCTTTGTTTGTCGAGATAGGAGGTATTAACTATGAGTGAGATAGTAATGACTATCATGTGGGCAGTATTTTTCATCGGAGCCTTGATAATCGAGTCGCAAACGGCGGAGCTCATCGCCGTGTGGTTCGTTCCGGGCGCGCTGATCTCCATGGTGCTTGCAACGTGCGGCGTTGCGGAATGGATACAGTGGGTAGTGTTTGGAGGCGTTTCGGCGGTGCTTGTGCTGCTGGCGTTCACCGTGTTCAGAAAAAAGCTTTTGAAGAATCACGGCAAGGAAAAAACCGACACCGACCTTCTTATAGGTAAAACGGCAGTGGTTATCGAGAGAATAGATAACGCCGCAATGACGGGCGCCGTTAAGGTTGACGGAATGGTGTGGAGCGCAAAGATGCTGGACGATTGCGAATACGCCGAGGTGGGCGAATTTGTTGAGATAGAGGCAATATCGGGCGTAAAGCTGATATGCCGCTGGAAATAATACTATATTAACTTTTGAAAGGAAAACTTATTATGACTAACGTTGCAATGATGATGAATCTCTTGGCTGTCAATCCTATATTGACGGGCATATTTGTGGCTCTTGGAGTTATCGTACTTTTGGTGTTAATAACCAATCTGCACGTTGTTCCGCAGGCAAAGGTGTACGTTATCGAGCGCCTTGGCGGATATCACACGACTTGGGGCACAGGACTTCATTTCAAGATACCCTTTGTTGATAGAATAGCTAAGAAGATAAACAAGATGGAGCAAGTTGCGGACTTTCCACCTCAGCCCGTTATAACAAAGGATAACGTAAGAATGCAGATAGATACCGTTGTGTTCTATCAGATAACCGACGCAAAGCTTTATTGCTACGGTCACGCTACTCCCATGACCGCTATCGAGAATCTTACATCCACCACTCTCCGTAATATCATCGGTGATATGGAGCTTGATGAAACGCTTACCTCGCGTGACATTATCAATGCCAAGATGCGGTCCATACTCGACGAGGCAACAGACCCATGGGGAATCAAGGTAAGCCGTGTTGAGCTTAAGAACATCATTCCGCCAAAGGAGATCCAGGACGCCATGGAAAAGCAGATGAAGGCAGAGCGTGAGCGCCGTGAGTCCATTCTTCGCGCGGAGGGTGAAAAGAACTCCGCAATACTCGTAGCAGAGGGACGTAAGCAGTCGCAGATACTCGAGGCAGAGGCAGAGAAGCAGTCCCGCATACTCAGAGCAGAGGCTGAAAAGCAGTCTCAGGTTCTTAAGGCAGAGGGTGAGGCAGAGGCTATACTCAAGATACAGCAGGCTACCGCGGACGGTATCCGTATGATAAACGAGGCAAATCCCGGTGACGGAGTAGTTGCGCTCAAGAGTCTGGAAACACTCGAAAAGGTAGCGGACGGTCAGGCGACCAAGATAATCATCCCCTCCGAGATCCAGAACGTTGCGGGTCTTGTAGCATCGGTTAAGGGCATAGCAGAGGATAAATAATTTGTTCCGAGGTGAGCCACAATGGATATAAGAATCGCGGAATGCCCTTTTTGCCACGGCTCAGAGTTTCTTGAAGCCAAGCAGGAGGGACACGGGGCGCTCCAGAGTTGCCACAGCGCGTGGCACGGCTGCACCATCTATCACGTTATTTGCCGCAGATGCGGAAGCGTGGTAAGAAGCTACGTAAAGGAGCCCGAAAAGCTGCTAAAGAAAAAGGACAGACGTGAAAATCAATAAAAATAGCCCGAGGGTCTTGATCCTCGGGCTATTTATATGAACGGTTCTTTTAAACGGCAAATATAAAAATTTACAAAAAGATGTTGAAGTCGGAAAAGAAGGATAGTATAATTTTGAATGATCGGACCGTCTATGAGCGTGCTGAAATTGGGAAAATAAAAAGAGAGGACTGCTATGGCGGATAAAAAAGAAATGCTGGGTACGTATCCCGTAGGTAAGCTTTTGTTCAGACTTGCCTTACCAACGGTGGTGGCTCAGCTTATCAATATGCTATATAACGTCGTTGACCGTATATTCATAGGTCATATGCCCGATGTGGGCGACCTTGCGCTAACGGGCGTTGGCGTGTGTATGCCCATAATTATGATAGTGTCGGCTTTTGCCGCGCTGGTCAGCTCGGGCGGCGCGCCGAGAGCATCAATATTTATGGGCGAGAAGAATATCGAGCGCGCAGAGAAAACGCTGGGCGGCTGCTTTGCCTTGCAGATCATCGTGTCGGCGATACTGACCGCGGTGCTGCTCATATTCAACAGAGATCTGCTTTTGGCGTTTGGCGCGAGTGAGCACACCATAGAATACGCAACGGATTATATGAGCGTTTACGCCATCGGTACGGTGTTTGTTCAGCTGACGCTGGGAATGAACGCCTTCATTACCGCGCAGGGCTTCACCAAAACGTCGATGATCTCGGTCATCGTGGGTGCGGCATCCAATATTATTCTTGACCCCATCCTTATTTACGGTTTTGATATGGGGGTGCGCGGCGCGGCTCTCGCAACAGTTATTTCGCAGGCTCTGTCGTGCGTTTGGGTAGTTTTATTCCTTTGCGGAAAAAATACGATATTAAAACTCAGACTCAAAAATATGATCCCTCTGCCAAAGATAGTTTTGCCATGCATAGCTTTGGGCGCGGCGACGTTTATTATGCAGGCGAGCGAGAGCGTGATCTCGGTGTGCTTCAACTCCTCGCTTTTAGCATACGGTGGTGATATAGCGGTCGGAGCGATGACTATCCTGACCAGCGTAATGCAGTTTGCGCTTCTGCCGACGCAGGGAATAGCACAGGGCGCTCAGCCGATATTGAGCTATAATTACGGTGCGAAAAACGCCGACCGAGTACGGAAAACGTATAAAATATTGCTGACCACCTGCCTTATATATTCGGTGACCATGTGGGCGTTAGTGATGCTTATTCCCGAGGTGTTCGTGTCGATATTCACCCCAAAGGCAGAGCTTGTGGCTTTTGCTTCGAAGGCGCTCAGAATATATTTTGCGGGAATGATACTTTTCGGTATACAGATATCCTGTCAGATGACATTTGTGTCGCTGGGCAATGCGTTGTCGTCGGTGGCGGTGGCAGTCGTGCGCAAATTTGTGCTTCTTTTGCCGCTTATATATATTGTTCCGAGCCTTGTGAATGACCGCACCGTCGGCGTTTATCTTGCGGAGCCCATCGCGGATATTTTGGCGGTGACGTTTACGGCTATTCTTTTTGCCTTCAAATTCAAAAAATCGCTGAGTAAGATAGAAGCCGTCGAGAGCTTTGAGAAGGACAAAGAATAAAGCTTAATATAGCAAATAATAAAAAACACGGCGTGTCCCGAGGGATCAGCCGTGTTTTTAATATTTTCTTCTGAAGCTGCCGTGGCTCTTGGATCTGCGGCTCTTGATGATAAGCGCCGTGGGCAAGAGTATGGCAAAGCAGATGAGCGTTGCGATAAACGCGCGGCTCTTGGTATATCTGCCTATAGCGTCTATCACTATCATAACTCCGTTTGATTCATAGCTTTGCTTTATCGCAACGGGTGAGGAGACCATAAGCTCACCTCCGCAATAAATATTTACCGTGCCTATCCTGTCGCCCGCCGTAAGCGGAGCCTTAAGATATTCGGAGTCAAGCTCGAGGTGATACGTAATAGATGAGTTGGAGCTTTTGGGCATATACGCCTGAATGTCATTTGCGGCAACGTAAACGCCCTTTTGAGTGCCGAAGCCCGTAAGCCCTACGTCCACCGTGCCTATGTCGTCACCCGCTTCAAATACGGTGATACTGTTGTACTCATCGCACGCCCAATTTACAAGGGTGTTGACCGTTTGGTAGGCGTATATATTAGTATCGTCCTCCGTGCCGCCGAGAACGATGCAGATAAGATCCGCGCCGTCGTCATGAGCCACGGTGACCACGCTCCAGCCGCCCGCCTCGCCGGAAATACCGGCATTCATGCCGCTGCATTTTTTGTTGTAGTAGTTGTATTGATAGTCCGCGGAGAGCAGATAGTTTCTGTTGTAAAAGAAGCGCTCGTCGCTCATGTTGGTGGATCTCACGCTATAGCTGACACGTGAGCATATCTCCATATACAGTTGATTGTGATAAGCCGCCTCGGCTATCTTTAGTGTGTCCGAAAGAGTGGTGACCATTGCGGAGTTGTCGGGGTAGCCTATGGGATTTGTGTAGGAGGTCATGCCGGCGCCAAGCTCATCTGCGCGGGAATTCATAAGTGCTACAAAGGCTTCCGTGCTACCCGAGCATACGTGCGCGAGCGCATACGCCGCATCGTTATACGAGGCGCATATTGCGCCATAGAGCAGATCCTTGACGGTGACCGTTTCGCCCGCCTTGAGCTTCATGGAGTAGCCGCCCACACCGCTTATCATTTTTTCGGTTATGGTTATCTTTTCGTTAAGCCTGCCCGAAAGCTGCTCGCAGGCGATAAGCCCCGACATTATCTTGGCACTTGTAGAGGTGTTCAGCACCTCGTTTGGATTGTTTTTATAAAGGAAACGCTTGTGCGTCACGTCGTACACGCATTGCGCCTTGCCGTCAAGCTCGCCTGTGGGCGAGGGAAAGGGCGGTTGCGCGGACGATGCGCTCAGCGGGAGAGATAAAATAAGCGTCAAAATAAGGAGAATAAGAGAAATTGAGCGTTTTATATGCGTTTTTTTCATCTTGTCCTCCTTTTTTAAAAATTTGATATTTGTTATTGATAATACCTTGTACCGCAACGCGTTATTGGTGTTTTACGGTTCGGCAAAGCGGCATTTTTACGAAATTTCGTTAATTTATAAGCTTTTGGGATTTGAAATATTCAACGGCGCGGTCAAGATCGCCTCTGATGGCTGACGAAAGCTCGGAGAGGGAATCAAATTTTCTTTCCTCGCGCAGATATTCGTAAAAATCCACCCTTAGTATCTCGCCGTAAACGTCGCGCGAAAAATCGGCAAGCAGAGTTTCGCAATTCAATGAATGATCGTCGATATTTGCGTCTATCGAGGGTCTTACGCCCACGTTGGACGCGCCCACAAACGTGCTTCCGTCCTCAGTGGTACAGAGCGTGGCGTATATCCCGTGCTTAAGCTCTACCGAGCGCAAAGGGAACACCTGATTCGCGGTTGGACAGCCGATAGTTCTGCCAAGCTTTTTGCCCGAAAGCACGGGCGCGACAAGCGAATAGGGTCTGCCAAGCATGCGTCGGGCAAGCGAAACTTCGCCGCGCGAAAGATGCTCTCTTATCGCCGTTGAGCTTACCGTTTCTCCGTTTATTTTGACCTCGGGATAGGTAAGGATGGCGTCTTGTCCCAAAACAGAGCCAAGCAGACGGGAGTCACCCAACCCGCCCTTGCCAAATCGGTGATTAAAGCCGCACACCGCGCCCACGCAACCCAGCCTTGCCACTAACACGTCGTTTACGAATCGCTCCGCGCCCACGTCGCAAAGAGCGGCAAAGTCGGCAACCGCAACAAAGTCTATCCCCGTATCGAACATAAGCTCAAGCTTTTGCTCAAAGGTGCATATCATAGGCACCTCCACGCCGCGAAGATACGAGATGGGACTTGAGTAAAAGCAAAACGCGCCGCAAAGCTTTGCGTGCCTTTGCTCTTTAAAGATTACTGCATTTTGCAAAAGCCCCCTGTGCGCTAGGTGAACTCCGTCAAATGTACCAAGCGCAACAACGGTGCTTTGCCCGTCTAAAGAAAGCTCGCATCCATCTTTTGATATGACTCTTATCAAAGCATCAAAGTCCATCGTCGCTATCCTTGTTTCCGTATTGCGCCTCGAGCTTTTCAAGGTAAGTGTTTATCATGTCCTCCAAAAGCTCGTCGCGGTCTATTCGTCCTATAAGCGTTCTCGCGTTGTTATAGTTGGATATGTGCGCGGGGTCTTCGCTTATGATGTAGCCCATCAGCTGAGACACTGCGTTATATCCGCCCTCCGTTACGGTCTTGCATATTTTATATAGCAGCTCCTTGGAGTCAACCCCATCGTCGCACGCTTTTGGTGCGGGCTCGGAGAAATTCTTGCCTATAAGTATTTTTCTGTCGTTGTTTTCAATTATCATTGTAGATCCTTCTTTTTTGTCCGATTATTCAGGCATGTCCCGATGCGCGCCGATATTCATTTCATCTCTGACCTTTAGCCTGTGAGAGGCGCCAAGCTTGTTTGCTATTATCATAACGGCTACGTATATGGCACTGTTTATAAAGAAAAAGGGAATTATGTCAAAACGGTCAAGCGTGCCCGCAAACAGAGGGCTATTAATGGTTTTGCCGAATTTTACCAATATAGCGATGGAGCGCACGCCGCCCGCGCAAAACGCCTCAAAGCTGAACAACAGCGCGAACAGCGAGTGGATGAGCGTTGCCACGGTGGCGGATATTGCGGTTGCGATGGGGGCGGGTCTTGCCGCCTTGTATCCCTCGTGAAAGGCTATGATGGCAAGCAGCGCGTTTACTCCAAGCGTGTATATGACGGCGCGTATCACAGACGTGGAAAAATTGTCAACCACGACAAACAGATTGGCTATTTTGATGGCAAGTATCTCCACAAACATGATCACAAGGCAGGAAAGCATCATGTACAGCGCATACACAAGCGAGCCAAGCAACGTATCAATGGGTCGTTTTTTCATATTCGCTCCTTAAGCTCTGCCAAAAAGGTTTTCAAGCAGGGAATCCGAGTGTTTTTTGATAAGGGATGCGTAGTAGGCAACAACGATTATCTCAAGCGCGTTGGTAAGGCGCACGCGGCTGCCCGCAATGCTTTCCGTATAGTCGCTGGTTACCTCGTCTATCGTGTTTCTTATCGAGCCTATGGAGCATACGTCATAAGTCATAAGCTTGTCAAGTATGCGGCAGATGTAGTCATAGAGAACGGAGTCCTCGATTATATCGTCATCGCGGTCATTCACGCTGCCGTTGATGTACTGAATAAGAGAGGATATCTTATCAAGCTGCATGCAGGAGCGCAGCATATTGATGATAAGGATGTGCGCAACCTGGTTGATATTGTATTTTTTGAGCTTGGAGTTTTCTACCCATCCGCGCTTTGTCCAGTTTTGCAGGGTAGAGCCGTCAATACCAGATATTTCGCGTATCTGGGTAAGCATAACTCCGTCGGTGATGAAAAATATCTTTGACAAAAATTCAAGTCCCGTTATTCCGCCCATTTTTTCTCTCAATAGCTGTGTGCCGGGAATGTAGTCCTCTTTTATCTGAAGATTCATAAGTCTCTCCTTTTCGTTTTATCTGATGTAAGTCCACAATGTGACACTGTAATTTTATCACACAATCAAATGATTGTCAAGTCAATTCACGGAAAATATAAATATTCTTTTAATATTATACATACATTTTAAGGCAAAGCAACCAAACCTTTTGCGGAGGGAGAGCTATGAATAAACTTAAGGTAGGGGCGGGAGCCTTTCTGATGCTTGTGGCAGTCATACTGTCGGAGAGGGCAAGCGTTTTTTTGATATACGGAGCGTGCGCTGTGCTGCACGAGCTTGGACACTTGGCGGCGGCGTGGGCGCGCGGCATCGAGGTGGAGGAGATAAGGATAGACATTTCGGGAGCGCGCATATGCACGCGGCAGGGCGCGGGGTCTTATGCAGACGAGCTTATTTTATGTATGTCGGGGCCCATGGTCAACGTTGCTATCGTTGCCACGGGGTTGATCGCCGCCCGCCTTTGCGAGCTTCCGCTTGACAGGGCAGCTCAAAGCGTAGAGCGTCTTATGCTCGCGGGCGAGATAACGGGCGTTGGAGCTTTATCCTTTTTTGTTTTGTGCGCGGCGGTGCAGGGAGCAATGAATCTTTTGCCCATAAAGACCTTTGACGGAGGCAGGATGCTATATTGCTTTTTGGCTATGACGGCAAACGATAGCCTTGCCGAAAGGATAGTTGGCGTTACGGGCGGGGTGTGCGCATTCGCCATCTGGACGGTGGCTATGTATCTGATGATAAGGATAGGCGCGGGACTTGGAATATACGTGTTTTGCGCGTGTCTGTTTTTCAGCACGCTGAGGGATGGCGAGCTGGTTAAAAATTAGCGCGCAAATGCGCGAAATCGGTTGACACGTGGGGCTATGTATGGTATAATTTACATGTGTGTGTAAGCATCACAATACGTAAAGAAACGGAGTCACTCTATGTCGATAATCTTTAACGAGCAAAACAAGACTTTTTATTTGAACGGTAAGGGATATTCCTATATTTTCCGCATCAACGCGGTGGGCTACCCCGAGCATTTGCATTTTGGCGCGGCGGTGCCCTGCGAGGACGTATCCTTTGTAAGATCCTTCGGAAGCCGCTCCCAGATAGCTACTCCCGCGGGCGTGGATAATCCCAATCTTTCCTATAACAACACTCTCCCCGAGATAGCGTTTTTCGGCACCAGCGATTATCGCGAGCCTACCTTTTTGGTTGAGAGCGAGAGAGGCGACCGCCTTTGCGACCTTGAATACGTGGGTCATGATATATTAAACGAAAAGCCCCGCATAAACGGCATGCCCTCGCTTGACGGAGGAGAAACGCTTGTCGTTCACCTAAAGGATAAGTTTGGCGATATGCAGGTCGACCTCTATTACAGCGTATATGACGACGTTTCGGTCATATCCCGCCGTATCGTGTACAAGAATGGCGGAAATACCACGCTGAAGCTACACAGAGCATACTCCTTCACCTTGGGATTTGGCGGCGTTGATTACGACGTTGTCACCTTCCCGGGCAACTGGATGGCGGAGCGCACGCCCGAGCGCAGACCTATGCCTCACGGCGTTATCAGCTCGGATTCCAAGCGCTATTCCTCGTCCGCAACGCAGAATCCCTTTATCATGGTGACATCCAAGGACGCTACCGAGCAGTTTGGAGAGGCATACGGCATAAGCCTTATCTATTCCTCGTCCTTCGTGCTTAAGGCGGAGGGAACAAGCAACGGTGACTCCATCGTTACGGGCGGTATAAACGATTTTGATTTCTGCTGGACGCTCGGCGCGGGCGAGATCCTTGAAACACCCGAGGCGGTGATAGCATATTCAAACGAGGGAATAGGCGGCATGAGCCGAACGCTGCACGACACCTTCAGAGAGCATCTGATAAACAAGAGATTTGTAAAGCAGCCCCGCCCCATAGTTATCAATAACTGGGAGGCTACCTATTTCAATTTTGACAACGAAAAGCTTTGCGCCATCGTCGATTCGGTAGAGGGCACGGGAATAGATACCCTCGTGCTTGACGACGGTTGGTTCGGCGAGCGCAAGAACGACAGATTCGCGCTTGGAGATTGGTACGTCAACGAGCAAAAGCTGGTTGGCGGTATCGACGTTATCATCGAGCATACACACGCAAAGGGAATGAAGTTCGGACTTTGGTTTGAGCCCGAGATGATAAACGAGGACTCCGACCTCTATCGCGCCCATCCCGATTACGCCATAGGCGTGCCGGGACGTCCCAGAAGCTATAGCCGCCATCAGTATTGCCTTGACCTTACCCGCAAGGACGTGCGCGATTGCGTTGTCGAAATGATAAACAAGATGCTCCGCGAGCATAAGATAGACTACGTAAAGTGGGATTATAACCGCAACGTGACCGACGCGTTCTCTGTGGGAACAGATCCCGAAAGACAGAGCGAGTTTGCACACAGATATGCCCTTGGACTCTACGATATATGCGAGAGGATAATCAACGGCAACCCCCACGTATTCTTCGAAGGCTGCGCGGGCGGAGGCGGACGCTATGACCCCGCAATGCTTTATTATTTCCCGCAGATATGGACCTCGGATTGCTCCGATGCCGACACGAGAACCAAGATACAGTACGGAACCAGCATGATGTATCCCTTGTCCACCATGTCCTGCCACGTATCCGCCGTTCCCAACCACCAGACGCACCGCGTAACGCCCATGAGCTCAAGAGCCAATATAGCGCATCTCGGAGCTACGGGCTACGAGCTTGACACCACCAAGTTCACGGATGAGGACAAAGCTGCGGTCAAGGCGCAGGTGGAGGAATATAAGCAGATTCAGGACATCGTGCTTGAGGGCGACCTTTACAGAATAGAAAACCCATATGTAAGCAACTATTTCACCGAAATGGTGGTAAGCAAGGACAAGAGCCGCGCCATTCTTTGCGTTTACCGCCGTGAAGCGCCCGCAAACGGCGATACCAAGCGCATAAGATTGCAGGGACTTGACAAGGATAAGACCTATCGCATCGAAAAGCTTGGCATAGTAGCCTCGGGAGCTTCGCTGATGAACGTTGGCATGGGTGTCAACTATCGCCTTGAGGACTATACCTCGGATATGTATATCATCACCGAGGCGTGACCGAATATATACAAAAAGCCTTGGAGCAAAAACGCTTCAAGGCTTTTTTGCGCTTTTTGAATTAACACCCGCGCCGCCGTTAACAATAAAAGAAAAAGCGTGGGGGTAAAAATGGCAAGAGTAGTAATAGTGGGAGGCGGCGTTGCGGGGCTATCCGCGGGAATATACTGCCTTTTGGACGGGCATAGCGTCACAGTGTGCGAGCAGCACGGGGATGCGGGCGGCAATCTTACGGGCTGGCAGCGCGGGGAGTATCATATCGATAACTGCATCCATTGGCTGACGGGTACAAATCGAGCAACGGATACCTACAAAATGTGGCGCGACCTCGGGGCGCTTAGCGAGGGCGTTGAGATAATAAAAAACGACACGCTGTACACCTGCGAATACAGAGGAAAGAGGCTATCGCTATGCCGTGACCTTTACAAGATGAAGCGCGATATGCTGTCATTGGCGCCCGAGGACAAGCGCGAGATAGAGTCGCTGATACGGGCGGTTGAGAGTGTGGCGGGACTGTGCGGCATTGCGGGAGAGCAAAAAAATAAAGGGCTTTCGCCCTCGCGTAAGTTTACCGTAGCTCCTACGCTGCTAAAGTATTGGTCGCTTACCACGGGGGAGCTTGCGGCTCGCTTTAGCAATAAGCTGATGCGCTATTTTTTAACGGCCATGATGGGCGATGATTTTGGATCGCTGGCTCTCATAACGGTGTTCGCAACCTTTTGTTTTGATAACGGCGACCTTGTGCGCGGCGGCTCGTTTGCAATGGCGCAAAGGATGAAGGAGCGCTTTTTGTCGCTGGGCGGCGAGCTTATCTTGGGGCAGGCGGTCACACGGGTCGATATAAAGGACGGCGCGGCAAGCTCGGTAAAGCTTTTGGACGGCAAGAGCATTTTGTCAGATTACGTTATACTGACCGCCGACCCCGCCGCCGTGTTTGGCAAGATAATAGACGCGCCCATGCCAAAGCAACTGCAAAAGCTATATGATTCCCCGCGATTATATAGGTTTTCAAGCTATCATTGCGCGTTTGCCTGCGACGTGGAGCAGCTGCCCTTTAAGGGTGATCTTATGTTCCCGATAAGCAACAGATATCGCGCCATACTCAGAACGGACAGCCTTATCGTGCGCGAATTCTCGCACGAGCCGAGTTATGCGCCTAAGGGTAAGAATATTATTCAAAGCCTGACGTTTTGCAATGAGTCGGACGCGCGCGCGTTTATACGTCTTCGTGCGGAGAACAGAGAAGCGTATAAAAGAAAAAAGCAAAGACTCGCTTCCTGCATTGAGGAGTTACTTGTGTCAAGATTTCCCGAAATGGCGGGCAAGCTGCGCTGCATCGACGTGTGGACCCCCGCAACGTACAGACGCTTTACCCATTCTGAAATGGGTACGTATATGAGCTTTGCCATGCCGTCATACCTCGTGCCTACCCGCAAGAGCAACAGGATAGCTGGACTTGAAAACGTTTTGCTGGCTACCCAGTGGCAGCAGCTTCCGGGCGGACTTCCCACCGCCGCGGACACGGGAAGAGCTGCCGCCGCCACGGTCAGAAGCCTGGAGAAAAGACGGTCAAACGCCAAGGACACGCAAGTTTCACACGCTTACGCAAAATAAAAACAATAAAGACCGCCCCGCCAACCTGCCGTAGTACAGGCGCGGAACGGTCTGTTTTTTAGAAAGCTTGATAGACCTCGTGATAAAGCAGGCTTTTTACGTCGTCGAATTCCGTTTGCGTAAGGGGAGCTTGGGTAGTCATCAGCAACAGCGGAACAGCTTGGCGGTCCTGCGAATAGGCGGGCTGGAGATAGGGATAGCTATTGAGATAAAAGCCGTTGCGGCGATAAAATGCTATGCGCCGCGTAGCCTCGGATGTCAGCGGAGGCTCAACCTCAAGGCAAATTCTTTTTTTCAAAAGCATTGAAAGCTCGCGGAGCAGCATTGAGCCGTGACCCTTTCCGCGATGCTCCAAAGCCACCGCCAGATGCTCTACGTAAGCAACCGTAGCAAGATCCCACACCGAAATAAAGCCTACAAGCGAGTCGCCGTCATAAAGCGCGTAAACCGTGTATTTTTTGGCTAAAATGAGTGCTTTTTGCTGCTCGAGGGGTCTGTATTCGTCAACGGGAAAGCTCTTTTCTAAAATATCAAATACTCTGTCTATGTCCCCGGGGGTTATTTGCTCAAATCTCAATTTTATTCTCCTTGTCGAAGTAAATATACGAGTGAGGCGCTATGACGTTGCCCTCAAACAAAAGTTCGTTATCCGTATAGTTTGCGCAAACTCCGCCGCCGTCCTCGTAACGAATTGCCATCAGTCCGTTTTGCAGCTTCTCATAAGATGACATAAACTCAAGCTGCCTTTCGGCGTGGCGCGTGTATTCGTCAAGCGCTTGTTTGATGCGGGAAACGCCCCATCTCAGCTGCTCATCGTCGTCGCACGTAAGGTCGGTCTCGCCCATCCAGTTGCTTCTGCCCTCGCCGCAGAATTTGGAATAGTAATAAAAGGTGGGTATGCCGCCGTAAAGCGCAAACGTGGTGGCGCAGTCGGCACCCTTAAGCGTGTAGTTTACCGTTTCGGTGTAGGGATTGTAGAGAACTATGCCGTGATAGGTAAGCTCCAGCATGGGAATATATTGGTCAACAAATGCGTTGTCGGGTGCGGAGGGGAGAAAGGCGGTAAATCGGTTATAAAGCGAATAGTCGAGCTCTCCAAGTGAAAAATCCATGCAACCCTCGGAGGAAAAACCGCCAAAAAGATCTTTGGACAGTCGCATGAGCTCGCGCATACAGTCGATAGCCTTTCTGGTGGAGCAGGGATGCTGCTCTGAAAAGCAGGTGTCGGGCGGGATAGTGGTAACAACGTCTATGTAATGCACACCCTTAAATCCAAGGTCGCGGACGCGCGGCAGCAGCTCTTTCGCTATCTCGACCTGATGGATGGGGCAGGCGCGGTAAGCGTCCCCGCCACTCCAGGAGCCTTCTTGAACAAGCTCGCCGTTTTTTCTGCGAGCTATCTTGTCGTAGTCGAAAATATCCGCTATCTCGTAGTGATCAAGGGAGTTGGTGTGGCAAACTATCTCGTATCCCAGCGCCTGAACGTGCTTTATGGTCTTAATAAGCTCCTCCTCGCCTCCAAGCGCCTCTTCAACGGGGAATATCTGCGGCCAACGTCCGTCGTGTCCCTTTTGGTTCCAACCGACAAGGCACAGTGTCGCTCCCTCAACACCCTGACGTTTAAGCTCGTCGGCAATATCGCGCACTCGGGAAAAAGTGCAGGCAACGCGCATCGGCGGCTCGTTTTCGGGTGTTTGATGAAGAACGGGGGGAGGAACGGGCTTCCATCCCATGCGTATTCTTATCATAGGGTATTTGCGGAAGTATTGCAATGTTTCGCTTTCCCCAAGCTTGTCCTTTAGCGGAGCAATTTCGCCCCTTGCGATACGGTAATCGCGGATAGCCTTGGCAACGGCATTGTAGTCCGAGCCTGCAGGGAGGCGCAAAACGTGAATAACCACGTCATCGGCAACGGGCTGATCTTTAAAGCTTACGTTTATGGACGCTACGTATTGACCGTCCTTGCACGAGGCACGAAAATCCACTCTGTAGTACATTTCGGGAAGCACCACGTACGTTGCGTTTGATAGACCCACCGCCATAAAAAAGATGCTGGCGTTTGGCACGCTCATGCCGCAATCCTCGCGGGGAGTGAATCTTGTAAGCACGCTGCCGTGTGAAAAACGGTGCTCGGGCAGCAGATAATAGCCGTCGTCGCCCGCTTTTGCGCCAAACGCGTCACATTCAACGTTGATAAACGCGCTGTTTTCAAAAAAAGAGCGTGGGAGAGTTGCTGTAAGTATACCGTCCTTGATGCTATGCTCAAAAGGCAACGTGTTTCCATTGTCGTCCTTGGCGTAGAATTGAATGTTTTTCATAAGAGTCATCTCCTTTAATGTGATGACGGCACCAAATACCGTCCACTCTGCCTATATTTTAAGGCATATTTTAACGTTTGTCAATAGTTGTTTGAATAATAAACACCGACCGAATACAAACACAATACCGTTCCGAAACACAAAAGAGAGGTATTGAGCCTCTCTTGTTGTTTTGGTGCGGGTAACAGGACTTGAACCTGCACGAAGGTAACCTCACTAGAACCTGATGGTAACGTCACCTCGGTGAAATTTAGCCTTTGCCGTCGGGTTCATATGGAATGATGGCTTCTCCCGAAGTTTTATCAATCCAGATCTCATCAAACGTAGAATAGTGATCTATAACCAACCTTTTAATTACCATAACGTAAACTGAATCGGGTGCATTGGCATTGACGGCGAGTTCAACACGGTATCCGTTTTCTTTAATATCAAAATCTTCCCAATAATTTTCTGCGATTGTGATTGCCTCATATCGTGAAATTTTATTCAACCAAGAAACCTCAAGCGGCAAAAACTCGATTCTTGTTTCAGAACTATTCTCAAAATATGTCAAGATCTCCTCTTGTGTAACCTGTTTATCTCCAATATAATACTCAGCATCAGGTTCTCCGTCGTTGACAATACGCCAGATTTCTCTTGTCTTCAGAGCCGAGCCTTCAAAATATATTTGATTTTCGCCATATTCAAAATCTGTTCCCGTATGATTCCAAGAGTATGAGCCATCGGTATTCAAATAATATAGATTTCTGAATATGAAGGAATAAATGTAAACAGTGCCCTCATAATAGCGCAAGATCAAGGTATCTCCGCAATCAATGACAAGCTCGTTTATTGAGTCACCGTCAACGTCCATATAGGCATATCTCAAACGTTCCAACTCACAAAGCGGGATTCTGTTATAGGGCGTTTTGTAATCCTTTAAATAGTTATATTCTTCAATGTCGGTCTCGCAAACTCTGATCTTGTTTTTTAGAGCCGCTTCGTACGCTTGCATAGCCCTTTCGGCATGCGACAATATTTCTCCTTCACCCGAAGCGTGACGAATCGGTAGCGTTATAGATAAAGGAACAGGCGGTCTTTCACTAAGATATACAACATCAAGCTCGGCTTCACCGTCGCTAAAGCTCGCTGACTCTATGGGATCGTGCACGGTTGGCGAAAAATCCAATCCAAACGATTTGTAAAATATATTTTTATCAAATATATCACGTACGACCAGCACACGATTTATCATTGGATCTTCCATTGATGTATCGATATATGCCACAAGATTACCCGAAGCTGCCGCAACGTAAGAGTATTCCTCGGAAAATCTATTGTTTTGCACGTCATAATATTTGTGAATGCTGATTCCCGTTCCCATACCGATACAGATGTCAACGATATTATCACCAAGCATTGAAATATCAAGCGGTCTGTCTGTTTCATCGGATAATACTGTATTTCCGTTAGTATCATATATGTAATATCTTACTTTTGTCAAATCAAGTTTTTCTATTTTGTAATGTTGTTTGCTCGGGGCTGTGGCTTTATCTGAGTTATCAGGGGGGTTCGTAGCTTCAATAGCATTTTCCGTGTTACATGAAATCAACGATAACATCATTATAAAGCAAAGCAAAAAGGCAATATATTTTTTCATTAAAACGCTCCTTATTTTTATCTTCCAATGCTACTATATCATATCAAAAAATCGATGTCAATATGGTGGTGAAAAGTTTTTCTAAAAGGCTTTTTTTATGTCAAAGTGGAGAGTGAGTGGGGAAAACAAAAAACGGTACACTACTGCGTACCGCCATTTGTTTGGTGCGGGTAACAGGCTTACGAACCCCGCTTTGCGCCGAGACTATATTTGTGATAATGTGCATATTAGCCGCAAAGCAATCCAATTCTTGCGAATTGGAGAGGTTCTGCGTCCATTAAGTCAAACTAAAAATTAAAGGGCAGACGAAAGCCTGCCCTTTAATTTTTGGTGCGGGTAACAGGACTTGAACCTGCACGAAGGTAACCTCACTAGAACCTGAATCTAGCGCGTCTGCCAATTCCGCCATACCCGCATATTAAATTGATTTTGTGCGAACCTGCACGA
>SVTF01000002.1 GCA_015063905.1 Oscillospiraceae bacterium | reverse complement strand
TCACGAAAAAGGGAAAGTCGTTATACATCGAGAAATGGAATCCATCTGCAAAAAGATTTATCAATACGTGTGTCGTTTGTGGAGCACAGGGGTATAACCCTAGTATTGATGATATAGGATTCGTTTGTGATAACGCACAAAAAATTTCCGATTTAGAACATCGCGCCATTCGAAGAGAACTTAAACGTGTTTTAAAGCCATTATCTTTAGATTCTTTTGGGAGATGCAGTGATTGTACAAGAATAATGGAAAAAAGTTGACCTTTTGTTGGCTTTTACCTCGGTTTTGACCTTTTTACTCGTTCTTCGCAAATCAAAAAGACACCCATCGGGTGTCTTTTTGATTTGCTATGGTAGAGAGTCAAGAGAACTCCCACAACTCGGCTATGCCGAGTTAAAGGTTCAGAATCCCTCTCCATCCCTTTTCCGATTCTAACCACTATATATGAACGGATTCTTTTGTTCTGATCGCCGACGCTATTTGATGTATTTTTACAATTATTTCCAAGCCGTTGACATTGAGTTATAATTTGTATTGTATAATACCGAAGTAATATGCGAAAATGTTGCCGATGCGGACAAGATAAGTCTTAATTTGCGAGCGGAAACATATGCTCATATTACGAAGAACTTACATTTATGGAGATGTTATGAGTACGACTATATTAGACGGCAAAAAGCTGAAATCCATGCTCATTGGCGGCGCGGAAAATATACGATCTAATCTTGCGGAAATAAACGATCTTAACGTTTTTCCCGTCCCCGACGGAGATACGGGTACAAATATGACAAAAACCATTGAGGGCGGCATTTGCGAAATAGCGGAATCTGAAATTGAAAGCGTGGGCGATGTTATGAAAAAATTCGCTCATGGAATGCTCCTTGGAGCTCGCGGCAACTCCGGTGTTATTCTCTCCCAGATATTTTCGGGAATCACTGACGCGTTGGAGGGTCTCGATTCGGTTACTGCTGTTGATCTTTTGAACGCATACAGAAGCGGAATTGAAAAGTCATATCACGCGGTAACTAATCCTACCGAGGGAACTATACTTACCGTATTCCGCGAAAGCACAGAATACGCAGGGCTCAAGATTGACGAGAATTCCTCCGTTGATGACTTTTTCAGACTCCATATTGAGGAGGCGGAGCGCTCCCTGGCTCGAACCAAGGAGTTATTGCCCGTCCTTGCGGAGGCCGACGTGGTCGACTCGGGCGGCGCGGGATATCTTTGCATTGCCGTTGGCATGTATTCCTCTCTTACGGGCAAAATCAAGATCGACTCATACAAATTCAACGGCGAGAAGCAGGCACACAACGTAGACATCAATAGATTTACCAGGGACAGTATTCTGGAATTTGGATATTGCACCGAGATCCTGCTGCGACTTATGAACGCCAAGGTAGATCCTGACACGTTTGACAAGGATATTATCATAAACGAACTTGAAAGTCTTGGAGGCGAAAGCATTGTTGCGGTAAAGGACGGAGACGTAGTCAAGATACACGTACACACCTTCTTTCCTGGCGGCGTAATGGCAATATGCCAAAAATACGGTGAATTCCTCACGGTCAAGGTTGAAAACATGTCGCTTGACCATACGGGATCGTCAGATACTCCAAAGAAAAAGCCGGCTACACCAAAAAAGCCTTATTCCGTAGTAACCGTTGCCTCGGGCGAGGGATTATGCGCGTTGCTTTCAGACATGGGTGCCGACGAAATAATATGCGGAGGACAGACCGCTAACCCTTCCACAGAAGAATTTATTGATGCGTTTGAAAAATGCAACTCCGAGCATATTATCGTTCTGCCTAACAATAAAAACGTTTTCTTGGCGGCGCAGCAGGCATCGGAGATTTGGCAAAACGGCTTCGTTCACATAGTTCCAACCAAAAGTATTATGCAGGGCTACAGTGCCCTTTCGGTAATAACTCCCGGTATTACGGACATTGACTCTTTAGTAGCGGGCGCGATACGAGCCGCGGAAAGCGTCGTGTCAAGCGAGATAACCCGCGCCGTGCGCGATGCCGTTATCGGAGGCGTATCGATCAACAAAGACGATTATATCGCCATTACGGACGGGGCAATAACCGCCACCGCAAGCTGCGCCGAGGATGCCCTCGTCGCTATGCTTCAAGCTTTGGATGACATGGACGAGCGCGAAATAATAACAGTGTTCGTGGGCGCTCACGTATCCGACGCTCAAAGAGTTGAGCTCACCGAAAAGTTGGAGGTGCTTTATCCCGATTGCGAGGTCACAACGTATATCGGCGGTCAGGAAATTTACGATTATTACGTGGCGATAGAATAAACACGGAGGAATGATATGGCACAGTATAAAATAGCCGTTGACGTTATGGGCAGCGACAAGGGCCCAGAAATGATGATACGAGGCGTTGGCGCGGCGCTAAACGCGCACGCGGAGCTATCCGTATGCCTATTCGGCGACGAAAACATAATCAAGCGCGAGTGTCAGGCAAACGGGTTGCCCACAGATCGCGTAGAAATAGTTGGCACAACAGAGATCATCACAAACTTTGACAGTCCCTCTACCGCGCTTTTCCAAAAAACCGATTCATCCTTGGTCAGAGCGTTGGCAGCCGCGGCACAAAGAGATGATATCGTTGGTGTAATAAACGCGGGTAGCACGGGCGCGCTCATTGCGGGAAGCATGAGATATCTTTCCACACCCGACAGAGTAAGACCTGCGCTGGCGGCGGTCCTTCCCGCCGAAAACGGCGGATTTACCTGTCTTGTAGACACAGGTGCGACCATCGACTGCGGAGCATCTACGTTGGTTCACTTTGCCCATCTTGGCACAAGCTTTATGAAGGATCTTTATAAAATTGATACCCCCAGAGTTGCTCTGCTCTCCAACGGTGCCGAGCCCACCAAGGGAAACAAGGCGGTCAAGGAGGCACACGCAATGCTTGCCCAAGAAACCGATATCAACTTTGTTGGTAACGTGGAAGGAACAAACGCTCTTTCGGGCGCATGTGACGTACTTGTGTGCGATGGCTTTGCCGGCAATCAGGTGCTCAAGGTAACCGAGGGCATTGCCAAGCGTATAATAACCGACATTGTCAAATACGCAAAGCAAACGGGCAAGGAGGAATACATGCAGCTTGTGGGATACCTTGCATCCAAATACGATCTTGCGTCGCTTGGCGGAGGCATTATCCTGGGTATCAGAAAGCCCGTAATAAAGGCGCACGGCGCAGCTAACGAAAAGTCAATATCAAGCGTTATCGAAATGATGCTGAACCTTGCGGCAAACATAGATGTTTTCAACGGAAAGCACTGATAACGCAAAACACCTGCGTTTTTCGAGCGCTGATGCTTTACGCATGTGAGGCTCAATTTATCAAATAATTTGTAAAGGAAGAACAATATGAAAAGAAAAGTAATGTGCACTTCAACGGGATGCATCGAATACGCTCCCGAAAGATACAGAGATCTCGACATTGACATAATCAGAGTACACGTATATTATGAGGGCAAGGAATATCTCGAGGGACTTGATCTTGATCCCGTGGCATTCTATGACAGACTCGAAACCATGGAAGATCCCAAAAATAACCTTCCCAAAACGGGAATGCCCACGATTGCGGAGATCCGCAGTCATTTTGACAAGGCTATCGAGGATGGATACGACGAAATAATCGTCATAGCCATAAGCTCCGGTCTTGGCGGAACGTATAACGAAATATGTCTTGTTGCCCAAGATTACGAGGATAAGATCAAAATAACCGTTCTTGATTCAAAGACAGTATGCTTTATCGAGGGATTTCTGGCAGTCCGCGCGGCACAGCTCGTCGCCGAGGGCGTGGACACCGATACCATAATGAAGGAGCTATATTGGATAATGGCTCATCAGGAGTTTATCGGCGTTGACGGCAAGCTTGATTACCTTATTTACAACGGTAGACTTAAGGGCGGTAAGGCATTTATGGGTCAGATGCTCAACATTTGCCCCGTTGTTCACTTCAATAAAGAGGGCGAGATAGTTGCCCTTGAGAGCGTCAGAACACCTAAAAAGGCTTTGGCTCGCACCTGCGAGCTTATAAAAGAAAAAATTGGCGACCGCGATCCAAAAGACTACATGCTCTGGCACGTTTACACGGGTCCTTCCCTGCTTGAATCCCTGAAGGTTATAGAGCAGAAAAACGGAGTTGAGACCAACCACGATGCAGTAATCATGTCGCCCGTCAGCGGATGCCACAACGGACCTTGGCTTGCAGGCTACAATCTCGTTTTCCTGCGCCGCGACGACGAGCCGCTTGAATAATAATCTTTTGACAAGGACGCACTTATGATAACTGTAAGACAAGTAAGCTCAAAAAAAGATATCAAAAAATTTATCGAGCTTCCGTTGGAGCTTTACCGCAACTGTCCTCAATTCACTCCCCCACTGTATTCCGACGAAAAAAAGCTTTTGACTACGGGCGGCGACCGCAAAATATCAGAGTCCGTATTCTTTTTAGCAGAAAAGGACGGCAAGGTGGTTGGTCGAATTCAAGGTATAATCCAAAAGCAATATAACGAGCTGCACGGTGAGCGTCACGCGCGCTTTACCCGTTTCGATTCAATAGATGATACGGAAGTATCACAAGCGCTGTTTGGCGCTGTTGAAGATTGGGCGAGGAATCACGAAATGACATCTCTGCACGGTCCCTTGGGATATAATGATCTTGACCGAGAGGGGTTGCTGATCGAGGGCTTTGGCGAGGATTCCACGTTTGAGGAGCAATATAACTTCGACTACTATCCCGCTCTCGTGGAGGACTCGGGCTTCCAAAAAGAGATAGATTGGTTGGAATTTGAGCTACGCGAGCCACCCGTTCGCAACGACATGCTGTTTCGCGTGTCCGATAGAATCCTCAGCATGAATAAGCTGCACATTGCCAAAACAGACGGAATTTCCAAAAAGCAATACATCGACCAATACAAGGATGGATTCTTCGAATGTCTTGACGAGTGTTATTCCAAGCTTTACGGCACTGTTCCGATATCCAAGGAAGCGCAGGATGAGCTCGTAAGCCAGTTTATGCTCATAGTTAAAAAGGAATTTCTTATTTTCATTTGCGATGAAAACGAGAGGGTTGTGGCTTTCGGCCTTTGCTTTCCTTCCATCGCCGAGGCGGTCAAAAAAAGCGGGGGCAAAATGACCCTGCCTACTCTCATCAGAATACTCCGCGCGGTAAACAAGCCCGAAATAATGGACTTAGCGCTCATAGCCGTGCGCCCGGAATATCAAAACGTGGGCATCAATGCCGTTATGATAACGGGCATTTTGCATCTGCTTGAAACCAAAATGGCTAATAAATGCGAGACCAACCTAAACCTTGAAACCAACGTTCAGGTGATCTCACAATGGAAGCATTTTGATAAAAGGCAACATAAACGCCGCCGTTCTTACGTTAAAAATATAGAAAAAGGAGAATAACTATGTTAAATCAACTCAAGGATATATTAAAGAAGGTAATTCCCGACGTGGATATGACTGCCGTTACCGAGTCCACACGTCTTATAGAAGACCTCGGCTTTGATTCCATATCAATTATGATGATGTCTATGGAGATAGAGGATAAATTTGGGTTTACCTTTACTGAATTTGTGAAATTTGAGACTGTTGGCGAGGTTTGTGCCTACGTTGAAGCCCACAAGGCATAAAAACCGTCAAATTCTCCCCTCTTTCCGTCAAAGCACCGAAATTTTAATGTGATATTGCTTTTTTTAAAAAAATGTGGTATAATGATACATATCAAAAAAGGAGGTGTTTTTGTGAGTATTCAGGAATCGGGCGAAATGTATCTTGAAACGATACGCATTCTGTCAAGCGGCGGAAAAAACGTCCGCGCAATAGATATTGGCGAATATATGGGATACTCAAAGCCCTCTGTCAGCCGCGCTATGAAAATACTGAAGGATAAGGGGCTTATAGAGATAGACGGTCTAGGGCACATCACCCTCACCGATCAGGGCGCGCAAATTGCCAACACTATGTATGAAAGGCATAATCTTTTAACCGCGCTGCTTGTCAGCCTGGGCGTTGACGAGGAAACCGCAGTTGCCGACGCCTGCAAGATAGAACATTGCATAAGCGAGCAATCCTTCAACGCCATAAAGGACTATGTGGCGCAGATAAGTGACAAATAATAACACAAAAAGGGTTCAACCTTCGTTGAACCCTTTTTTATTATTCCATCTGCTTTGCAGCTTGTGCCTTCTCTGCCTTTTTTTGTACCCGAGCCGCGCGCTTTGCCTCTTTTTTCTGTGTCTTTTCCGCAGCCTTTATCTCGGCTTCCGAAAAACGCAGATCGCAATCGCGGCATTTGAACTCATACCAAACAAATTTCACCTTGTCCCCAAGAGAGATATTGCACACGTTAAAATTGAATTGCTTCGCCTCGCGAGATTTAGCCTTAACGACCTTTGTCATCTTCACGACCTTTAGCCGCTTTTGGCATACGGGACAGTTATGCTTCATAAGTCGCATATATATTACGTTGCCCGTGTCCTTTTTTACCGCTTTTACCATACAATTACCCTCTTAGTTTATTTATTAAATGCCAAGGAAAGCCGCGCCGATTATACCCGCGTCGTTTCCAAGCTCGGCAATGCAAACCTTTGTCAGCTCAACAAATCCCGTGCCGTATTGCTCGCGACGAATAGCATCTATGACCATTTCGATAAGCGCATCACCCTCGCCCGATATACCGCCGCCTATAGACAGAACTTCGGGCTGGAATATGTTTATCATACTTGCAAGTCCGCTTTGGAGATAAAGCAGATACATATCAATGACTTCCTTTGCCGCCTCGTCCCCTGCTCTGTTTGCTTCAAACGCAACGCGGCCGTTGACCTTTCCGTATTTTGCAACGATATCAGTCATAAGAGTCTTTCTTCCGTTTGCCTCACACTCGGCAAGCTTTTCCTTTGTCATATTAACAAGTCCCGTAGCGGAGCTATACGCCTCCCAGCATCCGCGTCTGCCGCAGCCGCAAGGTCTTCCGTTGACCTCGATGACCACGTGACCAAGCTCTGTTCCCGCATAGTTGAAGCCCGAGAACACCTTGCCGTCGATGATAACACCGCCGCCAACGCCTGTTCCGAGCGTGATCATAACGGAGCTATTGGTACCCTTTGCAGCACCTGCTACCGCCTCTCCCCAAGCCGCCGCGTTAGCGTCGTTCTCAACGTGGATATTTTCTATACCAAGTCTGTTTTCAAGCTCTTTGCATATAGGGAACTTTCTAAAGGGAAGATTGCACGAATACTCTACAACGCCATCGTCATGGTTTGCAACCCCGGGAGATGCGATACCGATAGCCTCTATATCCGCAAGCGTAATTCCCGCTTCCTTACACACGTCACGGCAAAGCTGCGCCATATCATCCATAATCAAAGAGGAATCTCTCTGCGCACCCGTGGGCACGTGCTTTTTCTTTAAGATCTTAAAATCGGGGCTGACTACCGCAGCCGCGATGTTGGTTCCGCCAAGGTCAATACCTATACGATACATAGTGTCTCCGTTCCGCCGACAACCAAACTTTACATCGGCATTGTTTGATACATATATTATAAAGCAATTTCGGTTGCGTGTCAAGGGCTTTAGAGCATTTGGAAAATAATTTTATTAGATTTTTTCCACATGATCAATGGAAATCAAAGTTTACACAAAACAAACAATCGATTCATGGCTTATAAAAGGTCATCTAACCATGTCAACCGTATTTGCCTTAAACATGTTATGCTTTAGATGATTACCGTAAGCCCATCGTACGCCACTTTTGCGCCGAACTCGCCAGCTATGCGCACGGTCTCGTCGTGCGGCTTATGGAGCGAGGGCGCAAGGTGCGACAGATAAATTTCGGTTGCGTCGCCGATGGCGTTTATGGTCTTGAGCGAGGGCAACAAAAGTCTTATCATAGGAATTCCGTTATGCTCGCCGATCCTGAAATCACCGTCGTAATCGCCCATCGTGCAGTCCAGCACCGCTAAATCGAGCTTTTGGTCGCGCAAAAAATTATACGTTGTGTTTATAAACCAGCCGCCGTCACAGCCGTAAAATATCTTTTTTCCGTCTATTTCAAAAATAAAATGCTGAGGTGACGTTACAACGTCGTGATTTGCCACCATGCCCGTGACAAAAAAGCCTTCTCTCACCTCGTATTTTTGGAAAAGCTTCATTTTTTTAATTTCAACATTATCAATAGGCTCTATATCCGCATCCTCTCTTACCCAAAGACGCACCTTGTGGTCCTCGGCAATTTTTGCCACGTGGTCGCGGTTGTAATGATCCCAATGCAGATGCGTTACGAAAATATCGGTTATCTTGCCCACATCCTTCTTTGCAATGCGAATCGAATCCATAACGTGTACACCGCAATCGACAAGGCAAGAGTCTGCAATCATCATAGATGACGCTCGGCGCGCATCCTTATCGAAGCAGTCCTTGAATTCGTTTTGCAGTTTCTTTGAAAAATCGCATGCACAGGTGCCTAAAAAGGTCAGTTCGATCATTTTTCAGTCTTCCTTTCCGTTGTCATCATTGTCAAAGCAGTCCTTGGATTTTCCTTTGCGATTTTTCATTATCATGTGTATTATCGCGAATGTCACCGCGCAAACCGCCGCGAACACCAAAAAGCCTATAAATCCCAAAAAATCAAGATCGGATTCCGCAAACGATGCCTCTATGCCCAAAAGATTGAGAATAAATAATCCTATCGCGGGCAAAAGTACCGCCAAAACCAGTTCTATTGCGAGCTCGCCAAAGATCTCTCCAAGCTTCTTTCGCCATTTTTTCTTTTTTGGATCAATGCCACACTCCAAAAGCTCCGAAAATTTATATACGTATCCGTCGGCGGTATTCTTGAATTCCTCGACGTAATCTGCGCTCGATTCGTCGAATATTCCATATGACACCATACCCGCTGTCTTTGCAGTCTTGACGGCATTTATATTGTCGTCCACGAAAACCACGTCCGAGATGTCACATCCCATGCGTTCTGACGCCATTTTGTATATCTCGGGGTTCGCCTTCGTGGTGTGAAAGTCGTCGCACGACCACACGTTGTCGAAAAGCTCCCACACGCCGAGTCTTTTAAGGCAAGGATCGAGTGCCAAATGCGGACTCGCCGTTAATACGTTGAGACTGTATCCCTGTGCCTTCATTTCGCGCAAGGTGTCGATGACGGTGTCCTTTGCACCGATATTGAACGTGTATTCGTCAACGGCGTAGCGATTCATTGTTTCAATGAGCTGCTCCGTGGGCGTTTCTATCCCCAGCGTGCGATAATACTCTGCCGTTCCGTGATAGCCAAGCGGCGTTATTATTTTTACGATGTCGTCTCCGTATTTTATTCCGTGCTCGTCAAGAATTCGGAGCATTACGGCAACGAAGGTAGGCATCGAGTCCACAAGCGTGCCGTCAAAATCAAAAAGAAAGGTTTTGATAGTCTTGTTTTTCATTTTTACACCTTTTTAATGGGAAATTCATCCTTGAGCGCCGTATAGATGCGCAGATAATCGTTGGTCAGCACCGTGTCGATACCCATCTTAAAGAATTCCCTTGCCTCATCGGGCTCGTCCGACCAGAAAACGTTGCACAAAATTCCGTTTTCATGTGCCAGCTTTACCGTTTCGGCATTGAAATAGGGCTTAAAAAGCTGTATTTTCTGCGCTCCAAGCGCGATCGCGCGTCGCGGCATAGACAAAGGATCAGGATTTCCGTCGAATCCTACGCAGCAAGCGATCTCGGGAGCGTATTTTCTCGCCTTTGCCGTCATTTCATCGTTCGTGGTCATAAAATACACGTGCCTTGCGCAATCGTATTTTCTGATCAATGCAACGATCTCACAAAGCTTATCGTCGTCAAATTTATAGTCCCAGATCTTCACGTGAATATTCATAACAACGCGCCCTGAGAACTTTTTTAGTATCTCCTCAAATGTCGCAATGCGCAGTCCTTTGAACTTTTCGCCGTGCTTTACGCCGAAATCAAGCTGCATAAGCTCCGCATATGTTTTTTCGTATATCTTACCCTCACCGTCGCTGACTCTGTCAAGCGTATCGTCGTGGCAGGAAACAAGCACGCCGTCCGAGGTCGACCAGATATCAAATTCTATCTCCTCTGCGCCAAGCGCCACCGCCGAGCCGAGAGCCACCATGCTATTCTCGGGGCAGACCGCCGAAAAGCCTCTGTGCGCGCAAAGTCGAGGATATTTCATTACGTCTTCAAAGGGCACGACCGATGCGCCGCCGTTGCGGTAAAGCCACGGTCTTCTTCCCTCCTCTATGTACTCGTAATGCGACTTCAAAACGCCGCCAAAGCCCGCGGGCTTATAGTATTTATCCTTAACATCAATGTCGCATACCCCAAGCCCTACGCGGCTTTTCATATCCACCAGCACCTTACCGTCGGGCGCGATTATTGAGCTGCATCCGCAGATGTCCGAGTCCTCGCCCAATGACACCGCCACGCGAACGAGATATGCGTTGGTATTGTAGCACAAAAATCTGTTTATTATGGAAAGCGCCTCGTGCGTGTCAGTTCTCTGATGCGAGCAGCCGATGATAACGTCCACGTTCTCTCTTGCAAGTCTGGCGAAATTTTCGTAGAAATAAAAATCGTAGCACGTCATAAAGCCAAGTCTCATGCCCTCGATCTCAAGGACGTAAGGAGCTTCGGGCAGGTAGCTGTACTCAACGTCAAGCTCGTTTCCGCCCTGAGAATCGGTCTTTACCTCGCTGGGCGCGGGATGCGCCTTGAAATACTTGCCTGCTATATTTCCCTCGCGGTCAAGCACGAACGTGGTATTGCGAACGCCGAGCTCGGTATAAAACGACGCGTTGACACACACGATGGCGTGACATCGCACCGCAAGCTCGCTCGCCTTTTGCATAATAACACCGTTATATTTGTCGACAGCGCCGTAAAATTCCTTCTTTCCGTGCACCGCCGCCAAAACGTCACTGTATTCGGGCAGTACGATGAGGTCAAGGCTGTCGTCGCACTCGTCAATCAGCCCAAGGAAACCCTCAAAGCAGGACTCTATATCTTCTTTGTTGAATGAATAATAAGGTTGAATAACACAGGCTTTCATATTTTACCTCCGATTCCAAATTAGGTTTTAGTCATTTAAGCTTAGCCGAACACCTCTGCGGCGGCGACCGTTTTCAATTTTTCAAGGTCGATCTTATCGCGCCCGTAAGCGTCGAAAAATCTTTCTCTGTATGCGTCCGTTCCGAGATTGAACATGAGCGTCCACGCGCCCCAGAAAAGATCGACGTGTCTATCTCCTATTCCGCCCTGCCCTACATCGATAAAGCCCGAAAAACGCCAATCGTAAAGCATTATGTTGGGAAGACAGTAGTCTCCGTGCAACAAGACCTCGTTTTTAAGCGTACTCTTACCCGCGCAAAAAGCGGCGTACGCCTCCTCTCCCGAACGATAACCAAAGCTATCGGGAAAATGCGACTTGTCGTAACTATCGCTAAGATAATTTTTCTCGGCAAGCGCAATATACCCGTCCATTCTGTTTTTCACAGGGCAATCGGACGCGTCCGTTTCGTGCAGCTCGCGCAATTTTGTCGCTATCAGGTCACAAAGCCGCTTGGGGTCGGCAAGATACTGCGCATGCGTACAGTCCTCGCCCGCAACACGCGCCGTCAAAAGCAGATCGCGCCCGCCAAGGCTTTGATAGTCAAGCACCTCTGCGCCAAGTCCCTTGGAGTGAAAATATTTTGCCATCCTCGCCTCAGCCCAAAGCTCACCCTTATTTGCAAGCTTTAAGTAATAGCCGCCGTCGCGGTCAATAAAATACACTCTCGCTTCGGGCGAGCAGGAGCTGTCAAATATGCGCGCCGAGCCAATAAATTGCTCGATCTCGCGCGGCAGAGGCTCGGGGATCTTTTTAATTTGTGTTCTTTTCATATTTCACCATTCACAACTATATCGACGCACTGTTGACACGTGGCACCAATCGCACCACGCGTGGCCGAAGACAAATTATCTCTTTGACTGACTCATAAAAATGCGCGCACACCGCGCCCATTATAATGAAGCACAAAAACAAAACGTCCTCGATTATGCTACACACCGTCATTTTTTCAAGTTTTGCATCAATTATCTCGTGTTTCATTTTGTTCCCCGTTCTCGCGCAAGCGGCACATTTCCATGCGTCAGCCAAAATCCTGATTACTCGAATAGCTATCCATCAACGCCTTGGCGTTTTGATTGCGCTGTGAGAGCAGCCATTCAAACACCTCTCTGTTATTATACGTTGCCGTCCAGGAATCATGGTCGGTATTTGGGTACACGGTAAGCCGTGCATTGCCTCCCATCCGTTTTATTGCATCCACCATTTTTTTTGATTCCTCGCAGGCAACGACGCTATCACGCTCCCCATGAAACGCCCAGATGGGAACGTTTATAAGCGTTGCCACATTCCAATACATTCCGCCGCCGCAAATAGGAATCATCGCGGCAAAGTACTCCGGCATACTCATTCCGAGCTGCCAGGCACCGTAACCTCCCATACTGTTGCCCACGAGATATATCCTCTCGGGATCGGCATATTCGGAACATGTCAACATTAAAACAAACCTTTTGAGCGTTTCAAAACGATCAAACCACGTACCCGTCTTACAATGCGGCGCAACGGTGATAAATGAAAACTCGGGATATCTGCCTCCCACCGCCATAAATGCATTGCGCTCAAGCACCGAAATATCGTTTCCGCGCGTACCCGCACCGTGCAAAAACAGCACCACGGGGTATTTGCTCCCCTCCCTATAGTCAACGGGAAAGGACATTAGATATTCAAGATCTTCAAATAGTTCTTTTTTCATTTAAAGCTCCTCTCAAAAGGCTTGTATCTTATAATTCAAATTACCAAATAACCACTCTCTTTGAGGGTGCAAGATACATCTTGTCCGTCTTCTTTACTCCAAAGGTATCGTACCACTCTGTAAAGTTTCTGGGCTGCATGTTGGCTCTGAGAGTTGCGGGACCGTGAACGTCGAGATTCAAGAGCAGCGCCAAATACTCAGGCTTTGCTTTCATACACCAAACTCGCGCCCAGTTCATGAAGTATTCCTCGTAGCATGCGTTTTCGGTGTTCGCCATAATTGCCAGCGTTACCGCCATACCGCCGTTGTCAGCCATATTCTCACTTACTATGAACTTGCCATTCACCTTGCCCCAAGGGAGCTCAATGCCGTCAAACTCCTTTATCATAGCGTTTATCTTCTTTTGGAATCTCTTGCTATCTTCCTTTGTCCACCAGTTGTTTATGTTACCGTTTTCGTCACACTTTGCGCCGTTGCTATCGAAGGCATGAGAGATCTCGTGACCTATTACCGCGCCTATACCGCCAAGGTTTTCGCTTCTGGTCTGCTTCAACGAATAGAAGGGGGGCTGAAGTATTGCCGCGGGGAACGTTATGTCGTTCACGAAGGGATTGTAGCAGGCGTTCACCATGTGACCGGGCATTGCCCACTCCTCTCTGTTGACGGGCTTGTCAATAAGCGAGAGAGAATGCTCATATCTGATCTTTCTGAGTGATAATACGATATCAAAGAGCGACTTGCGCTCGCCGAATACAAGCTTGTCGTATATTTCGTCTACCTTGTCGGGATAACCCATCTTAACACCTATCTTAGAGAGCTTGAGTATAGCCTTTTCCTTGGTAGCCTCCTCCAAGAAGTCGTTGTTTTTGATGCGCTCCTTATACATATCGACTATCTGATAAACGATGTCGGTAATATCTTTTTTAGCTTCTTCGCCAAAATATTTCTCACCGTAATAAAGACCCACGGGCTCGGAATACATGCCCGACGCAAGCTGATATGCAAACTTATTAATGGGAGTCATTGCGGGAATTCCGGATATCGCGCGCATAAACATGCCGCCTATTTCACGCAGCTCCTCCGAAAGATAAGAGCAGCAGCCGAGAAGCTCAACAACGTATGCCCAGTGGAGATAAAGCTCAAACGTATTCTCGTTGAATACCTCTTTGAAATTCTTAAAATATCTGGGCTCCTCTACGATCACGACCTCCGGAACAACGCCAAACACATTCTTTAAGAGTCTTTTGAAGGCTACAGGCTTCATCATAGAGCAAACGCGAGACGTTTTTACAGGATTGTATGCCTTTACGTATTCAGACCACTCTTCTCTGCTCTTTACAAGTCCTCCAAGGATCTCGTCAAACGCAAGAGTGTCCTGAAGATACTTTTCCTGCTCCTCTGCCGAGAGATCGGTCTTTGCAAGCACCATTTTTGCCATATTGGACCACATGCCTATAAGAGCCTCCTTCTGCTGCGCCATTTCGGGTTTATAGTAGGAAGCATCGGGAAGTATAACGCTGGGACCTTGAATAGAAACGCAATGACGCTCCGTATTCTTCATGTCAGGGCCAACAGACATAGAGAAAGGCAGCGGCATCATGTTCAGAACGAGCTTTTTAAGCTGTCTGTTGAATACTTGTATAGAGTCAATACTCTTTATTAAAGACAGATGCTTAAGCGCGGGAGCTATCCCATCCTTTTCCTTTCTTTGCGCATTTTTAGCCACCTTATAAAGCGCGCATGCACGGCGAAGATAATCGTTCTTGTAGTTCTTCGTCTTGCACATATCGTCAAACTCCGCCATCATAAGCTTTTCAACGTCGGTATCAAGTGTAGCAAAACCGCCCGTCATAGGCATATCATCGGGAATAACGAGATTATCGATGGTCTCTTGATTTACATGAAGGTAAAGGTCATCCTGAATTCTTACTTTTTCCATTTTAGTTTCTCCGTTTCTATGTATTAAAATTTCAATCTCTATTTAATCCGCTTTAAGCGGATCCAATCACAATTAATAAGCTGCGTGCTTTCTGTTTTTACACTTTTCGCTTAAAGTTTCCCAACACCTCATTGACCTTTCCGAAGCTTGCGAAGGTATCGGGGTATTTTTTTATTATCTTCATCATCTGACCTATCTGTCGCTTGTTGATTATACACACAAGCATATATTTGTCGTCATTCGAATACATTCCGTGAACCTGTATCTCGGTTACACCGTGCTTGAGCTTTGTCATAAGCTCCTCTGCAAGCTCCTCGGGGTGCGAGGTCACGATCTCGAATTTGTATCCGTTTTTAAGACCGCTGAGTCCATTGTCAACAATGATATTGGCAATAAACAAATTCAGCAGGGTGCATATAACGGGGGTTATCCTCATTCCGTATACGAAAAACGCTATAAATACCACGCACGAATCCATAATAAATGAAACGTATGCAATATTGATCTCGGGTCTTGCCTTTTTTATCAGCGCGGATATTCCGTACGTTCCTCCGCTTGCGCCGAATCTGCGCAGCATAAGCGAAAATCCAAAGCCCGATATAACTCCCGTGGCAACACAGGCAAATACGATATTAAAATCACCTTGATTATTAGCCTGACAGTAGGGCAAAAAGCCTATCGCCTCGTAAAGCTTTGGGATAAAGGACTGCACCACCATATAGATGCTGAGCATAAGTCCGAGCTTCTTGTCCACCATCGCGCTGACAAGCACGAAGATGGGAAGATTGAAGGCTATCATCAGCAAAGACCAGCTTGTGTAGTTGGAAAAAAGATGATGCGTTATTGTTGCAAGTCCGCCCACTCCACCGGGGGCAAAGCCGTTGCTGTTCTGGAAAAAATGGTACGCCGTGCCAACGATAACACCCGCTATGACGGCGGTGAGAAGATCAACGAATATTTCTTTTGGGTTTATTTTTTTCTTCATAGTCATTTACCGTTTATCATTTTCTGCAGTCTTTTAGTTCGGGAATATGCCTCTGCCAAGAATTCCTCGCGCGTGTACTTCTTGCCGTAGTGGCTATGATATGCAAGCTCGAGCGTCAGATTTCCGCGATAGTCGCAAGTCTTCAATTCACGAGCCGTTCTCTCAAAATCTATCACTCCGTCAAACGGCAGCCAATGGCAATCGCCCTTACCGTCGTTGTCGTGCAAGTGGGTACAACACAGCCTGTCGCCGATCCTTGGCAAATATCTGACGCCTGGGGTATGGCAGGTTTCGTGTCCGACGTCATAGCAAAAACCGACGTGAGCATCATTAAAATGAGCCAACGTATCAAACAGATATTCGGGCGAATTGATGTTTTCAAAGGCGATCTTCACACCTGCAATTTTGGCATATTCCACTACGGACTCCAAACGCTTGATACCCAGGTCGAATTTCGGTTGCTTTGAAAAATCGGGAGAAACGTGCACCACAAGCAACGGAATACCGAACCTGCGGCAATTATCAATATTGGCGCGCAACACGTCGCAATATCTCTCGCCCTCATCACCCTCCGACCAAATGGTTTCGCAATGGGGACCCGTGGCGTGCGACGTCTCCCACTCCAAGCCGTGCTTTTGCGCCAGCGCGGCGACATCTTCAAGCGCGACTGCGTCGTTCGCGTAGATCTCACCCGAAAAAAAGCCGTCAAAGCCCGCCTTCTTGCTCATCGGGAACAGCTTATCATATTCTATGCCATAAAATACGTCAATGAATGTTTTCATTATTATGGTATCCTCTATATGTTATAATCCGCGCCTCCGCGTGTTAACGACACGACGGACTCGACGTGTCCCGTTCCCGGGAACATATCAACAGGCGAGACCTCACCGATTTCATATCCCGCGGCGGCAAACCACGCGCAATCGCGCGCGAGTGTGTCGGGATTGCAGGAAACGTACACTATTTTCGGCACGCCGAGCGAGTCAAGGTAATCGACAAGCTCGCGCGTCGTTCCCTTTCGCGGCGGGTCGATTAATACTACGTCGGGGCAGAAATCGCCCAACTCGTCTTTAGCGGATGCCAGAAGTCCTCGCGTGTCCGACACGTCGCCGCAGAAAAAGTGCGCGTTCTCAACGCAGTTGAGTCTTGCGTTCTCCTTAGCACACTCCACCGCCTCGTCCACTATCTCGACTCCCACGATGCGCGCCGCGCGGTCTGCCATAGAAAGTCCTATCGTGCCCGCGCCGCAATAAAGGTCCGCGACTGTTTCTTTTCCGCAGAGTGCCGCGCGGTATTTTGCAAGCCCATAAAGTAGCTCCGCGCCGTCGCGGTTGACCTGATAGAATGATTCTGCCGAAATTTTGAATTTCAAACCGCAAAGCTCGTCAACGATATGGTCCTTGCCGCCTATGCATATAAATCTGTCGCCCAAAATGACGTTTGTATTCTTTTTATTTACGTTGAGCATAACCGACGTGACCGCGGGAAAGTGCTCCATCACTTGCTTTGCAAAAACCGCGGCGATGTCCAGCTTGTCCGCGTTTATAACGAGGCAGACCATTATCTGTCCCGTCTTTTCCGCCACGCGAAGATAAATATGGCGCAAAATGCCCTTGCCTGTTATCTCGTCGTATGCTTTTATTCTGTTTTTCTCGGCAAAATCTGTTATAAACGAAACGATCTCGCCAAAGATTGCGGGCTGCAAAAGGCAGCTCTCGCAAGGGATCAGGTCGTGAGTCTTGGTGGCGAAAAAGCCTGCGCGCACTCTGCCCGCGACCTCTCGCACGGGATACTGAGCCTTGTTTCGATAGCCCGTCACCCTGTTTGTGTGCGCGGTGTCGCTCACGACTACTTCGGGCAATCCCGCCTTGCGAAAGGCATTCTTGACGTAGTCGCGCTTAAGGCAAAGCTCGTGCTCATATTTAATATTTCGATAGATGCAACCGCCGCACGAATTGGGCGCCTTACAAACCTCGCTCCGCAAGCCATCTCCATTTGCTCTGTGGCTCGAACGCGTGACGATATTTTCAAGCCTTCCCACCAAAAACGATGAGGTCACCTTGATTATCTTTGCCTCGACCACGTCACCCGTGACCGCACCGTTAACGAATACGACAATTCCGTCGTCCGTTCTGCCAACACCCGCGCCAAGATTGTTTACGTCGGTTATTTCAAGCTCGATTATGTCGTTTTTCTTTAAGATCATTTTCAAACGTAAAATTCCTTCATATTGTCAAGACACAGACAGCCTATCGTGCCGCCTCTTGCCTCACCGCAGTCGATAGCGATGGAGCCGTTGCCGTAGAATATCTTGCCATCTCCGCCGTTATCCTCGGTGGTGGGATTATGACCGACGATCACCGTCTTATCGTCAAAATACTTCTTCGTAAGATCAAGCGCCTCGGTAAAGAACGCCTCGGGCTCAAGCGACTCAAGATCAATACCCTTTTTATATCCCTTGATTCCCGCATGGACCAGAAGATAATCCTTACCGCCCGCAGTTACTTCCTCATAGAGCGTCATATCCGAAAGATAATCGAGTATTCCCTCTCTCATCTCGGCATCCAGCGTGCGATAGGAATCAAGCGTCACTTGTCCGCCGTCTGCCGCCCATTCGGTCATCTCCGCGATGAATTTCTTATCGGGGGTCTCTCCCGATTTTATCATCTTCTCAAAGCCTGACAACATTCTAACAGCGCGATAATCATGCTCTCCTACTATGGGATACACGTTATAGCGAACAGAAAGATCGCCCACAAGCTCCATTCCCTCCTCGCCATAATCCACTATGTCACCGAGAACGTACATAATATCGCTATCCTTAAAGGATATGAGCTTTACAAGCTCCTTGAATTTCGCATAATTTCCGTGTAAATTTGCAACAACGTAAGTCATATCATATCTGCCTTTCAATCAAAAAGTTTTCATTCTGTCCGAGCAAAAGATCTCAACATCGGCATCGGGACATATTGCCTTTATCTTGTCGCCAAGAACTGCACACACGGGGAATTCGGTGTGAAAATGGCCCGCGGTTATCAGGTTCATTTCTCGTTCCGCCGCCGAAAGATAATCGTGGTAGCCCATATCACCTGTGACGTAAGTATCAGCGCCCGCCTCCTTGGCGATCCCAATGAATTTACCGCCGCCGCCACCGATAAGAGCGACACGGCGAACGCATTTGCCCGAGGGCGAGAGTATCACCGTCGCCTCACTTTCGCCTGTGGAAAGCGCCGCTTTTACGCGCGCGGCAAACTGCTCCGCGGGGCACTCCTTAGAAAGCTCGCCTATCCTCATTATACCGTCGCTGTCAGCCTCGACTATCTCTATATTTTCAAGACCCATTTTGCGCGCCAACGTGTCGTTAACTCCGCCCTCCAGCGCGTCAAGGCGAGTGTGGAATGACATAACAGATATATCGTTCTTGGCAAGCCTTACCGCTCGTGCCCCTTTTATACATGTAGCATTTACATTTTCAAGCTGACCGAAAAATATGGGGTGATGCGATGCAATAACATCAAATTTCTCATCCACCGCTTTATCTATGACCTCATCGGTAACGTCAAGCGCAACAAGCACCCTTTTTACCTCTTTTTCGGGGGTGGGACAAGATTCAAGTCCGTCGTGATCCCATTCGCAAGAAAGGCTTGCGGGTATTTGCTCACATAGCGCATTATATAATTCTATTGCTTTCATAATAAAAATCCTTTACTTTATGTATTTCTTAAGCTCGCGAGCCAATGCTTCCTCATACGTGGCAACAGCGCCTGCCTGTCTTTTGCCTTCTATCTTGTTTTTCAAGAAATATAACGTTCTGCGAATGTAGACCTGCGTGTCCTCGTTGGTGCGGTTGAGATTTATTGTGCCAACATAAGCCTCAAGCTCGTCTATTTCTCTGATCTCGCCATTATACCTCGCTTTGATTATGCGATACGCTCTGTCCGTGCGTCCGTTTTCGCAAACGATGTCCTCATCAATCACGCAAAAGCCGTTTTGGGCAAGATAATGGGCAAGTATCTCGGCGTGTGTCATCGGCTGAAGTATAAGCGTTATTCGCTCGTCCTTTATCCACTCGGCTTTTGACAATATGGAAACGATCAGCTCGCCGCCCATGCCAAGTACCGTTATGCAATCGGGTCCAAATTCTCGCGCTCCGTCAAGTCCGTCCGCCATTATGGCACTTATCCTGCCCGAAAGGCCGTTCAACATAATATTGGACCGTGCGGACGCCACGGGGCCTGAGTTTATGTCGGACGCCAAGGCACATTGGATTTTGTTTTCCAAACACAAGGCTATCGGAAGATAGGCATGGTCGCTTCCTATGTCGGCAAGCCGCGCGCCATATGGCACAAAAGCAGCTGCCGCTGAAAGTCTTTTATCCAGATTCATATATAGTTAACCTTTTTGTTATTTTTGGGATAATTGGGGGAGTGACAAAATTGCCCTCCCCCATGGGCAAATTATTTGCCTTGAAGATACTTGTTGATCTTTTCAACAAGCGCATCGGCATCTGTTCCGTGAACAGCGCAAGCCTCCTCAATAGACTCGCCTCTCGATGCGGGACAGCCAAGACAATGCATACCTATTTCAAAGAAAAACTCCGCAGTTCCTCTATCATAATCGAGGATATCGCCAATAATGCTTTCTCTGGTTACAGTCATTTTTGTTGCCTCCTTTTAAAATTTGACAAACACATAGTTTATCATTATAATTATAACCCTTTTATATATAAAAGTCAATAAATTTGAGCTTTTTTTAGTGTGCTACAGAGAGGTGAAATTTGTTAAAAACATATTGAAAAATTTTCCATGATGTGATATAATGTAGGTTGATATGTAATTTCAAACGAGGAAATAATAATATGAGAATGAAGATTTAGAGCAATATCCCCCAAAAGACACAATTTATAAGAATTTTTATTTCGGAGGATGATATATGATAATCGCACTTGAAGAGGCAAAGCACAAGCTGATGGCTATGCGCGCGGACGTAAAGGAGCTGGGTCAGGCTCTCCGCATAGAAGACCTCAAAGCAAAAAAGGCTGAGCTTGAGGCTCAGACACTTGACCCTAATTTTTGGAACAATCCCGAAACCTCAACCAAAATAACACAGACCATAAAGCAGTCTCAGGACACCATCGATGAATATGAGGAGCTCTGCTCCCGCTTGGAGGATGCTATCGCGCTTGCCGAGATGGCTATCGAGGAAAACGACGAGGACTCGGTTGACGAGGTCGTCAGCGAGCTTGCCGAGATCGAGCGCATCGCCGAGCACGAGCGTATTTCCGTTCTGCTTTGCGAGGAATACGACCACAACAATGCCATCGTTTCCTTCCACCCCGGCGCGGGCGGTACAGAGGCTCAGGACTGGGCGCAGATGCTTTACAGAATGATAACACGATACGCTGAAAAATCGGGCTTCAAGGTCAAGCTCATCGACTGGCTTGACGGTGACGAGGCAGGACTCAAATCGGCAACTATAACCGTTGAGGGCAACAACGCCTACGGTATGCTCAAGAGCGAAAACGGCGTTCACCGCTTGGTTCGCGTTTCGCCCTTCGACTCTGCGGGCCGCCGCCACACGTCCTTTTCCTCTATTGAGGTAATGCCCGAGTTTGAAAACGTTGACGCTGTCGTTCTTCGCGACGAGGACCTCGACATCACGGCGCACCGTTCGTCAGGCGCGGGCGGTCAGCACATCAACAAGACCGACTCGGCTATACGAATCGTGCATAAGCCCACGGGTATCGTTGTCGGCTGTCAGACCGAGCGTTCGCAGCTTCAGAACAAGGAAACGGCGCTTAAAATGCTCAAGGCAAAGCTTATGGAAATTAAGCTGCGCGAGCGCCTTGACACCATTGAGGAGATTCAGGGCAACAAGACAAACATCGAATGGGGCGCGCAGATACGCTCTTACGTGTTTATGCCCTACACGCTGGCAAAAGATACAAGAACAGGCTACGAGGACGGCAACATTCAGTCCGTTATGGACGGAAATATCGACGGCTTCGTCAACGCTTATCTCAAAATGAACGCAAACAAATAAGATCAAAAAACGGACTGCATCGCAGTCCGTTTTTATTTTATATAAGCGATTCTCCGTCAAACGTCAGCACGTCGCATTCGCCAAAGACGAATTCGGGCTCGCCGCCGTTAAGTCTGAACGCCAGGAAATCCTTGCCCTTGAACATAATTTTATGTCCTTCAAGCTCGAACTCTACCGACAAGGGATTGAACAGATTTTGTTCTCCGTCCGTCGTGAATATCACGCTTCCGTCCTCAAAGGTACAGCTGTTTTCCGTCATATTGCGCTTGACGCCCATTTCAATAAGGTCGCGCGCCACAATCTTGGGATCGGTGTATTCGGGGTATACCTTCTCTACGCCGTCAAAATTATATTCACAAGCCACACCGTCGTTAAGATACTCAACGGGACCAACCGCGATAAACTTATCAGTCAGCGCCGCGCACTCCTTGACAAAATCCAGCGCCTTACGGCTTATTCCCTTGGGGTACGCTACAACGACAGCGTCGTAATCGTGATCAAAATACTTGATCTTACCGTCATCAATCCTGAGCTTGCCTCTGTCCACCTCGCTTGAAGGTACGAGATCGAACAAAATATTCTCGGCAAACACGCCGTTGGCAAGTGCCAATATATCCTTGTGCCCCTTCATCAAGGGAGACACCGACGCAACGCCGTGATCGTATATCTGCCAATTCGTGAACGCCTCCATAGAGAACATCATAAGCACGCGCGAGTCGGGCAACGTCTTTTGAAAATCGTTGAGCTTTATCACGCTCTCGTCCATAAGCGACAGCATTTCAAGTCTGCCCGCATCCCTGAAGGTATATACCACGCCGGGCTCATAGCATTCATAACCGAGATAGTCGGTTCGTCCGCCAAAGCGCGCGTTTACCCAAGTCTCTTTATAATATGTGCGGATGTCCATCGTACGCTGTGAATACCACATATTGTACCAAATAGGTTCAGATGCGCCTCTTGCCATAGCGAGACGGATATGCATAGGCACCCTCTCGTCCGTTTGCGAATAGTCACGCTTGACCTGCCACCAGTCCATGCCGTTATGCAAAGTGTCCACGGCAAAGCCGTTGGGCGCGCAATACCACGTGGGATGGAAGCCCACGAAGGCATCCTTGCCGAACACCTCCTTGGTCTTGTCGTAAACCATGGCGTCGCCCAAAGTCACACGCGCGCGAAGCGTTTCGATATACTTGTTGACAACAAGCACGCTCGTGCTTTTATCACCCACGGGAGAGTAATGGAAATACAAAAGATCGGCACAAAGATCGCGGCCGCAATGCTCAAAATAAAGCTGCTTTGCGGAATCGGTCATATAAAGCGAAGGTGTTCTTCCCGCCTCCATTATCTGCGGCAATCCCCACTCGTCCGTCGTAACACCGTAAATGTCGATATCGCGCAAAGCCTCAATAAGATCCATCTGGCAGGTGAGATATTCGTCAGACAGTCTGTCGGGACCGGGCATTCTGTGCTTAATATATGCAATAGCACGCTTGCCCGCATTATCCGCCCCCGCGTCGATCACCCAATAAAGCTCGTCCTCTCTCTGCTCAAGCGTGCTATACGGCATAATGTCAACCACGGTTTCGGGCTTGAAATACATTCCCTCCACCGCCTCAAAGCACCACGAGCCGACCACGGCGGCATCAAGAGTTGCTACCTTGGAAAGCCCGAAAAGGTGAGTATAGCCTTGCTGCTTGGTCTTATCCGCCTCGGCTACCTTAAGCTCGGCTCTGCCGCACTCATCAAGGTCAAGCTGATAAAGCCTTGCCTGATATGTATATTTATCGGGTGCTTTTTTGAAAAACGCACCGTATTCAAGCGGATGGCGCATATCAACGTCCATTATTACACGTCTGCCGTGCGCGGTAAAAATATCGTTTACCTTACGGACAAGTCCCTGCATAACGGGATCAAGAAAGCTGCCCTCGGGCTTTGTCATACTGTGAGGCGCTATCGCAATATCGCGAAATGTGCTTCTCTTTATTATGTCCATCGCCTTTTCTTCAAGAACTTTTTCGTCAAAAAGGCTGTCGTTCCATTTCCAATACAATATTTGCGGATGCATAATTTCCTCCAAATCTGAAATTCTCCATTTGCCCCTGCTTCAAAGGCTTTCTAAAAGGGGTGCGGGGAAAACCTTTTGTGCCCAAAAGGTTTTCCCCGCATTCTCCATCCTAAGATCAAACTACAAAGAATGCGCAAGCACCGGGGGCAAGAGTTACCTTGCCACTGACCTTCTCACCGCAAAGCTCGGGAAGCTCGTCATTCTCGCCAAGCGTCAGAGGCTTACCGTTAAGAGTCATAACTCTTGAACGAAGCTTGCCCTCGCCCTCGAGAACGTAAGCCACAGCGTCACCCGAAAGCTCTACCTCGGTAGCGTCGGTGCGGGAGTTGTTGATAACGAGATATACGAATCCGTCCTTACCGTCCTTACGGCTATGTGCGTAAACATGCGCGCCCTCGCGGATCTCTTCACCCGTAGCGTAAACAGTGTCGCCCATAAGTCTGTTCCACAAAAGCACTGCGAAATAGTTGGGACGAGGCTCAAAGGTACCGTGCTCAAGGAAGCCGTATGCCGAAGAAGCCAGGGTGTTATGGAATATAATACCGTCGGTCACGGTTGCAAATTCACCAAGCTCGTTGAGCGTTCTCGGAACGTCCAAGTAGGTAGGCGCCCAGGTATTGCCGCCGCAGCCCGCGTCGCCCGACTCGGTTACCCACATCTGTCCTCCGGGAACGTATCTGTCACGGCGGTCGGTATACTGTCTTGCGCAGTCAGCCGCAACAGCGAGATATTCCTCCGTTAGACACTTGGACTCGGGCCAATGTCCACCCATAGCCGCGCCGCGCTCGGAAACGCCGTTATAATAGTGATAGCTGAACACATCCATCTTGACCTGCTGATCGCCGAGCAGCTCCTCGGTTGTAACCATCTGGAGCGCCGATGCGATACCGCCGCCGACGTTGTCGCGTCCACCCATATTGATATCGATATCACCTACCGTGCAAGGACCTACAAACAGGCACTCGGGGTAGTTTTTCTTGAGCCACGCGCCGAAAATATCGTGGTCGCGCGCATGATCTGCCGCAGTGTAGCCTACGGGAAGTCCCGACATTACCATCATATTGGGCTCGTTGGTAAATTCAGCCGCGTCGATCGGCACACCGTACTCCTTGGAGAAGGCGAAAAGCTTCTCTGCAAGCTCCAGAGGATAAGGCTCGTCTGACTTGTGAACGCCGGGGCAGTTTGTCATGGAAACAAGTAGCTTGCCGCCGATAGCCTTTACAAAATCAAGCACTCCGATCCATTGCTCGCGGCGAAGCAGGTTCTGATATCCCTCGGGAACTACGCCGTTGCACTTGTTTTCAAGATCATAATAGGTCTTGTTAGCCCAAGTGCCCGATACTCGCACCCAAGCCGTTCCAAGCTCGCGCGCCATCTTGCGAAGGCGGGGATTGTAAAGGTCGATAGGCTCGTACCACTGCTGGAGATTGCCCATATCTCTCCAATCGGCGATCACGGGAAATTCCTCGGTTCCATCCACCTGTGCTTCGGTATATGCCTTCCAGAAGGTTCCACCCGTTACCTCAGTCATCTCAACGTTGTAGGAAACCAATCTTTCGTCTATCTTGCGAAGCGCCTTGAGTTCCGCGGGGTTAAGTTTTACAAACTGTGCCATTTCTTTTCTCCTAAAATTATTATTTGATAGTGTTTAATATTTCTCTTATGTTATCAAAAACGAAGGTAGGTCTTTTGTCGCTCGCCTCGAGATCTGCCATCGTTCCCTCTCCGCTGAGCACAAACGCTGTGGATATACCCGCGTTGACTCCGCAGGCAATATCGGTATAAAGTCTGTCGCCTATCATAAGTGCCTCGCCCTTGTTATATCCCGTGCGCTCGAGCGCGGAATAAACCATATCGGGCTCGGGCTTGCCGATAAATTTAGGCCTTTTGCCCGAAACACGCCAGAGCATCTCGGCAAAGGAGCCACAATCGGGTACGCTGCCATACCACGTGGGACACACCCAATCGGGATTGGTCGCTATATACTCCACCTCATGCTTGAGTAACAAAATTGACGCGTCCTCAAGCTTTTTAAAGGTCAGCTCCTGATCGTTGGAAAGACACAAACAGTCGATGCCGTCCTCCAGCCTATCCGTTACGGGCAAGCCCGCGTCCGCAAGCTGACGGCGAAACGACTCGGTGCCAAAGGCGTATATTTTTTTATGATTCTTTCCCTTAAGATACGCGATCGTAGCATCCGTGGACGTCAGAAAATCGTCCGCCTCGGCTTCAATCCCAAGTCTTTTGAGCTTTTCAACGTATTTATCGATTCCCTTTGAGGAATTGTTGGTCAAAAACAGATATCTGCCGCCGACACTCTTAACGTAGTCAAGAAAATCAAGAGTCCCGTCAAAAAGATTGTCGTCGAGATATATCGTTCCGTCCATATCGAGCAAAAACAGTTTTTTCTGCTTAATTTCGCTCATCGGTCACGCCTCTTTATTCTCTGTAACAACCACAGCACTGCCAAAGGCATCCTCGATAATTACGTCGCCCACCTTTACGGGAAGCTTGACGGTCACCGCGTTGATCATTTCCATACACTCGAACATTTTTTCCTTCGGTATGGTGGTCTGCGTTTTTACCGCAACTACGCCACCGTTATTTGTCTTGGCGGTTGTCGTTATGGTGCGCATAGGGTTAGTACATTCATTCTCTGCGTAAAGCGCGCCCCTTTTGCATATATTTCCCGTTACGGAAAGCACCTTTTTGCCCTCAAGCTCGACCTTGAGCTGACAGCCTCTGGGGCAAACGATGCAGGTTAATTCTCTTGTTGCCATATTAATCTCCATTCAATCAATAGTTTTGATGAATCGCGCGCACACGCTATCAATCCTCTAAGCCAAATATAAGCTCATTTACACCGCTAAGCTTATCGGCGGTGATCTTTACGCACTCCATCTCACCGGGAGCAAGCTTCTGATGCTTTTTGGAGTATATTACGTTATCTCCGCTTCTTACAACGACCTTCTTATCTCTATACACGTCGGCAACGCGGAAGTAAACGCTTACGTCCTTCTCTGCCGTTATTCTCTGAGGAACAGTGTAGCGGATCTTTCCGTCTGCCTTGACTGCGATATCAACGCTCTTTTCCCCGGCCTCGCCCTTGATATATTCAGCCGCGCCGCGTCCCGCGATCTCCGCTTCCTCTGAAACGAAGTCAACAAGGTCGTGGACGTGCAATACGTTACCGCAGGAATAGATTCCCTCGATCTCGGTCTGTCTGTCCTGATCGACCACAGCGCCGTTGGTAATTCTGTCAAGCGAAACGTTTGCGGATTTTGTCAGCTCGTTCTCCGGAATGAGTCCAACAGACAAAAGCAAAGTGTCGCAAGGAATATACTCACGCGTTTCCTCAATGGGTCTGCGGCGTTCATCCACCTTTGCGATGGTAACTCCCTCCACTCTCTCTCGTCCGTGTATCTCAACAACTGTGTGAGAAAGCTTGAGTGGGATGCCGAAATCGTTCAGGCATTGCTCTATATTTCTCGCAAGACCGCCCGAATACGGCATAAGCTCGCAAACTGCATGTACCTTTGCGCCCTCCAGCGTCATTCTTCTCGCCATTATAAGACCAATATCTCCGGATCCGAGAATAACCACGTTCTTGCCGGGCATATATCCCTTCATATTCACAAGCTTCTGTGCCATTCCCGCGCTGTATATACCCGCGGGGCGGTCACCCGCAATATTGAGCGCTCCCTTGGGTCTTTCGCGGCATCCCATGGCAAGAATTATTGCTTTGGCCTGAATCATAAAGATTCCGTCCTCGGCATTAGTTGCGGTTATAACCTTGTCGGAAGTAATATCAAGCACCATGGTATTGAGCTTGAAGGGGATCTCCCTCTCTTTTACCATCTGCTCATATCTCCATGCATATTCAGGACCCGTCAGTTCCTCGCCAAAGCGATGCAATCCGAATCCGTTATGTATACACTGACGGAGTATGCCGCCAAGCGCCGTATCTCTTTCAAGAATAAGTATATCGCGAATACCGCTCTCATAAGCTGCAACCGCGGCACTCATGCCCGCAGGTCCGCCTCCGATTATTACAAGTTCCAATGTCTTCATTGTTAGGCCCTCCTTATTTCGTCTTGCCGTATACCATTACGGACTTTCCGCCCGATTTGGTAACGTCCTCAAAGGGAATTCCGCGCTCCTTGGCAATAAGCTCCATAACGTAAGGTCCGCAGAAGCCGCCCTGGCAACGTCCCATTCCGCTTCTCGTGCGTCGTTTAACGCCGTCTATGTCACGCGCGGGAGGATTTGATCTTATTGCATCGATTATTTCGCCCTCACTTACCGTTTCGCAACGGCAGATGATTCGACCGTAGCTTGCGTCCTTTTTGATGATCTCATTCTTTTCCTCAATGCTTGCCTCGCGGAAATGATGCTTAGGCTCGCGGATGGGATCAAAGTCCTTCTTCTCTACAAGCTCAAGACCGATGCCTGACAGAATATCGCGAACGTACTCTGCAATAGCGGGCGCGCTGGAAAGTCCGGGAGACTCAATGCCCGCAACGTTTACAAAGTTTTCTACACTGGAGTTGATTATGAAATCGCCGGTGCTTCCGACTGCGCGAAGTCCGCAGAAGGACGTGATGGACTTGCCGCCAACGGGAACTCCACCCTCAATGTTTTCGCCGCATTCGCGGATAACTCTTGCAAGTCCCTCGGGCGTGGTAGATTTATCATCTCTGTCGTCTATGTCTACAGACGTAGGACCCAGCAACAGATTCCCGTCCACCGTGGGAGAAACGAGTATTCCCTTACCCATCTTGGAGGGGGTACGGAATATGGTATGCTTGACAATTCCGCCGCATTCTCTATCCAGCAAGATATACTCGCCGCGGCGGGCATGCACGTCAAAGCTATCGTCCCCAACCATTTTTGCTATCTTATCGGAAAATACGCCTGCGGCGTTTACAACGTACATAGCCTCAACAGTTTCTCCGCTCGCGCCCTTGATGACGTAGACTCCGTTTGCCTTTTCTATCTCTGCCACCTCAAAGCCTAAAGCAAGGTCGGCTCCGTTATCCATAGCGTTTCCTATCGATGCAATGCAAAGCTCATACGGGCAGACTATAGCGCCAGTAGGGGCATAAAGCGCGCAAATAGCATTTTTGGATATATTGGGCTCAAGCGCAAAAAGCTCTTGCTGTTCAACAAGTCTAACGCCTTCAACGCCATTCTTTTTTCCTCTTTCGACAAGAGCTTCAACGTTTACTCTGTCCTCGTCCGAAAATCCAATAACGAGAGAGCCGTTTTTCTGATACTTAACACCCAGCTCCGAGCACACCTTTTCCATCATTTGCGAGCCTCTTACGTTGAGATTTGCCTTAAGGCTTCCTTCCTTTGCGTCAAATCCCGCATGGACTATCGCGGAATTCGCCTTGGTAGCGCCCATTGCAACGTCATTTTCCCTGTCCAAAACGCAAATGTTAAGCTGATATTTCGAAAGCTCTCTTGCGATCATTCCGCCAACAACTCCCGCTCCTATCACCGCAACGTCGTATCTTTTTCCCATTCTAAAAGCACCTCTTTCAATATTATCTGACTCAGCGATCATGCCGCTCCTTATACATAATAATGCATTTTATATTATAACCCCTATTGCGCCTTTTGTCAAGGATTTTGGGCCAACGAAAATCTTTCCAAGTGAAAGCAAAAAAAATAAATAACCGTACGCAAGCAATCTTGCATACGGTTATTTATTGTCAGGTACACCGTGGGTTAGTCGGATACCGTTCTTTGAAAATTACTTCTGCATACCGTTGAGCGCCTTTGTGAACTGGCTCTTCTTGTGAGCAGCGGCGTTCTTATGGATAATGCCCTTTGCTGCTGCAACGTCGATCTTCTTTGTAGCAGTTTTGTAAGCTGCCTGTGCTGCTGCAACATCTCCGGATGCAACTGCCGCGTTATACTTCTTGATCTCAGTCTTCATAGCGGACTTGAACATCTTATTCTGAAGTGTCTTCTTCTCGATGACCTTAACGCGCTTCTTTGCGGACTTAATGTTCGGCATTTCTGATTCCTCCATTTGAAATTTCACATTTAATGCACGGCTCGCCCTCCGTCTGAGAGGGTACATTGGGCCCTTGCCGCCGCATACCCATATATAATATCACAATTTTTTTCAAATTGCAATAGGTTTTTTAAATTTTTTTAGAAATTTTTGCATTTATTCCGTCAGCATTGAAATTGCCTTTGGAAGCGATGTCAAAACGTCGCTTGACATAAGCGAATACTCCCCTGTCTTTCTGGCGGCAGCATCTCCCGCGACACCGTGAAGATAGGCACCTATTGCCACACGGTACAGAATATCATCTTGGCACAACGGCGAGGGTGTGCGGCACAGCAAAGCCCCGATAACACCCGCAAGCACGTCACCCATGCCCGCGGTTGCCATTCCCGCATTGCCGGAATGATTTACATATACCTTTTCCCCGTTGCTTATCACCGTGTGATGATCCTTTAACAGACAAACAACACCCAGCTTTTTGGACACCGTATTTGCCGTCTTAACAGTGTCTTTCAGTATTTCTTCCACGCTCTTGCCTATAATACGTGACATTTCACCCGGATGCGGAGTTATCACCGTACGGCGTCTTTGATGTTGGCTCAAGTCTTGCCACATCCGCTCGTTATCGGACAATATATTGAGCGCGTCAGCATCAATCAGCATCGGGCTCTCCGCGTTCTGCAGAGTCGTCCTTACAAGCTTTGCCGACATCTCGCTTTTCCCTATTCCACATCCGATTACTATCGCGTCCGCTTTTTTGATCTCGCCTATCAGACGCTCACACACGCTTTGCCCATTCTCTCCGCTATCATACAGTGAAAACACCGATTCCGGCACGAGTGACGCCAAGGGGGCATAATTTTTGCAGTCGGTAAATATTTCCACGATCCCCGCGCCGCATCTATATGCCGCCATAGCGGTAAAATATGCCGCGCCGCACATGCTGATTCCGCTTTCATCCGCGCAACCGCATATACACAGGACTCTGCCCATGCCTCCCTTATTGGAGCGTTTTGGCAGCTTTGGGAAAAGACGCGCCACATCCTCTTTACCAACTACCATATAGTCCTTATCGCCAATCATTCCTTAGGCTCAACAAAGGTGACAGATTCAATAATAACGTCACGCACGGGCATTGGGAAATCCGTTCCCTTGTTAAGAACCTCGCATGCTGCGATCGCATCGACAACTTCCATTCCCGCAAGCACGTAACCGAACGCCGCGTAGTTACCGTCAAGAGCAGTGGAATCCGCGGTGGTTTTTTGCACAATAAAAAACTCAGACGTCGCAGAATTGTTAGCCGCGGTCACTTGCTCTTGAGTAGCATTGCTGTCAGTTCCCCTTCTCGCCATGGAAATAACACCTCTGACATGATTAAGGTTATTCTCAAATCCGTTGGTGGCAAACTCTCCATTTATCTCCGCCGCGTCTTTAGATTTATACGTGTGTACTCCGTTACTATCGGTGGCCACCACGGTTCTGCCGCCTTGTATCATAAAGTTTTCAATAACTCTGTGAAATATCGTTCCGTCATAGAACTTCTCCGCAGTCAGCTTTTTGAAATTCTCTACCGTTTTGGGTGCAACGTCACGGCGCAAAAGCACAACTATGCTGCCGTAATCTTTAACCTTTATCAAAACGTAGTCACTCTGCTGAGAAGATGGAACGAAGTCCTCCGCCTTCATGGAGTTTATTTCTTTTTCTACATTCTTGGTAAAAATATTGGTGCCGTAATTTGTTTTTGATTTTCTATAATCATAAAACGCCTTACCCGTTGAGCAAGCCACAAGTCCCGCGCACATCATTATTGACAACACAACTGCGGCACATCTTAAAAAAATCTTCATTTCCAAATTCCTTTCAAGGTAAATATGTACTGATTAATTGTATCATTTACTCGTCAACTTGTCAAGACGCATTTCCAAATGCGAATATATTTTCCACCATAGGCATATCATAGTCAAAAAGGTGTCAATCATAACAAAAAACGTGGAGAACAAGAATATGGATACAGATTATCGCCGAGCCGCAAATATAACCATCATCGTTATGGGAATAGCCTTGCTTTTATGGCTGTTTTTCAAATATGCCTTTGGCGCCATGATCCCATTTATTCTGGCGGCATTGGTGGCAGCCGTAGTATCCTCTCCCGCGAAAAGAATCGCCGCAAAAACCAAGCTCCCCCAAAAGCTCACCGCCGCCGCATTCGTTATATTTTTAATTGCCGCGGTCTGTTCTCTTTTATATCTCGCGATATCAAGACTTACGTTTGAGCTTGGCAACCTTCTCGAGCGGCTTTCAAACGACCCCCAGATAGTCAGCAGAACGATCGAAGAGCTTATTATTAAGCTTAACGCCAAGGACTCCAAGCTTGGAATTTTACAAAGCATACTTGACTCCGAGGCGTTTAAAAAGATAGGCATAGATCTCGACCGCATGACCGAATCCGCAATCTCGTCCATTGTATCTTCTCTCGCGGAAACGGTGTCAGCCGCGGTCATGACCGCAGTGTCCTCCGTCCCCTCGCTTATCTTATCCGTTATCGTCTTTCTTATATCAGCCTTCTATTTTGCCATGGATTCGGACGCGATATCAAAAGGAATTATGAATATACTGCCATCTAAGTGGCAACAAAAGCTGCCGCGTCTCAAAAACAAATTGACAAAAACTCTTTCCGGATATATCAAGGCATACCTGCTAATCATGCTTATCACATTCTTGGAGATATTTATTGGATTATCCGTGCTTGGAGTAAACTACGCATTTATTATTGCCATAATTATTGCCATTGTGGACGTTCTTCCCGTTCTCGGCACGGGCACTGTGCTTATTCCCTGGTCCATATTCGCATTCCTGAGTTCTGATATTGCTCTTGGAATAGGGCTTTGCGTACTGTATGCCGTCACTATCATAGTACGGCAGATAATAGAGCCCAAAATAATCGGCTCAACGCTTGGGCTGCATCCTTTGCTGACTCTCGCCTCAGTTTATATAGGTCTTGACATCTTAGGCTTTATCGGAATATTTATAGGACCCATTATCGCAATGCTTTTTTTCAGAAAAGATCCCGAGCAAAAGCAAACTACTTTAACACAGTCTTAATAAAAATACGACTCGCGGCACAAAAACCGCGAGTCGCTTTTAATATTAGTAATCGTATTTAACTGAGCAATGCTCTGTCGCTTGCGAATTCCGCTCCGCTCGCCTCGGTGAACTTTGCCAAAAGTGCCTCTACAGTGAGCTTTTTCTTGTCTTCTCCCTTAATATCCAGCACTATTTTGCCCGCGTTCATCATTATGATGCGATTTCCGTGCGCTATTGCGTCGCGCATATTGTGAGTTACCATCAAAACGGTGAGCTTGTTCTCCGCAATAAGCTTATCGGTTATTTCCAGCACCTTTGCGGCAGTCTTGGGGTCAAGCGCCGCCGTATGCTCGTCAAGCAACAAAAGCTTGGGCTTTTTCATGGCAGCCATAAGCAATGTTACCGCCTGACGCTGTCCGCCCGAAAGCAATCCCATCTTGGTTTTGAGCCTATCCTCAAGGCCAAGATCAAGAAGCTTAAGCTGCTCGCGATATCTAGCTCTATCCTTGCCCGTTATCGCCCATCTGACACCTCTGCGATGTCCGCGGCTGTCCGCAACTGACATGTTTTCTTCCACCCACATATCCGACGCCGTTCCCATTCTGGGATCCTGAAATACACGTCCGATATACTGAGCTCTTTTATATTCGGGAAGCTTGGTAACGTCAACTCCGTCAATAATGACCTGTCCCTCGTCAACGGAATAAGCACCCGCAACTATATTCAGCATGGTTGATTTACCCGCGCCGTTTCCTCCTATGACGGTTACAAAATCTCCGTCCTCGAGCGTGAGTGAAAGATCCTCAAACACCTTTTTTTCGTTTATTGTTCCCTCGTTGAAGGTCTTGTAAATATTCTTGATCTCAAGCATCCTTACTTACCTCCTTGACTTTGCGTTTTTTGGACACGATCTTGGTTTTCAAATAAGGGATACCAAGGAAAAGCGCAACCACTATTGCCGAAAGCATCTTCAAAAGCTCGCTGGGCAGACCGATAAATATTACAGTCTGGAATACGAACCAATATATGATGGCTCCGCATACTACGAATACCAGCCTAAGAGCAAAATTTGTTGTTTTTCTTTGGAATAGCGCCTCTCCCACTATGACTGCCGCGAGTCCGATAACTATCGCGCCGCGTCCCATATTGATGTCTGCCGCACCCTGCTGCTGAGCCAAAAGTGAGCCCGCAAGCGCAACAATACCGTTAGAAAGCGCAAGACCGAATACCTTTGTAAAGTTTGTGTTGATTCCCTGCGCACGCGACATTTCAATATTGTTGCCCGTGCTACGAAGCGACATTCCGAGCTCGGTGCCAAAAAACCAATACAGCAATCCAACAATTACCGCCACAAATGCAGCCAGGATAGCCAGCGTCAGGTATATTTTGGAGTTGCTGGCGGATATAAGAACCTTGTCTCCGTATTTAAATCTCGAGAGAGCCACATTCGCCTTGCTTCCCATAATCAAAAGATTGACAGACCAAAGCATAAGCTGAGTCAATATTCCCGCAAGTATTGCCGGAATTCCAAGCGTGGTATGCAAAAGTCCCGTTACAAGTCCGGCTACCATTCCTGCGGCTATTGCGCCAAGAATAGCGATCCATACGTTGACCTCTTTGGTGATAAGCATAGTACACACGGCAGCGCCCGTACATATAGATCCGTCCACGGTAAGATCGGCAATGTCTAACACCTTAAAAGTGATATACAGACCTATCGCCATTATTCCCCAAACGAGACCCTGTCCCACAGCGCCCGGCAAAGTACCAAGCCAATTTAACAGCATTTCCATTTTATGATCCTTTCATGTATATTATCGCAAGCGCCACGATATACTTGCCTTTTTAATCACTTTGCCTGCGGATAGCTTCTCCGCAGGCAAAGCCTTTTATTTATAGTTTGTTCAGGTATTATTCACCTATTGCGATATAGCCAGCCTTTACAAGCGCCTCGGTGCTGATGCCGAGCTGCTCGCACTTTGCCGCGTTGTACTTCTTGGTAAAGGTTTCAGCATAATCGATTGCCATTTCCTCGATCTTAGCTTCGCCCTTGAGTATCTTTGCTGCCATCTTACCGGTTGCAACACCAAGGTCATAGTAGCTTATACAAAGAGTTGCAACTCCGCAACCGGAGCAGATACCCTCTTCGCCCGCTATAACGGGAACGTCGCCGATAACTCCATTGATAGTCTCGGCGCAGCTCGCAGCCGTGTTGTCCGTAGGAATGTATATAACGTCCGCATAAGCCGCGGCAGCAGCAGCCACCGTGCTTACATCATTGGAATCGGTAAACGAAAAATCTCTAATGTTAGCGTCAGCAATACCGTTTTGCGTCAACTGCTTTCTTATCTCCTTGACCTGATACTCGGAGTTGGGCTCTGCGCTGCAATAAAGAAGCGCGATGTTTTCAGCATCAGGGAAAAGATCCACGATCATCTTTGCCTGCTGATCAAGCGGAGCAAGGTCGCTGGTGCCCGATATATTAGCGCCGATAAGTCCGTCAAAGTTTTCCAATCCGAGAGCAACACCATACTCCGTTATGGACGTGCCGAGAACGGGAATATCCTCCTGCTGCGCAGCTGCCTGAAGCGCGGGCGTAGCGTTAGCCATAATAAGATCTACTTTTTTGCTTACGAAATTATTAACGATAGTAGTACAAGTAGCAGGATCGTTGCTTGCATTCTCGTTAAGAATGGTTAGATTATCCTCACCGATCTCAGCCTTAAGAGTGTCAATAAAACCCTGAGTTGCAGCGTCGAGCGCGGGATGCTGAACAAGCTGGCACACGCCAACCGTATATTTCTGATCTTCCTTGGATTTGTCGCCCGAGAAATCGCAGGAAACAAGTGCCATTGAGGACACCGACATGATCAATGCCATAAATACTGCCAATACTTTTTTCATTGTTTTGTTCTCCGTTCCAATCGTTTTGTTACAAAGCCTAATTCAAACAGTCTCCACTTTACTAAAATAAAGTAGTTTAATTATACCACCAAAGCCCTCTATTGTCAATGTTTTTTACAATATTTTTATACACTTTTTTGCGTTTTTCAAGTATTTTTATTCAAGTGTCAAAAGTGTCGGCATTATGACAAAAAACCCGCCGTTTCATCGCCGGGCTTTTGTATTCTTGACATATTCAGTTACCGGTAGATTGTACAATATCACAAATGATTTCGGCGCATTTATCTATCCCTATTACACCGCTATCCAACACCAGATTATAGTTTGCAATATCTCCCCATTCACGCAAAGCGAACGAACGGTAAAACACCTTTCTTTTCGTATCCTTATCCTTGATTCTGTCCTCGGTCTTTTGCTGTGTCTTGCCGTAAAGCTCCTCAACTCTCTTAACCTTGGATGCCATATCCGCGCGCACAAAAACGTTAAAGCAGTCCTTTCTGTCGCGCAGGATGTAGTCGGCTCCGCGTCCTATAATAACGCAATTTCCCTCGTCGGCAACCTGTTTAATAACAGTGGCCTGCGCTATCTGCACCTGATTCGCAAATGACAGCCCGTGGACTCCGTCGCCCATGGAATTCACCGCCAAAGTATATAAAAGACTGTTTCTATGCGTTGCATATTCATCATATCTTTCAACTATCTCGCGCGACAGCCCGCTTTCTTTGACTACTCTATCAATTATTTCGTCATCGTAAAACTTATATCCCAGCTTATCCGCCACGATACGACCTATCGTTCTTCCGCCACTTCCGAATTCGCGGCTGACGGTTATTATGCTCTTTTTCATAGGCTCCTCCTTTGCCACAGTCATTATAATTCAATATCATTTTAGCACAAAAATGCAGTTTTGTCAATAGTTTGCGCGCTTTCGCCCATATATTATCCCGCAAAAGCTGTCGAAAACTTTTTTGTGTAGCTCCTTGTCATATATGGTAGATGCGCACTGATTTCCTATCATATTGGCACGAATACGGGCAGTTTGGGTCGTACAGTTTTGTTTGACTTTGCGAATATCCGTTGTTATAATTTTTTTAGGGTTTGCAAACACCACAAAATTTATACACCAATCGAGGTTTGATATGAAAAGAATAACTTTATCGCGCATCGCGGCTATACTTATCCTATGCCTTTTGTGCGCCATTTTGCTCCCATCATGCAGCAAACGCAAGACCAATGGGACTCAAAAGGAAAGCGACACCGAAAGCTCTACAGTTACCGAAACAGGTACAGCCGATGCGGGCACTCACAATTCTCCTTTACCCCAGGAAACTCAAAGCCAAGAGCAAACGAATGAATCTCTCCCGGAAGAAACCGATGCTATCACACAAGACCAACCCGAAGACACAACCGAAAGTGAGACCGAGACCGACGCTGTAACTCCGGAACCGGTTCCCTCTTTACAGTATTATTCGTACGGCAACGGCACGTGTTGCGTAGTTGGCATCGGAACGTACACAGATCAATCGGTGATCATCCCCGCAAAGAGTCCTTCGGGGGATATTGTCACATGCATTGAAGCAAGAGCCTTTTTTGAAAACGAAAGTATCCGCACAGTACAGATCCCGTCCACTGTTACAAGCATCGGAGATATGGCGTTTGGCGGTTGCTCCAATCTTGTATACATTATGGTAGATAGCAGCAACAGAGTCTACCGCGACATAGATGGGGTTCTCTACTCTGCCGATCGCACCGTGCTGATCTCCTACCCCGCAGCCAACCAGGCGCAAACGCTTACCCTTTCCGCCAAAATCACATCCATCGCCGATATGGCGCTTTACAACTGCACAAATCTCCAAAGCATCGTCTTTGACGGCTCACCTGCCGACTGGGAGAAGCTGCAGATTGGGTCTATGAACTACACTTTGTACTCTGCGGCAGTCACTTTTACAGGATCGGGCAAATAAAAAGCTAAAATATCCCTCACATCTTCCGTGAGGGATATTCTTGTTATTTATACCATTCACCAACGGTTGAACTCCGAAAGCTCTAATCCTTGGTTGTTTTCAAGCGCCCAGTTTATCGCCCACGTTCCGGGGAAGATGAGCAAGCTGTTGCCGCGAACGTCAACAACTCTGCGCGTATCGCCCGAAAGCACGAGGTTTTTGGGATCGCAGGGGCATTTTTCGATATATCTTATCTGATCGTGCGGCATATCCATTCTTGAATATCCCACGCCGTACTCGCTCTGCAAGCGGAATTTCAGCACGTCAAACTGAAGCATACCGACAACGCCCACGATGACTCGCTCCATACCCGCGTCGGGCAGGAAGAATATCTGTATCGCGCCCTCCTCGGCGATCTGCTCCATTCCCTTCTGGAACTGCTTGCGCTTCATGGAGTCTATCTGCTCGATAACGGCGAAATGCTCGGGCGCAAATGTGGGAATACCCTTAAATTCCACCTTTATGGGCGGCTCGCATATCGTGTCGCCTATTGAAAAGATGCCGGGGTCGAACACGCCGATGATGTCACCCGCATACGCTTCGCTTATTATCTCTCTATCCTGCGCCATCATCTGCTGAGGCTGGGACAGCTTTATCATTTTATTGGGTCTTACGTGCAAATACTCTTTGCCCTTCTCGAACTTGCCCGAGCAGATACGCATAAACGCGATACGGTCACGGTGTGCCTTGTTCATATTCGCCTGGATCTTGAATACGAACGCAGAAAAATGCTCGTCGAAGGGATCGACGTCTCCCTTTATTGTCTGTCTCACAAGCGGGGGCGTGGTCATCTCGAGAAAGCTCTCAAGAAAAGGCTCGATACCGAAGTTGTTGAGCGCCGAGCCAAAAAACACGGGAGAAAGCTTTCCGCATCTCACCTTTTTAAGATCGAAGTCAAAGCAAGCGCCGTCAAGCAGCTCGACCTGCTCGCAAAGCGTATCGGCAAGGTCGTGCGTGATAAGCTCGTCGAGTCTTTCTCTGTCGTTTATGTCGCACTCGATGGCGCGGAGTCTTTCGCGTCCGCCGTGGAAATTATCAAAGGTGAGAATGTGCTTTTTCCATCTGTCATAAACTCCCTTGAACGTCTGTCCGCAGGAGATTGGCCAGTTCATAGGATACGTGCCTATTCCAAACTCGCTCTCAAGCTCGTCAAGCAGATCAAAGGGATCCAGCGCCTCGCGGTCGAGCTTATTAATAAAGGTAAATATCGGAATGTTTCTGCTTGCTACAACGCGGAAAAGCTTACGCGTCTGCGGCTCTATACCCTTTGCCGCGTCAATGACCATTACCACGCTATCCGCCGCCATGAGCGTACGGTAGGTGTCCTCCGAGAAGTCCTGGTGGCCTGGGGTATCAAGTATATTTACACAATATCCGTTGTATTCGAACTGCATAACCGACGACGTAACAGAGATTCCTCTCTGCTTTTCAAGCTCCATCCAGTCGGAAACGGCGTGTTTGTCGCTCTGCTTGCCCTTGACCGAGCCCGCGGTCTGTATCGCGCCTCCGTAAAGCAAAAACTTCTCCGTCAGCGTTGTTTTACCCGCGTCAGGGTGCGAAATTATCGCAAACGTTCGTCTTCTTTCAATTTCTCTTTTCAAGTCTGCCAAAACAGTCTCCTTTTATCAAAAAACAATCAAATTTTACTTATTTTTTTACAACCGCTATATTATACACTATTTTTTGTCATTTTTCAAGAGGATTTTTCGCAATTAAATGATTTTTTCCACCATCCCCTCCGCCTAAAAAGTTCTTGAAAGAGGTTGGGGGTATGGGGGAAGGGGAAAACTTCTTTTTAGAAGTTTTCCCCTTCCCCCATATTCCAAATATCATCTGTTATTAATTATCTTGGTAAGCTCAACGGGGTCAACGATGGTGTCACCGCGGTAAACGCGCATGTTACCCGAAGCTATCTCGTCAATGAGAATGACCTCACCGTTGTTATAACCGAACTCAAACTTGATATCCCAAAGGTCAAGACCAAGCGTTTTAAGGTCGTCGGCAACGATCTTCGTGATAGCCAGAGTCTGCGCTTTGAGGCTCTCGAACATTTCGGGGGTCATGATGCCAAGCGCAACAAGTCCCTCGCCCGTAACAAGCGGATCGCCCTTTTCGTCGTTCTTGAAGGTACACTCAACGTAACCGCCCTCAAGTCTTGTTCCGTTCTTTATGTATTCACCGTAGCGACGGATAAAGCTTCCCGTTGCCACAAGTCTGCAAATGACCTCAAGTCCGTTACCGCCCTGCGCCTTGCCAAAGCACTCTGCGGGGAGTACCTCCATAGTGGCGTTTTCAACGTCTGCGGAAACGTAGTGCGTCTTGATGCCCGCCTTTTTGCAAAGTTCGAAATAGTAGACAGACGACTGAAGGTTTGCCTTACCTATACCGTCAATAGTAAGTCCAACGCTGTTTTCACCGGGATCGAACACTCCGTCCTTACCTGTGCAATCGTCTTTAAACTTAAGCAGCACGTTGCCGTTTTCAAGGGCGTAAACGTCCTTTGTTTTTCCTTTGTAAAGCAGTTCCATATTTAATCCTCCCGCGCTTTGCGCATAATCAAAAATATTACTTTTCCATTATACTATTTTATCACGTCCGTGTCAAGAAAAAACTTGGCGAAATTGCAAACAAAATGCAACTTTTCGCCAAGTAATAAATATGGCAGTTTTACCAAACGCTTACATTATTGCATCAAGCATCAGCATTACGCAAAACCCGCAAAGAAACGCGTACGTTACCCGATACGCCTCATTGCCGGAATGTGTTTCGGGGATCATCTCCTCGGATATTACGTATAGCATGGTGCCTCCCGCAAAGGACAGTGCAAACGGTAATATAGCCGTTGCTACACTTACGGCAAAATACCCGACAAGCGTACCCGCGACCTCTGCGAATCCCGTTGCCAACGCCAAAAGAAAAGTCTTTTTGGGGCTTATTCCCGCCGATAACATCGGCGCAATAATTACCATTCCCTCGGGAATATTATGCAAGGCAATTCCCCACGCGATAAGCAGCGCGCCCGAGGCATCACCCGAGCCAAATCCCACTCCCGCGGCAATTCCCTCGGGTAGATTATGTATTGCTATCGCAATTACGAAAAGCAATACCCCTCTCGTTTTATTGCCCGCCTTATTCTCCTCTCCGCAAACCAGCTTGTGAACATGCGGCACAAGCTTATCCGATAAGTTTATGCACACACCTCCAACCATGATGCCAAATACCGCTATCAACACTCCCCACCTGCCGCCGAACTCGATAGCAGGCTCCACAAGTCCAAGCACGGCGGCGGCAAGCATGATTCCCGCCGCGAATGAAACCACCATATTTGAGAATTTTTGCGAAATATCTTTAAAAACGAACCCGACAAGCGCGCCAAGCACAGTTGCTCCGCCCACACCGAGTGCCGTTAAAATCACTATCTGCATAATCAGATCACCTCAAATTTCGAGCCCTTGAGCTATAAGCCCAAGGGCTCTGTTGCGACTGCGATCGCGATCGCTTATTACAGATTATGCAATTATTTGACGATTGTCTACATTTTTTGCGTTTAGTATTCGCTATCAAAGCTCCGCATATCGATAATAGTCCCCTCTACCCTTGCCTTTTCCGCGGCAAAGGCTATCATATGGCTATCGCAGGATTCTTTTATCTCACAGATGGATTTTGATTTTTTGCCGTTAAGAAGATCAAGAAGCGCTAAAACTATGCCGCTATCTCCTCCACCATGTCCGCCCATTATCGTTTCATTTCCCGATTTGGAGTCAACATCAACCGTTCTTCTCTCCCGCGTTATGAAATCGTATATTTCGATCTTATTTCCGTCCATAACGGCATTTATCTCGCCCTTTGTTCCCATTATGCGCAAAACTCGTCCGCCTCTTGTAAAAGCACTCATGCAGAAATCCACCAGCACGTCGTCGCCAAATCGCAGATTAACTACCTGATGGTCTACTACGTTATTATCGCATTTGAAAACACACTTGCCAAACTGCGTCTCCCTTGCGGAGCGCTCGTAATCCTCTTGCGTAGGATGTATTTTTTTGGTAGCGGCGGGTCCAAACCATTTGTTAGGCTCCTCAACGTAAAGCTTTACGGCATTATAAGGGCACGTGTCGGCGACAGGACATCCGTCTATACACCTTTCCGGAGAACCCTCGGGAGCGTTTTCGCGTCTGAAGTAAGAAAGCGTTCCGTAGCTTTGAACAGACGTGCACTTCTTGCCTATCATCCATGCAAGTATATCCATATCGTGACACGATTTCTGCAATATCATACAAGAGCTCCTGTCACTGTTTCCCCAGTTTCCGCGAACAAAGCTATGGCTATGATGTACGTCTCCAACGCCCTCTAAGTGCTGAATAGCCATGACCCTTCCAACTTCGCCGTCGTCTATCATGTTTTTGAGCGCCTTAAAGAATTTGGTAAAGCGCAAAACGTGGCATACAAGCACAAACACGCCCTTTTGCTCCGCGGCGTGCTGTATCGCCCTACACTCTTCGGGAGAAGGCGACATAGGCTTTTCGAGCATAAGGTCGTATCCTTTTTCAATAGCCGCCATGGCAGGAGCATAATGGTCTCGGTCCATGGTAGCGATAAGCGCCACGTCCGCAAACTTTTCCATCTCTAAAAGCGGCTCCCAGCTTTCAAAGCACATCTCGGCGGGAATGCAATGCTTTTTTCTCATATATTCGCGCCTATCTTCTATCGGCTCGGCAACCGCAACCACCTCAAACTCGCCTGCAAACTCGTTTGACATAATATCAGTGTAGGTCTTTCCTCTGTTTCCGCAACCGATCACTATTACCTTTTTTGCACTCATAATTTCTCTCCTTGTAAAAGTCATTTGTAGTTATTGACTGTTTTATGATTCTATGATATAATAAAACCGTATATAATTCAAGCGATTTTTTTCGCTATGACGTGTATTATTTTACTGTCCTGGAGGATTTATGGGGAGCTTTGGATACAATTCTTTTACCGACGACAAAAACAAAGGGCCATATTCGTACTGCAGTGTGGAGTCGTTCGACTTGCCGCTTATGATTAATTGCGCAGGCTGTGTAGACGCTTCACTTCCGTTCACAACAAACAACGCCCAAGGTCGTCTTGACACATATCTTTTGTATGTTACGCACGGAAATCTTTGTATTCCTGATGGAGAAAAGGTAATAAACGCTCCCGCGGGCAGTGTTGTCCTGTTCCCCGCAAATCAACCGTATAGCTATTATTATTCGGGCGGCGAACGTTTGGTATATCTTTGGGCACATTTTACGGGCAGTGAAGCGGCTTTGCGCGCGGAGCAATACGGTCTTGATTACTTTCCCTGCATCCACCGCGCCGCAAAAAACAACCATATTCCGCAGCGTTTCCAAAGCATATTCGATGCCTATACAAAAAACGATAGATTCAGAGACCGAGAGCTTTCGGCACTGCTTGAAAGGTTGCTGATCACAGTTGCCCGAGCAACCGCCAGGGGCGGCGCGGAATATAACATGCTATCAAGTTCCATAAAATATATTACAGAGTACTATAACACTGAAATAAAGATACCCAAGCTCGCCGCCATTGAGCACCTAAGCGTTTCAAGATACAATTTCCTTTTTAAAAAGCAGATGGGAATTACACCCACGCGGCATATACTTGATCTCCGCATGTCTTGCGCTACCGACCTTCTGCGCTCCACAGATCTTCCAATAAAGCAGATTGCCAATATGTGCGGCTATTCTGACGCGCAGTTTTTTGCCAAAACCTTCAAGGCATATCACGGCTTGTCTCCAACAGAATACCGTTTGGTAACCTAAATTAGAAGCGCTTGTATAACAAGCGCTTTTTTCTATATTACTTTTTTCCTGTATTTTGATGGGCTTTCTCCACACTCTCTGCTGAACAGCTTAAAAAAATTAGAATAATCCGAATAACCGCAAAAGTTTGCAGTTTCGCAAACGCCGTACCCTTCGTCAAGCAGTCGCTTTGCCTCCTTCATTCTTACCGATATTATGTAATCCTGTATTGTACGACCCGTCTCATTTTTGAAAATTCTCGAAAGATATCTTCTGTCAAGATTGAGGCTCTCCGCTATCTCCTCAACACGGATGCTCCGCATATATGATGATTTGATATAGTCCTTTACGCGTCTAACATATCCGCCGGAACGCCCGGATTCTATGGACGTGATGTTTGCCACAAGCACAAATAATTGCGATGCAAGCGTATATTCCAAAATACCCTTTTCCTTTATTTCTTCCGATACTCTTGGAAAGACCTCGTCAGATACAGGCATAACAGGAGAAAGCGAGGAAAATGTTTCGCTTATCGCGCCGTCAAAGCCTACCCAACGGTACATCCAAGGGTCATTTTCGTCAGCCTTATAAAAAGTGACCTCGTCAGGCAAAATTATGAACATCTCTCCCGCATTCACGGTGTATTCCTTTCCGCCCTTGCAGAATATTCCACATCCGCTTTCAACGTAATGTATCAGCGTATATTTTCGTATTGCCGGACCAAATGCATGTCCGCGTTCACATTTCTCTCTGCCATAAAAAAGCGGATTAAGATCCGAAAAATGTCGATTTGTTAATAGTTGGTCTCCCATAATACTGCCTCCGCGGTTGAAATTAGTTACATTATACCACACATTTGTTACTTTATACAATAGATTTTTTTAAAAAAACGAGCTATAATGTAATTGCAATTCTAACTATTAATGAAAGGTGAATCTATATGAAAATTACATTTATGGGTGCAGGAAGCACTATTTTCTCAAAAAACGTCCTCGGTGATACCATGATGTGTGAAGTGTTCAGCGACGTTGAGATAGCACTTTACGATATTGACGGCGAGCGTCTTGAGGAATCCTATCTCCTCATCTGCGCAATGAACAATTCTATCAACCAAGGTCGCGCAACGGTTAAGAAATACCTTGGTGTTGAGCAGCGCAAGGATGCCCTCCGCGGAGCGGATTTCGTTGTTAATGCCATTCAGGTCGGTCTCTATGACCCCTGCACTATTATTGACTTTGAAGTACCCAAAAAGTACGGCCTTCGCCAGACCATTGCCGACACGCTGGGTATCGGCGGCATTATGAGGGGTATGCGCACAATTCACGTGCTCAAAGATTTTGCACGCGATATGGAAGAAGTGTGCCCTAACGCTTGGTTCTTGAATTACACTAACCCCATGGCTATCATTTCCGGATATATGCAGAGATATACAGGTGTCAAGACCGTTGGTCTTTGCCATAGTGTTCAGGTATGCTCCCGCGACCTGCTTAACGCACTTGGAATGAGCGACAAGGTTGAGGGTCGCAAGGAAAAGATCGCAGGTATCAACCATATGGCTTGGTTGCTTGAAATCACCGATAAGGACGGCAACGATCTCTATCCCGAGATCCGCCGCTTAGCTAAGCTTAAAAACGCCGATGAAAAGCACAAGGATATGGTCAGATATGACTACATAGATAAGCTGGGATATTACTGCACCGAGAGCTCCGAGCACAACGCTGAATACAATCCCTTTTACATTAAGCCCGGACGTGAGGATCTTATCGAAAAATTCAACATTCCGCTTGACGAATATCCTCGTCGCTGCATCAACCAGATAGCAAGGTGGAAAACGCAAAAAGAAGAGCTTATGGCGGGCGGTAACGTTCAGCATGTACGCTCCAATGAGTACGCTTCCCGCATAATGGAAGCAATGGTCACAAACGTTCCCTATAAGATAGGCGGTAACGTTATCAACAACGGACTTATCACCAACCTGCCCCAAAAGGCTTGCGTTGAGGTTCCCTGCTTGGTTGACGCAAACGGCGTAACTCCCACCTTTGTTGGCGAGCTTCCCTTACAGCTCGCTGCAATGAACTCTACCAACATCTATCCCCAGATGTTGACTATCGAGGCAGCGCACACCGGTAGCCGCGAAACACTCTATCAGGCGGCAATGATGGACCCTCACACGGGCGCGCAGCTCTCCACCGACGAGATAGTCGCCCTCGTTGACGAGCTTATCGAGGCTCACACCAAGGCGGGTTATCCGATATTCTGAAATAACTAAATAACTAAAAGCGAGGAGCTGCTCCTCGCTTTTGTACTTTCTTCCCCTTTATCATAGCTTTTCACCTTCGCCGTGCATTAAGCAATCTATTGAAACTCCAAAAACCCTTGATAGCTCATCAAGATGTTCCATATTTGGATAGCTCTGTCCTTTTTCCCACTTACTGACTGCTCTGTTGCTGATCTTCAATATTGTCGCAACATCCTTCTGTGTTAGATTGTTTTGTCGACGAAGAGTTAAAATGTTTTCCCCAATTCTTTTGCTCATCATAATTTCTTCCGTTAGATTATCAATTTACGTTTTAACGTGTATACCAAAACGGGATATATTTATTATACCAAAATGGTATAATAATGTCAAGAGGTTTTAAAAAACAATTTTAAAAATGGGAGAAAATATGGAATTTCGGCTCAAAGAATTGCGGAAAATGCGGAATATTTCTCAATTAAAGCTTGCTCTTGATCTTAATATGAATCAAAACAGTATAAGCCGCTACGAAAACATGGAGCGCGAGGCGGATTACGAAACACTTATTAAATTTGCCGACTATTTCGACGTGTCGCTCGACTACTTGCTTGGCAGAACGGATAAAACGGATATAAACAAATAAAGACTTCGGACAGTTTGTGTCTCCGAAGTCTTTTTTTACAAGATATAGTTCAAATTTTGATTTATCGGCGAGTTAGATGGTGCTGTGTGAGGAAGACGCGGTCGCTTTTTCATAAAAAGCTCCGCAAAAACGCTTAAATCTTTGGGTTCTAACTAGATTGGGGTGATGCTGAGCCATTCCGTATTGATAAATTGTCGAACCCAGCCGTTATAGATAAAGCAAAATCAATGTTTAGCTTAACGGGGATGCGAAAAAATAAGATTTGCTCCACTTATTAAGCATTACTTCAAATTTAAAATCACTAACCCTATGTCCCAAAGAGTTTTGGCGGGAGTGGGGGGTTCTGCACAGCAAGCTGTGCGGTGAGTTTTGCAAGCAAAACATCACGACTAAAGTCGGGGAGAGGGTACCCTTTTATGAAAAGGTACCCTCTCCCCCTATGATCCTCGTCCCTCGCACCCCGATAAATCCCAATTTATCCTACAATTTTTTGGGCTGTCGAGGGTGCCAACCCTTACGAATATTTACATCTTCCCCTTTTCCCTGCTCTGAAAGCTTTGAAGGGTGAGGGGTGGGTGCAAGGAGGGGGAGAGGGAAACTTTGGCTTCAAAGTTTCTCTCTCCCCTCCCTGCAATCATCGCACAATCAAACCTTAACGGTCCAGCCGAATTTGTCTTCGACTCTGCCCCACTGAATACCCGTAAGGGTATCGTAGAGCTTTTGAGCGACAGGTCCTATTTCATTGTTATTTATGAGCATCTTCTGGTCGCCCGTATCGAGCAATCCCATGGGAGATACGACAGCGGCGGTACCCGTACCGAACGCTTCGTCAAGCTTACCGTTGGCATATGCCTCCTCGACCTCTGCAAGCGAGAGCTTTCTCTCCTCAACAGTATATCCCATATCGCGAAGTAGCTGAATACTGGATTTTCTCGTAACACCGGGGAGTATGCTTCCCTCCTCAAGCGCGGGGGTAATAACCTTGCCGTCAAGCACGAAGAACACGTTCATCGCGCCCACCTCGTCGATATATTTATGTTCGATACCGTCAAGCCAGAGCACCTGAGAATATCCCATCTTCTCCGCCTTTTCCTGACCGATGAGCGAGCAAGCGTAGTTACCGCCCACCTTAGCAAAGCCCGTTCCGCCTCTTACCGCGCGAACGTACTCGCGCTCGACGAAAATCTTTACAGGCTTTATTCCCTCGGCATAATACGCGCCAACGGGACAGGTGATTATCATAAACTTATAGCTCTTGGACGGATGAACACCGAGCTGAACGTCGGTTGCGATAATGAACGGACGGATATAGAGCGAGGTTCCCTCCTTTTTGGGCACCCAATCCTCCTCGGTCTTAACTATCGCGCGGAGTGCGTCAAGCACGTCATTCTTGTCAAGCTGAGGAATACACAAACGCTCGTTTGTGCGGTTCATTCTGTCAATATTCTGATCGGGGCGGAAAAGCTGTACCGAGCCATCAGGCGTGCGATACGCCTTGAGTCCCTCAAACATCTCCTGCGCATAGTGGAACACCATACAAGCGGGATCGAGCGAAAGATTCTGATAAGGAACTATGCGCGCGTCGTGCCATCCCTGACCTGCGTCGTAGTCCATAATAAACATGTGGTCGGTAAAGTGCTTTCCAAAGCCGAGATTATCCCAATCGGGCTTTGCCTTTTTCTCTTTTACAAGCTCGTATCTGATATTAAGCATTGTTTTACACCTTCTTTTATAAGAATTTAGATTCAAATATTAGCCGCAAGGACGTCGCCCATCTCGGAGCAACCGACCTTTGTAAAGCCGTCCTTGTAAATGTCAGGCGTGCGATATCCGTCGTCGAGAGCCTTATTTACCGCCGCCTCGATAGCGTTCGCCTCTGTTGCCATATCGAAGGAATAGCGGAGCATCATTGCAGCGCTCATTACCGTTCCAATGGGGTTTGCCACGTTCATTCCCGCAATGTCGGGGGCTGAGCCGTGAATAGGCTCGTACATACCAAGCGTTCCCTCGGAAAGCGATGCCGAGGGCATCATTCCGATAGAGCCCGTGAGCATGCTTGCCTCGTCGGACAAAATATCGCCAAACATATTCTCTGTTACAATCACGTCAAACTGCGTGGGATTCTTGATGAGCTGCATGGCGGTGTTATCAACCAAAATGTCGCTGTATTCTACCTGCGGGTAATCCTCTGCCAAGCGATGCATAGTCGCTCTCCAAAGCCTTGAAGAATCAAGCACGTTTGCCTTATCCACGCTTGCAAGCTTGCCTCCGCGCTTGAGCGCCGACTCAAACGCCACGCGTCCGATGCGCTCGATCTCATGCTCGGAATAGGTCATATAGTCGGTTGCGACCTTCTCTCCGTCAACCACCTCGGTATATCTCTTTCCAAAATAAATGCCGCCAGTCAGCTCGCGCACGATCATAAGATCGATGCCACCGCCAACGATGCTCGGCTTTAAGGGAGAGGACTCCGCAAGCTGAGGAAAGAGCTTTGTGGGACGGAGATTAGCAAACAGACCGAGCTCGCGTCTTACTGCCAAAAGTGCCTTTTCGGGACGGATGGAGGGATCAACATTGTCCCACTTTGGTCCGCCCACCGCGCCAAGTAACACAGCATCCGCCGCCTTGCATTTTGCCATGCCCTCGTCGGTTATCGGCACGCCGTGCTTGTCTATCGAGCAACCGCCGATATCGACCTCGGTGTAATTAAATTTATGTCCGTATTTTTTTGCGACGGCATCCAGCACCTTTACTGCCTGATCTACGATCTCGGGGCCTATGCCGTCACCCTTGAGAAGTGTTATATTTTTATTCATAATTGCTCCTTTTGCGGGGAGGGGAAAACTTTTTTCAGAGGAGAAAGTTTTCCCCTCCCCACACCCCTCCCCTTTCAAAAACCTCGAATCAAGGGTATGGGGGCTACTGTTTTTTCGTGTTAAATATCGTGGTTTATTTTTTAAGAGAATTAAGCAAGCCGTCGGAATTTATTATATCCTTTATAAACTCGGGGAAAGGCTGCGCCTGATAGGTCTCGTTCTTGGTAAGATTTGTGATAACGCCCGTGTCAAAATCGATCTCCACGCGGTCACCGTTATCTATCCTCTCACTTGCCTCTGGACACTCGAGAATGGCAAGACCGATATTTATCGCGTTTCTGAAGAAAATACGGGCAAAGGTCTTTGCGATAACGCAGGAAATTCCAGAGTTCTTGATGGCAATGGGAGCATGCTCACGCGATGAGCCGCAACCGAAGTTTGCGCCGCCCACCATTATATCTCCGCAGTTTACCTTATTGACGAATTCCTTGTCTATATCCTCCATACAGTGCGACGCCAATTCCTTGTGGTCTGCGGTATTGAGGTATCTTGCGGGGATTATTACGTCGGTGTCGACGTTATCTCCGTATTTGTGTACGTATCCGTTTGCGTTCATTTCCGTGCCTCCTCTCAAAGCTCTGTGGGGTCAACGATATGTCCCGCAACCGCGGTCGCCGCAGCTACCTCGGGGCTTGCAAGATATATCTTGGACGTTACGTGTCCCATTCTGCCAACGAAATTGCGGTTGGTCGTTGCAACGGCTATCTCATCCTCGGCTAAAATTCCCATATATCCGCCAAGACAAGGACCGCACGTGGGCGTAGAAACCACACATCCCGCGTCAATAAACGTCTCTATATATCCGCGCTTGATACATTCCTTGTATATAGACTGCGTGGCAGGTATGATTATGCATCGTATTCCCTTTGCGACGTGCTTACCCGAAAGATACTTTGCGGCTGCCTCCATATCGGATATACGTCCGTTTGTACACGAGCCTATTACAACCTGATCGGGAACGATATCGCCAAGCTCGCGCGCAAGCTTTGTATTCTCGGGAAGATGGGGACAAGCTACCGTTGACTCTATTTTTGAGAGGTTAATAGTGTATTGCTCGTCATACTCCGCGTCAACGTCAGCCGAGAACACCTTATATTCCCTTGCAACTCTCTCTCCAACGTACGCCAAGGTTATTTCGTCCACCTCAAAAATGCCGTTCTTGGCGCCTGCCTCGATAGCCATGTTAGCCATACAAAGACGGTCATCAATAGACAGTGACTTCAATCCCGCTCCGGAGAACTCCATCGAACGATAGAGCGCGCCGTCTACGCCGATCATACCAATGATATGAAGTATTACGTCCTTGCCCGAAACGTGTGGCTTGAGCTCGCCCACCAGATCAAATTTGATAGCCGAGGGAACCTTGAACCAAGCCTTGCCCGTTGCCATTCCCGCCGCCATATCAGTGCTTCCAACACCGGTGGAAAACGCGCCAAGCGCGCCATAGGTGCAGGTGTGCGAGTCTGCTCCGATAACACAGTCGCCCGGGGCAACAAGTCCCTTTTCAGGGAGCAAAGCATGCTCTATTCCCATGTCCCCTACGTCAAAATAGTTCTTTATATTAAAGGATTTTGCGAAAACTCTGCATTGCTTGCACTGCTGCGCCGCCTTTATATCCTTGTTGGGTACAAAATGGTCCATTACAAGCGCGATCTTGTTCTTATCAAACACTCCGCTAAATCCGTTTTTGTTAAATTCGTTTATCGCTACGGGCGACGTTATATCGTTGCCCAATACAAGATCGAGATCAGCCATTATAAGCTGTCCCGCCTTTACAGATTCAAGTCCCGCGTGCGCCGCAAGGATCTTTTGTGTCATCGTCATTGCCATATAAATTCTCCTTTTTTGTGGGGGAGGGGAAAACTTTTTCCAAAGGCAAAAAGTATTCCCTTCCCCCACACCCCCTCCTCTTTCAAAAGCCTTGAATCGGTGTCAGGGGGGGAATAAATTGATTGTTTTACTTATCATAGGCGTTATTTGTTAACCGAACGCCCGTTATAAAATGTCAGCTGAAAATGTTTGGAAGTTTCTTTGGTTACTTTCTTTTCAAAGAAAGTAACCGCGTCCCCCTTACAGCCTCTTATTAATTGCGGCAAAGAGTGCGTAGATAGAAGATGCAATAATATCGTCGTGAATACCCGCGCCCCAGCTCATCTTGCCGTCGTCGCCCGTAATTCCAACGTATGAAACCGCCTTTGAGGATGATCCCGATTCAAGCGCATGCTCGGTATAATTCAAGCCCGAATATGAGATGCCGAGATTCTTCTTGATAGCATTACTTACCGCATCAAGCCTTCCGTTGCCCTCCGCGGATATATCTCTCACTTCTCCGTTGTACTCAACGGTAATAAGAGCCTTTATGGATTCGCCCGAGCGAACGAAATGATAATCGTTGAGGCTCAGCGGCGCGTTGATATTGACGTATTCCTTGTGGAATATGTCAAGAACCTCGTCAGGAATCAGCTCCTTGTGAGAATGGTCGGAATAGCTCTTTACGGTATATCCAACCGCCTCGCGCATTGCCTTTGGCAAAACGTAACCGAAATTGTGCTCCAGCAAATATCCGATTCCGCCCTTTCCCGACTGAGAATTGATGCGGATGACGTCAGTTTCATACTCTCTGCCAACGTCCTTGGGATCGATAGGGAGATACGGCACTGTCCAATAGCGGCAGGTATGCTCCTCTCTCCACTTCATTCCCTTTGCGATAGCGTCCTGATGAGAGCCCGAGAACGCAGCGAACACAAGCTTGCCCGAATAAGGCGAGCGGTCACCGACCTGCATTCTGGTAACTCTTTCGTAAAGCTCACAAATAGCGGGCATATCAGAGAAGTCAAGCTTGGGGTCAACACCCTGAGCAAACATGTTCATAGCAACGGTTACGATATCTGTATTACCCGTTCTCTCTCCGTTTCCGAAAAGCGTGCCCTCTACCCTGTCACCGCCTGCCAAAAGTCCCATTTCGGTATCCGCAACCGCGCATCCGCGGTCATTGTGGGGGTGAAGCGATATGATAACGTTCTCGCGATATTTGAGGTTATCATTCATATACTGCACCTGATTTGCGTAAACGTGCGGCATTGATACTTCTACCGTTACAGGCAAATTTATTATTACCTTCTTTTCAGGTGTGGGCTTCCAGACATCAAGCACGGCATTGCAAATCTCAAGGGCAAACTCGGGTTCTGTCCCCGTAAAGGACTCGGGAGAGTACTCATATCTGTAGTTGACGCCCATCTCCTTGCTGATCCTATCAAAAAGCTCTGCTCCCTTGACCGCGATGTCTATGATTTCTTCCTTGCTCTTTTTGAACACCTGCTCTCTTTGAGCCACAGATGTGGAGTTATAGAGATGAACTATCGCGTTTTTAACTCCGTCAAGGGCTGCAAATGTCTTTTTAATTATGTGCTCTCTCGCCTGCGTCAACACCTGAACGGTAACGTCATCGGGGATCATATCCTGCTCAATCAACGTTCTCAAAAATGTATACTCTGTTTCGCTTGCAGCGGGGAATCCTACCTCTATCTCCTTAAAGCCTATCTTCACAAGTAGCTTGAAAAACTCCAGCTTTTCTTCAAGGCTCATAGGAATTATCAAGGATTGATTTCCGTCGCGCAGGTCCACGGAACACCACACCGGTGGATTTTTTATATAGCTCTTGTTGATCCATTTCGGGCCGTCCACAGGCGCGGTAAAAAATTGTCTTGTATATTTGTTTGCGTTCATAAATTAACCTTTCTTCATCGGCATTTCCTTAATCCCACAAAAAACTTCCCATTAGATCCTATGCAGTTTTTTGAGGGGGTGAAGGGGAAGCTTTTTTTAAAAAAGTTCCCCCGCATCTCTCTGCGATCATTGCATAACAGCGCCCTTGTCTGCTCCGCTGACAAGTCTTGCATATCGGGCAAGCCAGCCCGACTTTACGTTAGGCTCGGGCATAACCAGCTTTTCGCGGCGAGCCGCAAGCTCCTCGTCCGGCACCTCAACGTTGATAGACGCGTTGGGAATATCAATACTGATGATATCGCCCTCACATATAAGCGCGATATTTCCGCCGTCCGCCGCCTCGGGCGAAACGTGACCAATGGACGCGCCTCTCGATGCGCCCGAGAAACGACCGTCCGTTATAAGCGCCACTGTCTTATCAAGCTTCATTCCCGCAAGAGCCGACGTAGGATTGAGCATTTCTCTCATTCCGGGGCCGCCCTTGGGTCCCTCGTATCTTATGACGACTACGTCGCCGTCAACTATCTTTCCGCTATATATTGCCTCAATAGCCTCATCCTCGGAGTTGAACACTCTCGCAGGTCCGCTATGGCAAAGCATCTCGGGAGCTACCGCGCTTCTCTTTACAACGCAACCGTTCTGTGCGATATTACCCCAGAGTATCTGTATTCCGCCCGTTTCACTGTAAGGATCTTCGATAGGACGAATGGCCTTTGTGCTTTTGATCCTTGCGCCCTCGATATTTTCGCCGAGCGTCTTACCCGTTGCGGTGATAGCGCTCGTATCAAGCAATCCTCTCTTGCAAAGCTCTGCCTGAACCGCGGGGATGCCGCCTGCGGCATCGAGATCCTGCATGTGAGTCGAGCCCGCGGGCGCGAGGTGGCAAAGGTTAGGTACCTTGGCACTCATTTCATTGAACAAATTAAGGTCAAGCGGAACGCCCGCCTCGTTTGCGATAGCCAAAAGGTGAAGCACACTGTTGGACGAGCATCCGAGTGCCATATCGCAGGCAAGCGCGTTGCGTATGGACGTTTCGTTGATTATATCTCTTGCGCAGATATTCTTCTCGACAAGATTCATTATTGCCATGCCCGCGTGCTTTGCGAGCATTATTCTCTTATTGCTGACCGCGGGTATCGTTCCGTTACCGGGAAGCGCGATTCCCATAGACTCGCAAAGGCAGTTCATAGAGTTCGCCGTATACATTCCCGCGCACGAGCCGCAGCCCGGGCACGCGCCCGTTTCACATTCCGTAAGCTTTTCTTCATCGATAAGCCCCGCCTTGTATGCTCCAACCGCCTCAAAAAGCTTGGACAAGCTGACTTCCTCGCCGTCATAGCAGCCGGCAAGCATAGGTCCTCCCGAGCAGACGACCGCGGGCACGTTCATTCTTACCGCCGCCATTACCATTCCCGGAACGATCTTGTCACAGTTGGGAATAAGCACGAGACCGTCAAGCTGATGCGCCATAGTCATAGTTTCAACACTGTCCGCGATAAGCTCACGGCTGGCAAGCGAATATTTCATTCCAATGTGTCCCATCGCTATGCCGTCACATACGCCGATAGCGGGGATAAGTATAGGCGTACCGCCCGCCATTCTCACTCCCGCCTTGACCGCGTCCGCGATCTTGTCCAGATGAGCGTGGCCGGGGACGATCTCGCTGTGCGCGCTAACTACGCCGATAAGAGGACGCTCAAGCTCCTCCTTTGTGTATCCCATTGCATAAAGCAAGCTTCTGTTCGGCGCTCTGTGCGCGCCCTTCGTTACGTTATCCGATCTCATGATTTCTCCTTTTTTTGTTTTTGGGGGAGGAGGAAACTTTTTTCAAAGGCAACCAGTTTCCTCCTCCACCAAACCCCCGCCACCTTCAAAAGCCTTGAATCGGGGCTAGGGGGATATATACTTTTGATTTTGACTCCATTTTCAAACCTCTACTACCGCATAAACGATTGCAGGTGTGGGACGCAGAAAGATATAAAGTTCTCCTCCCCACGACCCACCCTTTCCAAAAAACCTTCAAAAAGAGGGTATGGGGTAATGTATGTTATGATTTTTTAAGCTTTTTTCCTACAACCGCAACTATGCGAACGATCGCGGGGGAGAGGACGAGATTTACAACAAACTCGCCGACAAAATTCAGTCCCGCAAGACCGAGGAATACTACCTCAATAGCTCCACCGAACTGTCCGAAGGCATCGGGGAAAAGCGCGGGAAGTCCGGACATCGTGTCAAAGAAAAACAGCAGCATTCCGACAACGAATATTCCTGTGTTAATAATGGGTGCGCTTATCGAAGCGATCACCGTGGTAACTACAATGTATTTTTCACCAAGCACCTTACCCAGCGCTTTATATATAAGCCCGGATCCAAGTCCCGCCATGGTCGCCTTAACAAGACAAACGACTATGAACCAAAAAGGACTCGCTTGCCAAAGCAAAAACGAAAAACCGTCAATGCCTGCAATTCCCATAACCATAGTTATTACGCCGAATACAAATCCGAGGAACGCTCCCTCGCGCCATCCAAGAAGAAATGCTCCCACAACGATGGGAACAAGCACGAATGACATCGGCAATGGTCCTATCTTGATGAACGAACCCAGCATCTGAAGCACAAATACAAGCGCGACAAGAAGTGCAAGCTGCACCATTTTAATGATTTTTTGAGTAGCAGAACGTTTCATATCAGTCCTCCTGCTCTGCGAGTACGATCAAAAGTACCGCCGCGCAAAAAAATGAAATTGAACATAAATTTTCTCCTTGAGGGACTCACACCCTCTGCTGTCGTCTCAAAATGAGTACGGCGCATAAAATTTATAATAATCGCCGCGTGGCGTTATTATCAAGGTTAAATTTCAACGGTGTTTTTATAGATGTGCGCCAAGCCGCAAAGCGTAAGGTCGGGGAAATATCTGAACGCGTGGGTACAGTTATTCGTCACCGCCTCGCATTTATCTCCCGTGGCGAATACGATCGCCTCGCCCGCAGTGCATTTAAGCTCTTTTTCGAATCTGTCTATAAGACCGTCTATCATTGCCGCCTGACCGAGAATAACACCCGACGTAAGCGACGCTTTGGTGTTTTTACCTATTGCCCTTGCCGCGCTTGATAGCTCGATATTGGGCAGCTGTGCGGTCTCTCTGTGCAGAGCGTCGAGCGACATATCGACGCCGGGAATTATGGCACCGCCGACCACTTCCCTATTTTTGTTTATCGCAAAAAGCGTTGTGACACTTCCCATATCGAGAATTATTGCGGGAGCGTCCGCCGTTTCAGATCTCATTATTGCAACCACCGCCACGGCATTTGCAACTATATCAGCGCCAAGCTCGGCGGGATCGTCTATCCTTATGGCAAAGCCCGTCTTTACACCGGGGCCCACGACTAAAGGATTTTTATTTATTAGCTTTTGTATCACGCTTTTGATCGCGTCGTTTAGCTGAGGAACAACGCTCGCCATTACGGCTCCGTCAAGCTTTTCTTTGTCAATTCCCGAATAATCGAGTAATTGCTTTACAAGTATAACGTATTCATCCGCAGTCCTGTTTTTATCTGCGGAAACGGTAAATTTAGCCGCGATGTCACCGCATCCCGACTCAAACACCGCAAAGGAAACGTTTTTATTTCCAACGTTTACGGCTAAAAGCATGCTTGTTCCTCCCTTCATCGAAGTTTTTTGAGTTGGGGAACTTTTAAAAAAGCTCCCCAACTCTGTTTACAATCGGTCAAGACCGACGAGAATTTGTGCCGTACAAGGCGCAAGAACCAACGCCGTATGACAATTTGCTAAGACCGAGAGATTCTTTCGGAGACAAGGCGTACCGGAGCAAGCAAAGCGAAGTCGTAGTTACCTACCTCGAGCTGTTTGCGAGGAATAACGCAGTATCCGGAAAAAGTCGACGGTCTTATTTCTTAAGCCAGCTCATCATCTGGCGCAGCTCAGCACCAGTCTGCTCAAGCTGATGCTCGGACTCAACGCGGCGGGTAGCAAGGAATTTAGCCTTGCGTCCTGCGGAGAACTCCTGCATAAACTCGGATGCGAACGTACCGTTCTGTATCTCGGTAAGTACCTGCTTCATCTCCTTGCGGGTCTCGTCCGTGATAAGTCTCTTACCCGTTCTGTAATCGCCGTACTCAGCGGTGTTGGAGATGGAATATCTCATCTTTGCAAAGCCGCCCTGGTTGATAAGGTCAACGATGAGCTTCATTTCGTGGATGCACTCAAAGTATGCCATCTCGGGCTCGTAGCCCGCCTCAACGAGAGTTTCAAAGCCCGCCTTCATAAGCTCGGTGACACCGCCGCAAAGAACAGCCTGCTCACCAAAGAGGTCGGTCTCAGTCTCCTCTCTGAACGAGGTCTCAAGGATGCCCGCTCTGCCCGCGCCTATACCGCAAGCGTATGCAAGCGCATAGTCCTTAGCCTTGCCCGAGTAATCCTGATGAACCGCGATGAGCGAAGGAACGCCCTTGCCCTCGAGATACTGACTTCTTACAGTGTGACCGGGTCCCTTGGGGGCGACCATGATAACGTCGATATCCTTCTGGGGCTGGATGCAGTTAAAGTGGATGTTAAAGCCGTGAGCAAACATAAGCACGTCGCCTTCCTTCATATGAGGAGCAACCTGCGCGTTGTAAATATCAGCCGCAAGCTCATCGGGAACCAGCATCATAACGATGTCGGCAGCCGCAGCAGCTTCTTCAACTTCCATTACCTTGAAATTGGGGTTCTTTTCAGCAAATGCCGCAGCCTTTGCCCAGTGTCCGCTACCCTTGCGCAGACCTACAACTACGTTGCAGCCACTCTCAGCGAGGTTCATGGAATGTGCGTGTCCCTGGCTACCAAATCCGATAACCGCGATGGTTTTGTCCTTTATAAGGGCAAGATTACAATCCGTGTCATAATACTTGTTGATCATTTTTCTGTTCTCCTTTGGAGTTTATTAAGATTTTTTTGTTTTTGATTTAGATAAAGCGGAATGTCTTTTGCTCCGCAATATTAAAACTGCTTATAATTCGTAATCAACGCCGCCGCGTTCCATTGCGATAGCACCCGAGCGTCCCGATTCGATTATCTTGAACCTTGATACGTCTTCCAAAAAGCCGTCTATCCTCTGCGGAGTGTCGCAAAGCTCTGCAACCAGGTATCCACCCGTCTTGTCAACGATTCTTGCGCCATATATGCCGATGAGCTCGATAAGCTGCTCGTTATCCTTTTCTTCTGCAGAAAACTTTACAAGCGCGACCTCGTGGATAAGGCTAAAGGTTGGCTCGACCGAAAATATGAGCTTGGTCTCAACCAGCTTTCCCGTTTGCTTCATTATCTGACTAAAGGTCCTCTCGTCACCGTGTGTCATTATCGTCAAGCGCGAGATTTTTTCGTTTTCGGTAGGCGACGTTGTCAAGGAGTCGATATTAAAGCCTCTCTGAACGAACAGAGACGCAACTCTCGCAAGCACACCCGCGTTGTTTTCAACAAAAAGCACCATACATTGTTTTTTCATTTCATTCTCCGATCCGCTCGTTTAGTTGAAAATTGTATCTTTAACCGTCTTGCCGCCCGGTATCATGGGAAATACCTTTTCGTCCTTATCGACCACGCATTCAATCCACACAGGGCAATCCAGAACAAGTGCCTGCTTTAACGCCTGCTCGAACTGGGCGGGGGTTTCGCAACGGAAGCCTTTTCCCCCAAATCCCTCGGCAACCGCCTTATAGTTGGTCACTCTGTTTGGTTCGCTGGAAGAAAATCTCTTTCCGTAAAAGGTATCCTGCCATTGATGCACCATTCCAAGCACAGCGTTGTTGAAGATGATGGAAATTACAGGAACGTTATATGAAACCGCCGTACAAAGCTCATTGAGATTCATATGGAAGGAGCCGTCACCCGTAAAGTGAATAACGCGAGCATCGGGTCTTGCGATGCTGGCGCCTATTGCCGCGCCGTAACCGTAACCCATAGTGCCAAGACCGCCGCTTGTGAGGAAGTTCTTGGGATGAGTGTGATGCAGATACTGCGCCGCCCACATCTGATGCTGACCTACGTCGGTAACGTAGATCGCGTCCGTTCCGGCAAGCTCGCACGTCTTTTCAACGATGAAATGCGGCTTGATCCTTGTATCGCTGTCCGCGGGCTTATGATCCTTCGCCTTCCACTCGTCAATGCTTTCGTGCCAAGACTCGTGCTTTTTGTCCTTTATCATGGGGAGCATTTTTAAAAGCACGTTCTTTATATCTCCCACAATGCTGTAATCCGCTGTTACGTTCTTGTTTATTTCGCTGGGATCTATGTCGATATGCACGATCCTCGCGTGCTGAGCGAATTTTTCGGTATTAAGCGCAACTCTGTCAGAAAAGCGCGTTCCTATCGCAATAAGCACGTCCGAACGGCTTGTTGCGCAGTTAGCAGAATAATTACCGTGCATTCCTATAAGACCGAGATTGTTTCTCTCACCGTATCCAAGCACACCCGCCGCCATAAGCGTATGCGCCGCGGGAATATCCGCCTTTTCGATAAGCTCGCGCAGCTGGTCTCCTGCCTCCGATATACGAACGCCTCCGCCGAAATAAATGAAAGGACGCTCACTTCTGTTTATAAGCTCAGCGACCTCGGCGACATCACCCTTAATCTCATCCGTAACGCCAACCGTGACCGCCTCGCGAGGCTCATATTCCGCAATGTCCGCCGTTACATCCTTGGGTATATCGATAAGCACAGGCCCCGGTCTTCCGCTTCCCGCTATTTCAAACGCGCGGCGAATCGTATCCGCAAGCTCGTTTACGTCGCGGACGACGAAATTATGCTTTGTGATAGGCAACGTAATACCCGCAATATATACCTCCTGGAAGCTATCGCAGCCTATAAGGGGCGTAGACACGTTACCTGTTATAGCTACCATAGGAACGCTGTCCATATATGCCGTGGCTATTCCCGTAACGAGATTGGTCGCGCCGGGGCCGCTGGTGGCAATAACCACGCCCGTCTTACCCGTTGCCCTCGCGTAACCGTCAGCGGCGTGCGCCGCCCCCTGCTCGTGAGCCGTCATATAGTGGGTGATCTTATCACTGTATTTATAAAGCGCGTCGTAAATATTTAACACCGCGCCTCCGGGATATCCGAAAACGGTGTCCACTCCCTGCTCCATCAATACGTTGACAAGTATTTCCGAACCGTTTAATTTCATAAATTACCTCCGTTGTTGTGTGTTTTCGCTTTTCGCGGGGGTGATAAAAACTACATGAAGATGCGTCAAGTCCTCAAAAGAGCAAAAAGACCCTCGCCTCCTAAAAAGAGACAAAGGGCTAAAAAACTCTCTGCGGTACCACTCTCATTGCCGCTTGCGCGACCACTCTGCTTTTACCTATCAGTAAAACGTCCTTGGTAACGGAGACTGCCGTCTGTGCCTACTAACCAAAGCGATTCGGTGTTCGGGCAGATGCTCCGGGATGAGCTTCACACGCTAAGGCTACCGGCTCGCATCACGGACAAAATCCACGCCGGCTTTCTGCAAGCTTTAAACGCATTACTGATTCCCTTCGTCGCATTTACTTCATTCAAAATAAATATGCGTTGATTATATCACAAAAAAGCCTTGTTGTCAATAAATTTTCTCTTTTTTTTGAGATATTTGATTTTTTTATTGATTTTGACTAAATTTGATGGATACGCATGTTGAAAATTGCATTTTTGACGAAAGCATCGGAGAAATGCTGGCTTGATTTACCATTTTTGCCGCTACCGCTTGCAAAATCCCCCAATGCTTTCAACATAATACTCGTCAAATCTCCGCTATTACCTCAACCTCGCACAAAACGTTTTTGGGCAACTGCTTTGCAGCAACACACGAGCGCGCCGGTTTAGTGGTAAAATATTTTCCGTACACTTCATTAAACGCCGCAAAATCCGCCATGTCGGCAAGGAAGCACGTCGTCTTTACAACATTTTCGATGCTTGTTCCCGCCGCCGAAAGCACGGCGCAAAGATTCTTGCAGACCTGCTCTGCCTGACTCGCGATATCCGTCGCCTCAACGGCTCCGCTTGCGGGATCGATGGCTATCTGTCCCGAAGTAAAAACCAGATTCCCAACCTTTACCGCCTGCGAATAGGGTCCTATGGCCTCGGGAGCATTTTTAGTATATATCTTTTCCATAACAGTTCTCTCCTTTATTTACACCAATTTAAATCCTGCATCAATCAATGCCTGAGTTATCTCTTTTATATGCTCATGATTTCTCGTTTCCAGCACTATGCGCAAGTAGCATCCGTTAATATCCATTGTCTCACTGGCTCTCTCGTGATGTATGGATATTACGTTTGCGCCAAGCCGCGCAATTATCTCCGAAACACCGAGAAGCTGACCCGGCTTATCCATAAGCTCAACGCAGAGCGTATGGTTTCTTCCGCTCATCAAAAGACCTCTCTTTATTACCCTTGACAATATGGTAACATCAATATTACCGCCCGACACTATAGCAACTACCTTTTTGTTTTTGACGGGTATCTTGTTGAACATCACCGCGGCCACGGATACGGCTCCCGCTCCCTCCGCTATAAGCTTGTGCTGCTCTATCAGCGCAAGTATAGCTGAGGATATTTCGCCCTCGCTGACCGTTACAATATCGTCAACATACTTAGAAACCAAGGCATATGTGTTGTCGCCCGGCTCCTTGACCGCAATACCGTCAGCTATCGTGGACACGCCGTTCAGCCTTACCTTCTTTCCGCCCTTGACCGAATCGTACATGCTGGGCGCACCCGACGCCTGAACGCCATAAACCTTTATACTTGGCTTCAGATGCTTGAGCGCATATGCCACACCGGATATGAGTCCTCCGCCGCCAACGGGAACTACCACAGCATCTATATCCTCAAGCTCATCAAGTATCTCAAGACCTATCGTTCCCTGACCCGCGATAACGTCATCGTCGTCAAACGGGTGAACAAAGGTGTATCCGCACTCATCGCGAAGCTGGAGCGCGCGGTTGTAGGCATCATCGTAAACTCCTTCTACCATAACCACTTCCGCGCCATAGCTCTTGGTTGCCTCAACCTTGGATATAGGCGCTCCGTCGGGCAGACAAATAACCGATTTTATGCCGTATTTTTGTGCCGCGAGAGCCACTCCCTGAGCATGATTTCCCGCCGAACAGGCAATAACTCCGCGCTCCTTTTCCTCGGGTGACAGCTGAGATATTTTATAGCCCGCGCCCCTTACCTTAAACGATCCCGTTATCTGCAGATTCTCCGTTTTGAGATAAAGCTCACAGTCGGGATTGATTTTAGGAGACTTAATAAGCGCGGTTTTTCTTACCACATCACGCAAGGCATATGCCGCGTGATATATCTTGTCGAGTGTCAACATTACGATCTTCCTTTCAAGCTAAAAGTATTTAAGACGGTAAAAAACAAAAACCGCCTCTTTCGAGACGATCTGTCTATGACGCACGTCTCCTTATCCTTCAAAGAGACGAAGCAATTTACTCCGCGGTACCACTCTTTTTGCCGAAAGGCCACTCAAAACGCACAGTATTATGCGTTGCCCTTTAACGCAGGGATACGCGCCGTTCTACTGTGCCGCAACGTTTTTTCGTTGGCGTTTCGACGGCGAGCTCCGAGGTGATTTAACCTGCACTTACGTCCACTGTCTTTCACCTGCCGACAGCTCTCTTTAGGACGACCGTGCCGTCGCTCCTCTTCATCGCTTACATTAATAATAACCGATTTTCAAAAATCTGTCAATATCGCATCTGTACAAATCAAAAAAACAGCTTATATGTTTTTTGTTAATTATACACAAAAATCAAGCTCGGAAGCGGTTGCTTTTACCTTGCCGAGCTTGATGAATGTTAATGTAGTATTATTTTGAGTGATAAAGCTTTTTGACCTGATACCTTGGCTCACAGGTCATATGAACGCCCAGCTTTTTAAAGGTGCGCACGTCGGTGCTGGAAAGAATGACCGACGAATGAGCGTCGCACCCCTTGAGGTTGCCCAGCTGCTCCAGCGCCGCCGCTGCCCTCTTTGACGTTACCGCGCTTATGGCGAGAGCGATCAATATCTCGTCAACGTGCAATCTCGGATTATGATTTCCAAGATGGTCAACCTTCAAATGCTGAACAGGTCTGATAACGGAGGGAGATATAAGCTCCACCTTATCGTCAATGCCCGCAAGCGCTTTAAGCGCGTTGAGTATCATAGCCGCGCCCGCGCCAAGCAGAGGCGACGTTTTTCCTGTTATGATGGTGCCATCCGGAAGCTGAATAGCCGCCGCGGGACCACCCGTTAGCTCTGCCTTATCGTTTGCCGCGCCTATAACCGCGCGGTCGTTTACGGTAATTCCAACCTGCTTTATCAGCATTTCGATCTTTCCAACAGTCATAGACATACCTTCGTCTGCGGTTTCCTTTTGCTCACAAAGCGCAGCGTAGTAACGGCGGATTATCTCCTGGCACGATGCGCGACGAACTACCTCGTCGTCGGTTATGCAGTTTCCAACCATATTTACGCCCATATCCGTTGGTGACTTATAGGGGGACTCTCCGTATATCCTCTTGAACATGGCTTCCACAACGGGAAACGCCTCCACGTCTCGGTTGTAGTTGACCGCAGTCGTTCCGTATGCTTCGAGATGGAAAGGGTCTATCATGTTTACGTCATTAAGGTCGGCTGTTGCCGCCTCGTACGCAAGGTTAACAGGGTGCTTTAGCGCAATGTTCCATATCGGAAAGGTTTCGAATTTCGCATATCCCGCCTTGACTCCGCGCAAGTTTTCGTGATACAACTGGGACATACACGTTGCCATCTTTCCGCTTCCGGGACCGGGCGCGGTGATTATAACGAGTTCTCTCTCCGTTTCGATATAATCGTTTCTTCCGTATCCGCGCTCGCTGACGATTCCTTCTATATTATATGGGTACTCCGGAATGGAATAATGGTGATACACCTTGACTCCCAGGGATACAAGCTTTTGCTCAAACGCGACTGCCGAGGGCTGCGACTCGTACCTTGTCAGCACGACGCTTCCAACGTACAGTCCCACCTCGCGAAAGGCGTCGATAAGTCGCATAACGTCAAGATCGTATGTTATGCCGAGATCGCCTCGAACCTTGTTCTTTTCGATATCAGAGGCGTTGATAGCTATAACGATCTCTGCCTCGTCTCTTAACTGAAGCAACATCTGAAGCTTTGAATCTGGAGCAAATCCGGGCAGCACTCTCGACGCATGGAAATCATCAAAAAGCTTGCCGCCAAATTCCAAATAGAGCTTGCCGCCAAATTTTGCTATTCTCTCCCTGATGTGCTTTGATTGAAGATCAAGATATTTATCGTTATCAAATCCGAGCTTAGCCATTTCGATCACCCTCTCAAAAGAAACTAAATCACCTAATTAGTATATCACACCTTTTTTGCTTTTTCAACACCATTTTCGCTTTTTTTCATTTTTATTTTTATCCCGCGCCACATTCCCGCACATTGAAAACGATTTTTAAAAAAATCAACCGTAAGCGCATCTGCCTATTGACAAGCGGTGTAAAATGTGTTATACTCACTTTAACGATAAAGTTGACGTTGCGCGCCGACTGTATATCGATGTATGCAGTATTGTTACATCGCTCGGGATTGACATTCATCGAGCGAAATGATATAATGATACGTATACTCTAGATATAGCGCAAATACACGGCAACATATACACGGAGGATCTAATATGAAAAAGCTTTTAGCTCTTCTTTTAGTGCTTGTTATGGTCGTCTCTGCTCTGTCAAGCTGTACGCCTACACAGACTACCGACACTACGGCAACGGATACCCAAGCGCCTACGGAAAGCTCCTCGGAATCCGGCTCGTCTACCACTGAGACAGGCACCTCAGATGCGACCGAAACGGACGACACGGATGGCCCCGACACTACGGAAACCACCGACGGTACGGGAACCGCCGATAGCACAACCACCGAAACCGAAACCTCGGAGACTACCGAAGAAATAGACACCACCCCTCACGATGACGTTTACGGAAACGGCGCGGACATCGCGCAAGCGGGAGCTATGTGGGAAACAGGATTCTTTGCAAACGTCAAGCACAACGTTGACGAGTCCAAAGCGGTCAGCATAACCGCCGAGGAGCTTGCTGCAAAAATGATGAACAGAGACGGCCCCGATGCTCTCAAGGAGGGCGAGGTATGGAGAGTTTCCGACACTCTGCATCTTAACTCCAACAGCAAATATTACGGAAACGGCGCATCGATAATAGCCGAGGGCGGCATAGTTATCAAGGACGCGCTCGACGTAGTTCTTAAGGACGTTATCGTAAAGGGTTCTCTATCTATCGAGAACTCGTCACAGATAATACTGTATAAGGTGGATCTGGAAAGCACCGATACAACGGTAACGGTAGATTCGGGCGAGGACATAACGTTCAAGACCTGCCGATTGCGCGGAAACCAGGCTTCCGTTGTGGGCAACGCAAGCAATCTCGTTATATACAGATGCTACATCTACTCTCACAGAGGAATAGATATTACGGGAAATGACGTTATCGTACAGGATTGCAGGATATTTGCCTCCCTCAACGCAGTGTCACTCTGCGGAAGCGATTGCGTGATAAGAGAAAATTCTATCGAAACGGTATCTGCCGGTGCGGGCGTTACAATAAAAGCGGGCTCCACAAATGCCTTGATAGCGCTAAACTCCATCCGCGGCGCGCAAAGCTCTGTCACTGTTGACGGCAGCTACAACTGCTCCGTTGTGTTAAATAGCGGAATCTGCCTTAGCGGAACCAACAACACAAACCTTTACGTCATAGACAACAGCCTTGGCGGATATATGAGTCTTGAAAACAACAACTACCTCATCGCCGAGGGCAATACATATCCCGTTGACGGTCTTAATCACAAGGTCGTTAACAAAAACAATCAAAACATCAACGGAAACTCCGTAACCGACGTTGACGCGCGCGTTGAGGTTGGAGCAAACGAGGATATACTTCCCCACACCAACAAGGAGCTCTTTGTTGGAATGGACAGAAAAACGGCAGTAGCGGACGCGTCACTTACCACCGCAAAGGGTCTTGGCGGATATATTCAGGATCTTTCCAAGGAGCAGGACCTCATTATAGTCCCGCCCGGAGCATACGTAAGCAATAGCACCATAGCATTCCGCGCAGGACAGGACAATACGACTATATACGCTTACGGAGTTTATCAGGAATACGCGGAGACCGATCCTTTAAAGGCGGGTAACCTCAGTCTTGACCTTGTAGGCGTTAACAACATCGCCATCTACGGTCTCACCGTGGGGCATACGCTCCCATCCTCAGGTCAGGTAAGAATCGTTGAAAAAATAAAGAACGGAAACACGTATCAGCTCAAGGTGATCGCGGACGCGGGCTTCCTTGACGGATTTACCACTACAAATCCCGAGATATACCATACCTGGTGGCCCGAATTCTTCCTTACAGCCGAAGACGGCACACAGAAGCCCTATCCCGAAGAAAACGCCAAAACAGCTCACACCACCGTTTATAATTACGATGAAAACGGCAATTATGACGGCACTATGACCATAACCCTTCACAACAGGGGTAACGACCAATACGGCGAGTTCAAATCCGCAAAGCAGCTTTGGGAAAGAGTTGAAGTCGGCAATGTGATTACCTGCCGCATAAGCTTTGCATCCTATACTTCGGATACAGGAGCGCTCATCCGCTTGGTCGGATGCACCAATCTCACCTTCCGCGACACCGTGACCTACGGCAGCGCGGGCGGAATGTGCGTATTTACCGGCAGCAATGGCGAGGGGATAACATTTACCCGCCAGCACAACACTACCCATTCCGGTAAGATCATCGACAAAGAAACTTATGACAAGTACGTGGCTCTCGGTGAAAAATACGGAGTAGACTTTGAGGTCAGACAAGAAGTCCTTGAGGACGGCACGGTAAGATATCGCGGTCCTTATTCCCGTTCGGGCTCGGTTGACGCCTTCCACGTAACCTCCAGCAAAACGGGTATATCGGTCACATCGTCAATCGTAGAAGGAATGGTGGATGACGGAAGCAACCAAAAATCCAACAGCTCGCGCCTGCACGGATACGTCAAGAATGACGACGGAACTACCACGCTTTACTATAAGCAGCTTATATCCGAAGTATATTGGGGCAGTTCAACTTCTCTTCCCTCCAACCAGCTGTCCTTCTCAAGCTGTAAGACCTTCTCTCCCGGCGACCGTATATTCATATTTACTCCTTACGGAAAGACCGTGTGCGACACCACTGTTATTGCGGCATGGACGGAAAAGACAAACGGAGTTGAAATAAACGAAACCTACGGTGGAGTAAACAAGCATCTGTTTATAAACCTCTACGCGGTGACTGTCAAAACCGAGGACGTGGACTTTGAAGCCTTCATTGACCCCTCCACGGGACAAGAATTCGACCTTACAGACAACGGCTATGAGCTTACCAACCGCCTTTCCGTTGATAACCTCAGCTGGAACTGCTGCAACTACACGATGGACAACGTTATGGTCCGCAACGGACACTCCCGCGGGTTCCTCGTAAAAGCAACGGGAGTAACGTTTAAGCACTGCACATTCCGTAATGTCAGCAACGCGGGACTTCTGATAACCATCGAGCCTCAATACGGTGAGACTACGATAGCAAGAGACGTCCTTGTCCAGCAGTGTCTATTTGACAACACCGGATACAATTACGGCGCAAACGCGAAAAATATGCAAGCATGCATAGTCATCAAGGCGCAAAGCTCGGTGATCTCCGAGGATACTCTCCCCATTGACGGAATCACTATTACAGGATGCAAATTCACAAACAACACGCAAAGAATGGCTATATGGGTCAATTCCGCAAAGAATATCACCATTACCAACAACACTTTTGATCCGATAGTGAACGAAACGTTCAGGACACAGGGCATTGCAGTTCTGCTTGATACCTGCATGAACGTTGAGATATCGGATAATACGTACAATTTTAAATCGTACATTGATAATAACGGCGACGTGAGATATGCTGTTTCGGGTATATTCTACAAGAACATTTTCGGAACGGACGTAGAGGACGCAGACGGAAATCCCATCTTCCCCGACAAGCTTCAGGCCGAATAATTAATTCAACTAAAGGTCGCCAAGGCAATCAGCCTTGGCGACCTCGTTTTTTGTTGTCATTTCGCCAAAAAATGAAAGGCGCAGGGTGTTTGTTGAATATAACTAAATAGCAAAAGCCAAATTTGTGTCGTTTTAATATTTTCAAGTCAAAAATCAATGCTTTTTTCGCAATTTTCAAAATCTTTGAATAGTGATATAATTTATAATGAGTAAGAATTGAGCATATGGGCACAGTTATACCCTTCGCTCGCTCTACATACTGGATTTTGCCGCCGAAAACGGCAAAAAGGAGGATCACTTATGAAAAAAACATTGGCTTTGCTTTTGGCTTTGTGCATGATCGTTGGCGCTTGCACTTGCTTGGCAAGCTGCGTTCAAGATCCGGATAATACCGGCACTACCACGAATGCACCCGGCAACGAAAGCACCGAACCCGGAACAGCTCAGTCCACCGACACGTCCGACGATTCAAGCGAATCGGATAACACATCGACATCCGATGACGAGTCCGCGGGTATCACAACCGAGGAAACAACGTCTTCCGAGTCTAACCCTCCCGAATCTGACACCTCCGAATCCACGACCGAAACCAAAGAAGAAACAACAGAGGAACAAACTGTTGTGTACGACAACTTGTATGGAAACGGCGCGGAGCTTGCAGATGCAGGTATAGACTGGCAGCCCGGATTTTTTGCTAACATAGAACAATCTATAGATAAGTCCGCGGCAGTTGATATCTCGGCCGAGGAGCTTCTTGCCAAAATGATAAACCGAGATGGAGATACCGCCGTCAAAGAAGGAGAGGTCTGGCGCGTTACAGAACCGCTCATTCTCTCTTCAGATTCAAAATATTATTGCAACGGCGGAGCTATAATCGCAGAGGGCGGTATTGTTATTAAGGATACCGAGAGCGTAGTGCTCAAGGATATGCTTATTTGCGGAAGCATCGTTATTGAGAATTCCGCCGACATCGTGATGTATAAGGTGTACGTAGAGAGCAATTCCACCGCAGTATTGATAGATGACAGCAGCTCCGAGATCTCTGTAAAGACGTGCCGTTTCCGCGGCAATACCGCCGCGTTTGTCAGCGGTGCAGACAACGTAACGCTCTACAGGTGCTACGCATACGCTCACAACGGAATGCTTCTCGCAGGAGACAACGTCATCGTACAGGATTGTAAGATATTCGCGTCTGATACAGCAGTATCTGTTGTGGGCGAAGACGTTACAGTCAGAGAAAACCGCATTGAAGTATATGCTTACGGCACAGGCGTTGTAGTTGGCGCAGGTTCAGCTAACGCCCTTGTAGCTCTCAACGAGATACTTGGAGTCCAGAAATCCATAGTTGTTACCGATAGCTTTAACTGCTCCGTTATACTCAACAGAGCTATATGTGTAGAAACGTCAAACAACACAAACCTCTACGTTATAGACAATAAGCTTGGAGGATATATAGAACTCCTTGACAACGACTATCTTATCTGCGATGGAAATACATATCCCTTTGACGGTCTTGTTCATACGATCACAAAGATCGACAACACCAATGTAAACGGCAACAACATCACAAACGTTAACGACCGCACAGATGTTGGCGCCAACGAGGATCTGCTCCCCCATACAAACAAGGAGCTCTTCGTAGCAATGAAGAGAAAATCCACCGTCCCCGACGCATCCTTTACAACAGCCAAGAACCTCAACGCATATATTGAGGAATGTGCAAAGAACGGTACAGTGGTTGTGGTTGCTCCCGGCGCTTACGCAGCTTACGGCGCACTCTCCATAAACGCTAATCACAACGATACCACCATATATGCATACGGCGTTTACAACGAATACGCCGAGACCGATACGGAGGCATACTCCAGAGGTCAGGTAACTGTTTCAGGTGCAACCAACGTTTCAATATACGGATTGACTCTTGGATATGTTCTTCCCTCCTCGGGACAGGTCAGAGTGGTTGAAAAATACTACGACGAGGCAAGCGGCAAATACAAATTCACCATTATACCCGATGCCGGATTTATGGATGGCTTTACTACCACAGACCCCGATATATTCCACACATGGTGGCCCGAGATATTCCTCTCTGACGAAAATGGAGAGCAAAAGTTCTACTGTGAGGAGAACCCCAAGAAGAGTCACACCGTCACAAGAAACGATGACGGAACAATGACGTTCACAATCACGCTCCCCTCCTCCGCCTCCACTGACTATAAGGAAGCAAAATCCGCAAAGGCGCTCTACGACAGAGTGAGCATAGGAAACGTAATAACCTGCCGTTTCAGCTTTGGCGGCGGCGGCTCCTACACTATCAACGGATCAACAAACATCAAATTCCGTGACACTGTAATATACGGATTCGCAGGTGTTCTCAGCGTCGTTACCGGCACTAGCAAGGACCTCTCCTTTGAGCGCCATCACAACGCAGTACACAGCGAAAACGTTATAGACAAGGAAACTTACGAAAAATACCTTGCGCTTGAAGAAAAATGGGGTGTCGACTTTGAAGTCCGCGAGCAACCACTTGAGGACGGTAGCGTTATTTATCGCGGTCCCGCTTCGCGCTCGGGCTCTATCGACGCGTTCCATATAGCAAGCAACAAGAACGGCGTTTCCGTTACCTCTTCCCTGCTCGAATCCATGGTTGACGACGGCAGTAACCAAAAGGGTAACAGCTCCCGTATGCACGGATACGTTAAAAATTCCGACGGAACAACCACCATATACTATAAGCCTCTCGTTTCATCTGTTGGCTGGGGTAACTCATATAATAATCCCACACCCAACTCATTGAACACGATGTCTTGCAAAAACTTCTCCGAAGGCGACAGAATATACATCTACACCCCTGACGGAAGGACTGTTTGTGACTCCACGGTATTAAGCACCGCCGTCAAAGAAGGAACTCTGACTTATGATCTCCGAGAAGGCGCAAACCATCAGGTCATCAAGAGAGATTACTATTCCGTTACCGTGAAGACCGAAGATGTTGATTTTGACGCACTTGTAAATCCCAACACAAATGCCGAATATGACTTTTCGGATAACCACTACAGTATGACAAATAAAGTCATAGTAGATAACTTAAGCTACAACTCCTGCGAATATACTATGGACAACGTTATGGTCCTCAACGGTCACTCGCGCGGATTTCTTGTAAAGTCCAGAGGCGCTACATTTAAGAACTGCACGTTTAGAAACGTATGCAACTCGGGATTCCGTATCATGGTCGAACCCGAATGGGGCGAGAGCTCGGTAGCAAAGAATATATTGATCGAAAGATGTCTTTTTGACAACGTCGGATTCCATTTCCAGAGCTACGACGATCCATTAAGGGCATGTATACTTATCGAAGGAACAAGCTCTGTAGTCAGCGAAAACACCCTGCCTATAGAAAACATCACAATTACGGGATGTAAGTTCACAAATAACAAGCAGAGAATAGCAATAAGAGTCAACTCTGCGCAAAACGTAATCATAAAAAACAACGTATTTGATGCTCTTGATTTTGAGATCAGTGATGCTCAAAAAGGAATCGCGGTTCTTTTGGATACATGTATGAACGTGGATATTTCCGATAACACTTACAACTACGCTCATTATGACGAGGATAATATAAGAAGCGTTATAACCGGATACAATTTTGCCAATATCCACGGAACCGACGTAACCAACGAAGACGGAACTCCCAAGCTTCCCGATTCAATCAGATAATAAAAATACAATCGCCGACGCGGCAATATAGCCGCGTCGGCATATTTCATTTTTGCGATTAACTGCTGTTGACAAATATTACAAGGTATGATACAATGAATGTATATATATGAGCGCGTTTATGTTTTACTTTCGCGTCGCTATTGCGCTCGTTTAAGAAACGGAGTATTGGTTATGAAAAAACTGTTAGCAGCAATATTGATTGTTTCGATTTGTTTGTCAGCATGCATTTCTCTGGCAAGTTGTGCCAATCGCCCACCGGAAACCACAACGGGCACCTCCGGAACAACAGAAGCAACCGAAACCGTCGGCGGTTCATCCGAATCGTCTGATACAACGGAAACCTCGAAGAATACTGATAATACAGACACGTCTAATGTTTCAACTGAGGAAACTGATGAAACAACCGAAGATCACGGCGACTCATCAACTCACGAAACAACAGACTCTCACGAAACTGTAGACACGGATACAACTGAAACGACCGAATCGGATACTACCGAGGATACTACTAAGGAAACCACCGAGGATACTACTGAGGAAACCACCGAGGAGCAGACCGTTGCCGACAATTCTACATTGTACGGAAACGGCGCGGTTATCGACGCGGCGGGCATAGAATGGGAATCCGGATTTTTCTCGAACGTTAAACACGATATAGACGCATCCGCCGCTCAGAACATTTCCGCAGCCGATCTGCTTGCCAAAATGCAAATCAGAGATGGCGAGGGATCGCTCAAGGATGGCGAGGTATGGCGAGTAAGCGAAGCGCTGGTTCTCGAATCGGGCGCAAAGTATTACGGTAACGGAGCCGCGATCATAGCAGAGGGCGGAATATTTATCAAGGATGCAACGGACGTCGCTTTCAAGGATGTTCTCGTTATAGGAAGCCTTTCTATCGAAAACTCTCATGACATCGCGTTCTATAAGCTTGACATAAATAGCAGTGACATAACCGTAGTTATCGACAGTGCAAGCTCCAACATATCCTTCAAAACTTGCCGTATATACGGTGATGAAGCGGCTTTGACGGGCAGAGCTGACGGCGTTACTGTGTTCAAGTCTTACATACGCGCGCAGGGCGGCATATCCCTTTCGGGTGACAACGTGACCGTTCAGGACTGCAAGATCATTGCCACCGTTTCCGCGGTTGATATTGCAGGCACGGATTGCGTAGTCAGAGAAAACACCGTGATGGTGCTATCATCCGGAATAGGCATCAAAGCAGTTGGAACTACAAACGCTCTGATAGCTCTCAACGACATCCAAGGTGTTCAGGACTCCATAATAATCGAGGATGGATATAACTGCTCGATAACGATGAACAGAGCTATTTCCGTTCACGGCAATGACTGTACTAACCTTTACGTAGTGGCTAACAGCCTTGGCGGATATATAAGCCTTGAAAACAACAACTATATCATTTGCGATGGCAACACCTACTCTGCCGACGGGCTCAACCATTCGCTGCTTGAGGCAAGTAACGCCAATACAAACGGAAACAACATCAAGGACGTCTCCGCGCGTGTAGAGGTAGGCGCAAACGAGGACATCCTTCCTCATACCAACAAGGAACTCTTTGTTGGTATGGACAGAAAAAACACCGTAACCGACGCCTCCTTCACCTACGCTAAGAGCCTTGGCGCATACATCAACGATTGTGGCGCAAGCTCCGACGTTGTTATCGTCCCTCCCGGCGCATATTCTACAAACGGTATTACATCTCTCAGAGCGGATCTGGCAAACACCAAGATCTACGCTTACGGTGTATATCAGGAATATTCCGAGCAGAATTATGATAATTATGTAAGCAATCAGCTCTATATCGCCGATACAACGGACATTAGCGTGTACGGTCTTACGATCGGATATGCTATTCCCTCCTCCGGCCAGGTGAGAGTGGTAGACAAATCCAACGCCGGCGGAGTATATACACTTACAGTTATTCCCGACGCGGGCTTCTGGGACGGGTTTACACAAACCGACCCCGATCTCTTCCATACTTGGTGGCCGGAGATGTTCTTGCTCGATGAAAACGGCGAATACAAGTATTATTGCGACGAAAACCCCAAATCGTCTCACACCGCCGTTAAAAACCTCGACGCGAACGGCAATTATGACGGAACTATCACCATAACGCTCAAGGGCAGCGGTCCCTACACACACGGAGAAGCAAAAAACGCTAAATCGATCTGGGATAGAGTTGAGCCCGGAACGATACTCACATGCCGTCTGAATGGAGGTAACCGTCTCTCCGTATGCATTTCAAACTCTAAAAACATAACGCTTCAGGACGTTACCGTGTACGGATACGCGGCAGCATTCTCCGCTTATGCAAACGGCGTGTCTTCCAACGTTAATTTCATAAGATATCACGACACTACACACTCAAGCTCACTTATCGACAAAGAAACATACGACAAATACGTAGCGCTTGAAGATAAATGGGGCGTTGATTTTGAGGTGTATGAAGAGGTTGTAAACGGCGAGGTAAGATACCGCGGCGCCCCCTCACGTTCATCGTCTGTTGACGCATTCCATGTTACCGGAACAACAACAGGTGTCAATATCATCTCCTCCATAGTTGAATCCATGGTGGATGACGGTAGTAACCAGCACTCCGCAAGCTCCCGTTTGCATAGTGTTGTAGACAATGGCGACGGAACAACTACCATTTATTATAAGGACACCGCCACGGGAGTAAACTGGGGCAACATCGGAAACGGCGGCACACTTAGCCTATCATCTACCGCAAACTTCGGCGAGGGTGACAGGATATACATTTATGCTCCCGATGGACGCACAGTTTGTGATGCCGTTACACTTAGCGGCTTTTCATACGTAGAATCCATCAGCGGATCTTTGACCGTAGGTGGAAAGACCGGACATTATACCACCAGAATATTTAAGGTCACGGTCGCGACAAGTACGGTCGATTTCGATGCGCTCATCAATCCCGACACGGGTGTCAGATATGACCTTTCGGATAACCACTATAACATGACCAACAAGGTCAGCGTTGATAACATCACTCAGAACGCATGCAATTACACCATCGATAATATGTTGGTACGCAACGCTCATTCCCGCGGATTCCTCATTAAATCCAGGGACGTAACGATCAAGCATTGCACGTTCAGAAACGTTTCCTACTCCGCGCTTCTCATCAGAAGTGAGACCGAGTGGGCAGAAAGCTCTATTGCAAAAAATATACTCGTCCAGCAGTGTTTGTTTGATCACACAGGCTACATATTTAACGGTGTTACCGACAGAAATCAGGCTTGTATAAGAATAGAAGGAACCAGCACAGAAGTCTCCGATGATACTCTTCCGATAGATAACATCACGATCACGGGCTGCAAATTCACCAACAACGATCAAAGGCTGGCGATCTGGATCAACTCGGCAAAGAATGTAACGATAACAAACAATACGTTTGACCCCATTGTTGACGATTTTCTGCCCGAGCAGACAGGCGTTGCGGTGCTTCTCGACGTCTGCATGAACGTTGAAATATCGGATAACACGTATAACTACAAGCATTACAACAATGACATTACAAACGTAATCAAGGGTTATACAAAGCACGCGAATATTTTTGGATCGGACGTTGAGGATGCCAATGGCAATCCTATCTTCCCCGACAAATAATATTCACCAATAAACTAAAAGCGCAATCGAACGTTCGGTTGCGCTTTTTTAATACATTTTAAACAATCTTTAACTTTTTTTAAAAATTCAAGAATTGATTGACACGGGAGGAAATGTGTGCTATAATTATGCTGGTATGTAAGACTGTGCGCTAACTGATCGATTCTATTCGCGTATCACCTTACAAAAATCAGATACTCATACCACGGAGGACCTGTTATGAAAAAAATATTAGCTCTGTTTTTGGTTTTGCTGATGGTTGTTACTTCAATCGCAACACTCGCCAGCTGTACCGAAACTCAAACCCCCGGAACGACAACGTCTCCCACCGATGCGGTAACAACCGAACCTGATACGGGCAGTGACGAAGTCACAACGTCAAAGGATTCAAATACCGAATCGGTCGATAGCACCGAAGGGACAACGGAATCCACAGGCACGGAAAGCGGAGAAACCACCGATACCACCGATACCACGGATACCAGCGAAACTACGGATGAAGATACAACCGAGACCGTTGCTCCTCCCGTAAACCCCGATGCACTCTACGGTAACGGCGCAGACATTGCGGAGGCGGGCATTGATTGGGAAACCGGTTTCTTTGCAAATGTAAAGCACACGATAGATGAGTCCAAGGCGCAGGATATTTCAGCCGAGGATCTTCTTGCCAAGATGGTCAACAGAGACGGCGATAACGCGCTCAAAGCAGGCGAGGTATGGCACGTTGCGGGAGAACTTGCTCTGGCAGAAGGTACAAACTATTACGGAAACGGTGCTTCCATCATCGTTGATGGCGGTATTCTTATCAAGAACGCTGTTGACGTAGTTCTTAAGGATATCCGCATTAAAGGTGAGATCACTGTAAAGAACTCTTCTGAAGTCATATTCTATAAGGTTGACATCCAGAGCGCAAAGACCGCCATCACACTTGACAAGAACAGCTCCGACGTGTCCTTAACAACATGCCGTATAATCGGTAACGACATAGCGATAAAGAGCGCTGCAGATAACGTTACGGTATATACCTGCTACGCAAAGGCTCGCGACGGAATAATGTTTGACGGTGACGACATCATCGTTCAGGACTGTAAAGTATTTGCCCTTCTCAATGGTATTTCCGTTAACGGCGATAGCGCGATCGTAAGAGAAAACACCGTTCGCGCGGTATCCTCCGGTGTAGGTATATACGTTGGCGAGGATTCCGTAAACAATCTGGTAGCTCTTAATGATATAGAGGGTATTCAGAAGTCCATCGTTATAGAGGGCGCGTTCAACACATCTGTTGTTCTCAATAGCGTAGTTTCTATACACGGCTCTGAAAACACAAACCTTTACATAGTAGATAACCAGCTTGGCGGTTACATAAGCCTTGAAAACAACAACTACCTCGTAGTTGACGGTAACGCGTATCCCTTCGACGGTCTTGTTCATACGCTCAGCAACGTAAACAACACCAACGTAAACGGTAATAGCATTACCAATGTAGACGAGCGTGTAGAGGTTGGTGCTAACGAAGCTTTGCTTCCTCACACCAATAAAGATCTGTTTGTCGGCATGGAGAGAAAGGTATCGGTTGCGGACGCTTCCTTCACAACGGCTAAGGGTCTCAACTCTTACGTTAAGGAGTGCGCGTTGAACAGCGACGTAGTTATCGTTCCTCCCGGAGCATACGCCGTTCCCTCCTCGTTCACTATCGATACAAACCATAACAATACAACAATTTACGCATACGGTGTATATGAGGAATGTTCCGAGACAGACCCCTATAAATACACAATGAACCTGCTCAAGATCAGCAGCGCATCCAACGTAAACATTTACGGCTTGACTATTGGTCGCGTTCTCCCCTCCTCGGGACAGATCAGAGTTGTTGATAAGTACATCGAGGCGGGCGGCAAGAGATACGAGGTAGGAGAAACAATTCCCTCTTACGCAGGAACAAAATCCTACAAGCTTACCGTTATTTCCGACGCAGGATTCTTTGACGGACTTACAAAGACCGATCCTCAGCTCTTCCACACCTGGTGGCCTGAGACCTTCCTTGTTGACGAAAACGGCGAATATAAATACTACAACGAAGAGAACCCCCAAACTTGTCATGACATTGTCAAGAACTACGATGAGAACGGCAACTACGACGGCACAATGACCGTTACGTTGAAATCGTGGAGCAACGGCGTAGGCGGCGACTATTCGCAGCAGAAATCCGACAGAGCCGTTTGGGAAAGAATAACGCTTGGAACAATTATGACCTGCCGTTTCAACACAGGTACGGCTACAGTTCATATTTCCAACTCCAGCAACATTCTCTTGCGTGACTGCGTGCTTTATGGCTATGCAGGCGGACTTGCAAACGTTTCTACAACGTCCAGCAACGTTCACTACTACAGATTCCACAACACAACTCACTCCGAATCTCTCATAGACAAGGAAACGTATGATAAGTACGTAGCAATCGAGGAGGAGTGGGGCGTTGACATGGAGGTTCGCGAGGAAGTCCTCGAGGACGGAACAGTAAGATACCGCGGCGCGCCTTCGCGTTCCGGCTCCATCGACGCATTCCATATCACTCATAACATAACCGGTGTTGACGTTACTTCCTCGCTTCTCGAGGGAATGGTTGACGACGGTAGTAACCAGCACGCGGCAAGCTCCCGCCTTGATAGCATAGTTGATAACAGAGACGGTACGACCACTATCTACTACAAGGGTACCATGACCGGTCAGAAGTGGGGCGCTATGCACCGCGAAGGCGTTACCGACAGATTGGCACTCTTTGGGTTCTCCCAGTGTACAAACTTCAAAGAGGGCAACATCGTATTCATTTTCGCTCCCTCTGGAAAGATCCTTTGTGAAACACCCGCTCTTTCCGATGCGATTTACGTTCGCGACTATACGACAACTATAGGTCAGTATAGCAAGAACTGCTCGGTATACGCAGTCACGGTCGCAACCGACGCACTCGATCTTACCGCATTGGTAGATCCTATAACAGGCAAGCCCTACGACCTTACTGACAACGATAACGTTAACAAGGGTTGGTACGACGATAGCCAGAGAGTTGCTGTTGATAACCTGAGCTACAACTGCTGCAACTACACCATGGACAACGTTATGGTATACAACGGTCACTCCCGTGGATTCCTTATCAAGTCCACTGATGTCGTTATTAAGCACTGTACCTTTAGAAACGTATCCTACTCAGGTCTTCTTATACAGCCCGAAAAATCCTGGGCAGAGAGTACGCTCTCCCGTAGAATACATATCCAGCAGGTGCTTTTCGACCACACAGGATATATCTACAACAACATCTTCAGCAAGGATCAGGCTTGTATCCGAATTGAGAGTACAAGTAGTGTCGTTTCCGAGGATACGCTTCCTATCGACGATATCACAATTACCGGATGTAAGTTTACAAATAACGGTCAGAGATATGCAATTTACGTAAACTCCGCAAAGAATATCACGATCACAAACAATACGTTTGATGAAAACGATCTTTCTATCCTCCCCAACATTACGGGATGCGCGGTGCTTCTTGATACTTGCATGGACATTGAGATCTCCGACAACACTTACAACTACGCGCACTATAAAGATGACATCAAGAACGTTATTAGAGGTTCTAATTATATGAACATTACTGGAACCGACGTAGAAGACGCAGAAGGAACCCCCTTGTTCCCTGACAATCTTGATTAAGTTAAAACCGCAAGGTGCAGACGAAATTTCGTCTGCACCTTTTTTATTTCACCCGCCGACAAAATGTAAAATTTTTAGACGCATAAATGATTATATGATATTGACTCAGTCGCGTTTTTATGTTATTATTCTATTGTGATACCTTGTGCATCAGGAGGTTAATTATGCAAAACAAGCTTGAAATGCTCGCAAGTGGCAATATATATGACTGTGCGGGCTACACTGTTGATTTAAAGTCTTTAGTAATCAATACCGACGACGTAGTAATCAAAAATCTATCCATCAAAGGAACAATTGAGATCAAAGCAAACAACGTCACGCTCGACGGATGCCACGCAGACTCTATCACGGTTGACGGATGTGAAAACGTGCTCGTAGCAAGATGTGTCGCCAAATCTATTGGTGTTTATCACTCCTTCAACTGCCCTGTGATCCTTAACAAATGCGAAAGCATATCCTGCAAGGACAATACAAATGTTTACACGGCAGATAACAACGTATCGTGCAGCCTTGCGCTGGACGGTAACAATTACGTTATCGCGGAAGGCAACGTTTACGGTGAGCTTTGCGCATCCAATAACAACAACGTAAACGGCAATACACTCACCGACGTCAATGCCAGGGCAGACGTGGGCGCTAACGAGGATATACTCCCTCATACCAACAAGGAGCTTTTCGTTGGCATGCAACGTAAAAACACTGTTGCCAACACCGAATTTACCGTTCGCGACTATATATTCGACCGCGCTAAGGCAGAGGACGACATTATCATTCCTCCCGGAGCATATTCCGTTCCCACTATTATTAATATTGGCGGCGATGAAGTGGCATGCAAAAATATATACGCCTACGGTGTTTACTGCGAGCTTGCTATTACGGATTATTCAAAATATCCCCACGCGCTTTTCGAAATCAAGGATACTCATGACGTAAACGTTTACGGACTGACTATTGGATATACTCTGCCTTCTTCGGGTCAGGTAAGAGTCGTGGACAAATCAATGGACGGAGAAAGATGTCTTATCACTGTGATCGCCGACGCGGGCTTTATGGACGGATTTACCACCACTGACCCCGACCTATATATGACCTGGTGGCCCGAAATGTTCCTTGTAGATGAAAACGGTGAATATAGCTACCGTTGTGACGAGAACACCAAGGGCGGCCACAAGGCGACCCGTAATTACGACGAAAACGGTAATTACGACGGAACTATGACAATAGAGTTCTTTAACCGCGGACCAAATCATTATACCGAGGCAAAGCCCGCAAAGGACGTTTGGGACAGAACAACTCTGGGCACGGTCATCACCTGCCGACTCGCAAGTCCAAATAAAGTATCCTATTCAGTGATCTCTTCGCAAAACATTCTACTGCGTGACTGCGTGCTTTACGGTTACTCTGCGGCGCTGTCCGCATATGCGCACAAGCATTGCGAAAATGTTGAATTTTTGCGCTATCACGACGCGGCTCATTCGGCAACCCTTATCGACAAGGAGACCTTTGACAAATACCGCGCGTATGAAGAAAAATACGGAGTCAGCTTTGAGCTTTACGTGGACGAAAAGGGCAGATACCGCGGCGCACCGTCGCGCTCCTGCTCCGTTGATGCCTTCCACATTTCAATGTGCAAACAGGGCGTAAACATTACCTCTTCTCTGCTCGAGTCCATGGTTGACGACGGTAGCAACCAACATGCAGCGAGCGCTCGCTTGCATAGAATTGACGACAACGGCGACGGAACGGCGACAGTTATATACAAGCCCTTGGTTCCGTCGGTTCAGTGGAACTTCAACAAAAACGTTCCGGGCGAGGACAAGATAGGCTCATCCTGCTGTATGGAATTTAAAAAGGGCGATCTTCTCTATATGTATAATCCTTACGGAAGAGCGATTTGTGAAACACGTGTTCTTGAGGATGGGATCACAACGGACGAGATCATCGATATAGACCTCAGATACGACGGCATCCGCAAGCACATTACACGCCCCTCTTTCGCGCTCAAGGTCAATCTTGCTGACATTGATTTCGAGGCTCTTGTAGATTACAAAACGGGAAAAGAGTTTGATCTTTCCGACAACGGAATAGAAATGACCAATCGCGTAACCGTTGATAATCTCAGCTATAACTGTTCAAACTACACAATAGACAACACCATGGTGCGCAACGGTCACTCCCGCGGATTCCTTATTAAAGCGGTTGGAGTTGACATCAAAAACTGTACCTTCAGAAACGTGTCTTACAACGGACTTTTGCTCCGTCCCGAGACAGGTTGGGCAGAAAGCACCACCGCGCGCCATATCCTTATCGACAAATGTCTGTTTGATAACACCGGCTTCATCTTCCAGGCAGTAGCCGAAAAGGAGCAGGCTTGCATACGTATTCAAAGCACAAGCACTGTAGTATCCGAGGGCACGCTGCCTATCGATGATATACAGATAACAGGATGCAAGTTCACAAATAACGAGCAGAAATACGCAATATGGATAAACTCCGCAAAAAATATCGTCATCAAGGACAACGTTTTCGATTCCATTGTGGCAAATGTGCTCCCCGAAATACCCGGAACGGCAGTTTTGCTTGACACATGTATGAATATTGAGATCTCAGGCAACACCTACAACTACGAGCATTTCAATGGAGATATCAAAAACGTTATTAAGGGTGCAAATTATGCCAATATCATCGGCACGGACGTTACCGACAAGGACGGCAATGCAATCTTCCCCGACAACGTTATCAAAGCTTAAAATCCAAGGAGTAGCATCACTATGAAAACTCTTGAATGCGGCAAGGCTTATGACTTTGCAAACGAAAAATTCGACCAAAGCCTTCTTTTGATCGACAAGGACGGGGTCGCAGTCAAAAATCTCGTCATTGACGGCGAGATCAGAGTAACGGCAACGGGCGTAACGCTCGAGGGTTGCCGCGCGCAGAGCATTTGCGTCTTCGGCGCGACAAACACCCTTATTGCAAAGTGCGAAGCCGATAACGTTGCCATCGACGAAGCATTTAACTGCGCGGTGATCCTGAATAGCGCAAAGAATCTCGCCGCGGGCAGATGTACGAACGTATACGTCATAGACAATACCGTCTCGGACAAGCTTATTCTCACAAATAATAACTATATCATAGCAAACGGCAATCAGTTGGGCGAGCTTTGCTCGCGCGAAAACGAGAATATGAACGGAGACACTATCACCGATATTAATTTCCGTCCCGAATTCGGTGCAAACGAGGACATTATTCCTCACACCAACAAGGAGCTTTTCGTCGGTATGCCCCGTCAAAAGACCGTTGCCTCAACAGACCGTACCGTATGGGAGTATATCCGTGACGCTGCAAAGGAGGGCGACGTTATCATCATCCCCCCTGGAGCATACGAGATCTGGCACGGTATGAGTATCAGCAACGAGCCCTTCAGAGGAAAGACTATCTATGCCTACGGCGCTTACATTGAGTTTTCCGATACGGTCTATTCAAATTATCCGTCTACTCTGCTTATGATGCACGGAACGCGCAACGTAAAAATGTTTGGTCTCACGCTTGGCTACAAGCTTCCCTCCTCGGGTCAGGTCAGAGTAGTTGAAAAAATATTCGACGGCGAAAAATATAAGGTTCGCGTTATTGCAGATGCAGGCTTTATGGACGGTCTTGGCAAATCCGACCTTTCGCGCTATATGAGCTGGTGGGTAGACATATTCCTCAATGACGAGGAAACGGGCAAGGCAGGCTTCTATTGCTCCGAGGCTCCCAAGGGTTCCTACGAGATAGAACAGAGCCTTGACGAAAACGGAAATTACGACGGAACTTACATCATCACTCTGCTTGACAGAGGTACCGATATTTACAGCGAGGGCAAGCCCGCAAAGCGTCTTTGGGATCAGATGGACAAGGGCAATATCATTACCTGCCGACTTGCGCAGACGGGCAAGTGCTCCATCGTTGTTTCGTGGTCTTCCGATATACTGTTCCGCGACTGTGTCCTTTACGGCTACACGGGCGGTTTTGCGGTATGCGGCGGCGGTCAATGCGACAACGTATACTTCGAGCGTTTCCACAACGCGGTTCGTTCTGCCACACTTATAGATCAGGAAACGTACGATAAATACCGCGCGCTTGAAGAAAAGTGGGGTGTCAGCTTTGATATCCACAAGGACGAGCTTGGCAGATGCCGCGGAGCAGCTTCGCGTTCGGGATCGGTCGATGCTTTCCATATGGCAATCTGCTCTCACGGCTTCAACATTACCTCAACAATCGTTGAGTCCATGGTTGACGATGCCAGCAACCAGTGTGGTGCAAGTTCTCGTCTGCACGGATACAAAGTGAATGACAACGGTACTACTACGTTTGTATATAAGCCCATGATCTCTCCTGTTGCCTGGGGCTTCAGCCGTTCTAATCCCGATCCCACAAAGGTAAGCACCATGTCTTGCCAGACCTTCAACGCAGGCAACAGAGCTTACATCTACAACCCGTACGGCAAAATGGTTTGCGACACACACGTACTTGAGAATGCGATCGTCGGCAAGGATGAGATAGATATCGACCTTACCTATGACGGAGTGCGCAAGCACATCACCCGTGATTCCTTTACCATCACGGTAAAGACCTGTGACGTGGATTTTTCCGCGCTCGTGGACTACAAGACGGGCAAGGAATTTGATCTTACCGACAACGGCATCGAGATGACGAACCGTGTTACTATCGACAATCTGAGCTTCAACAGTTCGGGATATACGATTGACAATATGTTGGTATTGAATAACCGCACCCGCGGCTTCCTTATCAAATCCACCGAGGTGGATATCAAGCACTGTACCATGAGAAACGTGTCGGGCTCGGGACTTCTTCTTCGCAGCGAAACGGAATGGGCGGAAAGCACCATTGCGCGCAACATCAACATTCGGCAATGCTTGTTTGATAACCTCGGATACATGTTCACGGCAACTCACAACCCCGATCGCGCGCACATTCGCATAGAGTCCACCAGCACCGTTGCGAGCGAGGACACGCTTCCCATTGACAATATCGTCATCGACCGTTGCAAGTTCACCAACAACGAGCAGAAATACGCTATTATGGTCAACTCGGCAAAGAACGTTCAGATCAAGAACAACGTCTTCGATCCCATAAAGAACGAATGCGACAGAACGCGCGGCGTAGCCGTTCTGCTCAAGACCTGTATGAACGTTGAAATTTCCGACAACACCTTCAATTATCCTCACTATAATGGTGACATCCGAAACGTCATCGAGGGCGAAAATTACAGAAACATTTTCGGTACCGACGTTACGGACAAGGACGGAAACGCACTTGTTCCCGATAAAGTCAACGAATAATAATAAAAAACCGCTTGTGGTAAACCACAAGCGGTTTTGATTTTTCAAAAATTACTTTGCAAGGTCAAAGGAAAGCTTATAAAGATTTGCCATCTTCTGTCTTCTGTATTCGCAGGTCTGCTTCATTTCGGCTATCTGAGCCTCGGTGAAGTCATCAAGGTCGCCGTCCTTGAGCTTGTTCTTATACATACGGTCAAGAATGAGCGCGTAGTTAATATCAACGGCGGTGTTCTTACCGTCCTTTATTGCCATAACGAGATTGCTCTTGCCGTCAAGCAGGTAGCTTACGGCATCTGCACCCATCTGGGTTGCGTGCAGACGGTCACGGAGCGTGGGCGAGCCACCGCGAACTATGTGAGCAAGGCGGGCAAATTTGGTCTCAATTCCCGTCTGCGCCTCGAGCTTTTTGGCAAACGCCTCGCTGTATTTATCTTGACTGTCTATGGAGATACCCTCAGCAAACACGCCGATCATACCGCGCTTGCCGTGCTCTCTTGCCTGCCTGAACTTCTCTATCGCGTAAGCCTCATCAAAGGGACATTCGGGGATGGCGATAGCTACCGCGCCTGCCGCAATACCCGCATAAAGCGCGATCATTCCACAGTTTCGTCCCATAACCTCAATTATATTGCATCTCGCGTGCGATTCACAGGTCTCGCGAAGCGCGCCTACCATATTGATTACCGAGTTCATCGCGGTGTCAAAGCCGATTGTATATTCGGTTGCGGTTATATCGTTGTCTATTGTACAAGGAACGCCGATGGAGGGGATTCCGTGGTTTGTGAGGTCGGTAGCGCCGCGGAAGGTTCCGTCTCCGCCGAGAGCTACGATGGCGTCGATCTGATTTTCCTCGCAGGTCTTTATCGCCTTTGCCATTCCCTCTGCCGTCTTAAACTCGGGACAACGGGAAGAATAAAGCATCGTACCGCCCGTGGTGATGATGTTGGACACCGCGCGATTGTCAAGAGGACGGAGATATCCGTTGATAAGTCCGCTATATCCCTCTTCAATTCCAATTACCTCGATACCCTCGTTTATTGCCTTTCTCGCAACGGCTCTTATCGCCGCGTTCATACCGGGAGCATCGCCGCCCGATGTAAGTATTCCAATCTTTCTGAATTTTGCCATTTTGATCTCCATTCCGCCGCGTGTGGCGGCACAAATTTGTCCGCAAAGCGCCAATGTAAAACGCACTTTGCAGCCCATCCTTTCCTATTGTATATTTTAATACATTTTCCCGATAAAATCAAGAGATAATGCGAAATAATATCGACAAATTTTGACATTCTGAAAGTAATTTTTTAAAACGGTTGCACAAATCGGGCAAATATTGTATAATTGTATTGTCAAATATTCGGAAGGGAGTGATTGGATGAGCGCGTGCTTTTTGTGTCCGAGAAATTGCGGCGCGGACCGCGAAAACGGTATTCTTGGCTTTTGCGGTGTTGGAAGTGGCTTTAAGGTCGCCAAAACAATGCTGCACAAATGGGAAGAACCCTGTATCAGCGGTAACGTCGGCGCCGGTACAATATTCTTTTCCGGATGCAATCTCCGTTGCGTGTACTGCCAAAACTGCGACATAAGCCACGGCTCAATAGGCAAGGAGATAAGCGACACGGAGCTTGAGAGAGAAATATTCCATCTTTTGGATAGCGGCGCCGAATGCATAGAATTTGTTACCCCCACCCACTACACTTCGCGATTAGCGCATTTACTTGAACGAATAAAGCCAAAAATCAACGTTCCGATAGTTTGGAATAGCGGCGGATATGAAAGCGTAGAAGGGCTTAGGCTTCTTGAAGGTCTTGTAGATGTTTATCTCCCGGATTTCAAGTATTATTCATGCGAGCTTTCGCAAAAATATTCCGCGGCATCAAATTATCGTGAAATTGCTCTTTTAGCGGTTAAGGAAATGGTACGCCAAGTTGGAAAGCCCGAATATTCGAGTAGTAATTCCCCACTTGATAAAAATATTCTCCAAAAAGGCGTGATAGTTCGCCACTTGGTCCTTCCATCTCACAGACAGGATTCTATTGACGTTTTGCGTTTGTTATCTTCGGAGATAGGTTCCGACTCGATGCTTCTCAGTCTTATGAGCCAATACACACCTGACTTTTACGAAAATTTGGCAAAATCGGGCGAAGTTCCCCACATATATTCCCCACTTTACCGCAAATTAACCACATTTGAATACAACTCCGTGACACAAGAGGCTATCAAATTGGGATTCAACGGATTCTTTCAGAGCAAAGGATCAGCTTCCTCTGACTACACACCGAATTTTAGATAAACATTCTGCTACGGCTTATCGTCCGCAGCAAAGAGGGCGTGAAGCTTTTATAAAAGCTTCACGCCCCTATTTTATCCTGCGCGATCAATCGAGTTCTCTTTTACCCGTATAAAGCTCGTAATATCTGCCCTTTAATTCAAGCAGCTGCTCGTGCGTGCCGCGTTCAATTATCTTCCCCGCCTCAAGCACCATTATCGCGTTGGAATTACGAACGGTGGAAAGTCTGTGTGCAATAACAAACGTGGTACGAGTCTTCATAAGCCTATCCATACCGTGTTCGATATGACGCTCGGTTCTTGTATCAACCGAGCTTGTCGCCTCGTCAAGCACCAATATAGGCGCCTTGGACAATGCCGCGCGCGCGATATTGAGAAGCTGGCGCTGTCCTTGTGACAGATTTGCTCCATCGCCCTCAAGCATAGTGTCATATCCGTTTTCAAGGCGCATAATAAAGCTATGCGCGCTCGCCGTCTTTGCGGCAGCGACCACCTCGTCATCCGTCGCATCCGGTCTGCCATAACGGATATTTTCCATTACTGTGCCCGTAAACAGATGCGTATCCTGAAGCACCATGGCGATATTTGATCGAAGCTCGTCGCGCTTTATATCCTTGATATTAACGCCATCTATGGTTATCTCGCCGGAATCGATTTCATAAAAACGGCTAAGCAGGTTTGTGACCGTAGTCTTACCCGCACCCGTTGAGCCGACAAAGGCTATCTTTTGTCCGGGCTTTGCGTAAAGCGAAAGATTTTTCAATATAACCTTATCGGGATTATATCCAAACGTTACGTCTTTGAATATCACCTCGCCCTTTACGTCCTTCATCTTAAGACTATCGTCAGCATCAAGCGTTTCGGGCTCTTCATCCATAACCGCAAACACTCTCTCCGCGCCCGCAAGTGCCGAGAAAATGGAAGACGTCTGCTGAGAAATGTTGTTTATCGGCATACTGAATTGCTTTGAATACTGCGCAAAGAGCTGAAGCGCTCCGGGGTCAAGCTTGCCGGCAACCATAAGGATTCCGCCAACACCGATCGTTACCGAATAGCTTATCATGCTGGTATTGTGCATTATCGGCCCCATGATTCCGCCGTAAAACTGCGCCTTCATCTGCTTATCGCGCAGATCCTCGTTAAGAGTTTCAAACTCATCACAGCAGGTGTTTTCGTGATTAAATACCTTGACCACCTTTTGTCCCGTAACGGTCTCCTCAATATAGCCGTTTGCCGCGCCGAGCGCCGCTTGCTGTCCCGAATAGTATTTTCGTGACGCGCCCGCGATCTTGGCTCCGACAATGGCAAAAAACGGTACAAACACAATGGTTATAACGGTGAGCCAGATATTTGTGGTTATCATGAACACAAATGTGCCCACAAGTGAGATCACGCCCGAAACTATGCTTGTCAGCGAGTTGTTCAGCATAACGTCGATATTGTCAACGTCGTTTGTAAATCTGGACATCACCTCTCCCGTAGGATGCGTATCAAAATAACGCACAGGCAGCTTTTGAAGCTTGTTAAACAGATCGTTTCTGATCTTTTCAACAGAGTTTTGCGATATGGTCATCATGACCCTTGCCTGCAAATAGTTGGTCAGTATCGTGAATAGATATATCACAACGAGGATCATTATGGTGGCCATAATGTAAAACAAAACCTCTGTGGCTACCGGGTTATAGGAATCGCCAACGATCCCCGCGATAAAGCCCGTTGCCGCGTTTTTGACCGACTCTATCGCCGAATCAAGCATTATATATATCGGGGTATTTATGGTCTCGGCATCCACCTCAAGTCCAACGTACGCGGAAAGACGGTTGATAATGGGTCTTGTCATATATCCACCCACAAGCGACATGACCGTGTTTATCATCATAAAGATAAGCACAACAAACAAAAGCACCTTATATTTGCCTACGTATCCGAGCAATCTGCCAATCGTCTTTTTTACGTCCTTGGGCTTTCCGCCCATTCCGCGAGGACCGCCGCCTCTGGGGCCTCCGCCTCTGGGACCTCCCCCGCCCATCTTGGGCGCTCCGGGCTTGGAGGAACTGTTATATTGCTTTTGAAGCTCTTCAAGACTTCTTGCCATCACCGTTTCCTCCTTCCGATCCCGAAATTTGAGAATTATATATCTCCTGATATTCCACGTTGCTCTCCATAAGCTCATCGTGGTGACCGATTCCCGTGATCTTGCCGTCATCCATAACGATTATCATATCGGCATCCTTTACCGAAGATATTCTTTGAGCGATAATTATCTTTGTTGATTCGGCAAGCTCCTCTCGAAACGCACGGCGTATCTGAGCCTCGGTGGCGGTATCCACCGCGCTTGTGGAATCGTCAAGAATAATGATCTTGGGGTTCTTGAGCAAGGCACGCGCTATACACAGTCTTTGTTTTTGTCCACCCGAAACGTTTACACCGCCCTGACCAAGCTCGGTTTTGTATCCATGGGTAAAGTTTTTAACGAATTTGTCGGCCTGCGCGCTCTCCGCGGCGGCGAACATCTGCTCGTCGGTAGCGTCCTCGTCGCCCCAACGCAGATTCTCCTCGATAGTACCGGAAAACAGCACATTCTTCTGAAGCACCATTCCCACGCCCTCGCGAAGATTATATAGCGTGTATTCTTTGACGTTTCTGCCGTCTATCAGCACCTCGCCCTCATCCGTATCGTAAAGACGTGGAATAAGCGAAACAAGCGTAGTTTTCCCGCAGCCCGTAGATCCAATGATACCAACGGTGCTTCCCGCGGGAATAGTCAGATCTATATTGTCGAGCACCGGCTCGGCGCTGTTTTTGTGATAACGGTACGTTACGTTTTTAAATTCGATCTTTCCCTTTTCTATGGTCGCGCTTTCATCAGCCTCGGCGGAGTCTATAATATCGATCTTTTCATCAAGCACAGCGGAAATACGCTTTGCCGACGCCAACGCTCTTGACGAAAACATCAAAAGCATAGTTACCATCATCAAGGAGAACAGTATCTGGCTTACGTAGTTGATAAAGGAAGAAAGCTCGCCAACACTGAAATTGGTGATGCCGGCATCGTAATTGCTGATAACCAGCTGGCTTCCAAACCAAATAACAAGTCCCGTTGTTATATACATAAAGAAGGTCTGCACTGGCTGCATAAAGATCATATTCTTCATCGCGGACATTCCGGCACTCTTAAGGTCCTTGTTAGCCTTTTCAAACTTTTGGCTTTCAAAATCCTCGCGAACAAAGGATTTTACCACGCGTACGTTTGTGATATTTTCCTGAACCGTTGAATTCAGCGCGTCTATCTTGGTCTGCATCTTGGAAAATCTCGGCATGCCGCGCGCGATAATAAACGCGATCGCTCCGAGCAGCAGAGGTATCGTTACCGCCATTACGACAGATAGCGAAGGGCTGAGGCTTACCGCCATGATCACGCCGCCTATCAGCATACCGGGAGAACGAAGCATCATACGGAGCATCATGTTGACAAACATCTGTACCTGTGTCACGTCGTTTGTAAGTCTTGTTACAAGTGAACCCGTTGAAAACTTATCGATATTGGCAAAGCTATATCCTTGCACCTTTCTGAAAAGGTCGGCTCTAAGATCGGCGGCAAAGTTTACAGAAGCCTTGGCTCCAAAATACGATCCGCCCACTCCGCCTATCATCATAATAAGCGCAGTACCAATCATTTTCACCATTACCCACACGCTTTGCTCATTAGTCAGCGTATGGTAAACCGCTCCGTTTATGACCTCGGCAAGATAAAGCGGCATAAGCACCTCGCCTATAACCTCAATGATCATGCAAAGCGGACCTAAAATAAAGTAAAGCAAATAAGGCTTTACATATTTCATCCATTTTTTCATACCGTGTTACTCCTTTTGCTCGCCGATGACCTTGGCGTCATCAATGTCGGTTAAGTTTTGTTGTATTCTGTCCAAAAAGCCTATAAACGTCTCTATCTCCTCATCGGAAAAGTCTTTGATCACTTGGCAATCCACAAATTTAAAATACTTCTCCGATTCCGTTGCGACTCTGCGGCCAAGCTCTGTTATTATTATTTCATTATTTCGGCAATCAAGTCCATCCGCCGATTTGGCTCGCTCAATATACCCATCCGCCTCCAGCTTTTTAAGCGTAGTTGCCACCGCGGCGGGCGATATGCCAAAATGCTCCGCTAACTGTTTTTGTGACCGTATCACCTCGTTATTAGCAAGATGCATCAGCATTCGGTGTTGACTGTGATGCAATCCGAGATATGAGGCATATTTACTTATTGCCTTCCGATGCATGCGACTTGCGCATATGAAATGGCACACGACCTGCTGACCCTTACTATCGCCGCATATCTGACATTCTCGTCCTTCTTTTTTGTTTTCCGACATCTTCTCTCCCTTCTGTCGAGCACGTTATTTGACAAAAATTAATTATTTAACGGTTAAGTAATTAACCTTTTGTATTTTAGCACGATATACACCCAATGTCAAGTGAATTTTATGTGAATTTTCGTTTTCTCAAAAAAAACAAAAAAATCCCTTGGAGTATAAGCCTCCAAGGGATCAACATTATCAATTATTTCTTGTTGTTCAGCATATATTTTATCGCCATTTCAAGCGTGCTTGCGGCAGATCTGTGACTTAAGAGCGTGGGGTGTCCCGCGGAATTATATCGGAACGGCAGCTTTACCACATAAGAATCTATTCCGTCCTCGCGCAGCTCAACCGTGAGCTCAGACAATATAGGGTTAAGACCCGTTTCCATCATTCCCGAGCAAAGCACAAACACCGTGTCCTCTCCAAAGATAGATGCCAGATCCTTTACCATATTCTTATAGTGTATTTTGAAATCTGCCTTTGCAAAGGGCGAGTTGCCCGCCGAGCCGTTGCCAGCCCAAATATCATTTGTTCCCACGTTGATCACCACAACGTCGGGAACCCAAGACGTCATATCCCAATCGTTGCCGCTGTATGGACTGACCTTTTTATACGTATCCTTTAGCCAGCTTGTATTTCCGTAAGGATTTGTATAGAGTCCCATACCGCTGCGAGCAAACACGTGCATATCCGCATTGAGCGCAGAGCCCGCAATAGTCGCATAGGTCATAAGCCCGTTTTGCGTCTCGGGTTTCAGAGCATCCGCCTCATTATCTCCACGCATGTTTCCATATCCCGCAGTTATAGAATCTCCGTAAACCTGTATCTTAAGATCATATTCGGTAGTTACTGGAAGCAAAACTCCCGTTACACTGACGGATACCAATGCGGCATTTGTGATCTGTTCTTCCGTTATTTTTTGTACCTTTACGGTATGCACACCCGGCTCATCGAATGAGCAAAGGGTGAACACTCTCTGTCCGTTAACTAACTTTCCGTCCTGATTGAGATAAAGGTTGACCTTTTGAGGATCTGTCTCTCCGTCCACAAAAACAGCAATGCCCGCGCCTATGCCCGTATTCTTGTTATCATACATAACGGCCTCAAGCTTAGTGCCGAAAAAGCGTATTTCAAATCCTGAAGCGGTATTGTTGAAGGCAACGTCTCCCTCGGAAAGGATCTCCGTCCGACCTATATATTCTATCATAGGATCGTCAGGCCATATCTTTAGCGTATAATTCTCTACTATCTGAACGGTGCATTCCGCGGACTTGCTTCCACACGATACGGTAATTGTGAGCGAACACGCTTTGCTTGCCACAAGCTCGACCACTCCGCCGTTAACGGTATATTCGGTATAAGAGGGCTCGGAAGTACTTATCACAAGCTCTTCTCCCGCTTTATAACCCTTTACGTCAACCGATACAGTGTCCCCGACAAAATAATACTCCGATGACGGTGTTACCTCTAATTCAGCCTCGGTTTCAGTAGCTTCGATCGTTTCCGTTGTTTCCGTTGTTTCCATTGTTTCCGTAGTTTCGGTCGTTTCCGTTGTTTCCGTTGTTTCCGTCGTTTCGGTTGTTTCGGTTGTTTCCGTCGTTTCGGTTGTTTCCGTCGTTTCGGTTGTTTCCGTCGTTTCGGTTGTTTCCGTCGTTTCCGTTGTTTCGGTCGACTCGGTGGTTTGCGTTAACTCGGTGGTTTCTGTTTGCGCGGTTTCTGTCTTTATGGCAGATGACACACTTTCGGATGTTCCTCGCCCTTCGTCCCGTCTGTTACACGAGAACAATGTAAGCAACAGCATCACCGCGATGATCAAAGCGAAAATTTTAAAACAAAGCGTTTTTTTCATATAAAATCTCCCGATCACAATTTATATGTTCATTTTACCACGCGCAAAAGCCCAAATTGTGAATATACTGTTAATTCCACATTGCAAAAAGCAAGGGGGAGTCCGTAGACTCCCCTTTAGACTTTATATCAATAATCGAGCTAGCCTCTTGAATAGAGCGTTCTTATCATATCGCAAAATTCCGCCTTGTAGCTATCATTAAGCTCGATCTGATCAAGCTCTCCGAGTATGCTTGCCAGCGTTACGGTGCCGTTGTAATCGCGGTTGCGAAGCAGTGCCGCCGTTTCAATGACCGCGGTTATGAATCGCATATCATTGCTTGCTTGGCTTATTTCCGGTCCTATCGCGTATTCGTTAAGCAGGCTGAGGCTCTCGCCAGGATTTTTGTATCTTACGCGTAGAGTCATCATAGTTGTCTTAACAGGGCCGCTCTTAAAGATAGGCTTGATCTCGTATACAACCGTTACCTGGTGTGATGCACCAACGTCGCCCGCGTCCTTGGCATCGTTTTCAAAATCCTCTTTGTCAAGAATACGGTTATCGTAGCCTATGAGTCTGTACGCTTGCACCATATCAGGATCAAACTCCACCTGAAGCTTTACGTCGTTAGCCACGGTGTACATAGTGCTCGCGAGATCTGTTCCGAACACCTTTTCAGCCTCACTCTCACCGTCGATATAGTAATAAACACCGTTTCCGTTGTCGGCAAGCGCCTCCATATTGGCATCATGGTAATTGCCCGTTCCAAATCCGAGAACAGAAAGATATACGCCCTGATCTCTCTTTTCCTCAATATACTTCGTAAGCTCAGACTCCGAGGATATTCCAACGTTGAGATCTCCGTCCGACGCCATGATTATACGGTTGTTGCCGCCCTCTATGAAGTATTTCTCCGCAAGTCTGTATGCCATAGTAAGTCCCGCTTCGCCGTTTGTTGAACCCGATGCTACAAGACCGTTGATCGCATTCATTATCTTGTCGCTCTCAAGACCGTTGCAACCCTCGAGCACGACCTCCTCGCGTCCCGAATAGGTCACGATGGACACAGTATCGTTGGCACCAAGATTGCCGACAAGGTATGAGAATGCTTTTTTCAACAAAGGAAGCTTATCTGCTCCGGACATAGATCCCGATACGTCTATAAGGAACACAAGGTTATTTCCCTCGGTAGGCTTTGCGTTTTCTGCCTGAAGCGTTACGCGGAACAACATCGTCTCGTCATTCCACGGACAAGGAACAAGCTCGGTTTTAACACCAAACAGTTCTCCCTCCTTGGGTTGATCTACATCATATCTGAAGTAATTTATGAATTCCTCTATTCTGAAGTTGCCTCCGCTATTGCGTAGGTTATCAAAAGAGTAACCCGCGGACACAAGCTTGCGGAAATACGTGTACGATGCCGTGTCAACATCGGAAGAAAACGTGGAAAATGCTTGATCTCTTACAAAAGTAAAGGAATTTTTCAAAAGGTCCTCGTAATCGGACGGGAGCTTATCTATATCTTCCCCACTATCCTCCTCCGTCACTTGCTCGGAGGAAAGGTTGCCACCGCTTATAAATTCCGTCTCGGACTCAATAAATTCTTCATTAGTTATATCAGAATCGGGGAGATCTCCTTCAACTGACACACCCCCCTCATCCTCGTCCGACGGAGCGTTGGGATCGGACGGTGCGCCATCGTTTGGCTTGGTCGACGGAGAATTCATGCTATTGGAATCGTTTTTATTAGGATTCCCGGATGAAAAATCGAGATTAGGCGAGTTTTCCATTGAAACGCCGCCATTCATATTATCCTTCTGACCGTCATCTCCAACGGCAGAATCCTTAGAAGAATTGCAAGCCGCAAAGCTCATAACCATAATCACAGCAAGTATAAATGCGACTATTTTTGAAAATACGTTCATTCTTTTCATAACTACCTCCAAATTTAAAAAATTCAGTTCATTATGTCCGAAATACACTCAACCATCGACTCATCGGGAATTATCTCCGCATCATAGTCGAATATCTGACATCCTACGTTGCCCGCGTTGCTCTCAAGGTAGGGGGTTTTGACGTTACCCTGTCCGTCAAGGACCCAGATCTTGCAATAAAGCTCGGGAGATCGCTCACCCGTCATTTTGCCTTTACCCATGTTGCTTTCAATTCTTGAAAGCTGATCGTCGCTTATTGTGAGAACGTAAATCTCCTCGCTATCGGCATACTGCCAAACAAGCTTAGCCTCGCCAATGTACGAAAGCTCATCGAAAGAAGAATACTTTTTGTAGTCGCCTTCTCTACAGTCAAGCAGTACGTCGTCAAGCCCCTTGTGTGACACAGATCCATCGCCCTTATTCAAGCCGTCAAGTCGGTTGATCAGCGGAAGCGCTATCGCTATTACGAATACAAGCGCCAAGCACGCCGCCAAAACTCCCAAATGGCCTATTTTGCGCTTTTTTCTGTAGGTCTGTGCCTCGTAAAGCAGCTCGTCATCTATCTCACCGATTGCTGAAAAAAGCTTTTCTGTTTTTTCGTTTTTATTGTTCATAAAAGCTCCTTTTCCTCCAATCTGTTTTTAAGCTGATGACGAAGTCTGAACAAGGTGGTCTTTACGTTGGACACTCCAAGTCCCATCTGAAACGCTATTTCGTCAACCGATTTGGAATAAAAGTAACGCAAGATAAACATTACTCTCCTTTCCTTTGGCTGCTCTTTAATAAAAGTGTTGATCTCATCACGCAGGCGCTGACTGTCATACTCTCTTTCGGGATCATCCAAGGTAGGAATGCAGTCGGAAAGCTCCGCCGCCAGGTTGTCAATGCCTCCGCGCTTTTCTCGATGCCGCTCGCGAAAACGGTCAATTGATATGCGTCTTGTGATCTTTGAAAGAAAAGCTCCTAAAAACTCAGGGCGAGCTGTAGGCATAGCGCCCCATGCGTCAAGATAAGTGTCGTTGACACATTCTTCGGCATCCTCTCGCGAGGACAGCAAGGAATATGACAGCGAATTTAGCATCCTGCCGTATTTTTTGTCCGATTCGGATATTGCTCGCTCATCTCGCGCCCAATACAGGTCAACTATCCTTGAGTCGTCCATAGCACTTTCCTTTCTGAAGATTCTTTGTCGTGTATTTCGGGCTTCACCTAATACGTCGACGTTTTTTTGATTTGGTTACAAGTTTTTTGAAAATTTTATAAAAATCCCCTTCCACTGATTCAAGACTTTTGAAAGGTGAGGGGGGTGCAGGGGGGAGAGGAAAAGCTTTTTGTCTTTGAAAAAGTTTTCCTCTCCCCCCTGCATTCGCTCTCCCGCTTATCTCACTCTTTCGCCGAGGGGTGTGTCTTTGTCGAGGAACACGACGCGGACTGTCTCCTCACCCGATGCGAGTATCATTCCATTGGATTCGATACCGCAGAGCGTTGCGGGCTTTAGGTTTGCTACAACTATTATTTTTTTGCCGATAAGGTCCTCGGGCTGATACCATTTGGCGATACCCGAAACAACCTGTCTTTGCTCGTAACCGAGGTCTATTTTGAGCTTTAAGAGCTTCTTTGCCTTGGGCACCTTTTCGCACTCAAGTATCTTTGCGGTGCGAAGCTCAACGCCCATAAAGTCCTCGATGCCGATAAGGGCGCAGCCCTCGGGCTTTTCGGGGATGGCATTTGCCTTCTCTGCCGCCTCAGCCGCGGCTCTCTTTGCTTCCATCTCGGCTTCAAGCTCAGAAAGCATCTTTGCCTCGTCAACGCGGGCAAACATTACGCGGGAATCTCCAACGAGCGTACCTGTGTTCATGCCGCCGAATTTATCGGCAGTACCGATGGTATCGTAATCCACCTTGTCCGTGCCGATGGTTGCGAGGATCTCCTCTGCCGTTGCGGGAATAAATGGTGTGAGCATTACAGCTCCCCATCTTATAGCCTCTAAAAGATTATAAAGCACGGTGCCGAGTCTTTCTCTCTTGCTTTCGTCCTTTGCCAGCGTCCAGGGCGTTGTTTCATCTATATATTTATTCGCGCGCGAGAGCATCTCGAAAATACACTCAAGCGCATCGGCGATGCGAAGCTCGTCCATGTTCTTAATAACGCCATCGTAAGCCTTAACGCAAGCCGATACAAGCTCACCGTCAAGCTCCTCCTTTGCCACGGGAGCCATTATCTCCTTGTCAAAATACTTCTTCTGCATGTCAAGCGTACGCTTAACAAGGTTTCCGAGGTTATTTACAAGGTCGGTGTTGTATCTCTTGATAACAGATTCGTACGTGATGCTTCCGTCGGATGCGTAGGGCATCTCGGCAAGCGCGTAGTATCTTACGCCGTCAACCGAGAAACGCTCTGCAAGCTCGTCCGCATAGATAACGTTTCCGCGCGACTTTGACATCTTGTCCTGTCCGAAATTGAACCAAGGATGACCGAATATCTGCTTGGGCAACGGAATATCGAGCGCCATGAGGAAGATGGGCCAATAGATCGTATGGAAGCGAAGGATATCCTTACCGATAACGTGGATATCGCAGGGCCAATACTTCTTGAAATGCTCGCTCTGCTCCTCAAAGCTCTTGTCGGGGTCGTAGCCGATGGCGGTAATATAGTTGGTGAGCGCGTCAAGCCATACGTAAGTTACGTGCTTTGGGTCAAAGGTCACGGGTATTCCCCACTTGAACGACGTGCGCGATACGCAAAGGTCCTGAAGGCCCGCCTTTAAGAAATTGTTTATCATTTCCTTCTTTCTGGACTCGGGGCAAATAAAGGAGGGGTTCTTTTCGATGTGATCCATAAGTCTGTCGGCGTACTTACTCATCTTAAAGAAGTAAGCCTCCTCGCTTGCCTTCTGTACGGGACGTCCGCAGTCGGGGCATTTGCCGCCCTCTGCCTGAGTCTCGGTAAAGAAGGACTCGCAGGGCGTGCAGTACCAGCCCTCGTAGGTGCTTTTGTATATATCGCCCTGATTATAGAACTTTTCAAATATCTTGGCAACAGCCGCCTCGTGATAATCGTCAGTTGTGCGGATAAAATAATCGTAGCTTGTATTCATCTTATCCCAGACACCGCGGATCTCGCCGGCAACGTTGTCTACGTACTGCTTGGGCGTGATTCCCGCCTCAGATGCGAGGTTCTCGATCTTCTGACCGTGCTCGTCCGTACCCGTGCAAAAGAATACGTCGTAGCCTCTGGCTCTCTTATAGCGCGCTACTGCGTCGGTCGCGATGACCTCGTAGGTATTGCCGAAATGAGGCTTGCGGCTTGCGTACGCTATCGCCGTTGTAATGTAAAATTTCTCTCTTGTTGACATCCTTGTCACCTTACACGCTGCGAATGGGCAGCATGCCTTTCTTTTTTGGTTTATCTAAAATTATTTTTTACTTAATACTTTCGCCGTCAAGAATCACTTGAACAACGTCAAAATTTTTGTCAAGCACCAGCATATTTGCCCGCTTTCCCACGTCAAGCGAGCCTATACTGTTATACAGACCAAGCATTTTAGCAGGTGCAGCCGTGGCGTTATAGATGGCTTTTTCAAACGGTATCTCGGCAAAGGATGCGAGATTCTTCACTCCGTCGATAAGCGAAAGCGTGCTTCCCGCAATCGCCCCCTCGTGTGTTCTTGCCTTTCCATCCTTTACCGTTACGGGAAGACCCGCAATGCTGTATTCTCCGTCCGCACAGCCCGTTGCCTCCATAGAATCGCTTATAAGCACCACTCTATCTCCCTTGACACGATACAAAAGCTTGACCATTTCGGGAGAAACGTGAAATCCGTCGGCTATAAGCTCGCAGAAGACCGCGTCGTTATTCATTCCCGCGGCAATAACTCCTCCGCCTCTGTGGTGCAGGGGGGGCATTGCGTTAAACGTATGTGTAAGAGAACCCGCTCCCATAGAAAACGCAGTCATTGCCTCGTCATACGTTGCCGCCGTATGTCCTATTCCCACAGTTGCGCCCATATTTACGGCAGTTTTGGTAAACTCGCCGTTACCGTCAAGTTCGAGCGCCGCACTTACGTGCGCGTGACCTACGTTCTTCATTTTGCTTATGATCTCGGCAAGCTCCGCACAATCAAGACCTGACAGCAGCCTTTCCGCATGCGCTCCTCTGTATCTTGGGTTAAGATACCTTCCCTCAAGATGTATTCCCAAAACGGCTCTTGCATTCGCGCCGTCAAGCGCGCGTATTCTTTCTATAGCGGAATAAAGCTCATCCAACGTAGCGCTGGCAAGCGTTGCCATTATACCCGTAACACCCGACTCAACGTAAGAGTCTATCATATGTGAAAGAAGCTTTTCATCCGCAGTGACAAAATCACCGCCCGCGCGTCCGTGCGTGTGAGCGTCTATAAATCCGGGAACAAGATAAGCGCCGCAAAGATCTACGGCAGTACCCGACTCGATCTTTATCCCATCATCCGCGCCCACGTATGATATCAGTCCGTCGGCAACACAAAGGCTGCCACGGTAAAAGTCCTTTTCAACACTGTTATATATTTTACAATTTTCAAACAAGACCTTCATTTTGAGCCTCCGTTTCTGCCATTTCCAGTCATACATAACTATTATAACAAATTCTGCATAATTTTACAATAGCTCCGACAAATTTTCTTTGTTCCTAAAAGCCTCGGATCATATCGGCTGAAATTTGCGCAAAAGCCGCCCTGAAACGTCAATTGGAAAAATTTGTAATAGCTTTAATTAATTGGCAACAATGTATTTATTTAGGGTGTGTTTGTTAATTAATTATCACACAAGTTTGACATATTTTTGTCAGTGGCATTTTTTTATAAACAGCCCCCCGCAGCGCACCGTCAATTTAGTGCAAATTCTACAGTTTTGTGTGTTTAATCTTAAAGTAAAATTTATCCAAAGCCCTTGCAATAGGACGTGTTTTTTGGTATAATGAAAAGGAAGAAGTGTTTTTTGTCCCAGCCGCTCCGTCACAAGCGGAAAACAGGCGCAAATCGGACGAAAATGCGCGCAAAAAAAGACATCGGACATAGACAGTCCGACTCAAGAAAGGAAAAAGCAAAAAATGAAAATTTTGGTCATCAATGCAGGAAGCAGCTCCTTAAAGTATCAGCTTTTTGATATGGAAACCGGAGCTGTATTGGCAAAGGGTCTTTGTGAAAAGATCGGTCTTTCCGGCGCTATTACACATAAGCGTCCCGGCAAGCCCAACTACGAGGCGGATTATCCCATGCCCACACACAACGAGGCTATAGCGCTCGTTCTCAAGCTACTCACAGACGAGGAATTTGGAGTTATTTCCTCCGTTTCCGAAATCGGCGCAGTTGGTCACAGAGTGGTGCACGGCGGCGAAAAGAACAAGTCCTGCATACTCAATGAAGATGAGATCAAATACATCGAGGCACTTATTCCCATCAACCCTCTGCACGGACCTCCCGCGCTCAAGGGTATATCCGCTTGTATGGCTGTTATGCCCGACGTTCCCCACGTTGGAGTATATGACACGTCCTTCTACGCTGATTTTGACAAGAAAGCGTATATATATGCCCTTCCCTACGAGTGGTACGAAAAGTACGGTGTTCGCCGCTACGGCTTCCACGGAACTTCTCACCGTTACGTTTCCGCCAAGGCATGCGAGTTCCTCGGTCTCGACTATAACAAGACAAAGATAGTTTCCTGCCACATCGGCTCGGGCTCATCTATCACCGCTGTGGATTGCGGCAAGGCAATAGATACATCCATGGGCTTTACACCCCAGGAGGGTCTTCCTATGGGTACACGTTGCGGAACTATTGACCCCTCCATTATCGCGTACGTTTGCGAAAAGAGTGGCATGACCGTTGATGAAGTCAACAATGCGCTCAACAAGAAGTCCGGTCTTCTCGGTGTTTCCGGCGTTTCCAACGATGCCCGTTACGTATGGGCTGCGGCAAACGAGGGCAACGAAAGAGCTCAGCTTGCCATGGATATCCTTGTTCACAACGCAAAGAAGATAATCGGTTCCTACATCGCCGAAATGAACGGCATCGACGTTCTCATCTTCACCGCGGGTCTTGGCGAGAACGATGCAAAAACACGTCAGCTCATCGGTGAAAAAATGGAGTATCTTGGAATCAAGATGGACGAGAACGCAAACCTTAACGGCCCTCGCGGAGAAAACATCGTAATAAGCGCTCCCGATTCCAAGGTAAAGGTTGTGGTTATTCCCACCGATGAAGAATACATGATCGCATCCGATACCTACGACTTTGTTAAGTGATCGCACCGTCTTTGACACTGTAAAAAAACAACTCGATATATAAACGAAAGGATTTTGAAAATGGCTTCTTCTTTTGAGATCAAAAAAGAAATCTGTGAGATAGGTAAGCGTATCTATGATCACGGCTTTGTTGCCGCAAACGACGGTAACATTTCAGTAAAGGTTGGCCCCAACGAATTCTACTGCACCCCCACAGGTGTATCCAAGGGCTATATGACTCCCGACATGATAATCAAGGTTGACGGCAAGGGCAACAAGATCGAGGGAAGACTCAACCCCTCCTCTGAGATAAAGATGCACATGAGAGTTTATCAGGAGCGTCCCGACGTAAACGCCGTAGTTCACGCTCATCCTCCAATTGCAACTGCTTTCACGGTAGCAGGCGTAGAGCTTGATCAGTACATTCTCCCCGAGGCTATACTTACCATCGGTCACGTTCCTACGTGCGATTACGGTATGCCCTCCACCATGGAGATACCCGATTCGCTCATGCCATACATACAAAAGCACGACGCTTTCCTTTTGAAGAATCACGGAGCGCTTACCGTAGGTAACACGCTTACCCGCGCTTGCTTTACTATGGAAGAGGTTGAGTTTAACGCTAAGATCAACCTTTATGCGCGTCAGATAGGCGTTGGCAAGAACTCCAACATCGAGGAGATCTCCTGCCACGAGCTTGAAAGACTTATGGAGCTCCGCAAAAAGATGGGGCTGCCCGGAAAGCATCCCGGATGCAAGTCCTGCCCCAATCAGGGTACCGCTAACTGCAAGTGCAAGGATCATTCCCACAACTGCGACTCAAGCGCTCCCGCTGGCGACGATCTCGTAGCCGACATTACAAAAAAAGTACTCGCAGCTCTCGGCAAATAATTGGTATCTGCCGAACGATAAAGAGGAGACGAAACCATGCTTAATAATTTAACAGAGGCTCAGGTCAACGAAATAGTTGCCCGCGTGGTCTCGGAATATAAAAAAGGCTCGTCTGCTCCCATAGAACAGTCAAAGCCTTGGGATGCCACCCAATACAAGGGACGCAAGCTTATCGGCATTTACGACACGATGGAGCAAGCCATCGAGGTCGCAAACGCGGGATATAAAGCGATACGCGCCATGAGTGTGGCAGAAAGAGAAAAAATAATTACTTCTATCCGCAATCTTACCAGAGCCGAGGCTCAGATAATGGCAGAGCTTGGTGTTGCGGAAACAAAGATGGGACGCGTTGACCACAAGTACGCAAAGCACGTGCTTGTAGCCGACAAGACCCCGGGAACAGAAGACATAGTTGAAGAAGCAAGAACGGGCGACCACGGTCTTACCCTGACAGAAATGGCTCCATTTGGTGTGGTTGGAGCAATATCCCCTTCCACAAACCCTTCGGAAACTGTTATCTGTAACAGTATAGGCATGATAGCGGCAGGTAACGGTGTTGTATTCAACCCTCATCCCGGAGCTATCGCAACCTCAAACTACGCCATCGACCTTGTGAACCGCGCGGTATACGCCGCGGGCGGTCCCCGCGTTCTGGTGGCAAGCGTAGTCAAGCCCACGCTTGACACCGCGAGCGTTATGTACAAGCATCCCTCCATCAAGCTTCTCGTTTGCACGGGCGGTCCCGGAGTGGTACACGCTGTGCTGTCATCAGGCAAAAAGGCTATCGGTGCGGGCGCGGGAAATCCCCCCGTTATAGTCGACGACACCGCCGACATCGAAAAAGCGGCAAAGGACATTATTGACGGATGTACGTTTGATAACAATCTTCCCTGCATCGCGGAAAAAGAGGTCTTTGTCTTTGACAACGTAGCCGACAGACTTATTTCGGGCATGATGAAAAACGGTTGCTACAAGCTGACTCGTGAGCAAGCAGACAAGCTTGCCAAGGTAGTATTGGTCGAAAAGACCGATAAGAACGGCAAGACCGTTAAGATCGTCAACCGCGATTGCGTAGGACGTGACTGCAGAGTCATACTTGAAAAAATAGGCATAAGTGTTGGTCCCGAGATCCGTTGCGCCATCGCGGAGGTTCCCTTTGAGCACGATTTCGTGCAAGAGGAGCTTATGATGCCCATTCTCGGAATAGTCCGTGTAAGAGACATCGACGAAGCGATAGACCTTGCGGTCAAGGCAGAGCACGGAAACCGACACACCGCACATATGCACTCAAAAAATATTGACAATCTGACCGCGTTCGCGCGCGCGGTTGAAACGACCATTTTCGTAAAGAACGCTCCGTCATACGCGGGCATCGGATTTGGGGGAGAGGGTCACACCACCTTCACCATAGCCGGTCCTACGGGCGAGGGCATCACCTCGGCTCGATCCTTTACAAGAAAGCGCCGTTGCGTTATGGTCGACAGCTTCAGGATCATTTAAGCGCAAAGTTACATGCACAAAGATCCAAGCTTTGCGCATGCCAATAAATCTACGAAAGGAAAACACAGAATGGAAATTACCGCTTCTCAGATCGAAAGCATCGTTCGCTCGGTGATAAACTCCATGGGTGCCGATGCAGCCAAAGGCTCATGCGCTCCCTGCGGACCTATCCCCAAGACCACTAAGGTCGCGATGCTTACAGGTCCTAAGAAAATAGAAGTTCAGGAGCTTCCTATTCCCACTCTCGGTGACGACGATATTCTCGTCAAGGTTGAAGGTGCGGGCATTTGCGGCACAGACGTTCACGAGTGGAAGATGGACCCGTTTGGACTCATTCCCGTCATTCTCGGACACGAGGGCACGGGCAGAGTCGTGGCTCTTGGAAAGAACGTCAAGGTCGACACCGCGGGAAAGCCTCTGAAGGTTGGTGACAAGATAGTAACCTCCGTTACCAACTGCGGCGAATGCTACACCTGCCGCATGCATCCCGAAACCACAAACCTTTGTGACAATCAAGGCGTTTTCGGTCTTATCGGAGACAAAAGAGGTACTGCCGAGGGTAACCGCGTAAACGGTTGGTTTGCCGACTATATGGTAATAAAGGGCGGCTACGGTATTACATATTTTGAGGTCAACGATCTGAACCTTAAGCAAAGAATGCTATTGGAGCTTGCTTGCGTTTGCGTTCACGCGCTTGAGAGGGCGCAGTCCACGGGACTTATCAATTTTGGCTCAAAGGTGCTGGTTCAAGGCTGCGGACCCGTTGGTCTGGTTATGATCACAGTGCTTCGCGCCGCAGGTGTCAATCACATCATCGCGGTTGACGGAAACGAAAACAGACTCCGCGTGGCACAGAGAATGGGCGCAAAAACTACGGTATGCTTTAAGCGTCCCGAAGAAAACACGCTTGACAAGAGAGTTGACAAGGTCAAGTCCGTCGCAAACGGCGTAGGTGTTGATTTTGCCTTCCAGTGCACGGGCGCTCCCGTGGCAGCGGCAGATATATACAGCTACATCCGTCGCGGAGGCGGCATGTGCGAAATGGGCTTCTTCGTTAACAACGGAGAGTATCAGGTCAACCCCCACCTTGCTATGTGCCAAAAGGAGATCAACATCGTAGGCTCTTGGGACTATTCCGCGCAGGATTACCCAAAGACCATGGCTTTCTTAAAGCAGTGCGAGGAAATGAATATTCCGATAGAGGAGCTTATAACTCATTCCTTCCCGCTTGACAAGATGAACGAGGCTATGGAAACCAACGTAGCTCAAGCAGGAATAAAGATCTGCTACATTAATGAAAATTGACCGAGGGCAAAACTATGGCAGCACTCGGAATGATTGAAGTTTACGGTTATACGACAAGCATCGTTATAGCCGATCTCGTGGCAAAGACTGCCGACGTAAAAGTGGTGGCGATCGACAAAAACAAGCCCGCCAACGCGGATGCTTGCGAGGTCCCACTCGTTATGGTGGTCAAGTTCCAGGGAAACGCAGGCGCCGTTCAATCCGCTATGGACGCAGGCGTCAAGGAAGCAAAGAGAAGAGGCTTGTATATAACCTCAAAAATGATCGCGGGACTTGACGATCAGGTTCAGTGGTTTGCTGATCTTACCGCAACGGGAAGAGACAAGCTCAGGAACATGGATAAGAATTAATCTGTGTACCCAAAACAAGTTAAAATGGGCAATGCCCGTAAAAATGTTAATAAAAAATTGAAAATACAAAGGAGAATCATTATTATGATGGAAGCACTCGGAATGGTAGAAACAAGAGGTCTGGTAGCAGCTATTGAGGCGGCAGATGCCATGGTTAAGGCCGCAAACGTTCAGCTTATCGGTTCTGAAAAGATCGGTAGCGGACTTGTAAGCGTTATGGTTCGCGGCGACGTTGGCGCGGTTAAGGCTGCTGTTGAAGCAGGCGGCGCTGCTGCATCCCGTCTCGGCGAGGTTATCGCTACTCACGTTATTCCCCGTCCTCACACAGACGTTGACAAGCTTCTCCCTACTCTTTAATCTACTAAGAGTTTGGAATCCCCGATACAGTCGGTGCGCCTAAATATGACCGCCGACTGTATGCGTCAAGAATTGGAGAAAACTATGGAAAATGCAATTGCACTTTTGGAAGTTCAAGCTATGGTGACCGCCATAGTAGGCCTTGACGCAATGGTCAAGGCGGCAAACGTGAAGCTTATTCATGTTGAAAAGCGCTTGGGCGGAAGACTTGTGACAGTTGTCGTTGAGGGCTCTGTTTCGGCAGTTACTGCCGCACTTGAAGCGGGAGTCGAGGCCGCCAAAGCCATAGGTCAGGTGAAATGCGCGGAGGTCATCGCACGTCCGCACCCGGACATTATGAAATTCATCAAAACAGACAAGGGCGTTTGACCCCTTTTGTAACGGTGAATCAAACTTATGTTTTTACGGCGAGATTTCGCGGTAATATAAAAACAACAAAAATAAATCCAAAAAGGAGATTATTGTTATGAATGAAGCACTCGGAATGGTAGAGACCAGAGGACTTGTTGCTGCTATCGAGGCGGCAGATGCTATGGTTAAGGCTGCAAACGTTCAGCTCATCGGTTCTGAAAAGATTGGTAGTGGACTTGTAAGCGTTATGGTTCGCGGCGACGTTGGCGCGGTTAAGGCTGCTGTTGAAGCAGGCGGCGCTGCTGCTGCAAATCTCGGTGAGGTTATCGCTACTCACGTTATTCCCCGTCCTCACACTGACGTTAACAAGCTTCTTCCCACGCTCGACTGATAATCGGGCAACGCTCGCCTTGTTTGGCGAAGACTTGCTTGCAGGCGTGAAGCTCGCCTGCAAGCAAGGAGAATGTATTAATAACGGTTTTCGTATCAAGGCTTCCAAGTCAAGTCGTATTTGGGCGTCTTGATATGAAAACAGTACAACGATAAGCGAAAGGAGTTTATCTCTTTATGAGCATTTCAAACGTTGAAATAGAAGCGATCGTTAAGAAGATCGTTTCAGAGATCGCCTCGGGAAACCCACAACAGGACACACTCAACGCAATACCCGTTGGCATCTCCAACAGACATATACACTTAAACCAAGCCGATCTGGAAACTCTTTTTGGCAAGGGGTATCAGCTTACCCATCTTAAAGACCTTTCTCAACCGGGTCAATACGCATGTAAGGAAACGCTAACGCTGGTTGGTCCTTCGATGAGAGCAATAGAGGGAGTGCGCGTGCTTGGTCCTCTGCGCAAGGCAAGCCAAGTGGAAATTTCGGTCACAGACTCTTACGTGCTCAAGGTCAAGCCCCCCGTACGTGAGTCGGGCAAGCTTGAAGGTTCATCACCCATTACCATCATCGGTCCTCGCGGTATAGTTAATCTCAGCGAGGGTTGCATAATTGCAAACAGACACATTCACATGAGCCCCTCGGACGCCGCGCGATTCGGTGTTCAGGACGGAGATTATATAGACGTAGACGCTACGAGCGGAACAAAACGTACACGCTGGTTTGACGTCCAGGTGAGAGTGCATCCCGATTTCAGACTCGAAATGCACGTAGATACCGATGACGCCAATGCCGTAGGCTTCAAAAACGGAAGCACGGTAACTCCCGTAAAATGATAATAAAAAGAGGTGCAGATAAATGTTAAGAGGAAAAGTTATAGGAAATATCGTTTCAACCAATAAGCTCGACAAGCTCGTAGGCTTTAAATTTCTTGAAATTCAAATAATGGAAAACACGCAGCTTACCGACAAATACATAGTTGCGGTTGACAGAACCGTAAGCGCCGGCATTGGCGAGGAGGTTCTTGTAACAACGGGTAGCGGAGCAAGAATGGCAATTGGAGATGAGTCCTGTCCCGTTGACGCGCTCGTGGTAGGAGTTATTGATAAAAACCAATAAAATTAACTCGTGATTTGGTTTTAAACAACAGATTGAATTCGCCGTGGTGATTTCGGTCTGATATGTATAACTGTTATATATAAGATGAGGAAAAAATGCAATTATCAGAGCTTAAATCTATCATACAAAACGCGGGTGTCGTCGGCGCGGGCGGCGCGGGCTTCCCTTCCTACATGAAGCTTTCAGAGGGGGCAGACACTCTTTGCATAAACTGCGCCGAATGTGAGCCTCTCATGTACACAGACTATATGCTGATGCAGGAGGAAATGGCTAAAATTGTCGGCGGTGCCGAAATAGTTATGGATGCGGCGGGAATCTCTCGCACGCTTATAGCGATCAAAGAGCACCGCGCGCACATGCTTGGATATTCGGACGGACAGGCGCTTGGCAAAAATATTTTTGTTAAGCTGTTACCCAACGTCTACCCAATGGGAGACGAGATAAATCTGATATACGAAGCAACCGGACGCGTTGTTAAGCCCGGGCATCTTCCTTTGACCGCCGGAGTGATCGTTTTGAACGGCGAAACCGTGTATAACATATACGAGGCGGTTAAAAACGGAACACCGGTAACCGAAAAATGGTTGACTGTGGGCGGAGATCTTGCCGACAGATACGTCGTAAAGGTTCCCGTCGGCATGAGAGTGTCCGAGCTTTTCAAAATTCTTGGAGTTGAGGTAAAGGACACCCACTCCGTTATAGATGGCGGCCCTTCCATGGGCAAGATCATCAATCCCGATCACGCCGTGGTTACAAAGACAACAAAATCGCTTTTGATCATTCCAAACGAAAAGCGCAGCATCAAAAATAAAAAAATAGCTATGGATGACATGCTTCGTCGCGCGGCATCTGCCTGTTGCGGTTGTGTCCGTTGCACCGAAATGTGTCCAAGACATCTGCTCGGTTACCCAATAGAGCCGCATAAAATGATAAGAGCGGCGCTCAATCAGGCGATAGTCGATTATCCCCAGCTTGTAAAAACCGCTTCTCTTTGCTGCTCCTGCGGAGTCTGCGCCGAGGTGTGCTGTCAGGAGATATCTCCCAAGGATGTTATTCTCCACCTCAAAGGTATTCTCGCAAAAAACAAGGAGCGATTCGTAGCGGGAGAAGAACAGTATAAAGTCAACTCGGACCGTCAGTATCGCATGATCAGCTCTGTTCGTTGGGAAGAAACTCTTGGAGTTCACAAATACGACGTTGTTCCTCAATACGTGCCCAAGAGTATAAAGGCAAAAAAGGCAGAAACGTTGACAAATCAACATATTGGCGCACCTTCAGTGCCTTGCGTAGCTGTGGGCGACGAAGTTAAGAAGGGTCAGATAATCGCAAATTGTGGCGCAGGGCTGTCTGTTCCGCAGTTCGCATCGATTGACGGACGGGTAGTCTCCGTTGACCCATCCAAGATAGTTATCGAGGCATAAAAGCAATCATATCGCAAGAAAGGATAGGATCTTACATAAATGTATCAGGCAATTGGAGTTATTGAACTCAAAAGCATAGCCAAGGGTATAGAGGCGACCGACGCTGCGCTCAAGAGCGCAGGAGTTGAGCTTATTTCCGCTCGCCCGGCTTGCCCTGGAAAATATGAGATAATTCTCACCGGCACGATCTCGAACGTAACGAGTGCGGTGGAGCATGTTAAAGGCCGTTATGACGAAAAACTTGTTGACTCGTCAATAATGGGTCGCATTGATCCCCAAGTTATTACCGCCCTTTTTGGCACCGCGCCCGCAGAAAAGAAAGGAAGCCTTGGCATTATCGAAACCTATTCCGCCGCATCCATAATCAAGGCTGCCGATGTTGCGGTAAAAACCGCCAAGGTGAATATCTTTGAGCTTCGCACGTCACGAGGCATGGGAGGCAAGGGTGTCTGTCTTGTAACGGGCGAGGTTGGCGATGTCACCGCCGCGGTCGAGGCGGGATGCCAACACGCCAAAGATGCGGGAGTTTACTACGGCTCATCCGTCATCGCCGCTCCCCACGCTGATCTTTGGGATCAGATATAACCAAAATATTAACTTTGTTCTCCAAGCCATCGTACAAAGGCTCTTGGAGCTTTGGACCCCCAAAAAGGATCTAAGAAAGGTTGAATATGAGTCAAATCAAATTTACTATAGATAAAAGCCCAAGAATACAACGGCTTGTTGATCATCTCTATGCCAACATGCCCGAGATAGAGGCTGACCGTGCCGAGCTTATTACAGAGAGCTATAAGCTGACCGAAGGGCAGCCCATCGTCAAGCGTCGTTCTGCGGCTTTTCGCCATATACTCGAGAATATTCCGATAGTCATTCGCCCCGATGAGCTTATAGTTGGAAGCAACTCCATTGCTCCGCGCGGCTGCCAGACCTTCCCCGAATATTCTTTTGAGTGGCTCGAAAAAGAATACGACACGGTAGCTACCCGCGAGGCAGACCCGTTTTATATATCCCCATCCACCGTTGAAAGACTGAAAAAGGTCTATCCATATTGGAAGGGCAAGACGGTCAGTGATCTTGCCGCCGAGAGTATGGACGAAAAGGTGCTTGACGTGTTCCTTAACCACGGCATCTTTACCGTTGGCAACTATTTCTACAACGGTATCGGTCATATCAACGTTGATTACGCAAAAGTAATAAATTGCGGTCTTGAGGGCGTTATCGCCGAGGCGCGCGACGCTATGGCAAAGCTCTATATCGGAAGCGGAGATTACCTTAAGAGAAAGAGATTTCTCGAATCGGTAATTGAGTCAAACGAGGCAGTAATCGCTTACGCGAGAAGATATTCCGATCTTGCGGCTAAAGAAGCAGCTGCCAGCACCGATCCCGTGCGCCGCGAGGAACTTGTAAGAATTTCCAAGACCTGCGCACGTGTTCCCGCAAAGCCTGCACGCAATTTCTACGAGGCTTGCCAGAGCTTTTGGTTTATTCAGCAGCTATTGCAGTGCGAGTCCAGCGGACACTCCATCTCTCCCGGACGTTTTGACCAATATATGTATCCCCTCTTTAAGCAGGATATCACAAGCGGCGCCGAGACCTACGAGTCCGCGCAGGAATATATCGACTGTATCTGGGTAAAACTCAATGACCTTAACAAAGTAAGAGATGCGGCAAGCGCTGAAGGCTTTGCAGGCTACGGTCTTTTCCAAAATCTTATCGTGGGCGGTCAGAACGAGGACGGTGTTGATGTTACCAACGAGCTTTCCTATATGTGTCTTGAAGCCACCGTTCATGTGCGTCTTCCCCAACCCTCGCTTTCTATACGCGTGTGGAACAAATCTCCCCACGATCTGCTTATCAAGGCGGCAGCGGTAACAAGAGAAGGCTTGGGCGTTCCCGCGTTCTACAACGACGAGGTCATTATCCCCTCCATTATGGCGCGCGGTCTTACGCTTGCCGATGCGCGCGACTATTGCATAATCGGTTGCGTTGAGCCTCAGAAGGGCGCAAAAACAGACGGTTGGCACGACGCGGCATTCTTCAATATGTGCCGTCCCTTAGAGCTTGTTTTTTCGAACGGCTACGACAAGGGCGAGCTTATCGGACTTCAGACGGGCAACGTTGAAAAAATGTCCACGTTTGAAGAATTCTACGAAGCTTATAAAAAGCAGCAGCTTTATATGATAGAAATGATGGTACACGCGGACAATGCCGTTGACTACGCTCACAGTGTTCGCTGTCCTCTTCCCTTCCAGTCCTCCCTCTGCAACGATTGCATCGAAAAGGGCGTAAGCTTGCAGGAGGGCGGTGCCCACTACAACTTCACAGGCCCGCAGGGCTTTGGTATCGCAAACATGACCGACGCGCTTCTCGCTATGAAAACTCTCGTTTTCGAGCAGAAGAAGGTTTCTATGAGCGAAATGAAACAGGCGCTTGCGGACAACTTTGGCAAGGGAATCATTCCAAAAAAAGCGCTTGAGCTTACCACAGAGGTGGCAAAGCGCCTTGACGCATCGGGCGTCGAAGTTACTGCCGATGTCATAAAAGCGGTATACAAGAATATAACCAATGCCGAGAGCGTTGACCAAAGAAAGAAGGCAAGATATCAGGAGATACTTGATATGATCGCCGAGCTTCCCAAATACGGCAACGATATTCCCGAGGTCGACGCGTTTGCGCGCGAGGTGGGTAACACCTACACCAAGCCTTTTGAAAACTTTACCAACAACAGAGGCGGTATGTTCCAAGCGGGACTTTATCCCGTATCCGCAAACGTGCCGCTCGGCTACCAGACCGGCGCAACTCCCGACGGACGCCTTGCCTATACTCCCATCGCGGACGGCGTAGGCCCCGCATCGGGCAGAGACGTTAAGGGTCCCACGGCTACGGCTAACTCGGTTGCCCGTCTTGACCACGGAATCGCATCAAACGGCACTCTGTTCAATCAGAAATTCCATCCCTCTGCCCTCTCAGGCATGGCGGGACTTGAAAAATTCGTTGCTTATCTGCGCGGCTACTTCGATCAGAAGGGTATGCACGTTCAGTATAACGTCGTTTCCAAGGAAACGTTGCTCGACGCGCAGAAAAATCCCGAAAAGTATAAAACTCTCGTTGTGAGAGTTGCAGGCTACAGCGCACTCTTTACTACCCTCTCCCGTTCACTTCAGGACGACATCATCAACCGCACCGAGCAATCGGGACTTTAGGGGAGGCGCGGAGGATGCGACCTACTTTCTTTGAAAAGAAAGTAGGCAAAGAAACTTCCAAGAAGCTAGTTCTTGTCTGAAACAAAGTATATTTTCCTAAACCAAGTTTATTGGTAAGTTGTTTTGGAAAGAAAGTAGGCAAAGAAACTTCCAAAAAGTTAGTTCTTGTCTGAAACAAAGTATATTTTCCTAAACCAAGTTTATTGGTAAGTTGTTTTGGAAAGAAAGTAGGCAAAGAAACTTCCAAGCATTTGGTTCTTGTTTGAAGTAAAGTATATTTCCTATATCCAACGTATTGGTAGATTTTCGAACCCCACCAAGTTTAAATCACTGAAAAAATAGTTTAGTTAATAGGAAGGAGACCGTTGTGAATAACATATACGACCGAGCTGGCCGCATATTCGATATCCAGCGATATTCGATACACGACGGTCCCGGAATCCGAACGATAGTATTCTTAAAGGGCTGTTATCTGCGCTGCAAGTGGTGCTGCAATCCCGAATCGCAAAAATATGAGATACAAAACATGCTTCGAGGCGGAAAATCAGAGACCGTCGGGCGCGACGTTACCGTTTCCGAGCTCATGGACGAGATAGCAAAGGATCGCGTTTATTACGAGCGTTCGAACGGCGGCATCACGCTCTCGGGCGGCGAATGTATGGCTCAGCCCGACTTTTCGGAGGCATTGCTTCGTGCCTGCCACGATTACGGTTTCAATACCGCGATAGAGACCACTGCTTTTGCCGAAAGGCAGGTGGTTGAGCGCCTTTTGCCCCACGTTGACCATTTCCTTATGGACATAAAGCACATGGACAGCGCAAAGCACGAGCAATTTACCGGGAAACCCAACGACAAGATACTGACAAACGCGCGCTATATAGCCGAGAACGCAAGGCATCTGATCATTCGCGTGCCCGTTGTTCCCACATTCAATGCAACGGCGGAAGAGATACGCGAAATTGCAAGATTTGCCAATTCTCTCAAGAACGTCACCGAGCTTCACCTTCTTCCCTATCACCGCTTGGGACAGGACAAGTACACAGGTCTTGGTCGCCGCTACGAGTTGGACGGCATCGCGCCGCCCACCGATGAGCTTATGCGCGAGCTCTTAGCCGCGGCGCAAAGCGTTTCAACAAAGCTCGAGGTGCAGATCGGAGGATAATTCTTATCCTTTCAAAAGCTAAAATGGCAAATAATCCGCAAATGGAGAAAAAATATGTCTAATTCATTTGAATTTCAAGATAAAATGAGAATAGTGCAGGAGTTGGTTCCCGGCCGCCAGATAACCTTGGCGCACATCATAGCCAATCCCGATCCTACTCTCTATCAGAAGCTTGGTCTTGATCCCAAGCTTGACTACGAGCGCGCCGCTATTGGCGTCCTCACCGTAAGCCCCGCAGAAACCGCCGTTATTACCGCGGACATCGCGCTCAAATCCTCGGGCGCGGATCTCGGATTCGTCGATCGCTTCTCGGGTACACTTATTATCACGGGCAAGGTTGCCGATGTCGAGGCTTCCTTTACCGCTATTACCGAATATTTCCGCAACGTTCTCAAATTCACCGTTTGCGAGATGACAAGAACGTAAGGAGGCGAGGAGGTGTGCGTTACTTTTCTTGAAAGAAAAGTAAACAAAAGAACTTCCAAGCATTTGGTTCTTGTTTGAAGCAAAGTATATTTTTCTAAACCAAGTATATTGGTAGATTTTCGAGCCCAACCCGAAAAGTAGGAAAATAAACAGGATTCCGAATTCATTTTTAGTTCAACCGAAAACAATATTTTATCCTAAATTTAAGGAAAAAGGCAGATTCCCTGCTTGAAAGCTTTTTGGAGCCTGCTTTTTCTCGAAAAAGGTAGGAAAACCATGAAAAAGCTAATCTTAATGGGCAGAGTTGCGGCGGGCAAGACCACGTTAACTCAAGCTCTTAAGGGCGAGCAGTTGCATTACTGCAAGACCCAATATATAAACTACACCGACACGATAATCGACACGCCCGGCGAATACACAGAGGTTCACACCTTGGCGGCGGCGCTTGCCGTTTACTCATACGAGGCAGACGTAATCGGTCTTGTGGTCAGCGCCAACGAGCCCTTTTGCGTATTTCCGCCCAACTGCACGCACCACGTCAATCGTGACGTTATCGGCATAATCTCGGGCATAGACAAGCCCGACGCCAATATTGCTTTAGCGGAGCGTTGGCTCACAAACTGCGGAGTCAAGAAGGATAAGCTGTTTTACGTCAGCTCATACACCCGTGAGGGGCTCGATACCATAATAGATTACCTCAATCAAGATCAATAATTGGAGGAAACCAAAATGGCAACAACAAAAACCATATGCTTTGCCAACAACAAGGGCGGAAGCGGCAAATCCACAACGTGTGCAAACATAGGATATTCGCTATCCACGCTAGGCAAGCGCGTACTGCTTATTGATGCCGATATGCAGATGAACCTCACTCTCTATTTTTTCGATGATGAAAAATCGCTTGAAATGGCTAAGGGACAGAAAAACATATACAAAGGTATAATCAACCAAAAGGATCTTTCAAGCTACACGCTTCCCACCGAATATGAGAATCTTGACCTTATCCCCTCATCCACGCTGATGAGCTCCATAGAATTTGAGCTTTTCACCAAATGGCAGAGAGAGTTTATTTTGCGCGAGGGCTTGAAAAAGATCAAGGAAAGCGGAAAATACGACTACATACTCATAGACGCTCCCCCTACACTTGGTTGCTGGGTAATGAACATTATGTGTGCGTCTGACTTTTTGGTTATCCCTGTTGAAGCTTCGCCTTGGGGTCTGTTTGGCCTTGCTAATATGTTTGAGTTTTATGAGCAGGTCAAGCGTATATCTCCCGAGCTTGAGATACTTGGAATTGCCATTACTAAGGCAAGCGAACGCAAAAACTATTTCAAGCAAACCGTTGAAACGCTCTCCGAGCTTGACAACGTGCGACTCTTTGAATCTATCATTCGTGTGGATAGCACGATAGAATGGTCGCAGGACAACTCAAAACCCGTAATGGTATATAAAAAATCGAGCCGCGCGGCTCAGGAATATATGGCGATGGCGCAGGAGGTAGTTAAGTATGCCGATAGGTAAATCCAGTATTCAAAAGAGAGTAGCTAAAATAGAACCGGAAAAGAAAAACGAGGCACCCGAGCTTGTTGCCACAACAGGCGTAGCTCCCGCAAAAAAGGAGCCTGCTAAAAAAGCCGCAACAACCGCAAAGGCAACGACTAAAAAGGCGACAACGGCTAAAGCTACAACGGCTAAAAAGCCCACAGCGCCCAAAACCGCAAAAACCGCGACGTCTGCTAAACCCAATGTTAAAACCTCGGTAGTAACAAACGTCGCTCCCGAAACCGTTGAAAAGGTCACGGGACACAGCCAAAAGGACAATTTCCAGAAGATACAGCTCGGCGGAAAGCTCCCCATACATCTTCTTTAATTCAACAAAAAATGACAAGACGATATGGACAGTACTCTAAAGGACAATTTTTTATTTCAACAGGAAATAGTACCAACCGACAGAAAAAAGACGAAGAACTATCAAAGCTCCTCGTCTTTTTTTCTTTGCAAATGAGTATTGATGAATTGACAGCAAGCCATCATGAATTGAAGCCTTATGGCTTCATGATTTGAAACCTACCGTTTTTATAAATTGCCCGATTTTTCACATACCACAGGCAATTTGTGACGTGAACCAATTCACATCTGTAAGGGCAATTCATTGTGTAGTGTCCTTAGGAACGAACACAACGACTATGCTTGAGATTTTTTATACTGCTCGGGTGTTTTGCCAACAGATTTTTTAAACTGTGACCAGAAGCTGACATAATTTGAATAGCCGCACTCATAAGCTATTTCCTCAAGTGATCGGTTGGAATATGCTTGACTTGTTATCATAGATTTTGCAAGATTGATGCGGTTGTCAGAGAGTATCGCGTGGAAGCTCTCGCCCATTCTGGCGGAAAGTATCCTCTGCACTTGCCTCTCAGACAATGAAACGTGACGTGCTACTTCTGAAAGAGTAAGGGGGCGTCGACAAGTGCTTCGTATGTAATCCAGGATCCTTATCAGTGTAAGATCCTCGTCGCTTGGCGAGATCTGTACGGTGCGGTCGTGTGACGGTTCCGCATTCGCTGAAATGGTTTGACGCAAAATATCGCAAGTTTTGAGAAATGCTAAAGTGAAACGAGCATTTAATTTGCATATTTCTTCCTCTCCGCGAATAACCCCCATACAGTCGCCAAGTTGTATAAACTCGGGGATAAATCGGTGTATAAACATAGGTGAGGCGATCGTTGAGAAGAGCTTATCGTAGCTGTTAAACACGTCGGAACCGTTTTTCAGTATACTGAGTTTCAATTCAAAGCTTATGCGCTTAAGGTTTTCGCTCTCACCAATAAACGCATGATAATGTCTCGGTGGGATGAGTACGAGGGTGTCCTTTTCCACGGTGACAGAGCCGCTTTCCTGCTTAAAGCAAAAACTTCCTTCTTCAATGTAATGTATTTCGAAATTAGGATGGCGATGCATATCGACCGTGCGGTGTGAGCCATGCTCTGAAAAACCGCCCTGCATAACGATCTCAATTCTTGCGTTGCCAATCGAAATTTCACTTTTTTGGATTACCGCGCCCATCCTTTTCACCGTCCTTTTGTCTTATTATACCATAAGTATATCAAAAATTCAACATTTTTATTAAAAAAAGCGACATTGTTTTAAAAAATCTGTCGCATACTTCGATTGACTTTTTTGCTTCTGCAAATTAAAATATAGGTGTAAAAAGCATCAGCTTTTTATATTATACTTTAAATTCAGAAAGGAAGAAACGTAATGAAGATAAATATAGTTAAGGGTCCCGAGATTATCTGTTCAAACAAAAACAGTATGCATAACTATTTCGGTTGGCCGAGTATCGCAAGGCTTCAGGATGGCTCTCTTATGACCGTCGCAAGTGGCTTTAGAATTGCTCACGTCTGCCCTTTTGGTAAGGTTATAGTCAGCCGTAGCTACGATGAGGGAAAGAGCTGGACAGCGCCGGAGGTAGTTGTTGACACACCCCTTGATGACCGCGACGGAGGTATTATGACCTTCGGTGACAAGGGTGTAATGATAACGACGTTTAATAACGCCCCCTCGTTCCAGCGTGAGTATTGCCAGACGAAGCTAATCTATGCCAATGCCTATCTTGACGAGGTAGAGAAGAAGGGCGGTTGGGAAAAGTATCTTGGCTCATCTATCGCTATCAGTAATGACGGCGGCAAGACCTTTGGAGATCCTATCATTGTCCCGATAAGCTCTCCCCACGGTCCCTGCGAGCTTAATGACGGTACGATTCTATACGTCGGCAGACTGTTTAACGATGTAAATTCCGTCAGCCACATTGAGTGCCATACGGTATCTCACGACGGAAAAACCGAGTTCCGCTCCCGTATTGAAGACGTTGCGCCGGACTTGCTTTCCTGCGAGCCTCACGCGATCCAGCTTCCAAGCGGCAGAATTGTTGTTCATATAAGAGTTCAGGATAATGCCGGAAAGATATTTACCATATATCAAAGTGTTTCCGACGATAACGGTTATACCTTCACGACTCCTGTAAAGCTTCTTGCCGACAGAGGTGGCTCACCCGCGCATCTTATGCTTCATTCAAACGGCACTCTCGTTTCGGTTTACGGGCACCGCGATGTTCCGTATGGCATTAAGGCGATGTTCAGTAAGGACGGCGGAGAAACCTGGGACATCGACAGTATCATTCTTGGTGATGAGGTGTCTTCCGACCTTGGTTATCCCGCTTCCGTTGAGCTTAAAAACGGTGATATTCTTACGGTTTTCTATTCAAAAGGTAACAGCGGCGAGGCTGTTATTAAGCAGGTTATCTGGAATTTTGAAGAATAAAGGTGGTTGTTTTATGAAACATGAAATCAAGGGCGTAATGCCCGCACTTGTAACCCCTCTTAATCCCGACGGATTAACCTTAAACGTTTCTGCACTGCGTAAGCTTATCAGCTACCAAAAGCACATAGGAGCCGACGGCTTTTACATTGCGGGTGCAACGGGCGAAGGGCTTGTTCTTTCTTTAGATACAAGAAAGAAACTCATTGACGAGTCTATACAAGAGATCGGCAAGGATACGCTCAAGATCGTACACGTGGCGGATATGAATTTTGAGAATACCAAGTATCTTGCAAAATACGCCGAGGCGGCGGGCGCAGACATTATCTCCGCTATCCCCCCGATATATTTCGGATATGATCAGGACGATATTTACAACTATTATAAAGAGATAGCCGCGCAGGTTAAGATACCACTTATGCTCTACTACACGCCTGCCGCGAACGCTGTTCTTGATACTGAGCTTTTCCTTCGTCTGCTTGAGATTGACAATGTAACATCTGTAAAGTGGACAATGAAGGACTATTATAAGCTTATTGAGCTTATTACTGCTTCCGAGGGCAGAATGACTGTTGTAAATGGCCCCGATGAGATGCTTCTTTGCGGACTTTCGGCAGGCTGTGCGGGCGGTATCGGTACTACCTACAACGTAATGCTTCCTCTTTATAAGCAGATATACGAGCTTTATAAAGCAGGCAACATGAAGAGCGCACTTGAGGTTCAGAAGAAGACGGACAAGGTGGTTAGCGTTCTTATAAAGTACGGAGCAATTCAGGCAACTAAGGTGGTGCTTGAGTATATGGGCTTTGAGGTTGGAAACGCAACATTCCCTATGAAAGCTTACTCTCCCGAGATGAAGAAGCAGATTTTTCGGGAAGTTCTCGATACAGGATTTACCTACTAAAAAACAAAAAGCAGGTTCGAACGCCACGTACTCTGAAGAACAGCTTTGATAAAATTGAATTTACATTAAAGCAATCCTCAGCTTCCTTTGGCTCCCTTTACACAAGGGAGCCTTTTGTTTATGTCCATCTATGGCTTATCATTTTTGCTGACAAGCACTGCATTTGTAGACACAAAAGAAAAATATGGCATACCTCTTTCGAGATATACCATATTCTTAAAAACTGTCCTT
>SVTF01000001.1 GCA_015063905.1 Oscillospiraceae bacterium | reverse complement strand
CCCACTCCAAAACTCTTTGGGGCATAGGGTTGGTGATTTTTAATTTGGAGAATTGCTTAATAAATGAAGCTTTGCCAAATCGAAAATCAAGCTAAAACCCTTTATATTCAAGATAAACTTTGTCATTAGAGAGGTGGATTCTTAAGGAGGAGAGGTTGTCGGAGCGAAGGCGGATAGCGCAGTCTTTCGCCTGCGTAGACACCTTTCTTCCTTAAGCGGCGTTTCTTTTCGTTCTTTTCTTGTCGTTGATGACAAGAAAAGAACATCGGCGCCCTACAAATCAAAATTTGAAGCTTATTTAACCGAGTCGAGAAGGGCCTCGTAAGCGGCGATGGACTCCTCAGTCCATTCCTTGTGGTGCGAGCAGGGCTCGATTGTCGGCTCGCTTCCGTCCGTGCCGTAGAAGGGAGAAAGTGTATCGTTTTCATATTTTACGCGCTCGGATTCCAGATGAAAATCGGGAATATCGTACGGCGTTCCGCGCTCAAGCAGGCTGCGGTGAGAAAGAATAGCGACCGATGCCAGGGTAGTTGCAAAATAAACGTCGAATACGGGCGCTCTGTTTTCGCGAATGGAATCGAAGAATTCGCGGATAACGAGGAAATCGCCGCCGCCGTGCGAAGCCTTTGCGATAAGCTCCTCGTCGGGATCGTTCCACTTAGGAAAATAGTTCTGGAAGGACTCCTGACCTTCGGGAGTTGCCCACGAATCGTAGCGGACGGTAACCCTGCCGCCGTCGCCGCGTCGGTTTTCCGCTTGACCGTTTACACAGCAAATTCTGTAAGCGTTGTTGTGTGCGCCAAAGCCCGCACAGCCTGTAACACGGAAAACGGAATCGTCGTCGTTCAAGCAGGTGATGATCGCCGCGCGGTCATTGACCGTGCAGTTCATCAGCGAATCCTCGGGGTAGGGCGCGTAGCAGGGCATTGCGGTAACGCGCGTGGGAGTTGCACCCGAGATATGCATCAAGGGCGCTAACGAATGAGTGATGTAGTATGTTCTTGGGAGATTGTTTCGCCAATGCTTGCGGAAGGGACGGAGCCCCTTGACCTCGGCGTGATTCATTGGGTTTATCGGATGGTTGTACTCGCCCTCGGCAAAGAGAAGCTTACCGAGCGTTCCGCCCTGATAAAGTCGGCGCATCTCAACGTTGAAAGCCATAAAAGGATAGTTTTCGGAGAGCATATATATCGCCTTGCTCTTTTCCGCCGCACGAACAAGCGCAACGCCCTCTGCCATGGTAGCATTGGAGGTGCATTCGCTGAGCACGTGAATGTTCTTTTCAAGCGCGCGAATGGCATATTCTGCATGCTCGTGGAAGAAATTACAAAGGAATACCGCCTCCAGACCTTCGTGATTGATGAACTCGTCGAAGCTTGTGTAGGTGGCAACACCGTCGCCGAGGAATTTTTTAGCCTCGTCGAGCTTGTGCTGACGAATATCGCAAACGGCAACTATCTCGCCGTTGTTCATAAGCACGGTCTCATAAAACGTCGCGCCGCGACCGAGACCGAAAATTCCGAATTTGATTGTTCTTTTCATTATTTTATCCTCCGTTTGAGAAGAAATTTATTTTTCAGGCTTACGCCAAAAAGACTAGAACGAGAACGCCAATAAAGGACAATCCGACGGAGACAAGCTCCTGCCACGAGGGCTTTTGGCGGCAGATAAGGCTTATAACTGTTGATACTATCATAGTTCCGCCTGTAACGAAAGGGTATTGGACAGAAGCGGGAAGTACGGCAAGTGCTATGAGAAGCAGATAATTTGCCACCTTGTTTACAGCTCCAAAGCCCGCGGAATATGCCACCGCCTTGATGTTAGGCTTTTTGACCTTTTTTCTGATGCAGATCAATACCACGGCGGCAATAATTGCACCAACGAGAGCCGTCCAGATGCTGTAAGACGCCGCGCTCGTTTTTTCGTATGGTGCCGACTGAAAGATCTTGGATATAACGCCCGACATACCGTTCAGCATGAACACGCCCGCATAATATATGGCGCCCTTCTTTTTGCGCCCCGGCTTTATCGTGAACGCAAGTGCCATCATGATAAGTAGGAGTGCGATACCGTTGCCGAGCGTCAGCGGCTCGTTGTAAAAAACGATGCCGACAACGAAGGGAAGAACCATGCCTCCAAGCATCGCGAAGATGGAATAGAGCGAAAGGTTTATATGCTCGAAAGCCTTGAGCGAGCAGAAGATATAGACGATATTGTTGATCGACGTAAGCATCGCCATAATAAGCGTGAACGCCGTAAATTCAAGCTTGAAACTGTGAATTATCAAAAGGCACAAAAGCCCCGCTATGCTGTTGATGAGTGAAAAAACAAAGGTCGCGCCGATGCCGCTGCCACTCTCCTTTTGGTATCTGTCATTGAAAAGGAAGGTGACGCCGAAAAGCACGACGGCGGCGGAAATAATACCGTAATATTCCATAAAAGTCCCCGCGGAAATACATTTTTATATTTTACGATTTGATTATATAACAAAAGCTTCTTTGTAATTGCTTTTATTATAGCATACACCATAACCACGTTCAATGGAATTTTTCTATGAATATATGGATAAATTCTTGACTTTTGCTCATTTTAGGGATATAATTGAGAAAATATTGCATTTAGCGTACGAGGGGTAAAATGGAAAGCAATAACATCTGCAAATTCAATATAAACAGGTCGAGCGACCTTACTTGCGCGAATTTTGTGTACGAAACTAAAAACGGACTGCAAAAACACGCCAAAAAAGATAAATATCTGCTCGGCATTGTAACGCGCGGACAGGGTAAGCTGACGGTTGATGCAAAGGACTACAATTTGGACGACGGATGTGTTTTCATCGTGGAAAAAGGCGTGGATTTCAGTGTTTTCGGCGAGGATATTGAATACTGTTACGTTACATTTGACGGTAGGCGCGCGGTTGAGCTATACGATAGAAGCGGTACGGCGATTAACGGTTGCATATTCGAGGGCTATGGCGCTCTTATTGACTTCTGGCTCGAGAGCATAAAAAAAGCCGACGATACCAACGTCGACCTAATGGCTGAGGCGGTGCTTTTATACAGTTTTGCGCATCTAAGCCCGTCAAAGAAAAAGCATAGCGATCTTATCTCTAAAATGCTTGCCGTCACCGACGATAACTTTACAAGGGCGGATTTTTGCCTGTCGGCACTTGCCGAAGTCTTAGGCTACGATGCCAAATATCTTTCTTTTTTGTTCAAGCGCAAAAAGGGCATAGCCTTCACCGCTTATCTGCGCGATCTCAGAATGAAGCACGCCCTGTTTTTGATGGAGCAGGGAGTAGTCAGTGTGAAGAATATCGCGATACTCGCAGGCTTTGGCGACGCCTTGTATTTTTCCAAGATATTCAAGCAGCAAATGGGCGTGCCGCCCAAGGAATACATAGAGAATCTTAATAAATAAATGAAAACCGACCGAAAATTTCGGTCGGTTTTATCTTATATCAGCCCAAGCTTTACGAAAGCGTTGTATATTCCGTCCTTATCGACGTCGTCGGTGATCATATCGGCGGCGTCCTTTATAGGCTGTGTTGCGTTGCCCATTGCAACCGAGAAGCCGGCGAATTTCATCATTTCAAGGTCGTTTCCGCTGTCGCCGAAGGCGATGGAGTCGGATATAGGCGCGCCGACGTGCGCCATATAGCGCTCGATAGCTGTTGCTTTGTTGACGCCTGCCATGTTCATCTCGCCAAAAAAGAGTTCCGAGTTTTCTGCCGCCTTGCCCACACTGAAATCGGTGACGTAGAACTTGCCGTCGTTGTCATCGGATATTTGCTTTGGCGAGAGGGGAGATAGATAATAGGAAAACTTTTCAACGTCGGGAACGCTTAAAATATCGTCGACTGTGATAACGTCCGAAAAGGACTTATCGATAAGATCTTTGGAATAACCCGACTTTATCATAGCGGGTATCATAATGGTGCGGAAATCGGGCTCACCGTAAGATGCTTCGGACGATTGAACTATAAAGCGTATGCCCTCGCGGCGAAAATAATCAACTATGCCGCGAAATGTGTCGCCCGTGATGGTACTGCGGAAAATGACCTCGCCGTTGCATACAACACAGGCGCCGCCCGAGGCGATGATGCCGTCAAAATCCACCGCCGCCAGAAGATCGGGGTAGATTATAGAGCGCGAGCGTCCCGAGGCAATTATTACCTTGTGTCCGTTTTTTTGGGCGGCGTTGAGAGCCGCAAGCGCGGACTCGGGCATTTTGGAGTCGTAACCCACGAGCGTTCCGTCTATATCGAGAAAAAGATATTTTGTGTTCATTTTTTACCTGTGATTTTTAAATTGTTCAAATGAGATGCGCGTGCCTTCGGCGAGTCGCTTTTGAAAAAAGCTCCGCAAAACCTTTTAAGGCTTTTAGGTTCTAACTAGATTGGGGTGACGTTGAAATTTTGCAAGCAAAATTTCAACCTGCTGAGCCTACCCGTGTTGATAGATTGGTGAACCCAACCGAGTTAGTACAACTAAATTCAGCGTTTATTAAAATTGGGATACGAAAGAATGATTTGGGTACTCTTAGCCTAATTTAGCAAGAGCTGCTATGATGCCGTCAAGGTTTTCCTTGTACTTAGCCATTTTGGCTTTCTCTCCCTCAACAACTGCCGCGGGAGCCTTTGCAACGAAGCCCTCGTTTGCAAGCTTCTTTTCTATGCGCTCGATCTCACATTCGAGCTTTTTCTTTTCGCCCTCAAGGCGAGCCTTTTCCTTTTCAAAATCAATGATGTCGGAGAGGGGAAGGAAGATGGTTGCCGCGTCGGTGATTATCTGAACGGCATTATCTGCGCTTACCTCACTCTCGTCAAAGGCATCAGCCACAACAAGCTCGGAAGCCGATGCAAGACGGACAAAGAATGCCTCTGCGGATGCAAATATATCCGCATATTTGGTTGCAAGATAAACCTTTGCCTTCTTGGAGGGAGCAACGTTCATCTCGCTGCGGCGCGTTCTTATCGCCTTGATGGCGTCGATGATCTTGGTCATCTTCTCGGCATCTGCAGGGAAGCAAAGCGCATCCTGTGCCTTGGGATATTCGGATATCATAATGCTTTCCGCATCGTGAGGCAGAGCCTGATAGATCTCCTCGGTGATGAAGGGCATAAAGGGATGGAGCAGCTTAAGCGTACCCTCAAGAACGTAAGCGATAACGTTCTGGCAAACAAGGTTTGCCTCGGTGTCCTTTTCGTTGAATCTTGCCTTTGCAAGCTCAATGTACCAGTCACAGAAGATGTCCCAAGTAAAGCTGTATATTGCGCCCAGAGCAACGCCGACTTCAAAATTGTCAAGGTTGGTTACAACATTTTCGCAGAGCGCGTTGAATTCGTTAAGGATCCATTTGTCCTCGATGGCAAGCTTGTCCGCATCGGGAAGCTTGATCTCATCAATGGTGAGATTCATACGAACGAATCTCGAAGCGTTCCAAAGCTTGTTTGCAAAGTTTCTTGCCGCCTCGATCTTCTCGTCGGAGAATCTCATATCGTTTCCGGGCGAGTTACCCGTAGCCAGCGCAAAGCGGAGCGCGTCCGCACCGTACTGCTTGATGACCTCGAGGGGATCGATACCGTTGCCCAAGGATTTGGACATCTTGCGTCCCTGCGCGTCGCGAACGAGACCGTGAATAAATACAGTGGAGAAGGGCTTTTCTCCCATATGCTCAAGTCCTGAGAATATCATACGCGAAACCCAGAAGGTGATTATATCGTATCCCGTAACCAGAACGTCGGTGGGATAATACTTTTTGAGATCCTCGGTCTTGTCGGGCCATCCAAGAGTGGAGAAGGGCCAGAGGGCAGAGGAGAACCAAGTGTCGAGAACGTCCTCGTCCTGCCTTACCTTTGAGCCGCACTTGGGGCAGGTGTCGATATCGGTCTTTGAAACGGTCATTTCGCCGCACTCGTCGCAATAGAAGGCGGGAATACGGTGACCCCACCAGAGCTGACGGGAAATGCACCAGTCAAGAATATTGTTCATCCAGTTGAAATAGTTCTTGGAGAAGCGTTCGGGAACGAAATTGACATCGCCGTTTTCAACCGCCTCAATAGCGGGAGCAGCGAGAGGCTTCATCTTAACAAACCACTGATCGCTCGTCAAAGGCTCAACAGTTGTTCCGCAACGGTAGCAAACGCCAACGTTGTGGTCGTGAGGCTCGACCTTAACGAGATAGCCTTCGGCCTCAAGGTCTGCAACGAGAGCCTTGCGGCAGGTGTATCTGTCCATACCCTCGTATTTGCCCGCGTAAGCGTTCATGGTAGCATCGTCGTTCATAACCTTGATCTGCTCGAGGTTGTGGCGCTGACCCACCATAAAGTCGTTGGGGTCGTGCGCGGGAGTGATCTTAACACAGCCCGTACCAAAGCCAATCTCAACGTAATCGTCCGCAATTACGGGGATCTCGCGGTTAACGATGGGAAGGAGAACCTTTTTGCCGATAAGATGCTTGGTGTTCTCGTCCTCGGGATTGACCGCAACGGCGGTATCGCCGAACATAGTCTCGGGACGCGTTGTTGCGACCTCAACGTAGCTGTCCTCGCCGATAATAGGATACTTGATGTGCCAGAAATACCCCGGTTGATCCTTGTATTCGACCTCGGCATCTGAAAGCGCCGTCAGACATCTGGGACACCAGTTGATGATACGGTGACCGCGATAGATAAGTCCCTTGTCGTAAAGGTTGACGAAAACCTCGCGAACAGCTCTGGAGCAGCCCTCGTCCATAGTGAAGCGCTGTCTTGTCCAGTCGCACGATGCGCCCAGCTTTTTGAGCTGACCCGTGATGCGAGCCTCGTAGGTGTCCTTCCATCCCCAAACGCGCTCGAGGAATTTTTCTCTGCCGAGATCGTATCTTGTCAAGCCCTCGTCAACTCGGAGACGCTCCTCGACCTTGATCTGCGTAGCGATGCCCGCGTGGTCTGTGCCGGGGACCCAAAGGGTGTTGAAGCCCTGCATTCTCTTATAGCGAACGAGAATGTCCTGCAGAGTCTCGTCAAGCGCGTGGCCCATGTGGAGCTGACCCGTGACGTTTGGTGGAGGGATAACTATTGAAAAAGAGGGATTGTTATTGTTTTTGTCGGGCGTGAAATATCCCTTTTCACACCACTCGGTATAAATTCTGTCCTCAAATTCGGAGGGAGAATACGTCTTTGGAAGTTCGTTGTAGGAATTCATTTTTATGTTTCCTTTCTTTTATGTTCTGTATTTAAATCAAATAAAAAACGCCCTGATATTTCATCAGGGCGCAAAAAGCGCGGTACCACCTAATTTGTGCTTGCTCTGTTTACAAACACCTCTCAAAAGCTCTAACGTTGCCACCGTCGTAGGCTACACAGAAAAAACCTTCACCCACGCCGCTCACGAGCTACCTTTAGTCAATATCCTTATAGGCTCACACCGCCCGCCTACTCTCTGAAAATGGAGCTTGACTTACTCCTCTCGGTCATTGCGTTTTCGTATTGCAATATATTGTATCACACATTTTTTCCTTTGTCAACAGTTTTTAATATTTTATTACGTATTCAAAAACACCCACGGGATGACCCGTGGGTGATCTACGAATGTGTATGTAGAAATGTCAAATATTATTTCTTTGCGTCCTCAATTTCGTCAAGAGCTGTGTTTACAACGCTCTTTGCACCGAAGAATACGATGTTGCCTTTTCTGACAACCAACATCTTGGAGGGAACTATCTCCTCGATCTGTTCCTTGATACCGGTCTCGATCATATCTTCCACTATTCCAAGATCTTCCTCGTCATATTCTGCAATTATGACCTCGTAAAGCGTAGCATACAGAACGTCCTCAAGACCATCCTCAATCTCTTTTTCTACAAGCTTTGCGTCAGCGGTTTCCTCAAGCTCAACAATCCAGCACCAAGAAGCTTCATCCTCTAATTCGGCAAAAGTAAAGAAAGACTCAACGCCGCCCTTAACCTTACCTAACTCTTCAAAGCCCTTAGCAAGAGCCTTCTTGTAAGACTTTTCGGATTCCTCAAAGTAATACTCGTCTTCGTTATCCTCAGCAAAATCACTGAGCGCATCCTCAACGTCGTCTATCTTGAGGGGGTTAAAGAGATCGCAAGAAGCGAACGAGAGAAGCATCGCCAGGGCGAGTGCGCTTACGGTTAAAATTCTAAAAAACTTTTTCATGTTGTCCTCCACTTAGTAATTGTTTTTGACCACATTCGCATAAACATTCTATCATAGTTTTTACTGATTGTCAAGGACTTTCCTGTTTTTCCCGTAATTCTGTTTTTTATCAAAAGTTTGGAGAGCCAACGGAAGTAATGACGCAATAAAGAACAGCGCACACAGTCCAAGTCCCTTGTCTATTCCGAAAAGCTTGATGTCTGTAAGAATTGCTCCTGCCTCTTTAGTCAAGAGAGAGGGAAAAGCAAATTTCAGCGCCAAGGCGCACAGCGCGGCACAAATTATTCCTTGTGCAGCCTTGGATAAAAGATACGGCTTGTAGCTGATTTTTGCGTTGGACGTAACCGACATTATCTGAAAATGCACCGAGAGTCCCGACCATCCCGAAAACAAGGCGCAAGCTACCGCAGATAAAAACAGATTTCCAATATTCGCGGCGCTTGAAGCTCCCGATGAAAGCTCAAAAAAGCCAAATAGCATAGAAGATAAAACCGAGGGTATTCCAAAACTTAAAAGCAAGCTTTTGACACACCCGACAAGCGTTGTAAAAAAGACAACGTACGCGCAAACCACCAGCATGGAAGCTGCGCTTGATCTTACGGCAGAGGTGAATATTTGCGCGTCCATGCTATTGGCTTCATACCCTCGCCCCCTTGTGTCAGTATCGGTGTTCAGGCCGCTTTTTTTAGTAAAGATGTTTGCGAAAATACCAATCGCTACCGATGAAATTATGACACACGCATATATCAGAATGCCTATGTCCTGCCTGCCAAGCAGCGAGGTGCCGACCGTACTGATAATAAAAGCGGGGGATGGATTGTTGCAAAACGTAAGTATGCGCTCAAGCTCGCGCGGTGAAATATCCCCCTTATCATACATAGAGGCGGCAACTCGCGCCCCCACGGGAAAGCCGCACAACGTGCCAAGCAAAAATGCGCACGCGCCCGATTTTCCAATGCCAAAGAGGCTTTTTGTGAGTGGCGAAAGCGGTTTAGACATGCGTTGACCGATGCCGCAGGCAACGATAAGCTCGGATATTATCATAAACGGAAAAAGCGAGGGGATTACACTTGTGGCGCATAGACTGAGCCCTTGATTCATATAATTAATTGCCGCGCCTGGTGATATGATCATGATAATAAAGGTAGCAACGGCAATAATACCAATGATAATTCCCCCATGTATTGCTTTATCAGGTGTTTTTTGCGACTTGGAATCTTCCATAAACGATCCCCCTTGTCCTTTTTGTAATTTATATTTATCCAGAGGTCTTGATATGCAAAAAAACAACGAAAAAAATTACGGCAAAAACAGCGAAAAGAAGCGTAAAGGTCTTGTAGACGTGCTGTCTGAAGGGATAGGGCTACCAAGTGATGCACTGTTTGGAGAGATACGAATAGAGATGCGCGGACGCGACACCCTTTTTGTCAGCGGATGCCGAAGAATACTAAAATACTGTACGAATGAGATAAAGCTTGCCGTCAAGGGCTTTTGCATTGACGTTATGGGTTGTGATCTTATATGCACCACATATCACTACGGCACTGTAACGGTTGAAGGTTGCATTTGTTCTATCTCTTTTGAGGACGGAGTGTGATATATGGGAATAATACTGTTTTTATTTGGAAGCGTGACGGTAAGCGCGGACTACACTAGCGCAACCACGCTGCTCAATATCTGTATGTATTATGGCATTGCCTATTCTCATCTTAAAACCTTTCCGGATAGGGTGTCGGTTCAATTTCGATATTCGGAATTTCGCCGCTTTGAACGGCTCGCGCGCGAGAAAAGCGTAGAGTATTCGGTTGAAAAAAAGCAGGGAATACCTTATATTCTGTCGCGCTATAAGCACCGTTACGGTATCGCTTTTGGTATGATCTGTGCGGTGTTTCTTATAATTATGGCGCATAGATACGTGTGGTCGGTAGAAGTCATCGGAAACGAAACTCTGACCACACTTGAGGTAAAAGAAATGCTTCGGGAGCAGGGCTTTGGCGTTGGAAGCCTGATAAATCAAGCAAACACCGATAGGATCGAGAACAAGATCATGATAGACAGTGACCGTGTTTCGTGGATGTCAATAAACATAGTTGGAACAGTTGCCGAGGTTCAGATAAGAGAGTATTCCAAAGCACCCGAAAAGGAAGACGTCACAAAGCCCGCCAATCTTATAGCAAAAAAGGCGGGCATGGTTGAGGAGGTAAGACTGTTTCGTGGCAATGCCGTTGTAAGCGCTGGAAGGTACGTGGAAAAGGGAGAATTGCTGGTCAGCGGACTGTTTGACAGTCAGCAGATAGGGTTCAGATACACAAGAGCCGCGGGAGCGGTAATGGCGAGAACGGAAGAGGAGTTTTACGTTGAGATACCCTATGAATATGAGAAAAAGGTGTATTCGGGATATGAATATTGCGAAAAATATTTAAATTTTTTTGACTTTTCAATGAACATTTCAAAAAAGTATGGAAAAGAGGGCGCGCTTTATGATAAAATAGATATCGTGGAGGACTGTGACCTCGTGGGTGGAATAAAAACCCCGCTATCCGTGCGTACCGTAAAATATATGGAATACGAGTACGTTAAGGAAACAAGGAGCGAGGAGCAGGCGCAGATACTTGCGTATTTCGAGCTTTCACAGCTTTTAGGCGAAATGGCATCGGATCGCATCGTTGTTCGCAAAACTGTAACTCCAATAATCAGAGATGATAGGTACATGCTTTTGTGTACGATCGTTTCTATAGAAAACATTGCCGAGGTCTCGGAATTTGAGGTGGATCTCACAGAGTGATATTCTCGGCGAAAGGATAATGAATACATGAGCAGTAAGATTGTTAAGGTCGATGGTGACGATATCGTTTCCGCGGTGTTTGGAAGCTTCGATTCAAACGTTGAGATAATTGAAAAAAAGTTCGGTGTCGCGCTGCACAATAGGGTCACGGATGACGGTAGCGACGTTATAGTCGTTTCAGGTGACGATGACGGCGCGGTGGCGGATGCCTATTGCGCCGTGAAATATCTTGTCAAGATGGCAAAGTATAGCGGAAGCATCACAGATCAGAACGTGATATACATCTGTGATACGGTAGCGGCAGGCAAGGCGGATGAGCTGGAGTCGCTGGGAGACGACTGTATATGCGTCACAATGAAGGGAAAACCCATAAAGGCAAAAACGGTTGGGCAAAAGCAGTACGTTAATTCAATAAAGAAAAACACGGTGGTGCTGGGCATAGGACCCGCGGGAACGGGAAAAACGTTTTTAGCTGTGGCAATGGCGGTCAAGGCACTTCGCGACAAGCAGGTGTCAAGGATAATCCTCACGCGCCCCGCGATAGAGGCGGGAGAAAAACTTGGTTTTTTGCCCGGTGATTTGCAAAGCAAGATAGATCCTTATCTGCGCCCTCTATACGACGCGTTATTTGAAATGATGGGTGCGGAAAATTATCAGCGTCAGGTAGAAAAGGGCGTTATAGAGGTGGCGCCCTTGGCATACATGAGAGGACGTACGCTTGACGATTCCTTTATCATTCTTGACGAGGCGCAAAACTGCACACCCGAGCAGATGAAGATGTTTTTAACTCGCCTTGGCTTTAATTCCAAGGCTGTGGTCACGGGTGACCTTACGCAAACGGACCTTCCCGCAGGGCAGAAAAGCGGTCTTTACGAGGCAGTGAAGATACTTGAGGGTATTGACGATATCGCTATACACTCGTTTACCGAGCGCGACGTGGTAAGACATAAGCTCGTTCAAAAAATTATTCTTGCCTATGAGAAATACGATAGGGAAAAAAGAGAAAAGGCTGCCGCGCGTAAAAGCGAAGCGGAAGGCAAAAAAAATTATGCAAGAAAGGAAAACGATCACCAGCATAAGTGATATGGAATTGAAAAATGAACAGAAAGATGAATCTTCGCATATACTTTGAAAACGGTCAGGACAAGCTCCCCGTAACCTACAACCTTAAAATGCTTATAAGAGAAGCTGTGGAAACCACTCTTGATTTTGAGGGTTTTCAAAATGCCTGTGAAGTGTCGGTAACGTTTACCGATAACGAGGGCATACACGAGCTTAATAAAAAGTACAGAGGCGTTGATAAGCCTACAGACGTGCTTTCGTTCCCGCTTTTCGACTACGACGGATCAAGCGAGGAGCCTCCTATCGATGAAATACTCAATAATCTTGGCGACATAGTCATTTCACTTGAAAAGGCTCGCGAGCAGGCAGATGAATACGGGCACAGCTACAAAAGAGAAACTGCGTTTTTGTGTGTCCATTCTATGCTCCATCTTCTCGGATACGATCACGAGAGAAGTGAGGAAGAGGATGCTGAAATGCGCGCAAAGCAAACCGAGATCATGCGCATAATGGGCCTTGAGGTAAAGTGATAGATAAAGACAGTCAAAAGGTGATCTTGAATTATGAAACCAAGTGAAAGAAGAGCATTGCAACAGCAAAAGCGTGCTCAGACAGAGAACTATTCCGAGGTGAGTGTGTTCGAGCCAGGCGATAATCCAAAGGTAGAGGATCACGAGCCGTCAAAAGAGAAAAAGGAAGGGTTCTTTAAAAGACATGCGCGTCTGATAGCGTTTTTGATAACGTCGTTTGTGATAATAACGGTATTCAGTCCATTTGCGGTGGATATGTTTCTTGAAGCGCAAAAGAACAAGAACAAGGTAACTGATAAACAGGATCTTGTAATGAACCAGGTATACGCTATTGCCGACAATTACGGCGACATTACGTGGAAGACCTTTGAAAATTTCAATTACGAAGATAGAAGCCGTGATGACGGGAAATACTACACAAGAGTGTATCCGATAGAGGGAACGCTGTTCTTTTTGAAGGTCGGCGGCGAAAAGCTTTCCGGAGCGCCCGAGTACATATACCTTATGTCGTATTACGACGCGGATTATGCGAATTTGGCAAAAGACAACGTGAGATTGTTCGTTGAAAAGTATTTAGAGGAAGAATGACGATGAAAAGAACGGGATTTATAGCTATCGTGGGACGTCCAAACGTTGGAAAGTCCACGCTTCTCAACACCATACTCGGCGAAAAGGTGGCAATTGTTTCATCCAAGCCGCAGACCACAAGAAACAGAATAATCGGAATACACACAAAGGGAGACGACCAGTACGTTTTTCTTGACACCCCCGGTATATTTAAGCCGCGCAACTCTTTGGGTACCTATATGGTAAAAACGGCAAACTCGTCCATGCAGGATGCGGATGCGGTGATACTTGTGGTAGACACGGGAAAACCCGTCTCGGACGTTGAAAAGAACGTGATAAAGTACGTTCAGAGTACAAAAACTCCTTGCGTTTTGGCACTTAATAAGGTCGATCTTTATCGCAGAGAGGAGATCGCGGAAAGAATAACCGAGTACGCCGCGCTACATGATTTTTGCGCGGTGGTTCCTATGTGCGCCAAAAATGGAAAGGGCGTTGAATCCGTGCTTGACGAGTGCACTCCTTTTCTTGCGGAGTCAGACTTTTTCTTTCCCGAGGATATGGTGACCGATCAGTCGGAAAGACAGGTAGCGGCAGAGGTTATAAGAGAAAAGCTTTTGCGCACGCTGAATAAGGAAATACCGCACGGCATTGCCGTTGCTATTGAAGAATTCAAGGATGAGGGAAGTCTTGTAAGCATACGCGCGGAGATCTTCTGCGAGAAAGCATCGCATAAAGGCATCATCGTTGGTAAGAACGGTGAGGAATTAAAGCGAGTCGGTTCTTATGCCAGAGCAGATCTTGAGACCATATTCGGCACAAAGGTTTATCTCAATCTTTGGGTAAAGGTCAAGGAAAACTGGCGAGATAACCAAAGGGGATTGACAGATTTCGGATATACCGAGGAATAATGAGGCGTATGGCGCACCGACGTGCCGCGCTGAATAATAGTGATGCGATAAAGGAGGGAGAACTGTGGCTTTTGCTACCGACGGTGTTGTTACGCGCATAATTGACGTGGGCGTTTCAGACAAGCTTTTGTACATAATAACGCCTGATCGCGGCAGACTTGCAGTTATGGTCAAGGGTGGCAGATCTCCAAACAATAAAAATACCGCTGTATCCCAGCTTTTCATATACGGAAACTTTGAGATCAACAAGAGCAGCTCAATATATTGGCTCAAGTCGGGAAGTGTTTTGGAGCATTTTTACGATATATCAAAGGATATCGAGCGTGTGGCGCTTGCTTCATATCTTTGCGATCTGTCAAACGAGTTGACCGACGAGGAAGATGAGGACAGCGGGGAAATAATGCGGCTTTTGCTCAATTCCTTGTATCTTATAGGCAAGGGAGAGAAGAATATCGAGCTAATAAAGGCAGTATTTGAGATGCGCGCGGCGGTTATGTCGGGATATGCGCCCGAGCTTTCGTATTGCGCGTATTGCAAAGAGCGCTATTCAGATTTTATGTATCTTGATATTATGGGCGGAAAGCTTATATGTACCGATTGTATGGCGAGGCGCGCGAGCCACGTGCCGAAAATATCAAAGGAATTTGAGGATGTGCCCCAGGCGAATGTGTTATGCGGAGTGTCGCCAACGGTTCTTGCGGCGTTGCGATTTGTCGCGGGAGCACCGCAAAATAAGATATTTTCCTTTGAGATCAGTGACGCGGGAGAGCTTGCGGATCTATCTCGAACAACCGAGAATTATATTCTCAACCATTTAGGCAGATCATTTGGATCTCTTGATTTCTATAAGACACTTAAGTAAATATGCTTGACATTTACATAAAACTGTGATACAATTATATTGGAGGCTTATCGAAACCATTTAGCATACCAAAATAATAAATTCAAGGGAGAAAAGGTAATGAAAAAGAGAGCTTTAGCGCTTTTGTCGCTGTTGTTGTGCTTGATCTTGGTTCTTTCGTCGTGTAATATTTTTGGTTCTGACAAGGACGAAAAAGAATCCGAAGACGAGGGAACAGAAGGATTAGAATACCAAAAGCTTGATGACGGAACGTATGCGGTCGTTGCAATTGATGACGAGGATGTAAAAACGATCACGATTCCAAAGAAGTATAAGAAAAAGGCAGTAACACAGATTGCGCCTTCCGCATTCGAGGGGCTTGAAAAGCTTAAAAAGGTAACCATCCCCGATAGCGTGACCTATATTGGTGACAGTGCGTTCAAAGACTGCCCTAATCTCAAGGATGTTTCTCTGTCCAAAAATCTTGCGGGCATTGGTAACAACGTATTTGACGGTTGTTACAGCCTTGCTTACAATGAGTACGATCATGCGCTTTATCTGGGAAATAAGAGCAATCCGTACGTTTTGCTGATAATGGTATCAGACATGAGTGCGTCGATCTGCGAGGTGCATCAGGATACAAAGGTTATTTGTTCCACGGCATTCCGTTCGTGCTATGATCTTTACGAGATCACATATCACGGATCGCTTGATCAGATCGTTGCGCTTTTCAATAACGTTATAATCGCAAACGATGGTCTGGAATTTAACTGCAATGATGGCATTTTTGAGTGGGAAGATATATTCTCAGGCATTGATACCAATGAGGAGACAACGGGCGCTAACGTAGCCCCCGGCGAGCTCAATTACTATGATTACTATGGTAAGGTTATAACCATATACAACGATACTATTTTGTATTATGGCAACGGATCCGAGTATTGGAACGTTGGTTACGGATATATCCTTGACATTGTAGGTGTAAGTGATGACAATGAATGGGGCAAGGTGTTCTGCGACAACGATTATTACTATGTCCCCCTCGCTTTGATCACCGACTATGACGATGGTGAGACTACTGAGACTACTGAAACTACTGGTACGGACGAACGCGAATACGAGTTCGTTGTTGAAACACAATCAGTTGATGAAAATGGAAATTCCGTAGAAATTCTTATATCTACCAACGACAACGTAAACAGCTCTTGCTCGTATATGATGGTAGAGGCTCCCTACGACGGATACCTACGTTTCGACTACAAGGTTATTTCTGAAAGCTCATATGATGTATTCTACGTAATTCATAACGGCATGACCGTTTTACGTCACTCCGGAGAGGATTATAATTATCAATGGTTTGAGCTTGAGGTCGAAGAGGGAGACACTATCGAGTTCAAGTATGAAAAAGACGGTTCTAATTCGTATGGCGCCGACTGCGCGCGTATCAAGGGCCTTCGCTTCGATGAGTATGGAGAGTCCACAGTGGAAACTGACACGACTGACAGTACAGAAACCATCGCTCCCGATGACAACTGGGGATATGAATACGGCTTTGAGCAGGACGAAAGTGTCAGTGCCGATGTTCTTGTTTCCAACAATCAAGGCATTAGTGGATCAACGGCTTATTACAGAGTGGTAGCTCCCACTTACGGTCGCTACACGTTCTACTACAGAGTTTCATCCGAGTCCGGTTGGGATCAATTCTGGGCATGCGTAAATAGCTCGAGCGATAGGTTGTTCTACTGCTCGGGAGAGACATCCTATGAGATGTGTACCGTTATAGTTTACGAGGGTGACGTTCTTGAATTCTTCTATTCTAAGGATAGCTCGGGAGATTCCGGTAATGACCAGGCATATATCAGTGGCCTTACCTTTGAGGAATTGGATGAGTCTAACCCCTACGGATACGGCTTTGACGAAACGATGGGAACTAACGATAACGGAGATACCGTAGAAATTCTTGTTTCCAACAATAAGGGAGTCGACAATTCCACGGCTTATTATACGGTTACAGCCACGGATTTTGGATATCTCGTTTTTGACTATCTGGTTTCCTCCGATTCGTGCGATTATTTTGAGGTGTACGTTAACGATTATTGTGAGTTGTCCCGTTCGGGATCAAATGACAGTTACGTGAACGCTAAGATCAAGGTGTATAAGGGTGACGTTATTGAGTTCAAGTATATAAAGGATTATTCGAATTCGTACGAAAATGACTGCGCATACATCAGAGACCTTCATTTTGAAGAGTATGTTTCGGATTCCGGATACTCCTTCGATACATCGGTAGAGTACGATGACTACAACAACCCCGTAGACGTTCTTACTTCTAACAATCAGTACGTCGAATACACCAAGGCGTATTATCACGTTGTGGCCACCGCTGACGGTCATTACACCTTCCAGTACAGAACATCTTCTGAGTCAGGCTGTGATATGCTTTATGTGTATAAAAACGGTGAAGTCTTAATCTCTTGCTCCGGAGATACGGCGTATCAAACATACGATATTGCCGTTAATGCGGGAGACGTTATTGAATTTGAATATTCCAAGGATAGCTCGGTGTCCAGCTACAACGATACCGCTTATATCAAAGGACTTACCTTTGTCCCTCCCGCAGAATAAGAGCTACTAATATAACAAAAAGAACCAGCGCCACAGGCGTTGGTTCTTTTGCGTTTTGCGCGAACTATCAGTTGCCAAACCGTCTTTTTCTCGGATTTGGCTTTCTTTTGAAATTTCCTGCGTATGCGCCGAGAATGGAAAAGAGAATAGCGAAGGCGTGCAATAGCAGACCTTGGAAAAAGGTGTAGTGAGATGACTGCGCGCCCGTAAAGCAAAGCGATAAGATCAGCATTGAAACAGTGCACATAGCACCGCATACGATCCCGCAAAGCAAGGGGGATTCATGCACGAGCTTTGCGGTGATAAACCCGCCTATGAATGAGGATATAAGCAGGATCGCTGTTGCGATCGGTGTTATTAGTGAACCGGGATCCGCGCTTGAGTAGGCGATGAAGCAAGCAAATGTTACAAGTATAAGTCCGGACAAGATAAATCCCGCAAGTCCAAACAAAGCTTTTTTGATAACAGTAACAAATAGCCCCTGATCCTCGACCTCTGACGCGCGCAATCCGGGAAGAGAAGCGCGTCGTCTTGTTAATGCTCCACTTGCTGATTTTGGTTTTGGAGTTGGGTATCTGCCTTGAGATCTTTGCATAAAAAAAGCCTCCCTTATATGCTTTATCGAACATTCGATAAAGTGTATGCAAAGGGAGGATTTTTTATTACTTTACTATCAGTCTATAGAGTCTTCTGCTTTTACGTCTACACGGCTGATCGCGGTTCTCAAAATGCGGATCTTTGTTCTCTCGCGTGTAGTTTCGATGACACAGGTCTCATCCTTGATGCTGACGACCTTACCAATAATTCCGCCGATGGTGGTTATTTCGTCACCAACCTGAAGATTATTTCTCATCTCGGCTTGCTGCTTTTCCTGTTTTCTCTGGGAGCGACCGCCAAAGAACCACATTGCAGCAATAAGAACGATGAAAATTATCGGAAGGACCAAAGAAAACGGATCGCTCGCAGGAGAGGAGCCATTTCCGCTTGTAAGCAATAATACGTTCAACATTTCAAATATCCTTTCAAAAAAATCACTATCTTCTATATTTTACCCGTAAAGCGCTAAAAAGTCAACACCTAATTGTAAATTTTTTGCGCATTTATGAGAGTTTGTCCATAAATATAAAAAATTTACTCAATGTCTTGAAATTTACGTTACTGTGTGATATAATTACTCTGTATAATAATGTGAACTTGTATTGGAATGGACGTTATGGTAAAAAAACAGTATCTGGAATGTGCTAAAATAATCAACACCCATGGGGTCAGAGGTGACGTTAAGCTGGAGTCGCTTTGCGATACCCCCTCGGTCCTCGCCTCTCTTGGCCGCGTGTTTGTGCGTGAGAATGGCAAATATATAGAAAAAAAGGTGATTCATGCGTCGATATTCAAAAGCTTTGTTATTGCAACGCTTGAGGGAATTGACGATATGGATAAGGCAATAGCTGCAAAGGGAACCATGCTCTATGCTGCCAGAGCCGACTTCGATCTCGCCGACGGTGCTTATTTTATCGCCGACCTTATAGGACTTGAGGTCATTGATGAGCAAGACGGACGCGTATACGGAACTATTTCGGACGTTATCAACAGAGGGGCGTCGGATATATACGTTGTAAACACTCCGTCGGGCGAGAGAATGATGCCCGTTGTGGACGAATTTGTCAAAAGAGTTGATATAGATAAGGGCGTATTCGTTCATACCATTCCCGGACTTTTGTCAGACGACTGAAAAGGTAATTTGTATGAGATTTGATATAATGACGCTCTTTCCTGATCTTGTGGACTATGTATTGTCCGAAAGTATTATTGGAAGAGCCAGAAAAAGCGGAGCGATCGACGTGCGATTGCACAACATCCGCGACTATTCCGAGGACAAGCATCGCAGAGTAGACGACACGCCTTACGGCGGCGGCAAGGGGATGCTTATGATGGCACCGCCGATATATAATTGCTATAAGGCGATTCTTGACGGTCAGGCGAGCGAAGGCGTTGAAAATACAAGCCGCAGAGTGATATATATGTCGCCTGCGGGCAAGGTCTTGAATCAGAAAAAGGCACAAGAGCTTGCTATGTATGATAATGTTATAATTCTTTGCGGTCATTATGAGGGCGTTGACCGACGCATAATTGATGAGATCGTTGACGAGGAGATATCCATAGGAGATTTCGTTCTCACGGGCGGAGAGATACCCGCGACTATTTTGGTTGATTGCGTATCAAGATTGGTGGACGGAGTGCTCTCAGACCCGGAATGTTACGAGAAAGAGAGCATTTCCTCGGGAATGCTCGAGTATCCGCAATATACAAGACCTTATGAATTTCACGGTGTAAAGGTACCGGACGTGCTTATATCCGGACACCACGCAAACATTGATAAATGGCGCGATGATAGTGCAAGACGGCTTACCGAGGAGCAGCGCCCCGATCTGCTTGAAACAGAAAAAAACTAACGGAAATATTAGTATTGGAAAGGAGGAGCTATGGACAGAGAAAAGAGAATTAGACCGAAAAGAAACAGGTCAGGCTCATTTTTGTGGCAAATGCTGGATAGATTTACTGCGTTTTTGTATTCGCTTTTTATCTTTGGCAGAGTAGGCGAAAGCATGTCTGATGAAAATACATATTGCAGAAGGAGCTTTCTCGCACAGAGCTTCTCTAACAGAAACAAGGCGAAAATAAATATCGCATCACTCAACTTGTCCCGTTCGTTGAGCAAAAATGTGATAGTTCGCATGCTGTCGGGTTTTGGCAAAGTTCTCGCTTATCTTCGACTCAACGTTTACGGTACGTTTTTCACCTTTTACGGATTGACGTCCGCGATCGCACACTATATAATCGTGCTGATGGATGGACAAAGCATTATTGCCTCAAAAAACTTGAACGTAATAATATCGTCGGCGATAATTGCCGTTTGTTCGCTTCCGCTCCTGTTCTCAACTCAGTCTGCAACGGGTGCTATTGCCAAAAGCAGAATAATGAGAAAGGTAGTGCTTGATTTCTTTGATATTCCCGAAGAAAAGCTCAAGAATACCAAGCAATACGGCGGAAAGCAATACGTGCTGTTCGCGGTCATATCTGCGATAGCCTCTGGAATATTGGCTCATTTCCTTGGACAGTGGTATGCGCCCGTTGCGCTATTGTGTGTAATCGGAATATATCTCATATTCTCCAATCCCGAGGCGGGAGTTATATTGACGATAGTCGCAGTTCCTTTTTTACAATACGCAGGGATGACGAAAACCGGTCTTGTTATCATGATACTGATAACCTCCGCTTCATACCTATTAAAGCTTATACAAAGGCGGAGATCTATGGACTTCAGTCCGGAGCTTACCATGGTATTCCTGTTTTGCTCATTCATTTTCGCGGGAAGTATCTTTACTTTGGGCGGAGTGACTGTGTTGAACGATGCAATATCCTATGTGATAATGACTGCGGGCGGATTTTTCCTCACGTATAATCTTATTTCATCAAAAAAGGGAATAAAGATCTGTGTCAAGACGCTTATGTCTTTGCTGATAATTTGCTCTATAATAGGAATATGGGATGGATTCTATAATGGAATAGAGCATCGAATGTCAGATCCTGTAAGTGAGCATCTATCCAATCTGTCACACGTTGACGTTATGACAGTGCTGGATGGAGGAGAGGCGTTTGGTATATTGGCTGTGATGGTGTTCCCGATAATATTCGCGTACGCTACAAGTAAAAAGAGTGTAAAGGGAGTTGTTACGATGGTGATCGCAAGTATGATCACACTTGTGGCTTGCTGGATGTGCGCGCGATATGAGATCGTTGCGGCATTGATCATAGAGTGCTTTGTATTCTGGTTGATCTATAGTCACAAATCTCTCAACGTGCTGATAATGGCTGCCATTCCAATCATGATCGCAGTAATGCTCTATCCATTCGCAATATCAAATTTTGGTTGGCCCGATCTTTCAAGCATCCTTGGGGAATACATGCCCATAAGATTGCATAGCTCCTCAGTTAATACGGAAGCGGCAAAAACCATATTCGATATAATATTTGACGGAAATCTGTCCGGCATAGGCGCGGGAGCTCATGCACTTGAGGCGGTGCTTCCGAGATATTCAACAACGTTGTCATGCGCAGACGTTTTCAGCGCGTCTGTTTGGTTGCAGATATTGTGTTGGTCGGGAATTTTCGGTCTTATGTCCTTCATTTTGTTTATCGTATTTCTTATTAAGCGCAGCTTCAGATGCTTCACGAAAGCTAATCAGAATGAAGATCATAGTATAGGCTTGGCGCTCTTGTGCGGCATAATTGTTTCTCTTATACTCGGAACTGTAACAAACATATGGGTAAATGAGGGAATGATGTACATTTTTTGGACAAATGTCGGACTGTTGCTATCCTATATAAGAGAGGCGGACGGGGAAAGAGCCAAACGCCTGGCAAGCTTTGCAGATACCTCGGATAGCACCGATACTGAAGTAATTTTTTATAAGTAACGGAGATATATGATGTCAGAATTCAAAAAGATAGACACAGAAGAAAAAAAGCTTAAAATGGCAGATGCCCGAAAGATGAGTGATGCTGATCAGGCGGGCGCTGTTTCCGAGCTTCTTAGCGGTAAAAAGGCTCGTGGCAACACGATAATGACGCCTATCGCAAACAATAAAAAGAAGAAATTTCCAATAGTCGTAGACGTGATAGTCGGTATAGCCATGCTTGCCATTGTTGCGGGACTTCTTGTGGGAGCATATCTTCTCTTTACACACTATTCCAACGATTATGAGGGAGTAGGCGTTGAATACAAGATCGTTTGTGCGGGAGAGGATCTTGCGTCCTTTGCAACGATAAACAACGGCGATCTTTATTGTGACGTTGAAGGTAATACTTTATATTTTGGAAAGGTAAAATCCATAACCCAAGAGGAGAGTGGCGGGCTTAAGATGTTCGTTCTCCAAGTGGCTGTTGACGGTGTCAAATATAAGGATGGGGAAGGATACTATATTTCCTCTGAGAAACTTGCGGTCGGCGCATACTTTACTTTCAGATGCGGCGAAAAGGAGATTGCCGGAACGGTAGTAGAGCTTGAAAAATCCAACAAGGGAGGAAAATAATATGAGTGATAAGACAAAAAAGAAAAAGGTCAGACTCAATGTTATTGATGTCCTGATAATACTGTTGGTGATCGCGCTTATAGCTACTGTGGTGTACCGAGTTTACACGGGAATAAACAATAAAACATCTCCTGTAAGCAGTAAATACGTAATAACGTTCGAGTGTGATGACGCATATGACAGCATGCTTCAGTATCTTGACAAGGGAACCGCAGTGTATTTTGCTGACAGCGGAAAGCTGCTTGGGCATATGTACGCTCCTGAAGCAAATGGCGAGGCTGTATACGTGATAGATAAAGATGCAGAAGATCCCTCTAAGTCCGCAAACAAGCTCAGCTACACCAAGGTGACTATGCGCGGATACATAACCATGAGCAGCGAGACCGTTAAGGTCAAGTCCGCGGGATATTATTCGATAGGCGAGACCAACGTATCCGTTGGAAGCCGTATCAATGTATATACGAATGACGCGGTGTTCACTCTGACGGTAAAGAGCATTGACTCAAAATAAGCCTTTCGTGGCACAAGACTCTGAAAAGAAGCAAATAATTGTCTATTATGCCATAAAACAGAGGCTAAATGTGGTGAAAAATATACAATATTGACCCTTGATTTTGGCGCGGATTTTTGGTATACTAAATATAACCGAAACTGTGTTCAGCGACATATTTATATAGACAGGGGAATAATATGAAAACTTGTGAAATCGTAATAACCAATGCAAGCGGACTCCACGCAAGACCTGCTACGTTCTTTATCCAGAAGGCTAATTTTTATAAGAGCACGATACTTATTGAAAAGGACGATCGCAGAGTTAATGCAAAGAGCCTTCTCGGAGTTCTTTCGCTCGGAATTGCAAAGGGAATGACCGTAAAGCTTAGCGCGGACGGTCAGGACGAGGATGCGGCAATTGACGGTCTCGTTTCTCTCATAAATTCGGGATTCAACGAATAATAACCGTATTATAAAGAACGGGGCTAAGTCGAAAAAGGGACAAGCCCCGTTTTTTGTTTCACATCAAAATAATGGCAGGAGGGATAAGATGGCTATCACAGAAGCTCAAAACAGAATATTGCTTGATAAAGCCAACGCCCTGCCTATGCGTCCGGGTGTGTATATTATGAAAAACGCGGCGGGGAGCGTTATATACGTTGGCAAATCTGCCAAGCTGAAGAGCCGCGTGTCGCAGTATTTTCAAAATAGCGAAAAGAATACCAAAACTGCCAATATGGTCAGGCAGGTAAAGGATTTTGATTATTATCTGTGCGACACGGAAATGGAGGCGCTTTCACTTGAAAACACCCTTATCAAGCAATACACTCCTAAATATAATATCAGACTAAAGGATGCAAAGTCCTATCCGTATATAAAGCTTACGGATGAGGAATATCCGCGACTTGTAATGAGCCGCAAGCGTCAAAATGATAAAAGCAGGTATTTTGGGCCTTATTCGGGAACGTCAACTGTTTTTTCGGTAATAAATACACTTTCGGGTGTACTCGGATTGCCAACCTGCAAAAGAAGATTCCCAAAGGATATAGGAAAGGAAAGACCTTGCCTTTATTATCAGCTTGGCAGATGCTGCGGAGTTTGTACGGGAAACGTAACTGAGCAGGAATATGCAGAAAAGATAAGATATGCCGTTGACGTTTTGCGGGGAAATACTTCCGAGGTCAAAAGGCAGTTAACGGACAAAATGTATGAGTGCGCAGAACAGGAAAGATTTGAAACTGCAGCAAAGTACAGAGATACCTTATCTGCGCTCGAGCGCCTTGGACAAAAGCATAAGGTCGTTGCCGCGCCCGGAACAGAGTATGATGTAATTGCGCTTTACCGCGACGAGCTTTGCGCGTGTATATCCGTGTTTTTCATACGTGACGGTGCTGTCAGTGATAAGGCGGAATACGTCTTTGGCGCGGACAGGATAATAGACGAGAGCAACATCACGGCTTTTTTATGTGAGCTGTATAACGTAAGGGAATATATACCTCGCAGCATACTGTTGTCATTTGAGCTTGAGGATGGTGACAGAGAGCTTGTAGCCGATTACTTATCGGAGCGTGCGGCAAGGATAATTTCGTTGAGAACGCCGGAGCGCGGAGAATTGAAGACTCTTTGCGACATGGTGCGAGACAATGCTAAAGAAAAAGCGAGGGCATACAAGAGCGAGGCGGAAAAGGACGAAAAGACACTGTTAAGACTTGCGGAGCTTTTATGCCTTGAGGTCTATCCTTCAAGAATAGAAGCGTACGATATATCCAACCTTGGACACGAGCATATAACCGCGGGAATGATAGTAACGGATGGAACAAGCTTTAAAAAGCGTGATTACCGTTGTTTCAAAATAAAGAGCATAACGGACGGCACAGACGATTACGCCAGCATGAGAGAAGCAATATATAGGCGTTTTGCGCATCTTGATGATGAGGGAGGATCTTTTTCCGAGCTTCCCGACCTGATATTGCTCGACGGAGGTAAGGGACACGTTTCCGTGGTGCGCGATCTTTTGAGAGATCTTGAGATAGACGTTCCCGTGTTTGGTATGGTCAAGGACGATTTCCATAAAACGCGCGCGCTGTGTACCGAGAGCGAGGAGATAAGCATAGCCCGCGAGAACGCGGTGTTTGTGTTTATCTATAAGATACAGGAGGAGGTACACCGCTATACCGTATCCAAAATGAGCAATGCCAAGCGCAAAACTCTGACAAAGTCGTCGCTCACAAAGATAACGGGCATCGGAGACTCCAAGGCAAAGCTTTTGCTAAAAGCATTGGGTGGATATTCGGCAGTAAAGAGCGCGTCCGTAGAGCAGCTTGCAGCAATAAAGGGAATAAGCCGCAAGGATGCCGAAAGCATTGTGGAATACTTTAATGAAGAGAAATAAAAGGTACAGAATAATGATGAGAATAATAACGGGCAAGGCGCGTGGGATCAGACTTGATACTCTTGCGGGTGACAATACCCGACCAACAAGCGAAAGAGCCAAGGAAGCCGTTTTTTCCATGTTGCAATTCGATATAGAGGGCAGACGCGTGCTTGATATTTATGCGGGATCGGGACAGATGGGGCTTGAAGCTGTATCAAGAGGAGCGCAGAGCGCAACGTTTATTGATAGCTCCAAGGATGCGGTTTCCGTGATAAAAAGGAATATTGAGAAAACACGTCTTTCTGACTGCTGCCGTGTGCTTTGCGCCAAGGCAGAGGACTATATTAAGGCCGTGAGTGGCAGAGAATGCTTTGACGTTGTGTTTATCGATCCGCCTTATGCCGAGCGACTGGTCGCGCCTACCTTGTCGGCTTTGCTTGAAGCAAAAATGATAAAAACCACCTCGGTCATCGTTTGCGAGAGCGAGGAAGCGGACATTTTCCAAAAAATGCCCGAGCTGAAGAACAAATTTGAGATTTTGAAAACTGCAAAATACGGTGTTGCGCACGTAACGGTACTGACGCCGAAAAAGGAGACAGAATTATGATAGCTCTTATTCCGGGAAGCTTTGATCCCATAACGCTGGGACACGTAAACGTTATAGAACGCGCGGCGCAAAAGTTTGATCGCGTTATCGTCGCCGTTATGAACAACGACTCATCAAAGCATGATAAAACGCTTTGCTCCAAAACGTATATGTTTGATATGGGCGCAAGACTTGAGCTTGTAAGGCTTTCGACAGAGCATATAGAGAACGCCGATGTCATTTCATCATCGGGAATGCTTATCGACCTCTTTGACGAGCTTGGCGCCGACGTTATAGTAAAGGGCGTTCGCACCGTCGCCGACCTTGAATACGAAATGATACACGCAAAATGGAACAAGGCGCACAACGACCGTGTGGAAACTTTGTTTTTGCCCGCAGACGATGCCATGGCTTCGGTAAGCTCAACGCTCGTTCGTGAGCACTTGAAAAATGGCGAGTATCAAAAGCTTGACGGAATCTTGTCGGCAAAAGCGATAGAATATTTAAAGCGCGTAAACATATCATAAAATAATAACACCTTTCTGTTTTGGAGAGGTGTTTTTTGTTGGAAAAGGCTGGCTTTCGCCACCAATAAACACAGTTCCAAATGTTGACAAAATGATGAATAGATGCTATAATTTAGCTACGGCATAAATATCATTTGAGCTTTCAAAATGGAGTTTTTATTGTTTGATAGAATACGTACTCGTTTCTAAACAATAAATGTTTGTTTCCGCAATCAAAACGAACATTTTTGCACTTGACTTGAGCTGTGCATCCGTTTTTTCATTTTAAGGAGGAAAAGAAATGAAAAAGTTATCGATTTTAGCGCTTATTCTTGTTTTGGCAGTGTGCCTGCCCGCTTTGGCGGCATGTAGCCCCAATGCTAATGATAAGGACCAAGATGAACCCAAAAAGGATAAAGACACAACTACCGAACAAACGACTACAGTTGAGGAAACGACTACAGTTGAGCAAACGACTACAGTTGAGCAAACGACAACGATAGAGGAAACGACTATAGTTGAGGAAACGACAACTGTTGAGGAAACGACAACTGTTGAGGAAACGACAACTGTTGAGGAAACGACAACTGTTGAGGAAACGACAACTGCAGAGGAAACGACTACAGTTGAGGAAACGACTACAGTTGAGGAAACGACTACAGTTGAGGAAACGACTACAGTCGAAGAAACAACCACGGCAGAGGAAACAACGTCCAATGAGACGACCGAGACCGAAACAGAGAAGGTGGAAGTTGAGGAATTGGAGTATACTCTAAACGAGGCCGGAGAATCCTGGTCAGTAACGGGAATCGGAACGTGCACCTCGGCTGACATAGTCATTCCCGCAACATATAAGGGCTTGCCCGTAACCGCGATAGGCGATGAGGCATTCTTTTATGAATCCGATATTGTTTCGGTTTCTATCCCCAATACTGTAACAAATATAGGTGTAGGTGCATTCTTCTATTGTGAATACATAACAGAGATACATCTGCCCGCATCCGTAAGCAGTATAGGCAATCATGCGTTCAGCAATTGCAAGCGACTTGAAACTATAACGGTTGACGAGCAAAATGCAGCGTATAAAGCTGTATCGGGCGTGCTTTATTCAAAGGACGGTAAAACTTTGATCAAATATCCTACGTGCAGAACGGGAACAACGTCTGCTTCGTTTTCCATTCCTCAAGGCGTTACCACTGTTGGCTTTTACGCATTCCACGACGCGGCGTTTATCAACGAGATCATCATTCCTAATAGCGTGACTACCATAGATGAGGGCGGATTCTATAACTGCTGGGGTATTACCGAAATAGATATACCGGAGTCCGTCACAAGCATAGGAAAGCATGCTTTCTTTAACTGCAAGGAGCTTTTGAGCGTGGTTATTCCAAACAGCGTGACAAGCGTCGGAATCGGCGCATTCAAGTGCTGCTATAAGCTTGAAAGTGTTACACTGTCAAGTAAGATGACCTATATTGACGAGGAAACGTTTGAGGACTGTACAATGCTCAAAACAGTGGCTATCCCCGAGGGTATAGTCGAGATCAGAAAAGAGGCATTCATCCATTGCAAACGTCTTGAAAGTGTTACGTTTTCAAGCAAAACGGAAACCATAGGAGATTGTGCGTTCTCGTACTGTGAAATGCTTGATAACGTGTCTATTCCAAATAGCGTTACAAATATGGGAAGAGCCGTATTCTTCATGTGTAAAAGCTTAAAGACCGTAAATATTCCCACCGGCATTACGAGTATAACTAAAGAGATGTTCAAGGACTGCCACAGTCTTCAGAGCATAGTTATTCCTGATAATATAAAGGTGATTGACAACTCTGCCTTTGCCTATTGCGAAAAGCTTGAGAATATAAACATACCGAACGAGATCCAAAGTGTTGGTCAGGATGCCTTCCAAAAATGTGATAGTCTGAATTTATATGAATACGACAACGCATATTATCTCGGAAACACGACGAATAATTACGTTATCCTTATGAAAGCAAAGGACAAGGATATCGTATCGTGTCAGATAAATTCTGCAACAAAGATCATATACGATCGGGCTTTCGAGAGCTGCAGCAACCTTAAAGACGTAGTTATCCCTGAAGGTGTTGTCACTATAGGATGTTACGCTTTCGCTCATTGCACAAACTCCGAGGGTAGTATAACTATTCCCAAGAGCTTAAAGTTTGTCAATAAGAATGCGTTTTGGTTTTATTATTCCGGCAAGGTGTATATCAGTGATCTTTCGGCTTGGTGCGGTATATCGTTTGCGAATGACACATCCACACCAATGGGAATGGGAAGCGGCGAGTTGTATCTCAACGGTACGCTGATTACCGATCTCGTTCTTCCGTCAGGAATACAAAGCATTCCCGATTATGCATTCAATAATTGCAGATATATTAATACTGTAACGATTCCCGAGGGTGTCAAGAGCATTGGTAAGGACGCGTTTTACAGTTGCCAAAATCTAGCTAGCATAAGTATTTCCGCAAGCGTTGAAAGCATCGGTGAACGCGCATTCCAGAATTGCATTAGCCTTGCAAGTGTATCTTTTGCAGAGAATAGCAAACTGAAAAACATTGGCGCGAACGCGTTCTTGTGGTGTAAAGAGCTTGAAACGATAACCATCCCCGATAGTGTTGAAAGTATTGGCACAGATGCATTTGAAGGTTGTTCAAGCCTTAAGAGCGTGACTATTCCCAACTCGGTTATTACTGTAGAAGATTGGGCATTCCTTTCTTGCAACGGAATTACAAGCATAACTATAGGCTCGGGCGTAACCGACATTGGAGTGGGTGCGTTCAATCTTTGTAATAGCCTTGAGAGTGTAACGGTTGACGCTAACAATTCAGCCTATAAGTCGGTGGACGGGATCCTTTATACCAAGGACGGCAAAACGTTGGTATACTACCCGATAGCAAAAACAGCAAATAGCTTTACTGTTCCAAGCGACGTTACAACAATTGGAAGATACGCGTTCTACGGTTGTAGCTATCTTGAAACTATAGTCCTTCCAGATGGCGTAACGAGTATAGAGGCTGACGCATTCTGCGCATGCGAAAATCTTAAGAACATAAACATTCCAAACGGTGTGACCGTAATAAACGGTAGCACGTTCAGCGGTTGTTACGCTCTTGAAAGCATAGATCTGCCCGACGGCATAACCAGCATTGGAGAGCACGCCTTTGCCGATTGCACAAGTCTTAAGAGCTTGACCATTCCCACAGGTGTTACAACTATCAAAACCTGTGCGTTTGTGAATTGCACAAGCCTTGCGAGTCTAACTATCCCGAACAGTGTTACAAGCATTGCCGATGGAGCGTTTATGGGTTGTACAAGTCTTGAGCTTAACGCATATGACAACGGCTATTATCTTGGAAACGAACAGAATCCTTATCTTGTGCTCGTAAAGGCAAAGGATACGGCAATAATCTCGTGTAAGGTAAATAGTGGTACAAAATTTGTTTCAGGCAATGCGTTTGTGCAGTGTGAGAGCCTTGAGAGCGTGATACTGCCAAAGAGTGTGACCTATATAGGAGACAGAGGTTTCTATACGTATCTGTCGGATTACGGCACCTTCTCCCACATCTACTATGAGGGAACGCAACAAGAATGGGATGAGCTTATAAGAAATGTAGGCGACTATTATCACCTCACGATGACGTATAACTACGTTCCCGAAGAATAATAAAGCAATATCACCCCTCCTATGCGGAGGGGTGATAATTTTCTTGACAAACGAAGATCAAAGTGCTATAATCAAGTCACGCATTTTTTGGAGGGAGATAACAATGAGAAGAATACCTCTTGTAGCACTTGTTCTGGTCTTGGCTCTTGTTTTACCCATTTTCTCTGCGTGTAACAGCGCAAATGAAACACAGACTGAAACTACTACCTCGGCAAAAACTAACGATAAAACTATAAATGTTGAAATAATAACCACGGTTGAGGAAACAACCATAGTCGAAGAAACCACCACAGTCGAAGAAACCGCCACGGCAGAAGAAACCACCACGGTTGAAGAAATGACAACTGTGGAAGAAACAACCACTGTGGAAGAAACGACAACTGTCGAAGAAACAACCACTGTGGAAGAAACGACAACTGTCGAAGAAACAACCACTGTGGAAGAAACGGCAACTGTCGAAGAAACTACCACCGTGGAAGAAACTACCACTGTGGAAGAAACTACCACTGTGGAAGAAACTGCCACGGCGGAAGAAACTACCACCGTGGAAGAAACTACCACCGTGGAAGAAACTACCACGGCGGAAGAAACCACCACGGTGGAAGAAACTACCACGGCGGAAGAAACCACCACCGAGGAAGAAGCAAGTGATCTGCCGTCATCGTTATTAGAAAACAAAGTTGTTGTCAATTTTGGTGATAGCATATTTGGCAACTATCGGGGCGAAGACAGTATATCGGCATTTTTAGCAAGTTATACAGGCGCTACCGTCTATAACTGTGGCTTTGGCGGATGCAGAATGGCATCGCATTCTCTGGATAATTACGATGCATTTTGTATGTATAGGCTTGCCTATGCCGTAGCTAACAATGATTATTCGGTTCAGGATTCTGCGCTTGATATGAATGCAGATATAGAATTGCCTTGGTATTTTGATGAAGCATTAGCCACCTTGAAATCAATTGACTTTTCAAAGGTCGACATAATAACTATTTCTTACGGAACAAACGATTTTACGGGTTGGAAATCGCTTGAAAACAGTGATGACCCTTATGACGTTACCAAATTTGGCGGTGCAATGAGATATAGTATAGAAACTATACTCGAGGCATATCCGAATATACAGATCTATGTATGTTCTCAGACTTACCGATTTTGGGTAGACAGTGAAGGCGGTTTTATTGAAGATTCTGACACGAAAAAAGTTGGAAAATTTATTCTTACCGATTTTGTGGCTAGGACAAAGGAGATATCCGAAGAATACGGTCTTGCATACATAGATAACTATTATGAGCTTGGAATAAATAAGCTCAATAGAACAGAATATTTTTCCAATACGGACGGTACACATCCAAACGCAAAGGGCAGAGAATTGATGGCGAAATTTATCGCATCAAAGCTATGTAAAACACAATAGGATAATATGTATAGGGCAACGATCGATTGGCACGGTTGTTGCTCCTATTCTTTTTCCAAGCATGAAAAAGGTATATATTAACAATAAAAAATGCCAAAAATATCTTTACATTTAAAAACTTTTATGGTATAATAAAAAAGCACAAAATCGAACGGAAGTTTCATTTTTTGCGCGCCATGCAAAAGAAAGGAGTCGCTTATGGATAAATTCGTGCTTAAAAGTGAATACAAGCCCACGGGCGACCAGCCGGAAGCCATTGAGGCGCTCGTAAAGGGGATAGAGGCGGGGCAGAGAATGCAGACTCTCTTGGGCGTTACGGGTTCGGGTAAAACCTTTACTATGGCGAACGTTATCGAGAGGATAAATCGGCCAACGCTCGTGCTTGCGCACAACAAGACGCTGGCGGCACAGCTCTGCTCGGAATTCCGCGAGTTTTTTCCCGATAACGCGGTGGAATATTTCGTTTCCTATTACGATTACTATCAGCCCGAGGCGTACATTCCCGGCAAGGATATGTATATCGAAAAGGATGCTCTCGTCAACGACGAGATAGACCGTCTTCGCCACAGTGCTACAAGCTCGCTCTTTGAGCGCCGCGACGTCATAATCGTGGCGAGTGTTTCTTGCATCTATTCGTTGGGTGAGCCCGACGAATACAAGGATCTCGTTATTTCCTTGCGACCCGGCATGATAATGGAAAGGCAAGAGCTGATAAAGCGTCTGGTTTCCGTAAGCTATACAAGAAACGATCTGAATCTTGTGCGTGATTCTTTCAGAGTGCGCGGAGACGTGGTGGAAATAATCCCCGCGAGTATGGATTCAAAGGCGATACGCGTTGAGTTTTTCGACGACGAGATAGAGCGCGTATCCGAGGTCAATATCGTCACGGGCGAGCTGATACGCGAGCTTTCCTACGCGCCCATTTACCCCGCAACGCACTATGCCGTGTCCGACGAAAAGCGCGAGGCGGCGATAAACGAGATACTTGCCGAAATGCGTGAGCGCGCGGCATATTTTGAGTCCGAGGGCAAGCTTATCGAGGCGCAGAGAATAACCGAGCGCGTAAAATACGATATGGAAATGCTTTCCGAGATAGGCTTTTGCTCGGGCGTTGAGAACTATTCGCGTATTTTGTCGGGCAGACCCGCAGGCTCCACGCCGTACACGTTGCTTGACTATTTTCCCAAGGATTTTCTGCTTTTCGTGGACGAATCGCACGTGACTCTGCCGCAGGTGCGCGGTATGAGCGGCGGCGACGTTGCAAGAAAGAAAAACCTTATAGATTATGGCTTTAGACTGCCCTCGGCATACGACAACAGACCTCTGTATTTCGACGAATTCGAGAGTAGGATCAATCAAGCCGTGTTCGTCAGCGCAACGCCGGGCGATTACGAGGCAGAGCATAGCGAGCAGACCGTTGAGCAGATAATCAGACCCACGGGACTCGTTGATCCCGAGGTCGAGGTTCGTCCCATAGAGGGTCAGGTGGACGACCTTATGGGTGAAATCCGCAAGCGCGCCGAGATAGGCGAAAAGGTGCTTGTCACCACACTGACGCGCAAGATGGCGGAGGATCTTACCGACTATCTTGAGGGAAACGGCATCAAGGTCAGATATATCCACTTCAACATCGACACCATAGAGCGTATGGAGATAATCCGCGACCTTCGTCTCGGCGTCTTCGACGTGCTGGTGGGAATAAATCTGCTCCGCGAGGGACTTGACATTCCCGAGGTGTCGCTCGTTGCCATACTCGACGCCGACAAGGAAGGATTTTTGCGCGCCGAGCGTTCGCTCATTCAGACCATCGGACGCGCCGCGCGAAACGCCAAGGGTAAAGTCATAATGTATGCCGATACCGTAACGGGTTCAATGCAGCGCGCTATCACCGAGACTAACCGCCGCCGCAAGATACAGGACGATTACAATAAGGCTCACGGCATCGTGCCCAAGACCGTTATCAAGGGAGTGCGCGACATAATCGATATGGGTGCATCGTCCGCCGACAAGGGCAAGAGCAAGCTCGAAAAGAAGAAGGCTGCAAAGAAGCTGACCGCGTCCGAGCGTGAAAAGCTCATCGAACAGTACACGCGCGAAATGAAGGAGGCATCGCGCCACCTCGAATTCGAAAAGGCGGCATACCTGCGCGATGAGATAAAGAAGCTTAGAGAAGGTTAGGGACGCGCTCGAGAACCTTTTTAGGAAAAAGGTTCTCGAGCTCTCCAAAAACCTTCACGCAATAAATGATACTCCGTTTTTTATATACTGGGTGTAAGTTTTTGAAAGGTTTGGAAAACCTTTTTACTAAAAGTTTTCCAAGAAGAAAATGGATAAAAATATAGTTATCAAGGGCGCACGCGTCCACAATTTGAAGAATATTGACGTGACGATACCGCGCGACAAGCTGGTTGTCTTATCGGGACTTTCGGGCAGCGGAAAATCGTCGCTTGCATTTGATACCGTGTATGCCGAGGGGCATAGACGGTTTGTCGAGTCGCTTTCAAGCTATGCGAGAATGTTTTTGGGCCAGCTTGACAAGCCCGACGTGGATTCGATAGACGGTCTTTCGCCCGCCATATCGATAGACCAGAAGACCACCTCGCAAAACCCGCGTTCCACAGTCGGAACGGTGACCGAAATATACGATTATCTGCGCCTTTTGTACGCGCGCATCGGTATTCCGCACTGTCCCGTTTGCGGCAAGGAGATAAGAAGACAAAGCACGGACACCATAATCGAGAGAATAATGCAGCTTTCCGAGGGCGAGCGATTTTTGGTAGTTGCGCCCGTTGTCAGAGCGCAGAAGGGAATGCACGAAAAGGTGTTTGCCGACGCTAAAAAAAGCGGCTACGTTCGTGTACGCGTGGACGGAAATCTTTACGAGCTTTCCGAGGAGATAAAGCTGGATAAAAACAAAAAGCACTCCATCGAGATAGTTGTCGACCGACTTGTTATGCGCGAGGGAATACGTCCCCGCCTTGCCGATTCGGTAGAGACCGCGCTGAATCTTGCGGATGGGCATCTTATCGTAGTACCCGTCAAGCGTGGGCAAGAGGAGAACGAGGGCGGCGAGCTTACGTTTTCGCAGTCCTACGCCTGCGAGGAGCATGGCATTTCGGTGGGTGAATTTGAGCCCCGAATGTTCTCGTTTAACAATCCGCAGGGCGCGTGTCCGCATTGCTCGGGACTCGGCGATACCAGAAAAATTGCACTTAACAGAGTTATTCCCAATAAAAAGCTTTCGCTTTCCGAGGGCGCGATAAATGTAAACGGCTTCAAGTCTCTCGAGGAGGAGAGCTGGAACGGACCGCTTTTCCGCGCGGTCGGCGAGCGCTTTGGATTCACGCTTGATATGCCCATAAGCGAGTTTTCGGACAAGGCTTATAACGCGCTTTTGCATGGTACGGGCGACGAGACCTACGACGTCGTGCGCTATTTTGGCGGCGAGGCGCATAGGAAAGCCGCCAAGTTTGACGGCGTTATAAGAATGATGGAGCAGAGGCTTCAATTCGGAATGAGTCCCGAATATTACGAGCAGTTTATCGAGGAGAGCGACTGCGAGCATTGCCACGGACAGAGACTTAATCCAATGTCGCTTGCCGTCACGGTAGGTGGTGTCAACATTCACGGGCTTTGCTCGATGTCGATAAAGGACGCGCTGGATTTCGTGTGCAACCTCAAGCTCACCGAAACGGAAAACGCCATCGCACGCGAGATCATCAAGGAGATAAAGGCAAGGCTTGGATTCCTCGTTAGCGTTGGACTTGACTATCTGACCATGTCGCGCAAGGCGGGAACGCTTTCGGGCGGCGAGGCGCAGAGAATAAGACTTGCAACGCAGATAGGCTCGTCGCTCGTCGGCGTGCTTTATATTCTTGACGAGCCCAGCATCGGATTGCACCAAAGAGATAATTCCAAGCTCATCGCAACGCTCAAAAAGCTGCGTGACCTCGGTAATACGGTCATAGTGGTTGAGCATGACGAGGAAACTATGGAGGAGTCCGATTATATCGTAGATATAGGCCCGGGTGCAGGCGTACACGGTGGACAGGTCGTGGCTTGCGGAACCCCCGATGAAATAAAGCAAAACGCCGATTCCATCACGGGCGCGTATCTGTCGGGAAGACGCAAGATCGCGATACCCGAAAAGCGCCGCGAGGGTAATGGAAATTATCTTTGCGTCAAGGGCGCGGCGGAGCATAACTTAAAGAATATCGACGTAAACATACCGCTTGGAAAATTCGTCTGCGTGACGGGTGTTTCGGGAAGCGGAAAATCCTCTCTCGTCAACGGCATACTTTATCCAAAGCTCGCGCACGATCTCAACCGCGCGATAGCATATCCCGGCAAATGCGAGGACGTTTTGGGACTTGAGCATCTTGACAAGGTCATCTGCATCGACCAAAGCCCCATCGGGCGCACTCCGCGCTCCAATCCCGCGACATATACGGGACTGTTTACCGACATCCGCGATCTGTTTGCATCCACGAAGGATTCCAAGGCGCGCGGTTATGGCGCGGGCAGATTTTCCTTTAACGTCAAGGGCGGACGCTGTGAGGCGTGCGAGGGCGACGGTGTAAAGTGTATTGAGATGCACTTCTTGCCCGACGTCTACGTCAAGTGTGACGTGTGCAAGGGAAGACGCTACAACGCAGATACCCTTGAGGTCAAATATAAAGGCAAAAATATTTTCGAGGTGCTTGATATGACAGTCGAGGAGGGACTTACCTTCTTTGACGGTCTGCCCAAGATCACGCGCAAGCTCAAAACGCTCTACGACGTGGGACTCGGATATATAAAGATAGGTCAGTCGTCCACAACGCTTTCGGGCGGCGAGGCGCAGAGAGTCAAGCTTGCAACCGAGCTTGCAAAGCGTAGCACGGGCAAGACGATATACATTCTCGACGAGCCTACGACGGGACTGCATACCGCAGACGTTGCCAAGCTTCTGGAGGTGCTTGAGATGATAGCCGACGCGGGCAACACCGTGCTTGTCATCGAGCATAATCTCGACGTTATCAAGTGCGCCGATCATATCATCGATTTAGGCCCCGAGGGAGGCGACGGCGGCGGACGCATCGTTGCCGAGGGAACGCCCGAGGAGGTCGCGCAGCATCCCACGTCCTACACGGGACTGTATCTTAAAAAAATGCTGAACAAATAAAAAGATTTGCGGGGAAGAGGTTTTTCTTTCCCGCAAAATATTTTTAATAAATTTTCTCGAATTGTGGACAAACGGATACAAAAGTGATATAATTATCGGAGTGAAACTCGAAACCCTAAATGGAGAGCATTATGATAGCAAATTACCACACACATACCTTCCGTTGCGGTCACGCCGCACCCGATGATGAAAGAATATACGTAGAAAACGCGATAAAGGCGGGCTTTCGCGATATGGGCTTTGCAGATCATTGCCCGATGCCCATCCCCGAGGGTGATGACCCTAAGGATTACGCTGAAGTTCAGAGCGTAAGAATGACATTGGCACAGACAGAGGATTATGTAAATACCTTGCTCAAGCTGCGAGAGGAATATAAAAACGATATAAATATCCACATAGGATTTGAGGTAGAATACGTGCCCGAGCTGTTCGATAGCTTTATCTCGTTTATATCGCAGTATCCCATAGATTATCTTATATTGGGGCAGCACTTTGATAAAGCCAAGGATCCTTGGTGGTTTGCATATCAGACGAGATCCGAGGATGTGCTTAAAAAATACGTTGATCTTGTCATCGAGGCGATAAAAACGGGTAAGTTTACCTATCTTTGCCACCCCGATCTTTGTTGGTATTACGGCTTTATTGAAATATACGAGCGTGAGATGACAAGACTGATAAACTGCGCAAACGAGCATAAAATACCGCTTGAGATAAACTTTTACGGCATGCAGCAGCTGCGTAATTATCCCACGCTGCAGTTCTGGCAGCTTGCAAACAGAATAGGTTGCGACGTGGTGATGGGAAGCGACGCTCATTTTCCAGAGAACGTTTGCAACGCGGGCGCGCTCCGTCAGGCAGAGGACCTCGTAGCGGCACATAAGGGACTTCGTCTTTTAGAAAAGGTGGAATTCGTATCTCCGTTCAAAAAAGCATAATTACTTGAAAGGAAAGGCAAAATGGCTCATCCTATAAAGCATTTTGTAACTATAACCAAACATCGACACCGCGTGATAGCGCATTGCTTCCGCGCGGGTATCGGATGGCAGGGATTGTTTCACGATCTCTCTAAATACAGTCCCGCGGAGTTTATATCAGGCGCGAAATACTATCTTGGAAATAGAAGCCCGAATGAAAAAGAAAGGGAGCTTTTCGGGTATTCGCTTGCTTGGATGCATCATAAAGGTCGCAACAAGCATCATTTTGAGTATTGGGTAGATCTTAATATGCAGACGCACCGATATGAGCCTGTTCCTATGCCCCTGAGGTACATTACGGAAATGTTTTGCGATAGAGTTGCCGCAAGCAAGATATATCAAGGCGACAAATATACGGACAGCTCTGCGCTGAATTATTATCTTCATGGAAACGCGAGAGCGAAAATGCATCCAAATACCGCAGATACACTTGAAGAATGGCTCAATATGCTGGCTCAAAAGGGAGAAAAGGAGACATTTGAGCATATAAAGGCGGTCAATAAAGCGGCACGCAAGAAAAGGACAAGCAAAAAGTAACAAAAAAAGCTCGTCCGCATCATAATATCACAAAATAAATTCATAACATCACCCCTTGTCAAAATATAATTTTGCGAGAGGTGATGTTTTATGTTAGTTTTGAAAAGAGCGGCGGCAATATTTCTTTCCGTCCTGGTGGCATTTTCCATGGTGTCACTTTCCGCATCGGCAACGGGCAATAGTGTAAATAATACAAATAGCGAGCATTCTGCTTATACCGTTGTGCCGACCAATGATCAAGCATTTGATATGACACTCGACTGCAAGAGCGCCATACTTATGGAGGCGGGAACGGGTGCCGTTCTTTTTGAGCAAAACGCAGACGAGGCTTTTCCACCCGCATCCGTGACGAAAATTATGACACTTTTGCTTGTTATGGAAGCGATAGAGCAGGGCAAGATAAGTCTTGACGACACGGTGACGGCAAGCGCTCACGCGGCAAGCATGGGAGGATCGCAGATATATCTTAAAGAGGGGGAGCAGATGAGTGTTGAAGATATGCTCAAGAGCGTGGTTATATCTTCTGCTAACGATGCGGCATGCGCGCTTGCGGAATTCGTATCGGGAAGCGAGGAGGCGTTCGTCAGACAGATGAATGAGCGCGCCGCGCAGCTCGGAATGAAGAATACAAGCTTTGAGAATACGAACGGACTTGACGATACTGTAGAAAGCCACCTGACAAGCGCCCGCGATATAGCGATAATGTCACGGGAGCTAATAAAGCATGAAAAAATACTTGAGTACAGCTCTATATGGATGGATACCATAAGGGGCGGCATGTTCGGACTAACGAATACCAACAGGTTGGTTAGGTTTTACCGAGGATGTACTGGGCTTAAAACGGGGTCAACGTCAAAGGCGGGCTTTTGCATAAGTGCTACTGCCGAGCGTGACGGTGTTTCGCTGATATGTGTAATAATGGGTGCGGAAACGAGAGATATAAGAAACTCCCTTGCCATAAAGCTGCTCGACTATGGCTTTGCAAATTACGGAGTATATACGCATGCCCCGCAGAAGCTTGAAAATATAAAGGTCACTTGCGGTGTCAAGGACAGTGTAAGTATCCAATATGACGCATTTGAACATACACTCCCTAAGAGCGAGGTTTCAAAGGTAACGTACAAAATAGAGTTGCCCCAAAGTGTAAGTGCGCCCATAAAGCAGGGAGACGTGTTGGGTAAGGTCACGTTCGCAATTGACGGTAAAGAAATTGGAACTCGTGACGTGTATGCAGCAGAGGACATACTAAAGATAAGCTTCTCGGAGCTGTGGCTTCGAATAATGGCGAAATTTTTGTTGAAATAAGGGATAAATCGGCGAAAAAGCTATTGCAATATTGAAAAAATTATGATATAATCAATTTCGTATTATTTTTGATCCGCAAGCGGGTTTTTAGTGAGCGGATACGTTTATGGCAAAAGAAAAGGAGACAAAAAGATGTCTGTAAAGCTTAGTGACAAATATCTGTCAAATTTCATCTCGGAGCACGAGTATAAGAATATACAGAGCGCTGTCAGCGCGGCTCACCGTCAAATAGTTGACAGAAGCGGCGCGGGAAGCGATTTTCTCGGTTGGATAGACCTTCCCGAGAATTATGACAAAGAAGAATTTGCGAGAATAAAGGTCGCGGCGGAGAAGATCAAAAAGAGCTGTGACGTTTTCATCGTTATCGGTATCGGCGGCTCTTATCTCGGAGCGCGCGCTGCTATCGAATTCCTTAAGTCGTCCAATTATAACAATCTCAAAAAGGACACACCCGATATCTACTTTGCGGGATGTGATATAAGTGCGGTATCTATGGCAGAGGTGCTTGAGCTTTGCGAGGGACGCGATGTGTGCATCAACGTTATCTCAAAGTCGGGAACGACCACTGAGCCCGCGGTGTCCTTCCGCGTGTTCCGCGAGCTGCTTGAGAGCAAGTACGGAAAAGAGGGAGCTAAGGACCGTATCTTCGTTACTACCGACAGAGCCAAGGGAACGCTTAAGAGCTTTTCCGATAAGGCTGGATACGAGACCTTTGTCGTTCCGGATGACGTTGGCGGACGCTTCTCGGTGCTTACCGCTGTGGGTCTTCTTCCTATCGCGGTTGCCGGCATCGATATCGATGCGCTCATGAATGGAGCCAACGATGCCCGTTTGGCTTATCGCGATGAAGACATCAATAAGAACGATGCTTACAAATATGCGGCAATCAGAAATATTCTTTACCGCAAGGGTAAAACTACCGAAATACTTGTAGGCTATGAGTCTTATGCAAAGATGCTAAACGAGTGGTGGAAACAGCTTTACGGCGAGAGCGAGGGTAAGGATCAAAGAGGCATTTTCCCCGCATCCGTCATCTTCTCAACAGATCTGCACTCACTCGGTCAGTATATTCAGGAGGGAAATAGAAACCTCTTTGAAACCGTTATTTCCGTTGAGGACAATGGAATAGAATTTAAGATTCCCAATGACCCCAATAATATTGACGGTCTTAACTTCCTTGCAGGAGTCGATCTCAACACGGTTAAGAAGACCGCTATGCTGGGTACGCTTTTGGCTCACGTAGACGGCGGAGTTCCCAACGTTTTGATCGAAATGAAGGACAGAAGCACTTATTCTCTCGGATACATTTTCTATTTCTTTGAGCTTGCCTGTGCGCTTTCGGGATATATGCTCGGAGTTAATCCCTTCAATCAGCCCGGAGTAGAGGCTTACAAGAAAAATATGTTTGCGCTGCTTGGAAAGCCCGGCTATGAGGCTATGAGAGCAGAGCTTGAGGAAAAGCTGAAATAATTTTATACAAATTTCCAGTTTGCCCTTGCAAAAGTCTGTAAACTATGCTATAATACAGTTACAGTAATACACTTTGCGGCATTTCGCAGGATTACGAATAAAAAAAGCCGTCTTTGGCGGCGAGGAGGACATTATGCTTAAATTGATTATCGGCGTTAAGGGAACAGGTAAGACAAAGACACTCATTTCCATGGTCAACGAGGCTGCCGACAAGACAGAGGGAACTGTAGTATGTATCGAAAAGGGAGTGGGTCTCCGCTTTGATATTAAGTACAGCGTTCGTCTTATCAATACCAATGAGTATCTAATTTTCGACGCAGAGGCTCTTTATGGCTTCGTAGCGGGTATTCTTGCCAGCAACCACGACGTTACCGACCTCTTTATAGATTCCGCACTCAAGATATCAAATAATGATATTGCTGGCTTTGAGACCTTTGTTAAGGAAGTTGATGAGCTTACTACCAAGCTTGGTGTAAACGTTGTTATCACGTCGTCTATTCCCGCAGAGGAAGCAAGCGATCTTGTAAAGAAGTACATCTGATAATTACCTTGGCAAGCTGTGCCAAATTTACGGGGGTGTAAGCAGTATTGCTTGCGCCCCCATACGCTATAAACGGAGGATGAAGTTATGAACATGTCGGTACTTAAAATATTGGCAGACAACGCGCGCTGCTCGGTTGAGGATATAGCAACCATGACAGGGCTATCCTATGACGTTGTCAAATCGGATATAAAAGAGCTTGAAGAGGCAGGGCTTATCAGAGGATACAAGGCGGTCATAGACTGGGAAAAGCTTGACAATGCTTTTGTTTCCGCGGTTATCGAGCTTAAGGTAATTCCTCAGGACAAGTATGGCTTTGAGCAGGTTGCTGAGACGATAATGAAGTACAAAGAGGTAGAGACTGTCTATCTTATGTCGGGATCTTACGATCTTTGCGTTATCGTAAAGGGAAAGACCTTCCAGGAGGTAGCTATGTTTGTGTCTAAGGAATTGGCTACAATGAAGGAGGTAACCTCTACCGCAACTCATTTTGTTCTCCGCAGATACAAGGAGCTTGACGTTGAGTTGATAGGCACCAGTAAGGATGACAGAGGAACATATCTGTTATGATAGACTACAGCAAGATACTAAACCCAACGGTAACGTGTGACATAAAGCCGTCGGGTATAAGGAAGTTTTTTGACATTGCCGCAACTATGGACGATGTCATATCGCTGGGTGTTGGAGAGCCTGATTTTCCAACTCCATGGCATATACGACGCGCGGGAATAAAGTCGCTTGAGGGCAGCAAGACGAGGTATACGTCCAATGCCGGACTTATGGAGCTTAGAGTAGAGATATGCGCATATCTCAATCGCAGATATGGGCTTGAGTATTCTGCGTCTGATGAGACTTTGGTTACCGTAGGCGGAAGTGAGGGAATAGACGCGACTATACGTGCTATAGTATCCGCGGGTGATGAGGTGATCATACCTCAGCCAAGCTTTGTTTGCTATGAGCCTATCGTGCGCCTTGCCGGAGGAATTCCCGTTCTGCTTCAGCTCAAGGCGGAGAACGATTTCCGCTTGACTGCTGAGGAGCTTCGCGCGGCTATTTCCGAAAAGACAAAATTATTGGTATTTCCTTTTCCTTGTAATCCTACGGGCGCAATAATGGGAAAAGAGGATATGGAGCCCATTGCGGATATTTTGCGCAATACCGATATCTGCGTGGTGTCTGATGAAATATATTCGGAATTGACGTACGGCGGCAAAAATCACGTATCCATTGCGTCACTTGATGGAATGAGGGAGAGAACTGTCGTAATAAACGGTTTTTCAAAAACATATTCCATGACCGGATGGAGAATGGGATATGCCTGCGGTCCTGCGCCGATTATTAATCAGATGACCAAAATACATCAGTTTGCAATAATGAGCGCGCCTACGACCTCGCAGTATGCTTCCGTGGAGGCATTGCGCCACGGTGATGAGGACATAAGAGAAATGCTTGCGGAATATGATATGCGCCGCAGACTTATGGTTAACGGATTTAACAGGATAGGTATGACCTGCTTTGAGCCAAAGGGTGCGTTTTATGCATTCCCATCCATAAAAATATCGGGCATGAACAGCAATGATTTTTGCGAGAGCTTGCTTCGGGAAAAGAAGGTGGCAGTAGTGCCGGGCAGCGCGTTTGGAGAAAGCGGAGAAGGCTTTGTCAGAGCATCGTATTGCTATTCGACAGAGCATATAAAAGAGGCTCTTACAAGGATCGAGTCGTTTTTGAAAGAAATAAAGTGACGTCGGTCTTATAGAGGTGTCTTATGAAAATTGATCAGAATGATAAACTTTTGCGCAAAAAGCTATATGTGATCATATCGCTGTGCTTCGCCATTGCTTATGCTCTGTGTTGCTTTGTGCTGTCTCCGTTGGGACTAAGTCTTGATGCCAACGTGGTGTTTGCGAAAACAGTGCTTCCCGCTATTGTGCGGTATCTGGGAATAGGGATAGAGCTAGTGTCTATATCTGTGTTCTACGGTGTTATGATATATGGGATGTATCGCTTCGGGCCGTGGAAATTCCGCGGATGCGTAGGTATATTCGCTGTGGCTACTGTCTGTAAGTATTTAGCGAACACCGTTATGTCATGGGCAACATACGATGCGGCGATACCGCGCGACTGGCCTTGGGATTTGGCAACCGTTGCCTTCTATACCGCGCTTGAAATGCTTCAGCTATGGATAATTATCGCAATTGTCAGGCGCAAGATAGAAAAGAGCAATGATAAAGATCTTTTGCCATTTTCCAAGGTGTATGACAAAGGCAACGCGCTTATGCGATGTGCTAAGGCATGTGGCGTGGTAACTGTAATTGCTAAGCTCTTTGGTCGGATTGCCAATGACGCTTGGGCTATGATTTTATCCGGACCGCCCCAAAAGGTTGTAACAGTCATCTCAATGTTGATTAATTACTTGTCGGTTGCGGTGCTTGGTGTTATTTGCTATGCGGTAACGGTTGCGGTTATAGGTCTTGTTTCTGAAAAGTGAAAGAACAGGAAGATATTTTTGATAAAAGCAGTCTTGTTTTGGGGTGTTTTGTGCCCTTGAACAAGGCTGCTTTTTGTATTTTTTGTAAATTAAATTAAAATTTTTTGAATTAGAGCAAAAAAAGGGATAAAAACGTTTGCGCAAAGATAAAAAAGCCTTGACTTTGAGGTGATATTTCTGTTATAATATAAACTGTATAATTATTATATAATGGCGCAGTGTGCTTTGGCATTGTGACATTGATTTCGGATGTTTAAAATTCTCTTCATAAAGGAGCTTGAAAGAATATGACACTTATTGAACAGAATATGAACTTGTTTGAAAAGATCATTGATTTTTTTATGGATTACGTCGTATTCCCAATACAGCATATAACGTTTGTCAACATTTTGGACATCGCTTTGTTGACAGTGTTTATATACATGATATATAAGTTCGTACGCGACAGAAATGCGGGACGAGTTCTTATTGGATTTGTCCTTCTCATCGTTCTGTATATCATCAGTGACGTGTTGAACATGGTGGCGATCAATTCTATTTTGCAGAATTTTTATGCGCTTGGAATTATTGCTATCTGTATTCTGTTTCAGCCCGAGCTTCGCGAAGTGCTTGCAGAATTCGGCAGCACTACGTCTGAGAATTTTCACAGAATAACTAATCGCCATGCGGTAAATACGGACGAAACTCTGAAAATGTTAGAGGAAGTGTCCGCTGCGGCATTTGAGCTTTCTGCAAAGGGCGAGGGCGCGCTTATCGTTTTAGAGAGAAGCGGAAGGCTTAATAATCAGCTTGCGGAGGGAACGCCCATTGATGCTCTCGTGTCAAGACAGCTTTTGTGTAATATCTTTGTAAATAAATCTCCATTGCATGACGGAGCCGTTCTCATCAGGAACGGAAGAATAGTATCCGCCTCCAATAAGTCAAAGACCATTTCCGAGAATACGAGAGTGGCGGGCGGTCTGGGAACACGTCACCGTGCCGCACTTAAGATAAGCGAGGTAAGTGATGCGGTGGTTGTTATAGTTTCCGAGGAAACGGGAAATATATCTATTGCAAACAACAATCTGCTCAAGCGCAACTATCATGACATCGGCAAAAAGGGAAAGCATAAATCAACAGACCTTCGTGACGATCTGTTCAAGCTCATGACAGGAAAGAGCGTAAACGACTGGATACCCGAGGAAACCGACGCAAACGCGGGAGAAAGCGCGATAGTTGAAAGAGAAGAGAAAGGAGAGGGCAAAAATGAAAAAGCTTGAATTTGTTAACGATCCCGATAAAACGGGAGATGAATCCGTTGTAGTATCGGATAAAAAAAGGAGAAAGCTTGATATTTTTCCAAAGCTGATATGCCTTCTCATTGCTATTGTCGTGTGGCTGTGGATGGTCAATCTCAATGATACCGAGGCAACGGAAACAAAGCTTTTGAAAATTGAATATATAGGTGTTCAGAGTGCTGAAAGCGGAAACGTTATGTTTTACGGAATGGATAAAACAGAGGTTACAGTTACGATAAAGGGATCCAACCGAGATCTTAAGAAATATACTGACAGCGAGTATCACGCGGTTGTTGACGTAAGCAGCTTCACCCCTTCGAATATAGTTGCGGGAGAGAAGATAACGTTGCCGATCACGATACAAACTCCCGAAAAGTCAAGCCTTAGCGTGAGCGATTCGAATGAGCTTAACGTGAGTATGTACGTTGATACATATATGGTCAAGGAAGTTCCGTTTGACGCAATGGTTGATAAGAATAATGACGATACCAACACATACGAGAAGATAGTCAGTATTGAAGGCAACAACGGCAAGGGAAATGTTATTACTATCGCGGGACCGTCCAAAATAGTTAGTCTTATTTCTCATGCAAGATACAACATAAACAGTGATCTTTTACTGACGCAGGACGGTGTGGGATTTGAGGATTCCAAGGATTTTGACGGATCTGTAAACGAATTCCCGCTGACGTTTTTGAATGAACACTATCATATCGTAAACGGTACAGACGGAATGATCGAGTATTCCACAGAGGGAATAGATGTATCGGTAAACGTTACGGCACATAAGGAGATCGCGGTTAAAGTGCATCTGAACGTTGAAGGATATACTGCACATTATAATCCAAGCACGATCAAGATTGCCGGAAAGCCCTCGGCTTTGGTGGGAATAACTGAGTATCCGATCGTTCTTGATAGTCCTAACGAGGTTTTGCTTCCCATAGCTTTGCTTGACGGTTGGAACGCGGACGATATTTGGATCGAAAGCACAGAGCCTGCGATACGTATAACCTTCAGCAGCGATTCTGACAATAAGCAGTAATGGGTAAGTATGCATATATTTTTGACGGCATATCGCTCTCGTACGACGAGCCCTGCGAAAGTGCCATTAGAATAGTAAGAAGTAAAATGCGTCGCGCGGGAATGAACGCCGACGCATACAGCCTCCAAATATATAAAAAAAGCGTTGATGCAAGGCGCAGAGATGCGGTAAAGCTTGTGTATTCGGTCTGTGCCGAATCCTCGGATGTATCTCAAAAAGACGGAGCGAAATTTGCGCAGCTTGGAGCGAGAAACGTTTCCATCGATGAGCTGGAGATAGTAAAGGGTAACGAGATCATGCGCGCAAGACCGTTAGTGGTTGGAATGGGGCCTGCGGGTATGTTTTGCGCCCTGATCCTTGCCGAAAACGGATATGCGCCGATAATTATTGACCGAGGAGATTCGATTGCTGACAGAGTTCGCGCTGTGAAGAGCTTCTATACCACTCACGATCTTGATACCGAATCCAACGTTCAGTTTGGAGCGGGCGGAGCGGGCACGTTTTCCGACGGTAAGCTTTTGACGAGAATAAATGATTCCAAGTGTGCGTACGTGCTTGAAACGTTCAAGCGCTTTGGCGCGCCCGATGAGGTTACCGTAAAGGCAAAGCCGCATATTGGAACCGATATTCTCAGAAGCGTGGTAGATAATATACTTGGACATATAGAGCGCCTCGGCGGTGACGTCATCTATCGCTGTAAGCTAACGGATATATCTACGATGTCGGATGGGCTTATTAAAGCTACGACAACTAAAGGGGACTTTGTTTGCTCCTCCGTGGTTCTCGCGCTTGGACACAGTGCCAGAGATACGTACGGAGTCCTTCTTGATCGGGGCTTTGATATTATACCAAAGCCAATATCGGTGGGTGTAAGGATAGAGCATAAGAGAGAACACATAGAAAGAGCGCTTTACGGAGATCTTGCAGGTCACGAGGCGCTTGGAGCAGCTGAATATGCGCTTTCCGATACAAAGGGAGAGCGCGGAGTTTACACCTTCTGCATGTGCCCCGGCGGTGAGGTCGTCGCGGCGGCAAGCGAGGAAGGGGAAGTCGTTGTGAATGGAATGAGCAACTTTTCCCGCGACGGCGATAATTCCAATTCGGCAATAGCGGTTTCTGTCAGGGTAGACGATTACGAGAAAGTCAACGGCAGTCTTGCCCTTGGAGCGATTGAGTTTCAAAGAAAAATTGAACGGGCGGCATTTTTGGCAGGTGGAGGCGGTTATTCCGTTCCCGTACAGACCGTAGGAGATTTTTTGAGTGGGGTCCTTGTACATGAGCCGGGTGAAATAAGACCGACTTATATGGGGGGAAACAATTATAAAACGGCATCTATGGATAGCGTTCTTCCCGCGTTTGTTACCGAGTCGCTCCGCTACGGAATACGTTCATTTGATAAAAAGCTCAACGGATTTGCAAATGAAGAAGCAATATTGTCGGGCGCAGAGACCAGAACATCATCCCCCTTGCGAATTTTGAGGGGAGAAAATATGACAGCATTAGGACACGACTGTATTTACCCTTGCGGAGAGGGAGCGGGATATGCCGGTGGAATAACCAGCGCCGCGGTAGATGGGATCAAGGTAGCTTTGTCAATTATGGCAAAATATAAGCCACTTGATTGATTTTGGAGTTAAAATGAGTTTAAATAAAAATAAAGGCTGGGGTTTGCGCTACACGCCGGGTGATGCCGCAGCCGACAGTAAGATAAACGATATTGCCGGTGCGTCGGGCATGTCCTGCGTTTTGGCAAGATTATTATATAACAGAGGATATACAGATGTAGACGCCGCGGATAGATTTATGAATGCTTCCTTGTCTTCGCTGCACGATCCGTATATGATGGCAGATATGAGGCATGCGGTGTTGAGAATATCGCAGGCTGTTGAGTGTGGAGAGAAGATAACGATATATGGAGACTATGACGTTGACGGAGTTACCTCGGTAACGCTGCTTTACACATATCTTGAATCGTTGGGAGCCAAGGTTGACTACTACATTCCCGTAAGAGCAAAAGAGGGGTACGGACTCTCTTTGGCGGCAATAGACACACTCAAAAGCTCGGGAACGCAGCTTATGATAACCGTTGATACGGGAATAACCGCGGTAAAAGAAACTGCATATGCAAAGGAGCTTGGAATCGATGTTGTCGTGACCGACCATCACGAATGTCACGGACAGCTTCCCGATGCATGCGCGGTAGTCAATCCTCACAGACCGGATTGCCCGTACCCGTTTAAGGAGCTTGCGGGTGTCGGAGTCGTGTTTAAGCTCATTTGCGCATATGAGATCATGCGCTGTTCTGAGCTTGGCGTGGAAGAGTGTACCGAAAGAATATGCTCCGAGTATTTGGATCTTGTTGCTATGGGGACAGTGGCAGACGTAATGCCTCTATCGGACGAAAACAGATACATAGTCAAGCGCGGATTGGTATCTATCGAGGAGACCGATCGCGTGGGTCTTGCCGCACTTATAGAGGCGGCGACGAGACCGACGACCGTAGAAAAGTTCCCACCCAAAAAAAGAAAGATCAATTCAGGATTTATCAGCTTTTCATTGGCACCGCGTATTAATGCCGCGGGAAGAATAAGCTCTGCGGCAAAGGCGGTAGAGCTGCTTTTGGAGAAGGACGAAAAAATCGCCTTTATGAAAGCAGATGAGCTTTGCGAGATAAATAGCGAAAGGCAAAGACAGGAGAACTATATAGCCGACAAAGCGTACGCTATGATAGAAGAGACCTGCGATCTTAAGCGTGATAAGGTAATAGTTCTTGACAATGATAAGTGGCAGCAGGGAATAATAGGAATAGTATCTTCAAGAATAACGGAAAAATACGGATTGCCGTCCATACTGATCTCATTTGAAGGATCTGTTGACGGAGAGCCCGGATATAATGACGTGGGTAAAGGGTCCGGAAGAAGCATAAAGGGAATGAATCTTGTGGAAGCTCTTGATTACTGCAAAGACTTGCTTATTCAGTTCGGAGGACATGAATTGGCGGCGGGGCTTTCCGTGACCAGATGCAACGTTGATGAATTCAGAAAAAGGATCAATGAGTATGCCCAAAAGCAATTGAATGATGAAGACCTTGGAGTAAGCTTGGAGGCCGACTGCGAGATATCTCCCGATGAAGCAGATCTTGCCACCGTAGCTGATTTATCACGCCTTGAGCCGTTTGGAGTTGCAAATCCAACGCCGACGTTTATAATCAAGGATCTTGTGATTGATAAGATGACTCCAATGGGTGCGGGAAAACACACAAAGCTTATGCTGTCCCGTGGCGCATATTGCTTCGGAGCAGTGTATTTTGGAGTTGGACTGTCTTCTTTGGACTATTACGTGGGCGAACGCGTTGATGTTCTGTGTCAGCTGAGCATTAATGAATTTCGCGGTAAAAGCTCAGTTCAGCTTATCCTACAGGATATAAGATTGACAGAGCAGCTTGAAAAGCAGTACGAGATCGACCGTGAGGATTATAAAAAGCTAACTTGCGGCGAACCTTTTAGTTCGCGTGAGGATATAATTCCTACGAGAGCGCAGATAGCAGAAATATATAAATTCTTAAGATATGAGAATGCATGCGGACGTACGCTTTTCAATTATAGGGCACTTCCGCACCAGCTTGCAGAGAGCTCTTTAGGTTGTTATGACGGATTGAAGCTGCGCATAATGGTCAAGATATTGAGTGAAATAAACGTATGCAACTTGGACGAACAGGAGCAAGATTTTTTCTATCTTGAGGTATGCAAAAACGCATCAAAGACTAACATTGAGGAATCCTCAACATATCAAAGGATTTTGACAATGTATGCAAAGACATGATTATTTAGCGTTATTAATTTCAAAACGGTTCGGCGCAATAGTGCCGGAGGGAGATTTTTGATTTTTATGGAACAGAACACTTTGAATCGAGATGGCGAATTCAACGCCAACAGACTATTTGACCTTTTGCGCGTAACAGGCAAAAAATATGATCTGGATAAGATAAAACGCGCTTACGAATATGCAAAGGAGCTTCATTGCGGTCAGTTCAGGCAGAGCGGAGAGCCTTATATCTCGCATCCTTTGGCGGTTGCGGAGATCGTGGCTGGACTTGAGCTTGATACAGACTCTATTTGCGCGGCTTTGCTTCACGATACGGTGGAGGACTGTGCGGATAAGGTTGATCTTGGAGCAATACAGAAAGAATTTGGCCAAGACGTTGCCATGCTTGTTGACGGACTGACAAAGATAGTATCCTTGCAGATAGAGGATAAAGAGGAGCAGCATATTGAAAACATTCGAAAGATGCTGCTCGCAATGTCCAAGGACGTCAGAGTAATATTTATCAAGCTGTGCGATAGATTGCACAATATGAGAACGCTTGAGGCTAAAGCGGATCATAAAAGAAGGCTTACGGCGCTTGAAACTATGCAGGTCTACGCGCCTTTAGCCCACAGACTCGGCATACAGAAGATCAAGCAGGAGCTTGAGAATCTTGGAATACAGTATCTTGATCCGATAGGATACAACGAGGTCAAGACAGAGATAGAAAACAAATATGGGCAAAGCCTGAACGTTATTGAGAGCATTCGTTCCGTTATTTCAGAGAAAATGGCGGAAAATCATATACACTTTACGCTCGAAGGAAGAATAAAGACGGTTTACAGTATCTACAAGAAAATGTATAACCAAAACAAGAGCTTTGACGAGATATATGACTTTTATGCCGTCAGAGTTATCGTGGATACTGAGCTTGAGTGCTATACTGCACTTGGAATTATTCACGAGATGTTCAACTCTATACCCGGACGCTTTAAGGACTATATTTCCACGCCGAAGCCCAATATGTACCGTTCCTTGCATACCACGGTTATTGGACGTGACGGAATTCCTTTTGAGGTGCAGATAAGAACCAAAGAGATGCATCATATAGCGGAATACGGTATTGCGGCACACTGGAAATACAAGTCGGGAGCCTCCAGCAAGGAAGAGATGGATAAAAAGCTTGAGTGGATCTCAAGGCTTATTGAAACCGAGGGAGAGACCCAGGACCCCGATGAGTTTATTAATGCGCTCAAAACCGATATTTTCCACGATGAAGTGTTCGTATTTACCCCCAAGGGTGACGTTATAGCATTGCCTCAGGGAGCAACAGTTATAGACTTTGCATATGCCATACACTCGGCAGTCGGAAACAAAATGATAGGTGCCAAGATAAACGGCATGATAGTTCCGATAGATCGTGTGGTTGAGAACGGAGAGATAGTAGAGGTGCTTACCTCGTCAAGCTCAAAGGGACCCAGCCGAGATTGGCTCAATATTGTTAAAACCAGTGAGTCCAAGTCAAAGATAAGACAGTGGTTTAAAAAGGAATCGAGGGCGGAGAATATCCTGCTTGGACGATCAATTATTGACGGTGAGATCAAAAAGCACGGCGTAAAGCTTGGCGATCAGCAGAAAAACGAGATACTTACAACCGTCGGTCAGAGAGTTGGATTTAATACCGCGGATGATATGTTTAACGCGGTGGGATACGGCGGAATATCTCTTAACAAGATAGCTGGTAAGCTGAAGGAAGAGATAAACAAGCTCGCCGAGCAGGCTGCAGAGCCCGTTCTCGTTACCGAGCAGGAGCTTATGCAAAAATCTACTGCCCGCCCCAAGCATATCAAGTCCAATAGCGGCATAATCGTTGATGGCGAGAGCGGATGCCAGGTTAAATTTGCGAAATGCTGCAACCCATTGCCCGGAGACGATGTTATTGGATTTATAACCAAGGGATACGGCATTTCTATTCATAAGCAGGACTGTCCCAACGTGGTGGAGGGACTCAAAAAGCTCGAGTTGTCTGACCGTTGGGTTGAAGCGCATTGGGAAGCACATGATGTTCAGGACAGCTCCAAAAACTACTACGAGGCACTTTTGCAGCTATTTACCGAGGACAGAGTCGGTATGCTTGCCGACGTTGCAGTTGCGCTGGCGGATATGAAGGTTGCTATTCTTCATGTAAATTCGCAAAAGCGCAATAATGGCAGGTGTATTATCAGTCTTAAGATAAGCTGTAAAAACATTGATCACTACAACTCCATTGTTTCAAGACTTCGTTCTCTTGACGGTGTGGAGAGTGTGGGCAGAGGCTTCTCTTAACCTACTTTTCTTGAAAGAAAAGTAGGCAAAAGAACTTTTCGAGGCAGAGTTTGATTAACTTGTATTTTTCGCTCACTGCTGACGGGGAAGAAAACAAGTAAAATCAACGTTTTATGCAAATCGATACGAAAAGTAGGCAAAAGAACTTTAGAGGCAGAGTTCGTTTAATTTGTATTTTCTGCCTACAACTGATTGTGAGACTGTATTAGAGTTTATTTCGCTTGATAATTGTCAAAATTAATAGCAAAAAAAAGAAGGGAAAAATATGAAAGCGATATTGCAAAGGGTGAGCGAATCGTCTGTGACGGTTGACGGCAAGCTGATAGGTTCGTGCAAAGAAGGACTTATGATATTGCTTGGAGTGGCTCAGGGAGACACGGATGCCGATGCCGAGCTGCTTGCCGAGAAAATAGGCAAGCTTCGAATTTTCTGCGATGACGCAGGCAAGATGAACCGTTCTGTTATGGATATAGACGGAGAGGCTTTGATAATATCCCAGTTTACTCTTTTGGCAAATTATAGGCACGGCAATCGCCCCGACTATCTGGGGTCTGCTCCCGTAGACGAGGCAAAAAGACTTTACGAGTATTTTATCAGTTTGATGGCAAAACACTTGCGTCGAGTTGAGAGTGGTATATTCGGCGCCGATATGAAGGTTTCACTCATTAATGACGGTCCAGTCACTATAGTTATGGACAGCGAAGTTCTCAAAAGTAAGAAACAGTAAAAGAAAAGGGATAGGATCCAAAAATGAAGCTTAATGTAAGCGGAAACATAAATCAATATTATGTTCAGACTTTGTGTATGATATTTTTCCCGGGCGAAAGATTTTCCGAGAAAGATGTTGACACTGATATAGAAAATGACGTTGCGGTCCCCGAGCTGACATTGAGGCTTGAGGAAAATGAAAACGACGTGCAGGTATTTGCGGAGTTGACACTGGATGAGAAATACGCATCATGTGAGAAGATATACGGTCACCGTGATGATATTACTCACGACAGGCTCAAAAAAATAGCTGTAGGTGATGCGATACTGTCGGTGTGCGGAGAGGTGATATCTTACCGTCCGTCTTGGGGAATGCTGGTAGGTGTAAGACCTTCAAAGGTGGCAACCGAGATGCTGGAGAGCGGAATGAGCAAGACGAGAGTCAAAAAGACGCTTGTCAGTGACTATTTTGTTATTCCCAAAAAAGCGGCGCTTGCAACAGAGGTGGCTCTGAATGAGGCAGAGTTAGTTAAGAGTGCCGATGCGCGTGAGTGCAGTGTATATATTTCGATACCGTTTTGCCCGACAAGATGCGCATATTGCTCCTTTGTGTCATATACTTCTAAAAAGTTGCTCTCAACTATTCCTGATTATCTTATTGCTCTGGGAGACGAGATCAAAAAGACCTTTGCGTTGATCGGGGAGCTTGGATTGCGCGTAAAAACTGTGTATATCGGCGGAGGAACGCCTACAACGCTTGATGCTACGCAGCTTGAATGGTTGTTGGCTCTCATTGACGAAAGCTATGACGTATCAACTGTTGATGAGTATACGCTTGAGGCGGGAAGGCCCGATACGATCGATGCCGAAAAGATGTCGATTGCCGTTAAGCACGGGGTAACACGTATAAGCGTTAATCCGCAGACTCTGAATGATGACGTGCTTCGCATCATCGGCAGAGCTCACACCGCGGAGGACTTTCTTCGTGCCTATGACGTTGTACGCAATTCGGGCGTAAAGGTGATCAATACTGATATGATAGCGGGGTTGCCCGGAGATAAGTTTGCAAGCTTTTCGTCATCATATGATAAAGTGGTTGCATTGAGACCGGAAAACATAACCGTACATACCTTTAGTGTCAAAAAAGCAAGTGACATTCTAAAGAGCAGCACGCACATATATTCGGTGCGTGGCGGAGATGTAGGAAAATGCGTAGACTACTCACAGATAACTGCTCAGCATGAAGGCTATCAGCCTTACTATATGTACCGTCAGAAAAATACTGTTGGGAATTATGAGAATGTAGGATTTGCTCTTGAAGGCCATAAGGGATTATATAACATATACATGATGGAGGAGATACACTCCATATTCGCATGCGGAGCCGGCGCTGTATCAAAGTTTGTGGATTACAACCCCGCTAACGGAGAAAAGCGCGCTATAGAAAGATTTTTCAATCCAAAGTATCCGTATGAGTATCTTTCGGATAACAAAACGGAGGCAAAGCTTGAGAGCGCGCGTGAATTCTATTTGAGGAGAGGACTCGTTTAATATTCAAAGCAAAAACTTATCACCCGGGAGGTGTTAGCTTGATGATGGATAGGAATATTAAAAAGGGATTTTTGAAAATAGACTCGGATTTTGTTCATTTGTGTGATGAAGAATTTGAGAGAGCGCTGTCGCGTGGAGTATCCGAGCTGTGTGATGGTAAAGATGTGCGAGTTGTCGGACTCACAGGACCCACGTGCTCCGGAAAGACCACGGCGGCAAAAAAGCTTATTTCGCATCTTGGTGACAGCCAAAAAATTGTGCATGTCATATCTCTTGACGATTTTTACAAGGATAACTTTTCAAAAGAGGATTTAAAGGATACCGATCTCACAAAGGCGGATTTTGATTCACCCGACACTCTGGATTGCGAACTGTTTTATGAATTTGTGCATGACCTTTTTGAAAAAGGCAGGGCAAAGAAGCCGATATTTGATTTTAAAACAGGTGAGAGAAGTGTTTGGGAGGAGTTTTCCGCAGACGATGATGACGTATTTCTTTTTGAGGGAATACAGGTTCTCTATCCCAAGGTGCTTTCCGTGATCGAAAAAGCGGGAGGCAAGATATTGGCGGTTCGTCCTATGAGCGCGATTGACGTTGACGGAAACGTTTTTGAGCCTGACTATATAAGATTATGCCGTAGGCTTGTCCGTGATAGCAATTTCAGGGGAGCTGAACCTGAATTTACGTTTCCGCTTTGGAACGGAGTGCGGGCAAACGAGGAGAAGAATATCTTCCCATATTTTGACAGATGTGACGTGAGGATCGACACTACTATGGCATATGAAATGAACGTTCTTGCGCCCTATCTTAGAAATCTACTTGGCGGCATTTCCCAAAGCTATGCGTACTATGGTCAGAGCAGAGAGATACTTCAAAGAATCGACAAAATAGAGGGCATAGCGCCCAACGTGATCTCTAAGGGATCACTTTATAAGGAATTTGTTTAAACAGTATTGAGGATGTAAAGATGACACTGATATTTAAAAACGTAAATCTACTCGAGAGCTGTGGATATAGCGGAACGGTAAACGTTGTTATCAAGGACAAAACTATAGAGTATATTGGAGCGCAGATGCCCGAATATAATGCTGACCGTGTGATAGAGGGTAATGGAAATCTTCTTATGCCCGCGTTTTACAATACGCACTGTCACAGTGCTATGACACTGTTTCGGGGTTACGGCGACGATCTGCCTCTTCAGCGTTGGTTGAACGAAAAAATATTTCCCGCGGAGGATCTTTTAAATGAGGAGAGGGTCTACACGGGGTCGATGCTGGCGATTGCCGAAATGATTAAAAATGGAGTAGTATCATTTTCAGATATGTACTTTTTCCTTGACGAAACGGCAAAAGCCGTGGAGCAAACGGGAGTAAAGGCAAATCTTTCTCGTTCGATAGTGTCATTTGATAGCAATGCCGATTTTTCCAAGGATCTAAGAGTGCTTGAGTCAATTGACGTATATAAGAATTGGAACGGTAAGGCGGATGGCAGGATAAAGATAGATATGTCATTGCACGCAGAGTATTCCAACGTTCCAAAATGCTTTGACTATGTGGGGGCGCTCACAAAAGAGCTTGAAACGGGCTTTCAGATACACGTCTCGGAAACCAAGGCTGAGCATGAAGAGTGTATAGCCCGACACGGACTTACACCAACCGCGTTTTTGGCAAAGCACGGAATACTCGATAATGCCGTGACTGCGGCTCACTGCGTGTGGGTAAGCGATGAGGATATAAAGCTTATGGCTAAATATCCGATAAGTATAGCTCATAATCCCGTAAGCAACTTAAAGCTTGGCAGCGGGATCATGCCATACAAAAAGATGCGTGATGCGGGCATAAATGTAACGCTCGGAACAGATGGCGCTGCATCAAACAACCGCTTAAGTGTGCTTCGTGAGCTTCAGTTTGCTACGCTGATACATAAGGGCGCAGAGCGGGACCCTTCGGTCACCTTGGCGGCAGATATGATCAAATGCGCCACGCGAAACGGCGCGATAGCGCAGGGAAGAATGGATTGCGGAGAAATAAAGGTTGGGAGCAGGGCAGACGTTGTGCTTGTGGATATGTCGTCGTTTGACAACATTCCCTCATATAGCTTCGAATCCACTGTATGCTATAGCATGACAGAGTCGGATATACTTATGACTCTTTGCGATGGCAACATACTTTATGAAAACGGCACATATACTACGATAGATGAGCAGCTCTTAAAGCATGAGGCTAAAAGGGTAATCTCACACTATTTCGATTAAGTAGAGGTGCGGTCTTGGCAAGACTTTTGGAAAATAAGAAAAAGCAAACAATTCCTGCGCTTGCGCAAAAAGAAAAGGAAAATGTAAAAAAGGACGGTTTCTTTTCGGGATTCTTTGTTTTGACATTGTCTGTAGTCATTGTCAAGATAATCGGACTTGTATATAAGATCCCCATGCTCGGTCTGCTTGGGAGCGAGGGCATGGGGTATTTTAATTCTGCGTATGAGATATACGCGCTTTTTTGTGTAATTTCAACGGCGGGATTGCCTGTTGCTATGTCGGTCATGATAGCGGCAAAGGGGCAAGAAAGCGCGGAGAGCATATTCAAGGTCGCAATGCGTCTGTTTATTGCGTTAGGAATAATTGGAACGGCAATAATGATAGCTTTTGCAGTCCCGTTTGCTGATTATCTTAAAAGCGATAAGGCGGCACTGTGCATATTCGCGATAGCACCAACGGTATTTTTTGTATGTATTTGCGGAGCGTACAGAGGCTATTTTCAAGGACTTGGACAAATGCTTCCAACTGCAGTATCGCAAGTTATAGAGGCACTTGGCAAGCTTTTGCTTGGACTGTTATTTGCGGGCGTGGCTTTCGCTCATGGACTTGATACTTCCATGGTAGCTGCGGCGGGTGTGCTTGGACTAACACTTGGAACAGCTATATCCGCCTTGTATCTTGCTCTGTCAAAAAAGCTTCATAGGAGAGGTGAAGCCCATAAAGCATCCAATAGGCGAGGGGTCGCCGGTGAGCTGTTGCGCGCGGCAATACCAATAACGCTTTCAAGCGCCGTGCTGAGTCTGACAAAGCTGATAGACATGTCTATGATACTCCGCAGACTGCAAACTATAGGTTATTCCTCGGAGATGGCTTTTTCCGCATATGGAAGCTATACTACGCTTGCCGTACCTCTTTTCAGTCTCGCCCCGGCAATCATCAGCTCTGTAGCTTTGCCGCTTGTGCCCGCTTTATCGGGGGCGGTTGCTAACAAGGATAAGCAAAAACAGATGACATCTGTAATTGATGCTTTGAAGCTTACGTCTATCATAGCTATGCCCATAGGACTTGGTATGTCTATGTTTTCAAGGCAAATACTTGATCTTGTGTTCAAAAGTGACGCAGAGGCGGTGGCATTGGCTTGTCCTCTTTTGGCGATACTTGGAATGTCCGTGACGATGTCTTGCTATATAACAGTAGAGAACGCAATATTACAAGCATACGGTAAGCCAAGTCTGCCCATATGTTCTATGGCTATAGGTGCTTTTGTCAAGATCGTTTTGGCATACGTTCTTATGGGAGTCGGATCTATCAACATAATGGGAGCCCCGATAAGTACGTTTGCCTGTGATCTCACGATAAATGCCATAAATTTTTATCATATAAGCAAAAGAGTTCCACAGAATATTCCTCAAGGCGAAATACTTGTCCGCCCGTTTGCATCCGCACTTTTATCAGTTGCCGCGGGAAGAATACTGTATATGAGTGTGTCTGGGCAGTTGGCGGATAGCGTGGCAACTTTGTTAAGCATCGCTTTTACAGCGGTATTATACGTAGCAATGTGTTTTTTGCTAAAAGCAGTGAATAAAGACGATGTGAAACGTTTGCCTGTATTAAACAGATTGGTAAAATAATAAATAAAAGCGAGGAAGTAAAATGAACAGTCAGTTTACCGAGCAGAAGAGAAAAGAAAGAATAAGCTATCTTTTGGCAAAGGAAAGATACGATTATGAGGACCTTTTACTCATAGTAAAGATATTGCGCGGAGAGGGTGGATGCCCCTGGGACATGGAGCAGGACCACAAGAGTCTGCGCAAGGATTTTATTGAGGAGACGTACGAGGTCATAGAGGCGATAGATACCGAGAGTGTTAAGCTTCTGCGTGAGGAGCTGGGCGACGTGCTTTTGCAGGTCGTATTCCATGCGGATATTGAGCGCGAGGCAGGTACGTTTGATATGAGTGACGTATCCAACGATATATGCGCAAAGCTGATACACCGTCATCCACACGTATTTGGAGAGGTCAGTGTTAAGGATAGTGCCGAGGTTCTTGATAATTGGGATAAGATCAAGGGAGAAGAGAAGCAGAGAAATACTCTGACCGATAAGTTAAGGTCAATCCCGCCTATGCTTCCCGCACTTATGAGAGCTCAAAAGGTGGGCAAAAAGGCATCTTTCTTTGATTTTGAAACGGCAGATCTTGTGTTTGATAAGCTGTATGAGGAGATCGAGGAGCTTCGCGAGGCGGCTCAAAACAAATCCTTGGAGGATGTAAAGGAGGAGATGGGAGATCTCCTGCTTACAGTTACAAGTCTTGCCAGAAAGCTTGGAGTAGATAGCGAGGAAGCTCTTTTTGGTGCCACAAATAAGTTTATTGACAGATTTGAAAAGGTAGAGAACGCTGTATTAAGCAATGGAGATCGCGTCGAGAATATGACAATGGAGCAGCTTGACGCAATATGGGATAAAGTCAAGCATTCCAAATAAACATAAGCGATTTAGCAATCAGCGGTGTCTCAAAATAGCGGTTTTGTGTCACGTTAGATAAAAAAAGTTAATTTGCCGTCAAAAAATACAAAAAAATTTAGCAAAAATAGTGTTTTTTTGAATATTTTTTTGTAAAACCTATTGCAAAAAAACTTCCAATATGTTATAATTAACTAAACAAATCAATCGGTTTGGCCGTTTGGATGGTGCATTTGCCCATTTTTTAGTCAGCCGAAATATAACAAAAAAGAAAGAGGTATATTATGAACAAATTACAGCTCACAGATGCAGTAGCGGCAAAGGCAGGCGTAACCAAGAAGGAAGCGGCAGCAGCTGTTAACGCAGTTCTCGACGTTGTTGCAGAGGCTCTTGCAGCAGGCGAAGATGTAAAGATCACAGGTTTCGGTGGATTTGAGGTTAAGGGTCGTGCAGCAAGAACCGGTAGAAACCCCAAGACCGGCGAGGCAGTTGAGATCCCCGCATCCAAGTACGTTGCTTTCAGCGCAGGTAGCGAGCTTAAGAAAAAAGTAAACGGCTAATAAATGCGTCTTGATAAATATCTGAAGGTTTCAAGAATCATAAAGCGAAGGACAGTGGCTAACGATGCGTGCGATACAGAGCACGTAAGCGTTAACGGCAGACCTGCCAAGGCGTCGTATGACGTTAAGGTGGGAGACGTGATTGAAGTCACGTTCGGTCAGCGCACGCTTAAGATAAGAGTGCTTGATGTCAGAGAGTTTACCGCTAAGGCGGAAGCCTCCTCGCTGTATGAGGTTATTGAATAATCGGAAACACTTCCGCATATATTGTATCATTGATACAGTATGCGGAGGTTTTTTTATGAGTGAAATAAATCCGATCTCGCATAAGGAGGCGCCCCACTCCTTCTTTTCAAGGTCGAGAGAGGGAATGAATATAGACGGTGTGATTGACGTTGTAAGCTTTGATGAAGGTGGAGTGGTATTGCTCACCGTCTGTGGAAACATGGCGGTGGAGGGAGAAGGACTGCACGTCAAGGTGTTGAACATATCTGACGGAATAGTTGAGCTTGAGGGTAGGATCAACGGTATGTATTATTTTGAAGATAAGCAGCAGACAAAAAGGGGACTGTTTAGAAAACGGAGCGATACGGAGTAACGTATGATAGATCTGTCGCAATCTACCGTATTGCTTTTGATATTAAGCTCTGCTTTGATAGGCATTGCGCATGGCTTGATATATGACGGTATCCGATTATTTAAGATGATGCTTGGTGTTGATTATGGTAAAGCTGCCGTTGAACCGACAAGCGTGGGCAAAAGGATATTCTTGTATGCTGTAACATTTTTATGCGATGCGGTTTTTTGCATATCATTTGCTATATCGTCTATTTTGCTTACATATAACGTAAGCGGCGGTGTCTTTCGTGGCATCGTGTACGTTGGAATGCTTGGAGGCGGAGCATTGTATTACCTTACGCTTGGCAGGCTTGTACTTAAGATAAACGTGAAGCTTGCAAAGCATATAAAGAAAATAATAAGATGGCTGGTCGGTAAGCTGATCATGCCTTTTAAGGCAATAATTTCTCTTATAATTAAGCTATATCACTTGACAATAGGCAAAGTAATTGGTAAAATAATAAGTGTAATATGCGCGCGACGGGAGCAACGCAAAAATGTAGCCAATAAAGCAATGCCCAGGTTGCCCGAATACTCTGAAGAGGAAGCTTGTAAGGATGTCAAAAAATACAGATATAAAGAACAAGGAAGGATCAGCTTTGCAGGACGCCGCCGTTGACGGCGATCTGATAGAAGATGCTTCCGAGAAAAATCTTGAGATCGCGATAAAGAAAGGTTTTCGCACTCCCGCAATAAAGGTTACAGTGCGCCTTGCGCTTGCTGTGTTGCTTGTTGTGTCCATTGTGGTGTTTGTTACGGGACTGATGAAGTATAGTGAGCTTCAAAAGGAAAAGGAGGCTCTTGAATTAAGGCTGGAGGAATATGAAAACAACATCGAGGAGTTGGAGTATTTACTTGATTCGCCTGTTGACTATGACTATATAGTACGCATGGCACGTGAAAAGCTTGGCTTGCACCTGCCCGATGAAATAATATATTACAACGATACTAAATAAACAAAAAAGCCATACCGAACGTTCGGTATAGCTTTTTTATTTTATAGTGTCAGAAGCCATTGAGAAAGATTTAGCGACAGTGGCAGGGTTGCTACGCATAGAAGCGAAGACGTTCCAACCACAAGTGCGGAATATCCCGAATCAAGTCCGTACGTTTCCGATAACATAGAAACGCTTGAAGCGGCGGGAAGTGCTGCTGCGGCTGTAAAGAACATGGCGTAGTTGTAGGGAATATTCAAAAGCTTTGTGATAAGACATACGATTAAAGGCAGAACGAATAGCTTTATAGCGTTAAAATAAAGCACCTGCCATTTTGTGAATATCTGCTTTGGTTTAAGTGTAGCAATAAGCGCTCCCGTTATGAGTACGGAAATCGGAGTACAGAGATTGCTCAGAAACTTGCAGGCATCAAGAATAAAAGCGGGGGTAACGAATCCTATCTCGGGAGCCTGAAGCGCAAACAGTCCGAATCCGATAACAGAGGGGACTGTTCCAAAGTTTAGCAATACCTTTTTGACGGTGATCTTGATATCTTTTCTTTTGCGAGCAAATATGGCAAGTCCCCAAGTCCACATGAAAACGTTGAAGCTGATAACAAGGAAGGATGCCATGAATAGTCCTTCTGGACCGAACAGAGCTTCGAAAATAGGGAAACCAATAAACGCGCAATTCGCGAAAACCAAGGAAAACTCGGATATTTTCTGTTCGTCGAGATTTCTTTTTAGCACGATACAAAGCGCAAAGGCAAAAATTGCAAGAACAATATGGAATGCAAAGCCGAATAATACCATTTTTCCTGCCATTTCAAGGTTTTCAAGAGAGTACTTTGCGCTGGCAAGTGCGTTTATGATCATTGCCGGTTGTCCAACCTTCAATATCAGGGCGGATAGTCTTTTTGATGCGACATCGTCAATTATCTTTAGTTTTCGGCAAATAAAACCGACGACCATAAGTAAGAGCAGTGTTGCAACCACTGCGTATAAAGCATTGAAATTCATTTTTTAGTCCTCTTGCAGTTGGGTAAGTTTTTGCTTGATCGCCTTCATATCTTCAAGCATATCTTCTTTTTTTCTGGGATCGCGCAAAAGTGCGGCGGGATGATACACGGCGGTCATAAGAACGTTGCCCTTTTTGAACCATTTTCCGTGCTCCTGAGTTATTTTGAAGTCGGGTTTTATTAGTCTCATGGCAGATATTCTTCCAAGACACACTATTATCTTGGGCTTGATGATGGAAACCTGCTCGCGCAGGTATCCTATGCACATATCCTCCTCCTCTGGGAGGGGATCACGGTTTTTGGGAGGACGGCACTTTAAAACATTAGCTATGTAAACGTCTTCTCTCGAGATATCTACCGCATAAAGAAATTTGTCAAGCAACTGACCCGCGCGTCCGACAAACGGCACTCCGGAGAGATCCTCTTGCTCGCCCGGGGCTTCACCGACGAACATAAGGTCAGCAGTTTCGCATCCCACGCCGAAAACGGAGTTTGTGCGTGTATCACACAATGAGCATTTAGTGCAGTCGGCGCACGCTTTTCTCAAATCGTCAAGCATCATGTTTTGTGTATCCTTTCAAAAAGGTAAAAATCAATACACAATCATTATATCAAAAAACGCCCCCGATTTCAAGAGCCGAGGACGATTTTTATTAAAATATAACTGAAAATATATCATTGGCAAATCACAGATTGCCAAGCAACTCAATTGCCCCTTCGTTGCAGATAGTATTGCCGTGTTCGCCAAGATATGTAAGCAGGCGATCCGAGCTTTCTTTGATCCCGTATTCAGTGATAAATGAGAATCTGTCCAGCCTTGAATACGCACTCATTCCCGTGTTATAAAGCAAAAGATAGAATATGCCCGCATCGTCGTACAATGCCTGACTGCCTGCTTTTATACCGCGTTCAAGCATTATCCTACACACCTTACAAAGATCAATAAGAGCGTCAAATGAAAACGCGAGCTTTCCTATATCGTTTTTTCTTTCGGAAGGAAGAGAGTTGTCACGTACCGCAAGCTCTCCATAGGGCGCGCCTTTAGCGGATTCACGCTTTTTCTGTCTTGAATGCGCGGAGCGGTCATCCTTTATGGGTAGATGCGCACTCATTTTCTCACTTGAAAATCCCACTTCTCTTTGCGAGCCTTCATAGCTTTCGCCTTTGGTTATGAATAACTCGCACCCTCCTTTTTTAGAGGTATATAGCTGAACGAATATCTCTGCTCCCTCGGTGTTAAATCCTATCTGATCTCGGGCAAGATCAAGTATGTTGCGTATCGCTCGCCGAGTTTCCATGTCTGCGCAGTCGCTTTCTGCTCCAAGCCGGTATTCCTTCATATCTATCTCATCAAGCATTATTTTGAGTTTAGAATCGTTTATCGGTATAAGCTCCATAGTTATCCTTTCCGCCGCTTTGATACTGCGCGGCTATTTTCTATTATGTACTATTATTATAATGCATTGCGGATAAAAATGTAACCCCTAAAAATATGGTAATTTTTCAACCGCCATTCATATTGCCGTGATTGACAATGCGGAGTAAAAATGCTATAATTGTGTGTAAGGCTTGCAGGAAAGGAGGGATAGATGTGCGATACAATGCATCAAGCGATACCGTAGAGCTATCGGTTGAGGAGCTTTGCGCACAAACGTTGAGTAGAGGCGATCTTGATTTGGCGGGGCAGACAGGGACGCGTTCTGTCAGATCGGCGAACCGTTCAAGATTGATTCAAGAGCTTGGTACGAGATACGGATTGGCTTATCACGACGCGGTAAGACTGCACAATACGGTAAAAACGGAAGATATATATTTTTGTGTCGAGGGCGTGGCAGACGGCATATTATGTGTTGAAGGCGAATATTTCGTCGATTGCTTTGGACGCATTGCTCTGGGCGCGCCCGTTACCTTTGAGCTTGCAAGACTGTATTGCTATGCGCATCTTCTTTGCAGACAAAAGGAGCTTGACTTTGTAACTCTGAGATCTGTTTTTCTCGACGGAGATGATGACATTTGTTTTGAGCAAAAGCGAGTGCCCGCAGACGAGCTTTCCGCACTGTACTGCGGTCTGCTTTGCCACGTGTTGTGGCGTGGAGCTTTCATAAGAGAGAGAGCAAAAGAAAGACTGCCCAAAACCGCGGCCCTTCGTTTTCCTTATAGAAACCTCCGTGACAGTCAAGAAGAGATGATAAAGGAGTGTTACCGAGACGTAAAGCATAAAAACAGACTGTTCTGCCAAGCTCCCACGGGTATAGGCAAAACGGTATCTACGCTTTACCCGTCAGTCAAGTGCGTAGGAGAAGGTATCGCGGACAAAATATTCTATCTTACCTCCAAGCAGAGCATACGCAGGGAAGCGGTGTCTGCCATGCAAAAGCTTTCTTTGTCAGGATGCATGCTGAGAACGTGTGTGATATCCGCGCGAGAAAGTGTTTGCGCAAACGCATCCGCTAAACTTAAAGGGGGCAGGCTTTCCTCAAATTGCAAGGGAGAGTTATGTCCGTATGCCGCGGGATATTTCGATAGACTGTCAGCGGCGCTTGAGGATATAATTGCTAACGGAGATATATTTGACAGTGATACGGTTGCGAAATATGCCGAGAAGCACAGGATATGTCCTTATGAATTTTCGCTTGATCTCTCGGAGCTTTGTGATGTAATTATTTGCGACTATAACTATGTGTTTTCTCCTACTGTATATTTGAAAAGATATTTCAGTGACATTGAGGCGCGTGGAGAAAAATACATTTTTCTTGTGGATGAGGCGCATAATTTACCAACACGTGCCAGAGATATGTTTTCCAAACGTCTTGAAATGAAGTCATTTGAGCGGATCGTTCAAATGCTTTCCGAGGATGATGAGCTTTGCCATGCAGCAAACGACGTGATTTGCGAGTTTTCAAGGCTTTCGGAGCTTTGCCGTGACAATATGCGATATTTTGGTGACGGTCAAAGCGCGGGCTACAGTGTTGAGCGCCAGATGCCTCAAAGGTTGGGAGAAGCGCTGTCAAAATTTGAAAAAAAGTGTGATGCGTGGCAAAAACGCAATCACGATCATCCCGCAAGGCTTGCCGTCGAAGACATAGGATTTGAGCTTTTCGAGTATAGAAAAATAGCGGAGCGCTACGATGGCGGCTATCTTACGTTTATAAACGTACGCGGAACCGACGTTTCTGTTTTGCTATATTGTCTTGATCCCTCTCAGCAGCTTTCGCAGTGCCTTGACAGAGCATGTGCGTCTGTGCTTTTTTCGGCAACGCTAACTCCAACCGACTATTTTGCCGATATTTTAGGCGGAGGCAAAAAAAGCGTTTTGGTAAGCTTTAAATCTCCTTTTGACGCGTCAAATTTGTGCGTTGCGGTTGTGGACGGGATCAGTACAAGGTATGAGGACAGGGAATCGTCATATAAGAAGATATCTTCTTGCGTCGCGGCAACTGTATCAACAAAGCCGGGAAATTATATGGTGTTTTTTCCGTCTTACAGCTTTATGAATGAAGTAAGGGGAATATTTTGCAAAAAGTATCCCAAGGTCAAGGTGCTTGAGCAAAAGAAAAATATGACACCCTTTGAAAAACAGGCTTTCTTGGCTGAATTTGCTGACGATGGCAAAACGAGGATAGGATTTTGTGTTCTCGGCGGAGCGTTTTCGGAGGGAATAGATCTGCCCGGAGACCGTCTTATAGGGGCGGTGGTAGTTGGTGTGGGTCTGCCTGGAATCTCGGACGAAAACAACATAATACGGGATTATTACGAGAACAAAAACGGATGCGGGTACGACTATGCGTATACTTACCCGGGTATGAATGCCGTTCTTCAAGCGGCGGGCAGAGTTATTCGTACCGAAAGTGACCGCGGCATAGTTGTATTGATCGACGATAGATTTTCTGAGCCAAAGTATAAAGCACTGTTTCCGCCCGAATGGAACAACGCAAAATTTGCAAGAAATGCACAGAACCTTGCAGAAATTGCGCGAAGATTTTGGGATAATGTAAAATAATAGTTATTTTTTGAAATTTCTATTGCTTTTTTATTCAGAATGTGCTATACTGTGTACAATGTGCTGAAAACAGAGGAAATAGACAATGTATACCTGCCTTTGTTGGCGTTAACTCATTTTGTTGAGTAGCGTGTTGGCAAAAAAGTTAGTTCGGAGATTATTAATGAAGTACAGTCAGATGAGCCGCGCGGAGCTTACCGCGGAGCATGAGAGATTGATAAATGAATATGCGGCTATAAAGAGCCTTGGTATGTCGCTTGATATATCCAGAGGCAAGCCTTGCCGCGAACAGCTGGATCTGTCGGACGGTATGCTCACCGTTTTGAAGGATGCGGCTGATTGTGTCAGTGAGGCGGGATTTGACTGCAGAAACTACGGCATACTTGACGGACTTCCCGAAATGAAGCGTATATTTTCGGATCTTTTGGGTATTCCCGTAAGCAAGATCATGGTTGGCGGAAGCTCATCGCTCAATTTCATGTATGACTCGCTTTCCAGGGCAATGCTTTACGGAGTCGTTGGCAGTGACAGACCTTGGTGCAAGGAAGAGAAGGTAAAGTTTATATGTCCCGTTCCGGGGTATGACCGTCATTTCAAGGTCACGGAGTCGCTTGGAATTGAAATGATCAACGTTGATATGACACCGAACGGTCCCGATATGGACGCGGTTGAGGCACTGGCGCTTGATCCGTCTGTCAAGGGAATATGGTGTAATCCTAAATACTCTAATCCCGACGGAATAACTTATTCTGACGATACGGTGCGACGCCTTGCTGCTATGAAGACGGGTGCGCCCGATTTCAGAATAATGTGGGATAACGCGTATGCTGTGCATGACCTTTATGACGACGGAGATAAGCTGCTTGATATTTTCGCGGAGTGCGATAAGGCAGGCGACCCTGACAGAGTGTTCTATTTTGCCTCAACGTCAAAGATAACCTATCCCGGCGCGGGTGTTGCTATGATGGCAGCAAGCGAGGCAAATCTTGCACAGATAAAGTCTGTTGTAGGAATGCAGACTATCGGATATGATAAAATAAATCAGCTAAGACACGTAAAGTTTTTTGGCAGCGCGGACGGTATGCTTGAACAGATGAAGCGTCACGCAGACATCGTAGCGCCCAAGTTCAAGGCGGTATGTGAGATACTTGACGCCGAGCTTGGACAATACGGTATAGCGCGTTGGAACGAGCCGCGCGGAGGATACTTTATTAGCTTCTTTACCGAGAAGGGTTGCGCTAAGCGCACGTATGCGTTGGCAAAGGAAGCGGGAGTTAACATGACTCCTGTCGGAGCAACCTACCCCTATGGGTTTGACGCGGATGATAGCAATATCCGTATCGCGCCCACATATCCCTCGCTTGAGGACATAAAAAAGGCGATGAAGATATTCACCGTGTGCGTAAAGCTTGCCACGTGTGAAAAGTATCTTTTTTAATAATTGTTACAAATACGGGCGACCTTGTGGGTCGCCCGAGCTTGTATTGAAAGGGAATACATCAAATGAAAAAGACTCAGGTTCAGAGCAATCCGTACCCAAACAGTGATACCAACAAAAGATATTATACATATGATTATTATCTCAAGCGTACGTTTGGCTCAAAATGCATGAAAATACCGCTTGACGCGGGATTTACATGTCCGAATATAGACGGAAGATGCTCTACGGGAGGATGTATATACTGTTCGGGGCGTGGTAGCGGAGATTTTGCTCCCGAAAGTTACATACCTGTTGACGAGCAGTTTGAGATAGTAAAGGCGCAGCTATCATCCAAATGGAATACAGATAAATATATCCCCTATTTTCAGGCGCACACTAATACATATGCGCCTACAGAGGTAATTCGTTCAAAGGTTGAGTCGGTTATGAGCAAGGACGGGGTAGTAGGACTGAATATTGCTACACGCGCCGACTGCTTGTGGGACGACACCGTAAGCTATCTATGTGAGCTTGCGGAGCGTACTGAGCTGACGGTGGAGCTTGGTCTGCAGACATCAAATGATGACGTGGCGCGCGCAATAAACCGAGGACACACATATGAGGATTTTTTGATCGGATACAAAAAGCTTCGAGTGGCATCGTCCAAGATAAATATATGTGTACATATTATTTTCGGTTTGCCGGGAGAGAGCAGGGAGAATATGCTGAAAACGGTAAAAGACGTGGCAAGTCTTGCGCCCGATCAAGTCAAGATACATCTTTTACACGTGATAAAAGGTACACGCTTGGCGTCTTTGTATTTGCGCGGAGAGTATACGCCACTTACAAAGGAAGAATACGTTGATATCACAGCGCAGGCTCTTACACTTTTGCCGCCCGACACCGTGATAGCAAGGTTGACAGGCGACGGAATGCAAAGCGAGCTTTTGGCTCCCGAATGGAGCAGGAAAAAGACTGTTGTAATAAATGATATAGACAAGCTGATGTATGAAAACGATCTGTGGCAAGGCAAGAGTTTTAATAAAATATAATCTTGGTTAGCTTTTACAGTAACAACATCTTGTTTACAGATATTGTGAAACGGTTTTTTTGAAATTACCTCTTGACAAAGAAAACAAAGTGTGATATACTTACTTTAACGATAAAGTTGAGCGTTTTGTGTTTGCCATGAACACTCAACTGATCTGTTATGAATACTAGTGCCATTTGTGTGCGATTCATCAAAATTATTTGTGCCGCTATGCGCGGCGAAATGGAGGCTATTATGAAAAAAACAGTTTCATTCATTATTGCGGTAGCGATGATCCTTTCGACACTTGCAGTGTGCATTCTTCCTGCTTCGGCAGCAGGAGACGCGTTTGCTGTGACTATCGCGAGAGAAGACTTGTTCGATGACATTCCTGAGGATGACCGTAAATCCGTTCCCGGATACATTTATGCCGATGACGGTCTTCGAGTTAACCCCCTTGGAGATGAGTACGCGGAATACAGAGCTACGTGGCCCAATAACACACCTTACTATACCATTCAGACAGCCGATGAGGAATCCCTTATGGGCGGATTCTATATGGAAGTAAGAATAGATGCGTTCTCCGGTGGCGATACAACTGACAGATGGTTTGGCTTCTCCATTTGGGATTCGCAGTCTGTTCAGCTCGGTCAGGTCGGTGAAGACGCTCTGGGAAGAGATTGGGGAACCGGTGTTGAAACACTTATTCGAGTCAATAGCACGACCAACAAAGCGGAGAGACTTCAGTGGTATGATGATACGGAGACCGCCGGAGACGGAAGAATAACAACCAGAGTAGATACAATAGCAAGCTATCCTAACATATATAAAGAGGATGCGGACGGCAATCAGATACTCACCATTGAGATTAGATTTAATTCCGATGAAGGCCTTTATGAGGTTCTGATAAATGATGTTCTGGCTCCTGTTGAGTATTGCGAATCTCTTACAGTATGGCTTTCGGACAGAAACGATAAGGCATACGTAGGATTTTCTCTCCAGAGCGCATACCGAAACGGTGAAGCGTCTGTTACCGTTACCAAGGTAGGAACGAGCAAGGAAGATGCTCACGTTCCTGTTGGAAGCGAAGAGGATTGGGTAAAGGCTATACAGCGTGACAACGAGTTTTCAGAGGTTGCCGCGAAGGATACTGTTGATGAAGGAGAGCCTGCTATACATATTACGGGAGATCCCGATAGCTACAAGTCCTTCAAATCTGTAGCCGGCGGAACAGATATCTCTATTACCGAGGACGGTAGCTTCCTTCTCAAGGTTTCCGGAACTCAGGCAGACCCCCTGATCAGAGTTAAGAATGATGTTTCTTACGATCTTAAGGATTTCCCCTACATGTTTATTATGGTCAAAAATCTTTGTACCTGTGTTTATAAGGATCATAACTATGATGGTAAGGTAGACCCGGGATGTGAGGATCTCGAGGCTATTGGTCTTTACTATCTTGCGGGCGAATGGCTTGACGGTAAATTCATGGGCGGAGTTACCTTTGAAAAATTGTTTGATCTTAATGAAACAGATTCCGAAGGAAATACTTATTCTGTATTCTGTCTTGATATGTCGGACTATGCAGCGGAATACGAGGAAGCGCAGAGAATACATGGCTTTATGCTTAACTTCATCGGCATTAAGTATGAGGAGCTCGGACGCAACGAGTTTGAGATAATCAGCTTGTCCAACTTCGCAACTCAGGAAGAGGGCGAGGCGTTCATGCAGGCATATTATGATGATAATCTCGTTCTTGAGGAAGAAACAACAACTCCCGACGAGGAGACAACTGCTCCCGACGAGGAGACCACCGCTCCCACCGAGGAGACTACAGCTCCCGATGAGGATACCACTGCTCCCGACGAGGAAACTACTGCTCCCGATGAGGAATCAACAGCTCCCGACGAGGAAACTACTGCTCCCGATGAGGAAACTACTGTAGCTCCCGACGAGGAGACAACTAAGGCTGAGGACAAAGAGACGACAACGTCCAAGACTGAAAAGCCCTCTGATAATGACGACGGGGACGACGATAAGAAGTCCGACGGATGTGGATCTGTAGCGGGATTCGGCGCTATGGCTATAGTTGCTGTTGCGGCTATCGGTCTTATTTCCTTCAAGAAAAAGGAAGACTGATATTTAAAAGGCACTTTGATTTTTAAATAATTTTAGCATCCCTGCGAATTGGTCCGCGGGGATGCTTTTTTGATTGAAAAACAATTAAAGAATTCTTAAAGTCATTTGTGGTAAAAGGCTTTAAGTATAATTGGTCATTTGGATAATGTGATGATTTTGTGAAAAATATATAAAATATATATTAGCCGTTGGGTAAAATCACCAATAATAAATATTGCTTTTTGTAAATATTGCGAATTTACAATTGATAGTTGCCGTGATAAAATATAATAGGTGCAGAGGTTTGTGCTTCTGCAAATAACCAAAACATGTTAGAAAAGGAGAACAACATGAAAAAAATACTTTCAGTATTGATTGCGGCAGCAATGCTTATCTCTGTACTCGCAGTATGTGTTCTTCCCGCTGTAGCTGCGGATGAATTCTACGCTTCTAACGATGAATTCATTATATCCAACGCTCGTGAGGATTTGTACAACGACGAGGATGACAGAGGCTCCCGTCCCGGCGGTGTTTATACCGAGGATGGCTTTTCGGTAAACCCCACCGATCCCGAGTATGCGGATTACCACGTAACTTGGCCCAACAACGCGCCTTACGTTTCCGTTCAGACTCTCCAGCAGATTACAACCGATGGTTTCTTTATGGAAGTCAGAATAGACGATTTCTCTTTCTGGAACATCCTTAAAGATGCAGAAGGTAACGATGTTTATAATTATGTAGACCGTTGGTTCGCATTCTCCGTTTGGGATTCCATATCCATAATGCCCGGTCAGGTTGGTACTATGGCAGACGGTAAGGATTACGGTAACGGTATCGAGACGCTTATTCGTGTTCACAGTGCAGATGTACATAAGGGCGATGCTGAGGATATAACAAAGCTTTCTCACCTTGAGTGGTACGATGACACAGAGTCTGTAAGAGATGGAAGACTTAAGCTCCTTTCTCCCGGACCTGTTGGTACGATCGACGTTCGCGAGGACGGCAAGCTTTACCTCACGTATGAGATCAAGTATGACGCCGATAACGATCTGTTCATTCCTTATATCAACGGTGTAACTCCTGTTACCGAGGATAACATGGCTCTCGCAGAGGCGCTTACAGATATGCTTTACGGCGATTGCGAAAACTGCGAAAACGGTTACATGGAAGCTTATATTGGCTTTAGTATCCAGAACGCTCAGAAGGACGGTAAGTGTTCCTTCACAGTTACAAAGATGGGTCCGTCCAAGGAAACAGCAACTGTTCCCCAGGGCGATGAGAGCGACTTTATCCCTGCAAAGCAGAGAGAAAATGAGGTTGCTGAAATAACACCCCGTGATCCCGATTCTGACGAGGCAGAGCCTGCTTTCGTCATTACCGGTGACCCCGATACATACAAGAACCACAGAGACGTTGGTGGTGACGGTAGTATCGTTAACACTGAGGACGGCACACTTAAGATAGCTACTCACACAGGTGGTACTGCTTCTTTGTTCAGAGTATCTAACGACGTGTCCTACGACCTTCGTGACTATCCTTACCAGGTATTCATTGTCAAGAACTACTGTACTTGTGAATGGCAAGATATTAACTATGACGGTATCCCTGATCCTTCTTGCACGCATATGGAGTTTAGTAACGGTAGCATTACCGCTACATATCTCGCAGGAGATTCTCCTAACGGTAACGGTAGCTACGTAAGACCTACGTGTGAGTTTGAAAATCTCTGTATCGAGGTTAAGGACGAAAACGGAAGTGTAACCGATACTTACAGAGTATTCCTGATAGATATGAATTCCGCTATCGATGAGCTCGGTGCAAGAGACGTTGAAAACAGAATTCACGGTATGTATATCCGAACAAACAACTTAAAGGTTAACCAGCCCGGTCGCGCAGAGTTTGAGATTCTCGCTATGGCATGTCTGCCTACCGCTGCAGGTGCTGAGACCTGGGCAGCTGAGTTCCTTGCTGAGAACGTAGATTTTGATCAGCCCGAGGACACCACAGCTCCCGACGAGGAGACCACAGCTCCTGACGAGGAGACCACAGCTCCCGACGAGGAGACCACAGCTCCCGACGAAGAGACCACAGCTCCCGATGAGGAGACCACAGCTCCCGACGAAGAGACCACAGCTCCCGACGAGGAGACCACAGCTCCCGACGAAGAGACCACAGCTCCCGATGAGGAGACAACTAAGGCTGAGGACACAGAGACAACAACGTCCAAGGTTGAAAAGCCCAATGACGATGACGATGACGATAAGGACGACGATAAGCAGTCCGGCGGATGCGGATCTGTTGCAGGATTCGGCGCTATGGCTATAGTTGCTGTTGCTGCTATCGGTCTTATTTCCTTCAAGAAAAAGGAAGACTGATTTAAAGAATAATTCTTTAGATCAATAACATAAAAAAGCCCACACGCTTTGGCGTGTGGGTCTTTTTTATTTATATCCGTGAGTTTTGATATATGCTATAACGGCTCGGTATCCTTTTTCATTCAGACGTATTCCATCTCCGCTATCAAACGTGGGATCAAGAGCGCCTTTGTCATTTTTTAATATCTCGGCAGTGTTGAGATAACGTAGCGATAGGGAAACGCATAGCTCCTCGATCCAGACGTTGGCGGCATCTATTTTTTCATTTGACCGTGACGGATTGCTTTTAGATGCTTGCTTTGATACCGGAAATACGGATTGCAGAATGATATGTGTTTGGGGAGATTCAGCTCTTATTGCTTCGACAAGCTTTGTATAATACTGCTTGAATTTTTCCTCCGCGCAATGCTCAACACCGTTATTTATTCCTACAGAAATAAGCAGATACCGCGGTTTTTGCAGCTTTACAAGATCAATTATGGATTGTGTTTTGCCATCAAGATCTTTTTTGTTGACCTCAGTAGTTGAAATGTTGAAATCAAGGGGAAGGTCTCCGCGCTTGCCGGTGATTACGTCATTTTCGTTGTTAATAATGTCAAATTCCGTAATGCCTGCCATAACCGAGTCGCAGAAAAACAGCATTTGATATATATAGCTGTCGCCGTAATCGAAAGTTGTACCGAGTCTTGCGGGAGTGCTTTGATCTTTATCTCTGCTTGGCAAGACGTATATATCCGCCTTAACTCCAAAAACAAACATCAATGACGTTGCCGCAACACAAGCTACCAAGACAATGCATATCGTTATTGACAATATGCGTATCAAAGTATTATAATTTTTCATTTTTAATATCAGGAAAACATGCTTTCGTAAGTTTGTTCGGACTGCTCAGGCTTTTTATTCTTGCTTGTGGATTTTTTGGATTTTCCGGAGTGCTGATGCTTGTTTTTAGAGGCAAGCGATGCCGCCGCTTTTTTTCTTTCGCTGAAAACAGTAAGAATGGCTATAACCGCATATACCGCCGAAAAGAATGCTGTGGCGACAATTGCTGTGGGGAAGGATATTCCTCCGAGAAGCATGAATGCCAAAAAACCGCCAACGTAGCATATAGCGTGGACTACCCAACCCGCGATCTTGGCACGGGGAAACATACGTCTTATGGTGCTTCCGAGTGACATAACAAAGCAAAATGAGAGTATGAGAAGAAACTTAGAAGGCTCTACTCCGACGCCGGGAAATTGCCAAGGCTCGACTGTTGTTTGCGTATTATTATTTGTGACCGACGCAAGAGCAATCATCAAAGAACCGCATATTGCGGTAAAATATGCAGAGCCGCGTAACCAAAAGAATTTTATGAGTTTTTTTACTTCCATAATTGATCCCTCAAAGTATATGTTAGATACATTCTAACATAAAAAGAGTTTTTTTTCAATAACTTTCAAGAAATATTTACATATAGTGCGTGCTTTACGCAGAAAGAGGACTGTTTATACGCATTTGGTGAATAAATTTTCATTTTTAGAGGGTATTCTCCTTGACATTTAGATAAATATTATGTATAATAATTATGTATGACTAAAAATTTACGACGATGCTTACAGCAGTATTTTACGGAGGTCAGATATGGCAAAAATAACAAGAGCAGAAGCAAGAGAGGCGCTATTCGGATTGATGTTTGAAATGGAGTTTCAGACAGAAGGCGACCCCAATCAAATATACGAGCGTTCATGCCAAAACAGAGATATACCAAGCGACGCATATATCAAAAAAGCTTTTTTTGGAATACTTTCAAGAAATGATGTGATCGATTCCGTAATAAGCAAGTATTCAAAGGGATGGAGAGCCGATAGACTTTCCAAGGTTTCCAGAAGTGTGCTTCGTATTGCCGTATACGAGATATTGTTTGAAGATGATATTCATCCCAATATTTCTATAAGTCAGGCGGTTGGTCTTGCTGTCAAATACGGAGAGGATAGATCAAAGCAGTTCGTAAACGGAGTGCTTTCTGGTCTCTTCAAGGATTGGGAGAGCAATGGCGTGTCGGCGATAATAGACTGTGCCGTAGCGGCTGTAGAATCGGCAAAAAACGGTGACAATATTGGAAAAGACGATCAAGCTGACACCGTTGAGAGTGATGATGAACAGTAATAATAGTCTTTATTTGGGGATAGATACCAGCAATTATACAACGTCGGTTGCGTTGTGTGATGGCGATGGCAACATAGTCCTGAATTTAAAAAAGATACTTGCAGTCAAATCGGGAGAACGCGGCCTGAGGCAAAGCGAGGCCTTGTTTGCGCATACAAAGAATCTTCCAATTCTTATGGAAGAGCTATCCTCGTTTCTTGATGAGAATTATCCAAAAAGACAAATAATTGCCGTGGGATGTTCGTCAAGACCGCGTGATGTAGAAGGCTCGTATATGCCTTGCTTTTTGGCGGGTGTGTCTGCGGCAAGATCAATAGCATCGGTAGTCGGATGTCCGCTTTATGAATTTTCACACCAAAACGGTCATATTGCTGCGGCTCTGTATTCCGCGGATAAGCTCTGCTTTTTGGAGTCCAAAGATGCTTTTGCGGCATTTCACGTTTCGGGCGGTACTACGGAGCTTTTGCTTGTCCGATGTGACACTGGAGAGCCTTGTGTTGAGATTATTGGCGGTACCGCGGATATGAATGCGGGGCAGGCGATAGACCGTACGGGAGTGCTTATGGGATTAACTTTTCCGTGTGGAAAAGAGATGGAGCGTATCTTAAATCATGCGGAGCAAATACCGCATCAGAAAACGCGTCCTTCCGTCAACGGTCTTGAATGTAACCTGTCAGGACTTGAAAACCTTGCGGCAAAGCTTTACAGAGATAGCGGGGATGTAGCAATTACGTCGGCTTATTGCTTTGATTTTATAGCCGATACACTTTATAAGCTCGCCACAAACTTAAGAGAGATTTACGGAAGTATTCCAATTATCTTTGCGGGTGGCGTAATGAGTAACAAGCGGATATCGGAGCATTTGGCATCACTTGGAAGCGTCAGCTTTTCAGAGCCGGAGTTTTCGGCTGATAACGCCGCAGGAGTTGCTTTGCTGGCAAGACGGAGGCATATAGCTTCCAAAGTATAAATTTAGAAGGAGGAGCTATGCAAGAGGGCAGTGTATTCAGTGTTTCACAGATAAATGAATATGTCAAGCACACGCTTGAGTCAAGTCCCGTGTTGCGCAGTATTTTCCTTCGCGGAGAGATATCAAATCTAAAAAGCAATTACGCTTCGGGACATATGTATTTTTCGCTCAAGGATGCCTCGTCTTCTATAAGAGCGGTAATGTTTAAGGGTAATTCCTATAAGCTTAGATTTAAGCCCGAGAGCGGAATGACAGTTGTAGTTCACGGAAAGATCTCCGCTTATACGGTTAGCGGAGATTATCAGATAATAATTGACGATATGCAGCCGGATGGGGCAGGCGCATTGGCAATAGCGTTTGAGCAGCTCAAGAAAAAGCTTTCCGGAAAAGGACTTTTTGATGCGGAAAGGAAGAAACCTATACCGAGATTTGCGTCCAGCGTTGGTGTGGTAACGTCCGCGTCGGGCGCGGCATTGCACGATATAATAAACGTGTCGGGCAGAAGGAATCCCGCTATTGAGCTTGTGATTTATCCGTCTTATGTTCAAGGTGAGCTTGCGCCGCAAAGTCTTGCGGGAGGAATCAGATTCTTTAACAAGGTGCATAAGGTAGACGTCATAATTATAGGTCGCGGCGGAGGCTCCGCGGAGGATCTATGGTGCTTTAATGATGAAACGTTGGCAATGACTATAGCGCAGTCCGAGATCCCCGTTATTTCCGCGGTGGGTCATGAAACTGATTTTACCATCTGCGATTTTGTTGCGGATATGAGAGCTCCAACTCCATCTGCCGCCGCAGAGCTTGCATTCTTTGATGCCTATGAGGTAAAGCAAAGACTTGGTCAGATAAAGCAGAGATACGATACGACCTTAAATAGAATGATAAACGGACTTGAGAGCAGGCTTGAGATTTTAAGTAAAGATGTTGAGCTGCTATCTCCAATCAACGTACTTAACGATAAAAAAACAAAGCTGGAAAAGGCAATGGACCGCATCAACAGCTTAATGCGCGAAACGTTAAGTAGCAAAGAAAATGATTTTCGTGTAATGTGTACAAGGCTTGAGGGAGTCAATCCTCTGTCAGTCTTGTCGCACGGATATTCTGTAGTTGAAAAAAGTGACGGCAGTATTATTTCGGGTATTGATGATGTGAAAGTAAATGAAACAGTAACGGTCCGTATGTGTGACGGCGAGCTTAGAGCTTGCGTTACTCAAAAAAACGCAAAACTGTAGAGAGGAATATATATGGCAGAAAAAAAGAAACTGACTCTTGAAGCGGCTATGGTAAGACTTGAAGAGATAGTTAAGGAAATGGAAAATGAAAAGTTGCCGCTTGACAAGTCGCTAAAGCTCTATGAGGAGGGAATAGGTCTTGTGTCTATGTGCTCTGCGGAGCTTGAAACTGCAAAGCGCAAAATACAGATACTTCAGATGGGCAAGGACGGCGAGATTGAGCTTGTCGATATGCAGCAATCCGTAAATTCAGATGAGGAATGAATATGATCGAATATAACAGAGATATAGCACTTCGGGTGCTTAATGATACCGCGCAGACGGTTGAACCCGAGCTGAATAAGATGTACGTTAAGGATGGAAGCATCGCAGATACTCTTTATGAGGCGCAGAGCTATGCTTTGCTTGCGGGCGGTAAAAGAATAAGACCCGCATTGGTACTTGAGACGTGCAAGATGCTTGGAGGCGATATCCAGGCGGCTTTGCCGTTTGCTTGCGCAATAGAAATGGTCCATACCTATTCGTTGATACATGATGACCTTCCTTGTATGGATGATGACGATCTGCGCCGTGGAAAGCCAACTGTACATAAAGTGTATGGAGATGCAATGGCTATATTGGCGGGGGATGGAATGCTTACCGACGCGTTTTCTCTTTGTGCCATGAATTCAAGTGTCAGCGGTGACTGCGCGGCAGCAGCGGTAGCGGTGCTTTCGGGTGCGGCGGGCAGCTATGGTATGGTAAAAGGGCAGGTAATGGACCTTTACGGAGAGGAGCATGAGCTTAGCGAAGCGCAGTTGGTTGAGCTTCACATGGGCAAAACAGGAGCTATGATATGTGCATCGGTTCAGCTTGGCTGTCTTGCCGCGGGAATAACACCTGAGGACGAGAGAACAAAAAAGCTCACATTGTTTGCGCAAAAGATAGGTCTTGTGTTCCAGATAATAGACGATATGCTTGACGTGATCGCAAACGAAGCGGAGCTTGGCAAAAAAACGGGATCCGATGCGGATAAAAATAAGACTACCTTTATGAAGTTTTTCTCTCCTGAGCAGGCAAGACTATACTCGGAGCAGCTTACAAAAGAGGCAATTGATGAGCTTTGCGGGATGGATAACTGTGAAAGACTTGTATCCCTGGCAATGTTTTTGTGCGATAGAAAGTTTTGATTTGATAGAGGTGAAATGAATGTTGGATTTGTTGTGGTCACTTGTGACCAATTTTATGTTGGCAAGCGCCGTGTTTGGATGGTTTATTGCGCAGATGCTTAAAGTTATAACGGGAATATTCCGAATGAAGAAATTTTCTGTTACGGAAATGTTTTTTGGTACGGGCGGAATGCCTTCTTCTCATACTGCGGCTGTAACGGCGCTTGCCTGCGCGGTTGCTATCAGGCTTGGACTTGGCTCTGCCGAATTTGCAATGTGTGCCATACTTGCTATGATAGTTATGCGTGACGCAACGGGAATGAGAAGACAGGTTGGAGAGCAGGCAAAGGCACTTAATCTGATCCTTCAGGAGCTTGTTGAATCAAAGGATCCAAAGGTTACCCAAAAGGCGCTTGATGAGCTTGCAGGACATACTCCTCTGCAAGTTGCCGCGGGAGTGATTGTTGGCGTGGTTGTTCCGTTTCTTGTTGATCTTATACCCATTTTTCTATGATGAGAGCGGACGTTTTTTTGTGCGAGAGCGGACATGTTGAAAGTAGGACTCGCGCGGCTCGCCTTATAGACGAGGGTAAGGTGATTATTGACGGAAAAAAGATTTCCAAGGCAAGTGAGCATGTTGACGACGGAGAGCATACTGTAGAGATAACAGAGGTGGATCGATTTGTCTCTCGCGGAGGGCTTAAGCTTTGCGCGGCTCTTGATACGTTTGAAATTGACGTTGTTGGGAAAAGATGCATTGATGTCGGCGCGTCAACGGGTGGATTTACAGACTGCCTTTTGCAGTACGGCGCGGAATGTGTTTTTGCGGTGGATTCCGGTGTGGATCAGCTACACTACAGTTTGCTTGAAAATGAGCGCGTTGTATCGATTGAAGGCTTTAATGCAAGAAATCTGAGCAGAGATTTTTTCGGTACGTTTGATATTGCCGTGATGGATGTATCGTTTATATCGCAAACGATATTGCATTCCTGTGTTGCCGATGTGCTTGACGAGGGAGCTATATTTGTCAGTCTTATAAAGCCGCAGTTTGAAGCGGGAAGGGCGGCATTATCTAAAGGCGGCATAGTGCGAGACCCAAAATACAGAGAAAAAGCTGTAAGCAAGGTTTTGGACTCTGCAAGAGCGTGCGGATTTGATGTAGTGGACGTGATACGCTCGCCTATCGAAGGCGGTGACGGCAATCGGGAGTATCTTGCTTGCTTTAAACGGACGGCATCACATGACGGTTCTGAAAGATCAAGCGCAAAAAGCGTTGATCTGAAAGAACTTTGCAGATAAGAGGAATTAAGTAATGAACAAGCCTATAAAAAAGGTATTTATTGTAACGAATTTTAATATATACGATAAGGCCATGGCTGCATTAAACGTGGCTGAGAGGCTATTAAGCTTGGGATGCGACATATTTACATTGCCGCACAATAAGGATAAAATAGCAAGAGTTAATAAGAATAAAAGAGACCTTAGATTTCAATTTGTTGCCGCCGAAGATGTCTATGAAACGGTTGACGCGGTAGTGGTGCTCGGTGGAGATGGCACTATACTTGATGCCGCGCGTCGCGCGGCACCTGCGGGTATTCCCGTTTTAGGACTCAATTTAGGAAGACTTGGGTACTTGGCAGAGCTTGAAACGGGTGACCTTTCTATGCTATCCCGATTTATATGCGGGGACTACCGCTTAGAAGAGCGATCTATGATAAACGTAGAGGTCCTTGACGTGGAAGGAAATGTGAGAAAAAGCGAATACGCGCTTAATGACGCTGTAATATCAAACGGAAGCATATCAAGAATAGTAGATCTTGAGCTTTATGAGGGCGGTGTTGCCGTGGCGAGTTACCGTTCGGACGGAATGATCGTGTCCACGCCTACAGGATCAACTGCGTATTCATTGGCTGCCGGCGGTGCTATAGTAGATCCAAGATTGGATTGCCTCTGCGTGACTCCTATCTGTCCGCACTCCTTGCACGCAAGACCAATCGTTTTTCCGGACTGCGCGCGTATAGAAATTAAAAACGTTTGTCAAAGAGAAAAAACCTTGTTCTTAACTATTGACGGACGGATAAATCATGAGATATATATCGGTGAGAGAGTGAGAGTTACAAGATCGGAGATACACGCTCATTTCATTCGTCTGAAGGACTCAAGCTTTTACGAAAGACTCAGGCAGAAAATGAACGACATATGATTCTTTGATTTTCGTGCAATGCACGGCAAATTAAAATAATTTATTGGAGATAAATATGAAAAAGGGAAGACAGGAAAAAATACTTGAGCTTATATCCAAAAACAACGTTGAAACACAGGATGAGCTTATAGCACACCTCAGAGATGAAGGATATAACGTTACTCAGGCAACCGTGTCAAGAGATATAAGAGAGCTTGATCTTGTAAAGGTCGCGGTATCCGGAGGAACGTATAAGTATGTGGTGTCCCACGTGTCAAAAAGAAACACGGTGCCGTCAGGATTTCTTGTACACTCTATTGCTGACACTGTGTACAGCATAGTTTGTGCTCAGAATATCATCGTACTTAAAACCAATCCCGGAATGGCGCAGGCGGTTGCTATAGCTATAGATAAGTTGCCCGATGCAAACATTCTCGGCTCTGTTGCGGGAGATGATACCGTTTTGATAGTGACTCCCGATAGCGAGATCGCCAAAACCGTTGCGGAGAGCTTCCATAGACTGCTTTCTATGTGATTTCTAAATTAGACTGTGAAAGGAGGCATATTTATGCTCAAAAGCTTGCATATTGAAAACGTTGCAGTTGTAAAATGCGCTGATATTGAGTTTGGTAGCGGATTTAACGTCCTTACCGGTGAAACGGGCGCGGGAAAGTCTGTAATAATTGACAGTATAAGTATGCTTACCGGAGCAAGAGTTTCCCGAGAGATTATACGCGCCGGAGAGACTTTTGCCTTTGCCGAGGCAGTTTTTGATGGATTGTCTGAGCAATTGTGCGCCCGCCTTTCAGAGCTTGGCATCGAGTGCGAGGATGGCGAGGCAATAATCTCTTCAAGATTGACCTCGGATGGAAAAACATCTGCCCGAATCAATGGAAGAAGTGTCACTAAAACGGTGCTTCGCGAAATATCGGGAGCGTTGATCTCCATTCACGGTCAGAACGATAGCGGAATGCTTTTAGATAAGTCGTCTTATTTCGATATGGTGGACGCATACGGTAATTTGTTATCGTTGCGTGAAGAGTATTATTGCATCTATGCAGAGCTTGTGGAATGTCGTGATAAGCTTGGAAAAATTGATCTCGACGCACAGGAAAAGGCGCGCAGACGCGATATGCTGGAGTATCAGGTAGGCGATATAGATTCCAAAAAACTGAAGATGGGCGAAGAGGAAGCCCTTGAGAGCGAAAGGCTCAGACTTGCTAATCTTGAAAAGATAAATAAACATATAAATTTCGCTTACCGCGTTCTGCGCGGTGGTGAGCGCGGAGGCGACGTTGCGTATATGCTAACACGCGCGGCGGAATCTCTGTCAAAGCTGTCCGACGTATTACCTGAGGCGGCAGAGCTATCGGAACGGCTTACAAGTATAAGCTATGAGGCTTCTGATATTGCTGACGAAGTCAAGAATTTATCGGATGACGACAGCGGTGATGTTGACGCAAGGCTTGACAAGATAGAATCGCGACTTGAGGTGATTGCGTCTTTGAAAAAGCGATATGGCAAGGATATAGCTGCGATTCTGGAATTTCGTGACAAAGCGGCTGCGGAGCTCGACGACATTGAGCTTTCCGACGAGCGTGCGGACGAATACAGACAAAAAATAACCGAACTTGAAGCAAAGGCTACCGAAAAGGCAAGGCTTTTGACACAAAAAAGAGTGTCGGCAGCTAAAGATGTCTCCGACAAGATAATGAAGGTGCTTTCGTATCTCGATATGCCAAAGGTTAAGCTTGAGGTATGTGTGATGCCGTCAAAGGAGCTGATGGCGAGCGGAAAAGACGTTATTGAAGTTCTTGTAGCAACTAATCCAGGAGAGCCTATGATGCCCGTGAGTGAAATAGCCTCGGGCGGTGAAATGTCAAGAATAATGCTTGCCATTAAAAGCGTGATCAATGAAAAAGATGGCATAGGATGCGCAATTTATGATGAGATCGATACGGGAATATCGGGAAAGACATCGAGAAAGATCGGTGTTAAGCTGCATGAGATCGCACGTAACGGACAGATACTTTGTGTCACTCATTCTGCGCAGATAGCTACTATTGCAGATAGGCATTATCTTATCTCAAAGCGTGAGATAGAGGGAAGGGCGCATACGGGAATAAAGCTTTTATCCTTTGAAGAACGCGTGGAAGAAGCCGCCAGAATACTTGGAGGAATAAATATTACAGAGGCTCAACGACAGGCAGCCAAAGACATGCTTGCGGACGCTGAAAGCGGATCTGCGAAAAAATATATTGATTAATGAGTAAAAATAAGCCATGGCGTATTGCAATTGCCGCGCATTTGTGGTATAATGACGTTTGGCTTTGATGATAGCATTATAGAAAGGTTTACTTAAAAATGATTAAGATCAAATCATTGATATCTGAAAAAATATACGGTTTAGTAAAGAGTATCAATGCAGAGGCGGATATTTCCGTGCAGGATATTGCATCGATGCTGGAATATCCCCCGGACTCCAATATGGGAGATCTGGCGTTTCCTTGCTTTAAGCTTTCAAAGGCTTTGCGCCGCTCACCTGTGCAGATAGCCGCAACTATTGCGGAAAGCCTCGGCGGTGAGGAGATAGAAAGCGCGGAAGCGGTAAACGGATATCTCAATATCAAAATATCCGATAAATATCTTTGCGAGAATATTCTCCCCGAAATACTTGATAAAAAAGAAAATTACGGCGCACCCACGTATCTTGGCGAGGGAAAAACAGTGGTACTTGACTATTCTTCTCCTAACGTGGCAAAGCCGTTTCATATAGGACACCTTGGAACAACGGTAATAGGTCATGCGCTTAAAAAGCTGCACGAGTTTGCGGGATATAAGTGTGTTGGTATCAACTACCTCGGCGACTGGGGAACGCAGTTTGGCAAGCTTATCGTTGCGTATAAGCTGTGGGGTGACAAGGCGCAGATAGAGGAGGGCGGAATAGACAAGCTCGTCGAGCTTTACGTCCGCATCAACAACACTATAAAGGGCGACGAGGAAAACGGTATCCCCGCGCGAGAGGATCTTGCGGACAACGCGAGAGCAGAATTTAGAAAGATGGAGGACGGCGACGAGGAGAATATAGCTCTTTGGAAGTGGTTTGTTGAGATAAGCCTTAAGGAATACGAAAAAACGTATAAGCAGCTAGGAATTGAATTCGATAGCTACAAGGGTGAGAGTTTTTATACCGATAAGATGCCGGCGCAGGTTGAAAAGATCAGGGAATGCGGACTTATGAAGATAGATGACGGCGCGTCCATTGTTGAGCTTGAGGAATACGGTATGCCCCCATGCCTTATCTTAAAGCGTGACGGTTCAACCCTGTATCCCACCCGTGATATAGCGGCGGCGGTATACAGAAAAGAGCATTACAACTTCGATAAGGCGATATACGTCACAAGTACACAGCAGATACTTCATTTCAAGCAGTGGTTCAAGGTTGTCGAGCTTATGGGCTACGATTGGCATGATCAGCTTGTTCATGTACCCTACGGCACAGTGTCGCTCAACGGCGCAAAGCTTGCCACAAGAACGGGTAACGTAGTGCTTCTAAAAGATCTTTTTGCGCAGGCAATTGAAAAGGTCAAGATAATTATGGAAGAGAAGAACCCCGACCTTAAGGGCCGTGACGATATAGCCGAGGCAGTCGGCGTTGGCGCGGTAGTATTCTACTACCTCACCAACAATAGAATCAAGGACATCAACTTCAACCTCGAGGATGCGTTGAGCTTTGACGGTAACACGGGTCCCTACGTACAGTACACCTACGCGCGTGCTTGCTCGGTGCTTGAAAAGGTCGGAGAGATCGAAAGCCCCGCAGAGTTTGTAATAACCGCTCGCGAGGAAGCGGCGCTCGTAAAGGCTATGGCTCAGTACGAGGAAAAGGTGTTGACGGCGATAAGAGATTACGAGCCCTCGGTAATTACGAGATTCATCCTCGACGTCGCAGTTGCGTTTAATAAGTTCTATCACGAATGTAAGATAGCAACGGCAGAGGACGAGACGGTAAGAGCAACGAGAATAAAGCTCACGGAAGCGGCAAAATACGTTCTCGGAAGCGCGTTCTCGCTCATCTGCTTAAAGAAGACGGAGCGCATATAAGGCAATTTCACGGTAAATAATTGAAAGGAATATAAAGGTATGTCAGGACATAGCAAATGGGCTAATATCAAGCACAAAAAGGAAAAGACCGACGCGGCTCGCGCCAAGGTCTTTACAAGAATCGGTAAAGAAATTACGGTTGCAGTAAAAGAGGGCGGCGGAGATCCTACGTCAAACTCCAAGCTCCGTGACCTTATCCAGAAGGCTAAGGCAAATAACGTGCCTAACGATAATATTGAGAGAACCATAAAGAAGGCTCTCGGCGGCGCGGGTGAATCCTATGAGGAGGTAGTATACGAGGGATACGGTCCCGCGGGAATCGCGGTAATCGTTGAGGCGGCTACCGATAACAGAAACAGGACTGCCGGCAACGTTCGTTCCTATTTTTCAAAATATCATGGCAATATGGGGCAGACTGGCTGCGTAAGCTTTATGTTTGAGGATAAAGGCGTCATCGTTATTATGGACGAGGACGGCGAGATCGATGAGGACAAGCTTATGGAAACTGCGCTTGAGGCAGGAGCTGAGGACTTCTCAGGCGAGGACGGAGTGTTTGAGATATATACCGTTCCCGAGGATGTGTACGCGATAGCTGACGCTCTTAAGGCTGCGGGATACACGCTTGAGTCCGCGGAAACAAGCAAGGTTCCAACAACCTACGTAAATCTCGACAACGAGGACGACATCAAGTTCATGAGCCTTCTTATAGAGAAGCTCGAGGAGGATGACGACGTTCTCGAGGTGTATCACAACTGGGAGAATTGTGAGGGCTGATAAGCCATGAATTAAAGCTATCGGGGTTTTAGCGTATGCCAAAACCCCGAAATCATAATTGAAAGGAGAGTGTCATAATGCAAAAACGAAACGTAAAGCTTTTGTCAAATACCCTGATATTTACTGTGGGCAAATTTGTTTCCAAGATAATTGTCATTCTGATGCTTCCTTTCTATACGTCGTATCTGTCAAGCGCGGAATATAGCACGGCGGATCTCATAACCAATCTGTGCAATCTTTTGATACCGATCTCGTGTCTTGGTGTGAGCGAGGGAATATTCAGAGAGGCCGCTGCCAATAACGACGATAAGGAGTCGTTTTTTACAAACGGTGTAGTGCTGATGCTTATAGGAGGGGCGGGATTTTTGGCAATATCGCCTGTTCTGTCGTTATTTGAGTATTTCAGTAGCTATATATGGCTGATAATCGTTTACGTGATTTCGTCAAACATACATTCCGTGTGCTCGCAGTATGTGTGCGCTATCGGTAAAACAAAGCTGTTTGCGGGGCAGGGAGTGCTGAACACCATGCTTACCGTGGTGCTGAATATCATATTCCTTGTCGGATTTGACATGGGGATCAACGGATACGTGCTGTCAATAGTGCTTGCCGATTTTATATCGTCTTTGTTTTTGGTATTTGTCGCAAAGCTTTATCGTGCCTTTATTCCGTCAAAGATCAGCGGAAAAGTAATGAAAAGTCTGCTGAAATTCTGTTTGCCGCTGATACCATCCACGATATTTTGGTGGATAACGGGAGTGTCGGACAGATATATGGTTGCATATATGCGTTCGGACGCGGAAAACGGCCTTTATGCCGCGGCATACAAAATTCCCACGCTGTTGACCTATGTGGTGACAATATTCAACGATGCGTGGAGACTTTCTGCCGTGTCTGAATCTCGGGATAGGGAAAAATGCACAGGGTTTTATTCTGACGTATTCAAGTATTATATTGCCGTTATGTTCGCGGGAGGAGCGGTTTTGGCAGTTGGTTCGCAGTTGTTTGCTTCTATTCTGTTTGCCGATGCATATTATGGTGCGTGGGTGTATATCCCCGTGCTGTCTGCCGCTACTGTATTTACCGCCCTCGATACTTTCCTCGGAAGCGCTTACTTTACTGTAAGAAAAACGGGAATGTCTTTCTGGACATCCTTCATTGGCGCGGCGCTTAATATTGTTTTGAATATTTTGCTTATTCCCACGTGGGGGGCTATGGGTGCCTCGGTCGCGACCTACGCAAGCTATTTTGTTGTATTTGTTGTACGTGCGGTAACTATGCATCGCTTTATACCGTTCAGGATGCATCCCGTAAAGCTAATAATAAATACCGTTATGCTGACCGCTATTGCAGTTTTTATGTCGATATGGGGAGCAAAGACGGAGGGTATCGCGTTATCTTGCGTAATACTCGCAGTATGCGTTGTATTTAACGGAAGGGACGTTGTACTTGGTTGTATAAGCGCGCTAAAGTCGTTTAAAGGGAGAAAATCACAGCAAGTAGAATAATTTACAAAATATTCATACTTTTTTGCGCCAATCGCTTGCAAAATCAATTCGAATATGTTATAATATATCCCGCGTGTGAAAACACAAAAGAAAAAGGGTGGTCCGCTGCAATGCTCGCATGAACATCCTAGATTTAAGGAGGGCTTTATGGATCTTATTAAGGCTTTTACAAACGAGCAACTCAAAACAGAGGTACCCCAGTTCAAAATCGGTGACACCGTTCGTGTACACAACAAGATCGTAGAGGGTACAAGAGAAAGAATTCAGATGTACGAGGGTACAGTCATCGCACGTCACGAAGCAGGCATTTCTTCTACTTTCACCGTAAGAAGAATAGCTTACGGATGCGGCGTTGAAAAAACGTTCCCCCTCCACTCTCCCAACGTAGTAGCAGTTGACGTTATCCGTAAGGGTAAGGTTCGCCGCGCTAAGCTTTACTACCTTCGTGGCAGAGTTGGAAAAGCTTCTAAGGTTAAAGAAGATATTGGTACAAAGGCATAATTCTTTGTCTAATAAATATAGGAGAGCAGATTATTCTGCTCTCCTATGTTTGATTATAGAATAAAAACGCTTGCGTGTCAAGAAAAATCGCGGTAAAGGGGAATTTTTGAGATTTTTTTTAAAAAAATGAAAAAAGACTTGACAAAAGAGTTTGTTAATGGTATAATAATTTGCCGCATAAAAATGGCTCTTTTAAGTGCGCCGTTTTTTCTTGAAAAACGGGGTCGCCATCATAGCGAGACTTAATGAAAGAGAGGTGCTTTTCGTGTTTGCAATAATCGAAACCGGCGGAAAGCAGTACAAAGTAACGGAGCAGGATATTATCTTTGTTGAGAAGCTTGACTGCGCAGAAAACGACGAGATCGTGTTTGACAAGGTAGTAGCTTTGTCAACCGAGGCAGGCTTCAAGGCAGGCACTCCCACAGTTGAGGGTGCTGTTGTTAAGGGTACTGTCGTTAAGAACGGTAAGGGCAAGAAGATCTATGTTCTTAAGTACAAGTCCAAGAAGGACTCCAAGAAGAAGATCGGTCACCGTCAGCCTTACACCAAGGTTCAGATCACATCTATCGTAGGTTAATTTGCTATGACAAAAATAGTATTTTTCAGAAATGACGGCATTTTTTACGGCTTTGAGGAGCAAGGACATACGGGCTTTGGTGAACAAGGCGACGACGTGCTTTGCGCGGCGCTTTCCGCAATGACGATGCTTATAATCAATACCGTAGAGGTTGCGTATTCATCTTCGGTCGATTACACTATCGACGAGAAGACCACTAATATCCGCGTAACGTCGAAGGCGGCGCTTCCCGAATTTGAGGAGGACGAGCTTAAGAGATATGCGGTGTCGGGAATATTCTTGGCGTATTATAAGCAGATCGAGGATATGTTAGAGGAATACTACGATTATCTGGACGTATCAATCATCGACAGACCGTACGACGCAGAGTCGTAACAACAGAGCGCAAAATGCGCACACAAACAACAGATTATTATCAGGAGGTAAAGATAATGGTAAAGCTTAGTTTACAGTTCTTTGCTCATAAGAAGGGTGTCGGCTCGACCAAGAACGGTCGTGACAGCGAGTCCAAGAGACTTGGTGTTAAGAGAGCTGACGGTCAGGCAGTTCTTGCCGGCAATATCCTCGTAAGACAGAGAGGAACGGCTATCCATCCCGGTAACAACGTTGGTATCGGTAAGGATGACACGCTCTTCGCTCTTATCGACGGTAGAGTTAAGTTTGAGCATAAGGTAGGCGGAAAGAAGCAGGTTAGCGTATACGCTGACTAATTCCGCCACGAATAAATAAAGGGTGCAAATGCACCCTTTATTTATTTTTGCTTGCGACCTTTGAATTTTGCATTATGCGGTGTTGTTTTTTTTAGAATATATGATATAATTGGTATATACATTTTGCTTTTGGAGTAATCTTGTGAAAATACTGTACGAAGATGATTATTTAATGATATGCGAAAAGCCCGTGGGCGTATCGTCGCAGGCAAGCGAGAGTGGCGAGGATATGCTAACTTTACTTGAGGCTTACAGACGAGCAAAGGGAGATGACGGATACGTCGGGCTTGTCCACCGTCTTGACACGGCAACGGGCGGTGTCATCGTTTATTCAAAGTCCAAGGAGCTGACGGGCAAGCTGTGCGAGGCGATACAGTCGGCGGAGCATATAAAGGAATATCTTGCCATAGTGGAGGGAAGACCGACGGAGGATAGCGGCGAGTTTTGCGATCTTCTGTACCACGACAAAAGAAAAAATAAATCCTTTGTTGTGGATAAAAAAAGATCGGGAGTCAAGGAGGCACGTGCAACGTACGAGCTTGTGGACAGCCGCGCGCTTGAGGGCGGACGTGTGGTGTCGCTTGTCAAGGTAAGGCTTATCACGGGCAGAACGCACCAGATAAGAGTGCAGCTTGCATCGCGTAAAATGCAGATCTTGGGCGACGGAAAATACGGAAGCCGCGACAATCGCGCAAGCCTTGCTCTTTGGGCGCACAAAATAGAGATCATACATCCCAAAACGCGCAAAACGGTGGGCGCAAAGAGCCTGCCGCCACACGAATATCCGTGGAATTTGTTTGATTTATAAGAAAAAACACCCGCAACTTGCGTTGCGGGTGTTTTTTAACCTTGGGCTTGTCTTTTTTTCATTTTTTGCCAGCAAATAAAGCCGTAGGTGTCGTTTATGAGGAACACCGCAAAGCAAACCACCACTGAAATATAGGATGGCTTGCTGAAGGATGCCAGCACCCATAAAATTATCAGAATGACGTCGTTTGCGGCGTAGGCGAGCGCAAAATATGGGCTTCTGCGGAAGGTAAGATAAGCCGCGATAAAGCTCGTAGTGACAGATAGTGTACTTGGGAGTAGATTTGCCGTTCCAAAGGCTTTTAAAATAAAGTAAAACGCAACGGTTACCGCAGCAGTCAGGAGGGCGGCGAATATCCATTCTTTTTTGGATATTTCGTTTACCTTGACCTCGCTTTTATTGTTCTTATAAGGATTCTTGATCCACGATATTAGCGCAATAAGCGCCATCGGCGCGGTCATGCCGAGATAAGTTGCCATTTCGCCAAAGTATTCAAACGAATATGATATTATGCCGTAAAGCAAGCTGAAAATTACCATCAGAGCCTGTCCTATTGGGTTTCCCTTGGCATTGAGAATCAACGACGTTATTCCTATGAGCGACGCGCAGAGCGTGAGCAAGTCACCTTGACCGAATATCAAAAAAGATATGATTATTAACGCCTCGGAGCATATCCAAAGCACAATTTCGAATTTTGAAAAATAGTTTAATACTTTTATTTTCATAATACTCCTAAAAAAAGCATTCGCGAGCACATCTTCAAAGACCTAACGATGCGCTAACGAATGCTTTGCATTACCTACCCGGTGGCAGTATTTATTCTGTTCATCCGTATTATATATCAGGAAACGTATTTTGTCAAGAAGAAAAAGCCTCTTTATCAAGAAAACTCATTATCGATACGAAAATAGTGAACGCAAGCTGTCTTTTGTATTCAGTATTCTCGAATTTTGCCGCTTCCTCCGCGTTTGATAGGAAGCCACACTCGATAAGAACAGAGGGAGAAATAGCATTGTCCAAAAGGAATATTTTGGAGTCAGCAGCCTTGATTTTTCTGTTATTATTGGGTTGGAGCTTGGATTTTACATTGCTTTGTATCATTTGCGCGAGTACTGTAGAAGATGGGTCGTTTGGTGAATACCACACCTGAAGTCCCGAGTATTTAGGGTCGGAAAATGAATTCATATGTATGCTTATAAAAATGCTCTCCTCGTATGTTTTAGCAACCTCGAGGCGCGCGGCAAGATCCAGCTTTTTCTTGCGCCCGTGATAATCGACGTTGCGATCGTATAATAATCGGTCATCGGTCCTTGTCATAACAACGTCCACACCCGCCGCACGCAACATATCGCAAAGTATGGTTGATATCTCTAAATTCAGGTCTTTTTCAACAAGTCCCGAGGCACTTGAAGCTCCGCCATCTTCTCCGCCGTGACCGGCGTCAATGATCACGGTTTTATATGAAAGTGCGGCTGCGGATGACGACGGCAGGGAGGTGTCGGGTTGAAAAACACCGAAAAACAGACAAAGAGCCGTACATAATAATGCAGATATGATGAAAAATGCCACAAGCCTTAAAACGTAACCGATATTCATTGAAACAGCCTCCCGAAAACAGTATATAATATTATTACTGCGCGCCGAGGATTTTTATGACGGGATAAGCCTTCAGTTGTGCGAAAAAAACAAGTAATCTGCGGATTGAAAACGTCTTTTGTCAGGATTGACAAAAATATCAAATTTGTAATTATCTGTTGACTTTTTTGCTGAAATGTAGTATAATTGGACGTAATAATATTATTTCATTATAGCAAATGAAAGGATAGGGTTACAATGAACTTTTTTGATGAGTTGGTGAATTACGACAAAGAGGTTTATGACGCTTGTACACTTGAGCTTGAGCGTCAGCAGCACAATATCGAGCTTATAGCATCGGAGAACATCGTTTCAAAGGCAGTGCTTTTGGCTGCGGGAACGGTTCTCACAAATAAGTATGCCGAGGGATTTCCCGGTAAGCGTTACTATGGCGGCTGTCAGTGCGTTGATATCGTAGAGAATATCGCGCGTGACCGTGCAAAGCAGCTTTTTGGAGCAGAGCATGCAAACGTACAGCCACATAGCGGAGCTTCCGCAAATCTCGCGGTATTTTTTGCTTTATTGCAACCCGGAGACACGGTAATGGGTCTTAACCTTGCCCACGGCGGACACCTTTCTCACGGTTCACCTGTTAATATTTCGGGTAAATATTTCAACATAGTTCCTTATAGCGTGTCTGATGATACAGAGATGCTCGATTACGATGCCATCAGAGCAACCGCGCTCGAATGTAAGCCCAAGATGATAATCGCGGGCGCAAGCGCGTACTCAAGAACTATCGACTTTGAAAAGATAGCCGACATCTGTCACGAGGTTGGAGCTTACTTTATGGTCGATATGGCTCATATCGCAGGACTTGTTGCAGCAGGACTTCATCCAAGTCCCGTTCCTTACGCGGACGTTGTGACTACAACTACCCACAAGACGCTTCGCGGTCCTCGCGGAGGCTTGATACTCTGCAAATCGGAGCTTGCGCAAAAGATAGATAAAGCGGTTTTCCCGGGTACACAGGGCGGACCCTTAATGCACATTATCGCTGCAAAAGCGGTAGCTCTCGGGGAGGCACTTACCCCCGAGTTCAAAGAGTATCAGACTAATATAGTCAAGAACGCCAAGGTGCTTTGTGAAGCGCTCAAGCAAGAGGGCTTTAGCATAGTTTCGGGCGACACCGATAACCATCTTATGCTTATAGATCTCCGTCCCTTTGGAGTAACAGGTAAGGAAATGGAGCATCGTCTTGACGAGGTGCATATTACCGTAAACAAGAACGCTATTCCTAACGATCCCGAAAAGCCTTTTGTAACAAGCGGAATCCGTGTGGGCACTCCCGCAGTTACCACGCGTGGCTTCGGCGAGGATGAGATGAGAATGATTGCCAGGTGGCTCAAGCTTTGCGCAACTGATTTTGAGGCAAATAAGCAACAGATCACAAGCGAAGTTATCGCTCTTTGCGAAAAGTATCCCATATACAATTAAAGGATGAAATAAAACGGAGGATATATAGAAATGGCGAAATTTATAAACGAACCCTCACATACATTTAATGAATATCTTCTTATTCCCGGATATTCTTCAAGCGAGTGTATTCCCGCAAACGTAAGTCTTAAAACTCCGCTTGTCAGATATAAAAAGGGCGAAACATCCGCAATAACGATGAATATTCCTATGGTTTCGGCAATAATGCAGTCGGTTTCGGGAGATAGACTTGCAGTTGCGCTGGCAACCGAGGGCGGCGTATCCTTTATATACGGCTCGCAGTCGATAGAGGACCAGGCGGCGATGGTAAAGCGAGCAAAGGATCACAAGGCGGGCTTTGTTGTGAGTGATTCCAATATTCGTCCCGACGCGACCTTGGCGGAGGTTATCGCGCTTAAGGAAAAAACAGGACATTCCACGGTTGCGGTTACCGATGACGGCACAGCAGACGGCAAGCTTGTTGGAATAGTAACGAGCAGAGATTATCGAGTCAGCCGCATGGACAAGGATACAAAGGTAAGCGAGTTTATGACACCCTTTGATAAGCTGGTGACCGCGAAGGTGGGAACCACGCTTAAAGAGGCTAACGATATAATTTGGGATAATAAGCTTAATAGCCTTCCCATAATAACCGAGGATCAAAAGCTTTATGCGTTCGTTTTCCGCAAGGATTACGATAGCCACAAGCAGAACCCCAACGAATTGCTTGATAAGCAAAAGAGATACGTTGTAGGCGCGGGAATCAACACCCGTGACTATGCAGAGAGAATTCCCGCGCTTATTGAGGCGGGAGTTGACGTTGTTTGTATCGACTCGTCCGAGGGATTTTCCGAGTGGCAAGAGAGAACCATCAAGTGGGTACGCGACAATTACGGCGATAGCGTAAAGATAGGCGCGGGCAACGTGGTTGACGCGGCGGGATTCAGATTCCTTGCCGATTGCGGCGCGGACTTTATCAAGGTCGGTATCGGCGGCGGTTCTATCTGCATTACGCGCGAGACCAAGGGCATTGGCAGAGGACAGGCAACAGCGCTTATAGAGGTGTGCGCAGAGAGAGATAAATATTTTGAGGAAACGGGCATCTACGTTCCCGTATGCTCGGACGGCGGCATCGTTTATGACCACCACATCACGCTCTCGCTTGCAATGGGCGCGGATTTTGTAATGCTGGGCAGATATTTTGCACGCTTTGACGAGTCGCCATCCAACAAAGTAAGCATTGGCGGCACGTACTATAAGGAATATTGGGGCGAGGGCTCTGCAAGAGCGAGAAACTGGCAGAGATACGACCTTGGCGGAGACAAGAAGCTTTCGTTTGAGGAGGGAGTTGACTCCTACGTTCCTTATGCGGGAAGCCTCAAGGATAACGTTGCGATGACGCTTGCAAAAGTCAAGTCCACCATGTGCAACTGTGGCGCGCTGACTATTCCCGAGCTTCAGGAAAAGGCAACACTTACGCTGGTATCGGCAACAAGTATAGTCGAAGGCGGAGCGCACGACGTTATTCAGAAGGATAAAACCTCATTGAAGTAAAAATATTGCGAAGGTCCGTAAGTTAAACTTGCGGACTTTCCTTTGAAAAGCCAAAGGAAACAGCTTTATGGAAAATAACTGTATTACATACAAAACATACGTTGAGATACTAAAAAGAGAGCTTGTCGTGGCTATGGGATGCACCGAGCCCATCGCGGTGGCTTTTTGCGCTGCAAAGGCGCGCGAGCTGCTTGGCACTATGCCAAAACGAGTTTACATTCAGGCAAGCGGAAATATAATAAAGAACGTAAAAAGCGTTATAGTCCCTCACACTAACGGACTCCGCGGACTTGAGGCCGCGGCGGCGGTTGGCATCTTTTACGGTGATGCCGAGCGCGATCTCGAGGTAATATCGGAGGTAGACGGTGAGCAAGCGCGGAGTGTTGCGTCGCGGATGAGTGAAATGGAGATCAGTGTAGCTCCGCTTTCAAGCGCGCACGTGCTTGACCTTGTGGTAACGGTCAGCGCGGGAGAAGACTCGGTCTCCGTGCATATAGAAGACGAGCATACAAACGTCGTAGAGATAATAGAGAACGGCAAATGTACCTATATGGATAGCAAATACAGGGCAGATGTAAATGAGGGGTGCGGAGTTGATTACGAGCTGCTTAAAATAAGCGATATCGTTGATTTTGCCAACGTTGTGGATATATCCGACGTAGAGGACGTCATATCAAGACAGATAAGATATAACACCGCTATATCCAAGCAGGGACTGGACGTTGATTACGGCGCAAGGATAGGCAAGGTTTTGCTAAAGCGAGGCGACGATATAAGAATACGCGCTTGCGCCGCGGCGGCGGCGGGATCGGATGCCCGTATGGGCGGTTGCGATATGCCCGTGGTTATCTGCTCGGGAAGCGGAAATCAGGGATTGACCGCAAGCCTGCCCGTAATAGAGTATGCCAAGTACCACGAAAAGACAGAGGAAGAGCTTTATCGCGCGCTTGTTGTGTCAAACCTCGTAACTCTGCATTTAAAGCACGGTATAGGACGTCTTTCGGCGTACTGCGGCGCGGTCAGCGCGGGCGCGGGGGCGGGGGCGGGAATAGCCTACCTGCTTGACGGAAGTCTTGATGCTATAAATCACACTATTGTTAATAGCCTTGCTATTTCAAGCGGAATTATATGCGACGGAGCGAAAGCTTCCTGCGCGGCGAAGATAGTAATGTCGGTTGACGCGGGTATAATGGGTTATGAAATGTACTGCGAGGGCTGTGAATTTTACGCAGGCGACGGACTTGTAAGCCGCGGAGTAGAGAAGACCATCGACAATATCTCCGTCCTCGGCAACGAAGGAATGAAAGAGACCGATAAAAAGATAATCGAGCTTATGACAGGCTCGTGTTGATGCGCAACATAAATCTCAAAAGCGGAGCATTTGCTCCGCTTTTCCTTTTTTAATTAAAAATATTGACAAGAAAGACAATTGATGCTATAATGAAAGAGCCAAACAAAACCGAATAATTACAACAGTCTTACAGTATGTGTATTTTTATTTTTTATGATAAAAATACAGATGCTCTTCTTTTGCACGTACTGTATGTTGTAAGAGGTTTTGTTTGGCGACAATTGGGGCTGACGTGTTTTTTGTGCGGTAACTCCGGTTGCCGCACTTTTTGTTTTTTCAATGGAGGAAAGAGAAATGAAAAAGCTATCAATTTTAGTGCTTGCTCTTGCTTTGTCTATCTGCCTGTTTGCTCTGGCGGCATGTAGTGACGAGGACAATGACAGGAAAAAAAGACCCAAAAAGGATAAGGATACTACGGTTGAGGAAACGACAACGGTTGATAACGAAACAACTGATGAGGAAACGACAACGGTTGATAACGAAACAACTGATGAGGAAAATACACTAGAAGATGAGACATCTGATGATGATATGAGCATATACCCGACAAGCGAGGGGCTTGAATTTACCTCGAACGGCGATGGTACATGTTATGTTAGCGGTATAGGTAGCTGCACAGATCTGAATGTATATATTCCAAGGACATCACCCTCCGGTGATACTGTAACGAGCATAGGTAATTATGCGTTCGAAGGTTGCAGCAGCCTTACGAGCATAACAATCCCCGACAGCGTCACGAGCATAGGTTCTTCTGCGTTCTCTGGTTGCAGCAGCCTTACGAGTGTGGCGTTTGGAGAAAACAGCCAACTTACGAGCATAGGTGGTGATGCGTTCTATTATTGCAGCAGCCTTACGAGCATAACGATCCCTAAGGGTGTCACGAGCATAGGTGATTATGCGTTCTCTGGTTGCATCAGCCTTACGAGGATAACGATACCCGACAGCGTCACGAGCATAGGTTGGTATGCGTTCTCTGGTTGCAGCAGCCTTACGAGCATAACATTCCCCGACAGCGTCACGAGCATAGGTGATTCTGCGTTCGCCCGTTGCAGCAGCCTTACGTATAATACGTACGACAATGGCTACTATTTAGGAAATGAGAGCAATCCGTACTTAGTTCTTGTATGTGCGAAAGATGAGAGCATCACAAGCTGTAAAATAAACAGCGCGACAAGGTTTATACATTCTTCTGCGTTCTCTGGTTGCAGTAGCCTTACGAGCATAACCATCCCCGACAGTGTCACGAGCATAGGTGGTTCTGCGTTCTATGATTGCAGCAGCCTTACGAGCATAACAATCCCTGACAGTGTCACAAGCATTGGTAATTATGCGTTCTATAATTGCAGCAGCCTTACGAGCATAACTATCCCCGACAGCGTTACGAGCATAGGTTATTCTGCGTTCGAAAATTGCACCAGCCTTACGAGCATAACTATCCCCGACAGCGTTACGAGCATAGGTTATTCTGCGTTCTATAATTGCAGCAGCCTTACGAGTATAACGATCCCCGACAGCGTCACGAGCATAGGTTCTTCTGCGTTCTCTGGTTGCAGCAGCCTTACGTATAATACGTACGACAATGGCTACTATTTAGGAAATGAGGATAATCCGTACTTAGTTCTTGTAAAAGCAAAAGATACGAGCATCACAAGCTGTAAAATAAACAGCGCGACAAGGTTTATACATTCTTCTGCGTTCTTTGGTTGCAGTAGCCTTGCGAGCATAACAATCCCCGATAGTGTTACGAGCATAGGTGGTTCTGCGTTCTGTAATTGCAGCAGCCTTACGAGTGTGGCGTTTGGAGAAAACAGCCAACTTACGAGCATAGGTTATTCTGCGTTCTATTATTGCAGCAGCCTTACGAGCATAAACTTCGATGGCACTATGGCGCAGTGGAATGCTATACCCAAGGATACTGGTTGGAACGATGAAACAGGAGACTTCACTATATACTGCACCGACGGAACTATTGCAAAAGAATAATAATTAAATTCAGCGAGCCGCAAACGCGGCTCGCTTTTTATGGCGTTTATTTGTTTTGAAAAGGCAAATCCTTATATTTTCACAAAAACCATTTTTCCCCTTGACAATCGCCTATAAAAATGGTAAAATACCCCTTGTGTGAGGGAGTAGTGACCGCCGCGGCGGAGCAAGTCAACATACTGGCAGGGAATCTGTCTGGCTTGCTTTAATACACGAGACTCATGCAGAGCGCAAGCCTTGCATGGAGTCTTTTTATTTTTATCTGACTTCGGTATGGCTGCATACCGAATTTTTGTTACAAAGTGCGGATTGGAGATTAAAATGTACGACTTTCTGTTTTTTACGGAAAACATCCTTTTGGGCGTGGCGTTGGCGATAGACGCCTTTTCCGTGTCGCTTGCCAACGGGTTGAACGAGCCCTGCATGAAGATGCGCAAAATGTGCGGTATCGCGGGCGTGTTTGCCTTTTTCCAGGCGCTCATGCCTTTTCTTGGATGGGTGCTGATAACAACCGTTTTGTCCTATTTCGAGGCACTTCGTGTATTCATTCCTTGGATAGCTCTTGCTCTGCTTGGCTTTATCGGTGGCAAAATGCTTTACGAGGGCATAAAGAACAAGGATTGCGATTGCCCCTGCGGCTGCGCGTCTTTGACCTTGGGCGCGCTTATAGTGCAGGGAATCGCCACGTCCATCGACGCGCTATCGGCGGGGCTGAATTTTGTTAAATACGATATTTTCGGCGCTGTAGTTGCCGCCATCGTTATTGCCCTTGTCACCTTTATGATATGCCTTACAGGCGTTTTTATCGGAAAAAAGACGGGAACAAAGCTCGCGGGCAAGGCGGGAATACTCGGCGGCGTTATCCTTATCCTTATAGGACTTGAAATATTTATAACGAGCTTTATTTGATAAAAAGTTAAACTTAAAACCGCGTTCTTCTATATGGGGACGCGGTTTGTGTTTAAATAAAAAAAGCGACAAAAATTACGGTAAAATTTGAAAAATCTATTGACAAGTATTATATATTATGATATAATGCTACATTGGTACGGTTTGTGATGCCATAAACCGTCTCTCTACCGCGTAAATTTGACACAGCGCGGTCGAAAAAGTCCATAGGGAGGTAAACAAAATGGAAAACATCATCAATTCTTATGAAACTCTGTTCATCACCGACGTTTCTAACGGTGAGGAGGCTACCAAGGCAACCGTAGAGAAGTTCACAAGCTTGATTGCTTCCAACGGAGAGATCATCGAGGTTAACGAGTGGGGCAAGCGCCGTCTTGCATATCCCATCAACGATATGCCCGAGGGTTACTACACCGTTGTAACGCACAAGAGCGCTCCTTCTTTCTTGGCAGAGCTTGACCGTCTTTTCAATATCGACGAGTCTGTTATGCGCTCCATGACAGTAAAGCTCGAGCACGAGCCTGTAAAGACTGTTAAGGCAGAAGAAGTTGTTGAAGAGACCGTTGTAGAAGAGACTGTTGAAGAAGCGGCTCCTGCAGAAGTTGAAGCAACAGACGCTGAATAATCCATCATACTATTGAGGAGGACATAATGGCTAACTTTAATTTTAACAAAGTCATTCTCGGCGGCAGACTTACCGCGGATCCCGAGCTCAAGACAACACAGAGTGGCATCGCTGTTGTTTCTTTCAGCATCGCAGTAAACCGCAGATATAAGAACGCTGCTCAGCAGACCGAAGCGGATTTCTTTAACGTAACGGCATGGAGATCGACTGCAGAACTCGTTTCCCGTTATTTCAGAAAAGGCTCTTCAATTTGTGTTGTCGGAACTATCCAGAACAGCACTTGGACAGATCAGCAGAACGTCAAGCATTACAGAACCGACATCGTTGCGGACGAGGTAATGTTTGTTGACAGCCGCGCAGAGTCGGGCGCAACAGGCGACGACGCGGGTTTTGCTGCGGCACCCTCATTCTCCACACCTGCGGCTAACGCGCCCAAGTTTGAGGAGATCAAAACAGACGACGATCTTCCTTTCTGATAAAGGCAGAGCGTCACAAAAATATTAATTGGAGGATTTCATAAGATGACAGAGAATACACGTCCTGCACGTCCTATGGTACGTGCAAAGAGAAAGAAAGTATGTATCTTCTGCGCTGATAAGGTTTCCTACATCGATTACAAGGATTCCGCAAAGCTCAGAAAGTTTATCAGCGAGCGCGGCAAGATTCTTCCCAGAAGAGTTTCCGGCGCATGCGCAGTTCACCAGAGAGAGCTCAACACCGCTATCAAGCGTGCTCGTCAGGTTGCATTGCTTCCTTACATTGGTGACTAATTGCAAAAAAAAGACCGAACGGCAGAGCCGTTCGGCCTTTTTTTTATGTTTCGCACTCTTTTTATATTGGAAAATAATAATTTTTTTTAGAAATTTTTGTGTTTTTAAAAATATTTGTGGTATAATTTGTTGTGTTAATATGTACGTTGGAGGGATGTAAAAATGGAATATCTTCTTATCCCTATATTGTGGGTGCTTGCCGCTGGCAAAATTACCCTTCAATCAAGATTTTCAAAGAACGACCACTCTGGAAGGGCACAAAGCATATTTTTTAACGGAATTATCTTTTCAGCCGGTGCGCTAATTCTCATGCCGTCCTTGTTTGACGGACCGCTCAGTCCCTATACCTTGGTATTGGGCGCGATCATGGGCTCGATGAGCTTTGTTTTCCAGTTTTTCTACATAACCGCCTTTTCGCGCGGTAAAATGAGCATTACTGTAGTAATAAACAATTTCAGTATGCTTATTCCCATGTTTCTTTCGGTGATCTTTTTTAAGGAGAGCTTCGGATATATAAAAATAATCGCTACAGCGCTTGTTATAGTCTCATTTTTCCTGACCGTCAAGGATGAGCCTCCAAAGTCGGATGACAAATCGAATTCACGAGGCTTTGATTGGATATGGCTGATATGTACCCTTGTTGCCATGGTCAGCGGAGGAATTGCATCATTTGCGCAGAAATGTTATGCTGCCGTGACGGATGATTTTCAAGTGCTTGAATTTGTATCCGTGTCATATATTACGGCATCGCTTATTTCGGTGATAGCTATTGGAATTTTTGGCATAAAAGAAAAAAAGATAAATATCAAGCCTACCCGTCCCGTTATCGTATCCTCATGTCTTGCGGGGCTGGTTCTCGGAGTTTTCCAATGTCTGTTTACATACGCACCCTACGTTCTCGAGGCAACCGTACTGTATCCCGCATACAATTGCGGCGCCTCATTGCTATTGACAGTGGTGGGAGCGGTGTTTTTTAAGGAAAAGTGTTGTGTGCGACAGTATATCGGTATAGGAATAGGTGCCGTTGCCATCGTTTTATTGTGTTTGTAAGAATATGAGAGAGAATAATAAATTGTTTTATCAATACGTGCGCGGCGCGACGGACGACGCGGGAATTGAGAGCTTGCGCCTGTATTTGCCCATAGAGGACGGATACGTTAATTATAATATCGTCCATTCAGTAAGCGAGGGGCGGCAGTGTGACACGTGGCGTCTTGGGGTGGTGTACCTTTGCGACGAAAAGCTTTGCAGAATAAGACCTTTAACGAGAGCCGGCGCCGAATGGGAAATGGCACTCAAGCTTACGGGGCGCCCCGATTTTATCGGAGGATATGCTCACGGCGACGAGGTTTTTGATAAAATTGAAATTACCGTCGACGGACTGAATCGGAAATTGGATTCACTTTCCAATCTTTCGGAGTGCGAGAGTCTCGATTTTGAGGTGTGGTCGCGCGGATATGACCCAAGCGCCCCTCAAACTCAGGTGTTGGAGCATTATAAAATGTTGTCAGTCAATGCGGAAGGCGTGCGTGTGGAGCAAAAGGTGGATTGGCTCAGTGATTTTGAGCTTGGCAACTGCTATATGGCGATGATGCCTCCCTATAAAGCCGAGACCGACGTATATTACACGGACAAAGACACAACGCCGAAGCCGATATGCGAGCCCGTCAGTATTTCGGGGAATAGTAACGCCTTGTATCTTTCGGGCAAGTCGGGCTTGACGTTTTGTATGAAGGTGGAAAAACACCTTTCATGCGGAGAAGCTGAATATTATATTTCCGATAACGGCGGTGTGCCGTACAATAAAATGTATTTCGTTCTGCCGCACGGCAAAAAAACCACGTACGGCGACATATGGCAGACTTGCACCGTTTATTCAATAAATAAATAGAAATACAAAAAACATATAGACAAATGAAAAAAGATGTGGTATTATATCCATATAGGGAAGGTATCCCAAATTACAATTGATGGAGGAAATTTACATGGCAAACAAATACGCAGGAACACAGACAGAAAAGAATCTTGAGGCGGCTTTTGCGGGCGAGTCTCAGGCAAGAAATAAGTATACTTATTTCGCATCCAAGGCAAAGAAAGAGGGATATGAGCAGATAGCTGCTCTTTTCCTCAAGACCGCTGACAACGAGAAGGAACACGCAAAGCTGTGGTTCAAGGAGCTTGAAGGCATCGGCGACACCGCGGAGAATCTTCTCCACGCGGCAGAGGGCGAGAACTACGAATGGACCGATATGTACGAGGGCTTTGCAAAGACCGCGGACGAGGAAGGATTCCACGAGCTTGCGGTAAAGTTCCGTCTTGTAGCCGCAATAGAGAAGCACCACGAGGAAAGATATCGCGCGCTTCTTCATAACGTTGAGATGGCAGAGGTGTTCCAGAAGAGCGAGGTCAAGGTATGGGAATGCCGCAACTGCGGACATATCATCGTTGGAACCAAGGCTCCCGAAATATGCCCCACCTGCGCACATCCCAAGAGCTACTTCGAGCTTCACGCTGAGAATTACTAAGCAAAATAAAAACGCTTATGGCTTGCGCCATAAGCGTTTTTTTATCTTCCGACGAAAAGTAAATGATTACTCATTCCAAGGAATTCGGGCTTTTCGCAGATATATTCGTGATAACGAAGATATTGAGCGTAGCTTTCGTCATCAAGTGTATTTATTCTGTCCTCCATCAGCTCGCTGATACCGTCCGATGCTACCTCGTGCATTATCTTGATACCTCCGTCGAGTAGCATATTGCGGCAGCTGTCCACGGTGAAGAAAACAAAAGGGAAATCCTCAACCTTAAAGGTGTCGTGGTCGTAGCTGCTGCCGCGGAGATACTCGTTGTCGTAGTCAAGCTCGGTAAGTATCACCATATCGTTGCCGATAAAGGAGAAGAAGATCACCCCGTCCCGTTTACAAACGCGCTTTGCCTCGGAAATGCATTTTTGGCGATCCTTGTCACTGTGCAAATGGTAAAGCGGACCGAAAAGCAAAACTATATCAAAGGACTCGTCCTCATACATGGAAAGATCAACCGCGTTTCCTTGTGTAAGCTCAATTTTGTCGTCCTCTTTAAGCTTTGATCTGAAAGACTTGATATTTGCATCAGTCAATTCAAGAGCGCACACTTCAAAGCCGCGTCTTGCAAAGTAAAAGCTGTATTCGCCCGCGCCTGCGCCGATGTCAAGTATGCGACAGCCTGCTGTCAGGTATTTTTCGATATATCTTACGTTGGTGATGAATTCGACTTTTGCCGCTTTTGAGCGATTGAGTCGGGCATCCTCGTTAAAAAGCTCGTAGGTTTTCTGTATCTGCTCGATTTCGTCTTTAATTTGGTAAATATCCTTGAAGTCCATATTGACCTCCCATTATTTTCTGTAAATAAACTCCCACATAAATTTTGATTTGTTGAAGCGAACGGTTTCAACATCACAAAGTACGACAGTCTGCCAAGACTTAAAGAAATGGTCAAATTGCGCCTTGTCAAAAAGTCTTACGCTCCTGCCGCCGTCCTCAAGGTAAAAGCCATCCTCGATAACGGTTGACTTATGCTCGATAAATTTGTATGCCACCCTCGAATTGCACGAGCCGATAAACAAGCCATCGTCCTTTAGAATTCTTTTTATCTCAGCGACGAGTGCCTCGGTCTCCGCTTTTGAAAAGAAGTGAATGGAGAGGTTTGCGAAAACTACGTCAAAGCTTTTGTCGGCAAAGGGAAGAGGCTTTGTCATATCGAGCTGTAAGACCTTTATTTCGGGGGCGCTTTGAGATAAATATTCAAGCGCACGTGCGGAAATATCCGCTGCCGTAACATCGAAACCTTTTGCAGCAAAATGCTTTGAATACTGACCGACACCGCAACCGAGATCAAGCAGAGAACCAGATTTTGCAGCTATTATGCCCTCGTATTTTTCAATCCAAAAGTCCTCAATGTTGTCAAGGTCATCGTCGCGCATGTGTCGCACCCAGTATTTTTCGTTCCAATAGCTTTTATCCATAATAAACTCACCTCTCAAATAAAGAACAGGCTTCCCACGTCGAAAAGCTCGCCGCCCGATAGCGAAACAACGGTTTTCCCGTGTTTTTGGCAAAAAGCTTTTATGCTGGCGGCGTCGGGATGAAGGTCTATGTTGCCGCAGAAATAAACAGTATCACCGCAAAGACCACTCGCACCACCTATGAATCCGAAATCGTAAGGCGGCAGGTAAACGTGTCCCTCGCTTATCAAAAGGACATCAAATCCACAATTTTGACAAGCCTTGACGATAGCCTTGTCTGCCGTTATTATTGCCGTGTCGGAGACGGGGCAGACAGAGCATTGGGTATAGCCTTGCGAAACATTTATTACCTTGCATCCGTCCTTTCGCGCCGCATCAAGAATGAGGCTTGATACGCTTTTTTCGTTACATATCAAGGTGTTTCCGATAAGGCAGGCGTTGAACAGCACGTCGGATGGGTATTTGTCGCTCCATTTTTCGTCTGACAGACAAAGCGAGAGGTCTGAGGCATAACAGATTTTGTCAATTATATGCTTGTGTTGCTCGTAGTACGAGACGTGGCAAAAAAGCCTTCCAAATCCCATAAATACAAGCATATCCGTGTGTGACGACACACCGGTCTGCAAATGGGGGGAGGGTGGCATAAGAATAGGTTCAAAGCCTTTATTACGCAAAGCCGTAATTGCCTCGACACTTGCTCTCTCATCAATCAAAACAAACATAAATACTCCAAATAAAAATTTACAGGGTGCATTATCCAATGCACCCTATCTGTGTAAATTATGAACTTTTAACCGAAATTACGCGCGGTTAACCTTGCCCGAACGAAGGCAACGGGAGCAAACCGCAACAGTCTTAGGAGTACCGTCAACTATTGCCTTTACCTTACGAATATTGGGCTTCCAAGTTCTGTTGGTCTTACGGTTAGAGTGAGAAACGTTCTGACCGAAAACAACACCTTTTCCACAAACACTGCACTTTGCCATGATATGACACCTCCTTGCAAAACTCTTGCATCTATAGTATGATTTATATTAAACATTATGCAACTTCGCTATTATACCACACATTTTTAAAAATTGCAATAGCTTTTTAGAAAAAAATTCAAAAAATTTAAAAAAATATTGTTATAATCGCAAATAAATCTATTATACGATTATGCCCTCGCAAACACCTTGCGTGTGCCCAATAAGCTTGACGAGGCGCAGCTGCCCATGCATGCTATGGTCAACCTTGACCCTAACTTCAACAAAATTAGCTGTGTGACCGAAAGCGTACCCGTTTTCATAAGATTCAAAAAGCACTTCAGTTACGGTTTCATTTTTCGTCATTTCGTAAAGTAAAACTTCTCGGACATCGGCGCTTATTCTGTTTAATTCTCTCACTCTGTCGTGCTTTACACCCTCCTGAAGCTGACCGACCATTTCAGCTGCGGGAGTGCCCTGCCTTTTGGAATATGGAAAGGCGTGTACCATCAAAAATTTCGCGTTTTTTACAAATTCACAGCTGGCAAGAAAATCTTGCTCGCTCTCCTCTGGAAATCCCGCGATTATGTCTGTGGTAAACTGTACAGATGGGATAGCGCCGCGCAATAGCTCTATGGCTCGCATAGCCTGGCGGGAATTGTATTTGCGCTTCATAAGCGCAAGTATTCTGTCGCTTCCGCTTTGAAGCGATAGATGAAAATGTGGGGCTAATGATTTTAGATTCTTTATTTTATTAACAAAATCGGGCTTGATGACCGTTGGATCGAGCGAACCAAGACGAACTCTGCCGATACCTTCCAGCTTATCAACGGCGCACAAAAGAGAGGCGAGATCTTGACCTTCAGGGAGGTCTGTGCCGTAACATCCCGTTTCTATACCTGTAAGAACTATCTCATAACAGCCGCCGTCAATTAGATCGCGCACTTCGTTTAAAACGTCGTCAAACGGTTTTGAACGTATGGGTCCTCGGGAATAAGGTATCGCGCAATAGGTGCATTTTGATTCGCACCCGTCCTGTATCTTGACATATGCCCTCGTCCTATCGAACTTTTTTATTGACATAGGCTCGAACGCCGCGCGGTCAAGCGGGCAAACGCATACGCTTGCCTCTTGTCTTTTTCCTCTTTCGATAAGCTTGCATAATTCATCCGCAACTGTCATTTTGTTAGCGCTTCCGCACACGTAGTCAACGCCCTTGATCGCTTTTATCGCATGCGGGGAAAGCTGGGAATAGCAGCCTGTGACCAAAACGTAGGCATCGGGAGATTTTGAGATAGCGCGCCTTATCGTTTGACGAGCCTTTCTGTCAGACTCGGCGGTAACTGTACAGGTGTTGATTATGTACGCGTCGCAAACCTCATTTGGTGAGATTATTTCAAAGCCTCGGCGTTCAAGCTCCTCGGCAATAGCCTGCGACTCATATTGATTTACCTTGCATCCAAGTGTAGCAATACCGACGGTATACTTTTTCTCTTGCATATCCGAAGCTCCTTTCCTTACAGTCTGCCGTTAATTATAACATTTTTTCTTTGCTTTGTAAATAGGCAAAATGCAAAAAGCTCTTGAAAAACACGGAGAATGATAGTATAATATATCTTGATGTATGTTCCGAAAACAACCAAATCCAAAGATAAAGGAATATAGAAGGTGCAAATAATAACTGTAAAGAAAAACGACGCGGGGCAGAGACTTGATAAGTTTCTGTCAAAAGCCGTCAAAGGCTTGCCTATGTCGCTTATGTACAAATATATACGTACGAAAAAAATCAAGGTCAACCGTAAGCGGTGCGAGCAAAAATACGTCCTTCAGGAAGGTGACGAGATCCAGCTCTTTATAAGAGAAGAGTTTTTTGATTCGCCCGAAAAAGATGACGGCGCGCTTGCCCGAATCACTCCCAAGCTGGATATAGTATATGAGGATGAGAATATTTTGCTATGCAACAAGCGTCCCGGGGTACTCGTCCACGAGGATGACGGCGCGCGTGACAATACGCTGATAATGCATATAAAGGCGTATCTATATCAAAAGGGTGAATATGATCCAACGAGCGAGCAGTCATTCGCTCCCGCGCTTTGTAACCGTATAGACAGAAATACGGGCGGTATCGTAATAGCGGCAAAAAATGCCGAGAGCCTGCGAGTGATGAACGAGAAGATAAAAAACGATAATATACGCAAGTTTTATTTGTGCGCAGTTCACGGCAGACCGCAAAAGGACAAGGAAACGTTAACGGCGTATCTCAAAAAGGACAGCGCAAGTAATCTTGTCACGGTGTCAGATAAAGCCAAGGAAGGATACAAAAATATTATCACCAAATACCGAACGCTTGACGTTATGGGTGATACGGCACTTTTAGAGGTCGAGCTGGTAACGGGAAGAACACATCAGATAAGGGCGCATATGGCTCATATCGGTCATCCGCTTTTGGGGGACGGAAAATACGGGATCAATCGCAACGATAAATCAAAGGGATATAAGTATCAAGCGCTTTATTCATATAGGCTCATATTTGATTTTGGAAATGATGATGGGTATCTTGGATATCTTTCGGGAAAACAGGTAAGCCTTAAGCCTGAGAATATTTGGTTTTTATCGGATTATCCGTATGCGCACTCCACAGTTGAACGAATAATAACCGACAAAAAATAGCTTTAATGAAAGGAGAGACATATGAAACAACCTATATTCAGAAAATACAAAATATTGTTGCTGATAATAAGCGGTGTAGTGTCTGCGCTTCCGCTTGTAATAGATGAGTTGGGATTTGTTCAGTGGCTCTCCATCGTTCCAATGGCGCTTGTGCTTGTTGATATATCGAAAGACGGAGAGTCAAAGCTGCGCAGAATATATCTTTTGGGACTGTTGTTCTTTGAAAGCTATTTTTTGGTCGTATTTCATTGGTTTTTGTCAATGTATCCGCTTGAATTTACGGGCATTTCCAAGCCTGCCGCAATAGTAGTTGTTGCCGTGGCGTGGATAGGGTTATCGATGCTTGAATCGGTAGTGTACGCGCTTGTATTTGTTGCATTCGCGCTTATCTCGAGAAGCAAGCTTATGCAAAGAGAAATAGTATGGTCGTTTATTGTGCCCACAGTTGCCGCGGCTCTGTGGACGGTTTTTGAATGGATACAGACTCTGTTTTGGTGGGGTGTACCTTGGGGCAGACTTTGTTTGGGTCAAACCAACGCGCCTTTGCTTCTTGGCAGCGCCTCGGTATTCGGATCGTATTTTGTTACGTTTATCATAGTGTTGGTGAATTTCCTTTTCGCTTGCGCAATACTCAGCAAGGGAATGAGAGAAAAGATATACGTTGCATGCGCTCTTGGCGCGTTCTGCCTCAATCTGACCATTGGATTGGTAGTTACGGCTACCAATAAAGAAGTGGATCGCACGTTGCGCGTTGCAGCCATACAAGGCAACAATCCCAACAGCGAGGGATGGACGGATCAGTCCTTTGAAAAAGTAATGGATACGCACGAAAGACTAACAAAAAAAGCCGCCAATGATGGGGCAGAACTTGTACTTTGGTCCGAGACCGCGTTTCCGTATACCTTTCATAAGACTCCCGATCTTTCGGATAGGGTGTCGTTGCTTGCGCAGCAAACGGGCGTGACGATTCTTGTATCCGCATTTACCGAAAGCGGCGATGGGGATAAGCTATACGTTTCATTAATAGAGGTCAAGCCCGACGGTACGTTCGGAGAGGTTGAATATAGCAAGCAAAGACTTGTTCCTTTTGGCGAGTTTGTGCCCATGCGGGAGCTCGTAGTGATGCTGATACCGCCGTTGGCAGAGCTAAAAACACTTGAGAACGATCTTGTGGCGGGAAGTGAAAGCACGGTGTTGCCAACCGACGTTGCTCGTATAGGAGCGGGCATATGCTATGACTCAATATTTGAGGAGGAAATGCGCGGCGCGGTAAGCAACGGTGCGGAGCTTTTGGTGATCTCCACAAACGACTCCTGGTTTGGAGATTCCGCTGCGCTGCGGATGCATAATTCGCAGTCTGTTCTGCGCTCGATAGAGCTTGGAAGATACGTTGTCCGTTCGGCTAATACAGGAATATCTTCCATTATAGCCCCGAACGGAAGGATCTTGCAAAGCCTGCCGCCGTCGGTGGACGGATACGTTATTGATGACGTGCATCTGAATACACACAACACACTGTATGCTTTGATCGGAAATGCTTTTGTTTACGTGTGTTTGGCGTTTCTTGTGTCTTTGATCATTGCGGATATCATAAAAAACGTTATCAGTATTAGAGCTGATAGGAAAAGATAAGTTTGTATTTTTAGTGATGTTTTTGTGAAAAATTACTTGACAAAACAAACACAAGGGTATATAACTATATCGTAGTTCAAGAAAGGAGCTTACAAAAATGAAAAAGACAATTATCAAGATTATGGCACTTACACTTGTCGTAGTTATGGCATGCGTAGTTCTCGCATCCTGCGGCGGACCTAATGCGGATCCCGATAAGGCTGCAGAAGCTCTCGAGGATGCTGGCTACACCGTAATGAAGGTCGATGATGAGACCGCTCTCGCTTTCTCCGGACTCAAGGGCTTGACTTGCGCTATCAACGCTGTTAACCTCGAGGAAGAAGAAGCAATCATCATTTACTACTTCGAGGATACCGAGGCTGCTAATGAGGCTTGGGAAGACGTAGAGAAGATGGCAAAGGAAGAGATGGAAGAGGACGAGGACTACGTTATTAAGAAGTCCGGCAAGATGATCTACTTTGGAACAAAGGAAGCTGTAAAGGCTGCAAAGTAATATTACATAAAAAAACAACCTCCTCGGAGGTTGTTTTTTTATGCCTTTTTAACCTTCGGTTTAGAGCAAAAAATAATACTTTACAATCGAAGAGATTAGTGATATAATATAAATATATGTGCAGACTTTTGATGAAGGGAGAAATAGCGTGAAAACCGAATATAAATATCTCGGCAGAGTCAATTCTCCCGAGGACGTAAAAAAGCTGGATAAAAAGGATATCGCACCTCTTTGCGCTGAAATACGCGATTGTATAATTGATACTACGGAGAAAAATGGAGGACATCTGGCATCAAATTTAGGTGTTGTAGAGCTTACAGTTGCTATACACCGCGTGTTTGATTGTCCAAATGATCACGTGATATTCGACGTGGGACATCAAAGCTATACCCACAAGCTTTTGACAGGTAGATACGAGCGATTTGATACCCTTCGTACACTTGGAGGTCTTTCGGGCTTTACAAATAGACAGGAAAGCGAATATGACTGCTTTGGCGCGGGTCATAGCTCGACAAGCTTGTCGGCTGGATTGGGATTTGCCGAGGCGGACAAGCTATCAAAAAACGAGGCATATACGGTAGTTGTGTTGGGAGACGGCGCGTTTACGGGTGGCATGATACACGAAGCACTTAATAACTGCCACAATAAGCTTGACAAGCTTATCATCGTTCTCAATGAAAACGAAATGTCCATATCCAAGAATATCGGACGCTTTGCCACAAGCCTTGCAAATATTCGCAAGAGTCAGGGTTATTTCAAGGCAAAGAGAGCTACAACCTCGTTGCTAAAAAAGATACCTCTCATAGGAAAGCCGTTATTCCGCTTTGGACGCGGAGTAAAGAAGACGTTTAAGAATTTGCTTTACGGAAGCAACTATTTTGAAAACTTAGGGCTTTATTATCTCGGTCCTGTTGACGGAAACGACTATGACAGCGTTGAAAAGCTTTTGACAATTGCCAAGAACGCAAAGGAGAACGTACTCGTTCACCTCAAAACGCAAAAGGGCAAGGGATACGAGCCCGCGGAGCAGTATCCCGATAAATATCACGGAGTTTCTCCTTCCTCAAAGCCGACAAGCCAAACAAATTACTCAAAGAAAATGGGGGAAGCGCTTTGCGATATAGCGAGTGAAAATGAAAACGTTTGCGCTATAACCGCCGCCATGAGCTCTGGAACCGGTCTTGACAGCTTTGGAGAGAGATTTAAGGATAGATTTTACGATGTTGGAATTGCAGAGGAGCATGCTGCAACGTTTGCGGCAGGACTTTCGGCAAGCGGAAAAAAACCTGTTTTTGCCGTATATTCAACATTTTTGCAAAGAAGCTACGACCAGCTGATACACGATGTTTCACTTCAAGGAGCATCTGTCGTTCTGTGTATAGATCGTGCCGGCTTTAATAACGCGGACGGAGCCACTCATCACGGAATATTTGACGTGGCAATGCTCTCACAGATACCTCGTTTCAAAATTTATGCTCCCGTAACATACGCGGGACTTGAATCATCGTTAAGGAAAGCTGTTGAGGACAACTGTCCATCTGCAATAAGGTACCCGAGCGGAAGCGAAATTGAGACAGTAGTTGAGCACTTCTACAAAATGGGGTACGACGGAAATATTGCTGTGAGGGCGGATTATGATTTAAGTGATATTCCTAGCAATATAATAATCACACACGGACGCATCAGTGCCGAGTGTATAAGCGCAAAGCAAATGCTGAAAGAATATGGCATAGAGGTTGGAATATTGCTTTGTGAGTACATCGCTCCATACGGTAAGCTTGCGGACGAAATATCAACGTTCATCAACGGCAAGCAGATCAAAAACATTGTTTTTGTTGAAGAAGAAATAAGAAGCGGCGGTTTTGGTATGCTGCTTTGCGATCAAATGAAGCAACGCGGATATACAGAAGGAATAGCCTGCGAAATAATGGCTGCAAACGATCCCTTTGTTGTGTGTGAAAAGGGACAAAGCTACATTGAGGCATCCGGACTCGACTCCTCGTCAATAGCGCGCAGAATTTCAGAGCTTAATAAATAAACTAATAAAAGGAGGGTGCAAAAGATGAGCTTTAACGAGAAAACGCTCCACTCACTTGAATTTGATAAAATATGCGAGCTACTCGCGTCCTTTGCGCCAACCGATGGCTCAAAAACGATGGCAAGGATGCTCATGCCCTCGGATGACATTGACACAGTTATCAAAAGGCAAAGAAGGACTACCGATGCAAAACGACTTTGTGACGCAAAGGGAATGCCTTCCTTTGGCGGAGTGCGCGACGTGTCCGAATCTTGCGAGAGAGCGGATAAAGGCGCTATACTGACCCCCGGAGAGCTTTTGGCGATCGCGGGCGTTTTGCGCACGTCGAGAACGCTTCAGGACTATTGCTACGGAAATCATCTTTTTGACACCGTGCTTGATGAGATGTTTGACCGCCTAATGCCGCAAAGAACGCTTGAGGACAGGATCTCGCGCGCCATAATCTCCGAGGAGCTTATAGCGGACGAGGCGTCAGTGACGCTTGCAAACATACGCCGTCAGATAAGAATAACCAATAACAAAATAAAAGAGACGCTGCAAAAGTACGTGCAGGGTGGATCACACGCAAAATATTTGCAGGAAAATATCGTAACGACGAGAAACGGTCGTTATGTAATTCCCGTAAAGGCTGAATGTAAAAACGAGGTCAAGGGACTCGTTCACGATACGTCGTCATCGGGCGCTACGCTGTTTATCGAGCCCGCGGCGGTGGTTGAGGCAAATAATGAGCTTCGCGTGCTTGAATCCAAGGAGGAACACGAGATCGAGCGCATATTAGCCGAGCTTTCATCAGCAGTCTCCGAATGCTCGAACGCGATATGGCTCAATTACAGAAATATAACCGAGCTTGCGTTCTGCTTTGCGTGCGCGCAAATGTCGTACGCTATAGGTGGGTCTGCGCCAATGGTCACTGAGGAGCGTTTCATCGAACTCAAAAGAGCAAGACACCCGCTGATAGACAAATCAAAGGTGGTGCCGATAAACGTCATTCTGGGCGACGGCTACGATACCATGATAATCACAGGTCCCAATACGGGCGGTAAAACGGTAACGCTCAAAACGCTTGGACTGTTCACGCTTATGGCACAGTCCGGACTTCACGTGTCAGCGGACGAAGGAAGCGTTGTTTGCGTTTGTGACGATGTTTTGGTTGATATAGGCGATGAGCAGAGCATAGAGCAATCGCTCTCTACGTTCTCGTCGCATATGGTAAATATAGTTTCATTTATGGATAAGGTAAGCGAGCGTTCGCTCGTGCTTTTTGACGAGCTTGGCGTGGGAACCGACCCCGTGGAGGGAGCGGCTCTTGCAGTGTCCATAATCGACTTTGTGCGCAAGAGAGGCGCTATGTGTGCCGCTACAACTCACTATGCGGAGCTTAAAGCGTATGCGCTTGATACAAAGGGCGTGTGCAACGCATCCTGCGAGTTTGATGTTGAGACCTTACGCCCAACGTATAAGCTTATAATAGGAGCTCCAGGTAAATCAAACGCTTTTGCCATATCCGAAAAGCTTGGTCTGCCACGCGAAATAATCGAGAGCGCGGAGAATTACGTAAGCTCTGATAACCGTAAGTTTGAGGACATAATAGGTCAGCTTGAGCACGCGCGCGTTGAAATGGAGAAAAAACGCGAGGAAATGGAGTCTATGCGTGCGGACTATGAAAGATTCAAGGCAGAGTCCGAAAAGATAATTAATAAGCGAGTTGAGGAATCCGAACGCGAGCTTGAAAAGTCAAGACAGAAGGCGGCATCAATGGTTGCGTCGGCAAAGGCGTCCTCTGACTTTATTATGGAGCAGATGGAGAAGGTCAAAAAGGCGCGCGACAGCGAAAGACTCGGCGAAGAATTGCAGGGCGCACGCCGCGCCGTACGCGAGCATCTTCGCGCCAATTCGGAAAAATTCGATCCCGTTGAGAAAAAGCGCGACGAAAATTACGTTTTGCCGCGCAAGCTCAAAAAGGGAGATCAGGTAATAATTATGACGCTTGGAAGCGATGCGACACTGCTTGAAGACCCCGATAAATCGGGTAACGTTCGCGTTCAGGCGGGAATATTGCAGACGAGAGTCAAGATAAAGGATCTGAAGCTAAAAGAGGACGAACCCACGGTAACGGTTGGAGATAAAAAGCAAAAGGTGTCGTCCTATACTGTTCAGCGCTCGAGCAGCTTTAGCGATGAGATAGATCTGCGCGGAATGAACGGTGACGAGGCGTGGCTTGCCGTCGATAAGTATTTTGACGAGGCAAACCTTTACGGCTTCAAACGAGTAAGACTTATACACGGAAAGGGAACGGGTGCGCTCAAGGCGGCTCTTTGGAAATATCTCAAGGGCGATAAGCGTATCTCGGGCTTCCGAATAGGACAGTTCGGAGAGGGTGACGGCGGCGTCACTGTGGTTGAATTGAAATAATATTTCTGGAGGAAAAACGGATATGAGATACAAATACGATCACGATCTTCACATCCATTCAAGATGCTCCATTTGTTCAGAGGATCCCGGGCAAACTGTCGAGCGTATTCTTCAGTACGCCAAGGACGAAAAGCTTCATACGATATGTCTTACCGATCATTATTGGGACGAGGACGTATATACCTGGAATCAGTTTTATAAGCCGCAGGGCTTTGCGCACGTATCAAGTGTTCTGCCGCTTCCAAAGGCTGATGGAATACGTTATCTTTTCGGTTGCGAGACCGATATGGATGCGGACGCAAACCTCGGAATACCCGAGCGCCGCTATGACGATTTTTCCTTTATCATCATACCGACGACCCATTTCCACATGGGTACCTTTGTGCTTACGCAAGAGGAGAATGACGATCCCACGCTTCGCGGCAGAGCGGACGGATGGATAAGACGTTTTGACGAGGTGCTTTCCAAGGATCTGCCCTTTAGGAAAGTTGGACTTGCCCATCTCGGCACCACTTTGCTCGACACACGCTCGCGCGAGGCGTATCTCAAGGTTATGGATCTTATTCCGACCGAGGAAATGGAAAGACTTTTCGCCAAAGCCGCAGAACTCGGCGTTGGAATCGAGCTTAACCGCGACGATATGATGTTTAAGGACGACGAGGAGGACAGAGTTCTTCGTATGTTCCGCATTGCCAAGAATCAGGGCTGCAAATTCTATTTAGGCTCTGATGCGCACAGTCAGCATTGGCTGATAAATTCAAGGGACGTGTTCGAGCGCGCAATACACAGACTCGGACTTGAGGAATCGGATAAATTCATCATCGAGTGAGGTGCCAAATGATCATTTCATCTGCAATGAAAAAGCTTTTTCGCGCAGACGATTGCGAGATCATCGAGCGAGGAGTTTGTCTTTCTGATCAAGGCTTTCAGTTTCAGCTCTGGCTTGACGCCCACGAGCGAAATGAAGAGCGCATCATAGTTGATGGCGAACTTGCGGACTTTATTTGTGTTTACCGAGTCCGCGATATGAAGGGCTCGTACGAGCATCCGCTGAATTTTAAGACCGACGGGTATTATCTCAAAAGCGAGGACGAAACGTATCCCGACCTCTTGCAAAGGGTGGATACACTAACAACGGCGGACGGCGAAAAATGTGTCTTGTTTATCGACGTTTCATCGGCGCAAAAGCCCGCTGGTAAGCACAAAATAAACGTGAGCGTTGGCGAGGAAAGCGCGTCGTTTGAGCTTGAGGTGGCGGAAGAAAAGCTTGTACCGACAGACCTTTATTTAACTATTTGGGTGCATATGGACGGAATATGCAACTATTACGGCGTAGAGCCTTTTTCGGAGGAGTTTTACTCCCGTTTCAAACCCTTTTTGAAGCGATATACCGATATGGGCAACAATATGATGTTGCTTCCCGCGTTCACCTCGCCGCTTGACACGGCGGTAGGACTTGAAAGGCTTACGACACAGCTTGTGGTAATAGTCAAAAACGGCGATAAATATACCTTTGATTTTTCAAAAATGAAAAGGTTTATCGATCTCTGCCTGTCTTACGGCATAAAATACTTCGAGCATTCGCATCTGTTCACCCAATGGGGCGCGGAATTCTGCCCCAAGATAGAGATGGTCGAGAATGGCGAAAGCAAAAAGGCTTTCGGCTGGGCAACGAGATCGGAGTCGGAGGAGTATAAAGATTTTTTGTCGCAGTATCTTTGTGCCTTTGATGAATTTTTGGTCAAAGAGGGAATACACGACAGAGTTTTTATGCACGTTACGGACGAGCCTCGTCCCGAGCATCTGGAGCGATATAATGCGCTTACGGAGCTGATAAGACAGAATTGCTCGCTAAAGACCATCGATGCCGTGTCGGAAAAGGCAATTGCCGACACCGTCGATATGCCCGTCGTGATAATGTGCTCAGAGGAGCTTGAGAGCTTTGACGACCCAAAAATGCTTTATTATTGCGTTCAAGTCGATCTCGACCATATAACCAACAGGTTTTTGCATATGCCGCTTCAAAGGACGGAGATCTTGGGCTATCAGCTTTACGTTAATCGCGCAAAGGGATTTTTGCATTGGGGATTCAATTTCTACAACACCCAATTCTCAACGCGTCCGATAGATCCCTACGAGGACACCATGTCAGGCGGCGGATTTCCCGCGGGAGACGGCTTTATCGTTTATCCGGGTGAGGACGATGCCGAGCCGTCCGTAAGATATTTTTCGCTCAAGCGCGCGTTTGAGGATTACAGGCTTTTGAAAACGCTGGAGGGCAAGATAGGGAAACCTGCCGTGCTTTCAATGCTTGAAGCCGAAGGCGTCAGAGGTGTTCACGAGTATCCGAGATCGTCCGTGTGGCACGAGGATTTCAGAGCGCGTATCATCGCTTTGATCAGGGGTAGAAAAATATGAAGATACTTATTGATGAAAATAAAAAGCAGTATAAGGCAAATCTGCATTGCCATTCCACCTGCTCGGACGGTCGGCTTACCCCCGAACAGCTAAAGGAGGAATACAAAAAGCGCGGATATTCGGTGTTAGCTATCACCGACCACGAGCATCTTGTCGAACATCACGACCTGACGGACGAAGATTTTTTGTTGCTCACGGCGTACGAAATGTTTGTGTTCACTCTGCCGAGCGACCACATCGAGAATTCTACCTCGCACCTCAATCTCTATTCAAAAACTCCGCATAATAAAATGCTTTACTATTCGCCCGATGTTGTGTATTCAAGGTATATTCGCCCCGAGGAGCGCCCTGTCGCGTGTCACGCGGAAAAGGAAACGCGTGAGCATTCGATAGAGTTCGTAAGGCAAACAGTGAAGGATGCAAAGGAGGCAGGCTATATCGTTTGCCATTGCCACCCGACGTGGTCGTTTGAGGACGAGGGTTTTGCTTCCGCATTTGACGAGTGCTTTGCGATGGAGCTATATAATCACTCAAGCTATAGCGGAGGCTTTTTTGAATACGATCAGCATTATTACGACTATCAATCAAAGCGCGGCAACCGTTTAGGTGTGCTTGCGGTGGACGATAACCACGACTTTTTCCCGATAGGTCACCCGCATAACGATTCATTCGGCGGTATGACATATATTCTCGCGGATGAGCTGAATTATGAGTCCGTGATAGGCGCGATGGAAAAAGGCGATACCTACGCGTCCACGGGTCCCGAGATATATTCGCTCACCTTTGATGGCAGCACGTTCCACGCGCGCACGTCGGATGCCGAGCGCATAATCTTCGTTACGAATACCCGTAACCGCGCCATCACCATCGCTCCCGAGAACGAGAGTGTGAACGAGTATTGGTTCAACCTCGGCGAGACGGACAAATGGGTGCGTCTTGAGGTCGTGGACAAAGAAGGAAAGAGAGCTTTTTCAAGAGCTTTCTTTCGGGACGAATTAATATGATTAATGATCCCCAAAACAAAGTATATATCAAATCTTCCTATACGTAACTTTTTGTTTTTTCTGGAGAAAAAGAAAATGAAGAAATTATCACTTTTAGCTCTTATTCTTATCTTGATGCTTTGCTTGCCCGTTTTGGTAGCATGCTCACAGAAATCTGAATCGTTGCACTTTACGTCTAACGGGGATGGTACTTGTTATGTAACTGCTTATAATAATAACACTTTTGCGGAAACTCACCTGGTAATTCCCCCAAAATCCCCTAAAGGCGATATCGTTACGGGCATCGGTGATCCAAGCTCTGGACGTGATGGTTATGCATTTTTAAGTTGCGAGAGTCTAGTGAGTGTATCGATTCCCGATACTGTTAAAACCATTTGTTCTGAGGCATTTAGAGACTGTATAAATCTTAAGAGCCTTGTTTTCGCAGAAAATAGCCAACTCGCAAGTATAGGCGATTGTGCGTTCACTGGGTGTACAAATCTTTCGAATATATCAATACCGAGTGGAGTTAAAAGTATTGGCAAAGCTGCGTTCAGCAGTTGCACAAACCTTATAAGTATAACCATCCCTGACACTGTCACAAGTATTGGTGAAATAGCGTTTAATGAGTGCTATAAGCTTATGGAAGTTTACAATCTTTCTTCCGTTGAAATACAACCTGCCCAATATGCATATGAGAGCATTAAAAATGTATATACAAATATAGATGTTCCAAGTAAGCTTACTACAAAGGATGAGTATATATTTTATTGCGATGATAATACAAGCGAGTATTATTTGATGGGTTATACCGGAAGTGACACCGAACTCACGTTACCTGATGATATAAACGGCAAAAGCTATGAAATATTCAGATATGCTTTTTCATATAGTGAAATAATAAAAGTAACCATTCCCGATGGTATAGCGAGCATAAGTGAAAATGCATTCACCGATTGCATAAGCCTTAAGAGCATAGAGATACCCAATAGTGTCACGAGCATAGATGCTTATGCGTTCTCCAATTGCACAAGCCTTGAGAACATAATTATTCCTGACGGTGTAACGGAGATAGGTTTGGGTGCGTTCTCCAATTGCACAAGCCTTAAGAGCATAACTATACCCTCAAGTGTCACGAGCATAGGTTATTGGATGTTCTCTGATGGCACAAGCATTACAACCGTAAACTACACTGGAACCGAAGAGCAGTGGAACAGTATATCTGCTAAAGATAACGACTTTTTTGCAGATGTAACAATAAACTTTAATTACGTTCCTTAAGAGCAAAACAGTATAAAAACAAAACTCCAAGTGCCTCGGCACTTGGAGTTTTGTTATATGTACTTAAATCAAACTCTCTTTAAGAGAACCTCTTTTTCGTATTTAAGCACCTCGTCGAACCACTTAGAACAGCCGATAACGCCGTTGCGCGCGCAAAATTCCATCCAAACGTCGCCCATAGGAAGTGTCTTGATCTCCTCCTGCATGATAAATACCTTTGTAAGATCGCCGCTGTCCTGAAGCGCCTTGAGGTCTGCGTTGGGAGTAAGCAGAGCATTGAGGAGCGCTTTCTGCACGTTGCGAACACCCATAGCAAGTGCGGCAACACGGTTGATAGAAGCATCAAAGTAGTCGGTCGCGAGGAATACGCGGTCGAGCGCGTTGCAGCGAACGACCTCCTTCATCATCTCGCGCGTCTCGTCGTCATAAGCAACAACGTGGTCGGAGTCCCAACGGATAGGACGAGTGATGTGGAGCGCAATCTTGTCGCTAAAGCAGAGAAGCGCGGGGATCTTATCGGAAACTACCTCGGTAGGATGGTAGTGACCGTTGTCCATCAGGGGAGTGATCCCGCGAGTCATAGCGTAGGAGAGAGCAAACTCTGCAGAGCCTACGGTGTATGCTTCAACACCTATTCCGAATACCTTGGACTCAACGGTAACGTAAACCTTGGACTTGTCGTAGCCGCAGCCAATGATCTGGTCAATAGAGTCAGCGTATCTCTGGCGGGGACCCATACGGTCTGCGGGAACGTCTTTAAAGCCGTCGCCCGTCCAGATGTTGAGAACGCAGGGATGACCCGTTTCGTTTGCGAAATACTCGGAAATGCGAACGCAAGCGATGCCGTGACGGATCCAATAGTTTCTGATGTCATCATTGGGGCTGGAGAGCGTAAGACCGTCAGCCTTGGGGTGAGAGAAGAAGGTGGGGTTGAAGTCGAGACCGCAGTTATGCGCCTTTGCGAATTCTACCCATCTCTTAAAGTGGCGAGGCTCGATGGAATCTCTATCTATGATCTCGCCGTTCTCGGCGATGGAGTAATTAGCGTGAACGTTTATCTTGTGAGGTCCGCCGGGAATAAAGGTAAGCACCTTTTCAAGATCGGCGAAAAGCTCATCGGGATTGCGAGCTCCGCCGGGGTAGTTACCCGTAGTCTGTATGCCGCCGGAGAGAGTACCCGTACCCTCAAATCCACGTACGTCATCGAGCTGCCAGCAGTGAATTGAAATACCGATGCCCGAAAGCTTTTCAATTGCAGCCTCGGTATCAACTCCGTATTTCGCAAATATTTCCTTTGCGGACAAATATCTTTCGTTTTGTGCCATAATGACCTCCAAGAATAAAATAGAAATATATACGTCTACATTATACAGTAAATCTGCCATTATTTCAAGTGCTTAGTCAAAAATAATTACAAATTCTATTGAAAATGGGATGTATCAATGATATAATATGTGTGTAGCAAAATCTCGAAAAATGATGAATTTTAGAAGGGGTTTTATTGAATTATGAAAAAAGTAATCGTAACGGGCGGCTCGCGCGGCATAGGACGTGCCTGTGTTGAGCTTTTTGCGGATCACGGATGCGCGGTAGCGTTTATCTACAAAAGCAGCGATCACGATGCGGCACAGTGTGCCGAGGAGACGGGTGCTTATGCCATCAAAGCAGACCTTTCGGATTCCTCGGAGGCGGAGTGGGCGTATAATAAGGCTGTGGAGTATCTCGGCGGCGTGGATATCCTCGTAAATAACGCGGGCATCAGCGAGTCGGGACTTATAACCGACGTGACCGACGAGACGTGGAGACGAGTCATAGATACAAATCTTTCGAGCGCGTTTTATATGAGCCGTTTTGCCGCACACGATTTCGTTCTGCAGCAGAGTGGAGCTATCGTGAATATTGGCTCGGTCTGGGGGCGTGTAGGCGCTTCCTGCGAGGCGGTTTATTCAACGTCCAAGGCGGCGCTGCGAGGACTCACCTTGTCAATGGCAAAGGAGCTTGGACCGTCGGGTGTTCGCGTC
>SVTF01000024.1 GCA_015063905.1 Oscillospiraceae bacterium | reverse complement strand
GCCGAGCATCAAGTATTTTGAACACGTTGCAAAAGCGGTGCCGGACTTTGATCCCGATAAAGCGATAGTTATCGGAGATTCGCTCACCTCGGATATGCGGGGCGGTATCAATGCAGGAATAGATACATGTTGGTATAACCCCAAGGGTAAAGCGGCGCCCAATGAAATGAATTTGACATATATAGTTAACGACTTTTCAGAAATTGTTGAGATCCTTAGCAAATAAAAAGGATCATCGGATTGGAGAATCAATGGCAATTTACGGACTTGGCAGCATAGAAATAAGGGAAAACGAATCGCTATCTAGGCATTCGTCATTCCGTATTGGCGGAGATGCCAAATATGCGTTTTTTCCTAAGGACAAGAGCGAGCTTGAGTGTTCAGTCAAGTATTGTATCGATAACGGGTTGAATTTCAAAATAATCGGTAATGCAAGCAATGTTTTGTTTGATGACCGTGGTTTTGACGGCGCTATCATATTTACTACCAGGATTAATTCTTTGGAGTACATAAGGCGCGCAGACTCAACTCTCGTTAAGGTGGGATGCGGAAGATCGCTTACAGATCTTGCTTACGAGACCGGAAAAAAGCAGAGCCTTACAGGGCTGGAATTTGCTTACGGAATTCCGGGAACTGTTGGCGGTGCGATCTATATGAACGCGGGCGCATATGGAGGACAGATGTCCGATGTGGTGTTTGAAACCGAATACCTAGATCTTAACGATATGAGTGTCAAAAAGCTTTGCGCAAACGAGCATATGTACACGTATAGAAACAGTGTGTTTATTGAGCATCCGGAATATGTTATTCTGAATACTACACTGAAGCTGTCATTTGCTAATGCGGAGGACATATTTGCGGCTATGAATAGAAATATGGCCGCGAGGCGTGAGAAACAGCCTCTTGAGTATCCAAATGCGGGAAGTATTTTTAAAAGGCCCGGAGACAATATATTTGCCGGGAAGCTTATACAAGACGCGAATCTTAAAGGTTATGCGATAGGCGGCGCGCAAATATCAGAAAAGCACGCGGGATTTATAATTAACCGTGGAAATGCCACGTCAAAAGATGTGCTTGATCTTATAGAGCATACAAAGAAGACCGTATTTAGCATGTTTGGCATATCGCTTGAATGCGAGGTCATTTATATACCGTATAATTGAGTAAAGGAAGAAGAAAATGTCATTTTCAACGGACGTAAAGAGCGAACTGAATTCAATACAAATAAAGGGGAATTGCTGTAAAAAGGCATATATTCTCGGCGTTCTTATGTCCGCTCGCGAATCGAACGGAAAAATTGAGGTCAAATTATCAGATACGTCTACGGTTGAAAGATTTGTTGCATTTCTTGAAACTGTTTATAAAATCAAGCCTGAATGTATCGAGCGTTGTCGCGGATGTTACCGTGTTACGGAGATTTTCTTTCGTTCAAGCTCTTTGTCCGCATTTTTAAAGGATTTTTGGGCAAAAGAGGATATGGATACTTATTTTAAGTGTCAGAATTGCTTACAGGCCTTTCTTAGAGCTGTTTTGTGCTCCTGCGGTACGGTAAGCGAGCCGCGAAAGTCTTATACGCTGGAGCTTAGAATACCGTTCAGCAATAGAGCGGAATATGTCCGTGATGCTATTATAAAATACGGGCTTACACCGCCTTATATCACCGAGAGAAAGGGTGCGATCGGTCTTTATTACCGTAATGAATCCTCAATTGAAGATATGCTTACAGCATGTGGAGCAAGCAAGTCATTGTTTACCTTTTTTGATGTCGCAGTTGAAAAAAATCTGAGGAATACGGAAAACCGAGCTACCAATTGCGTAGCTAAAAATATATCAAAATCTGTTACAGCCGCAGCGTTACAGGTATCTGCTATAGAAGCTTTGATTGCGAACGGAATGTTTGATGAGTTACCCGATGAACTTAAAAAAACTGCGATGTTAAGGCTGGACAATCCTGATATAAGTCTTTCGGAGCTTGTGCAGCTTCACAGACCTGTAATCTCAAAGTCCGGTCTTAATCACCGATTATCAAATCTAATAGAACAGGCAAAAAAGAAGGGTCTGATATGATCTGATGGAAAGGAGGCGCTCAAATGGGAGAATTTGTACATCTTCATCTTCATACTGAATATAGTTTGCTTGACGGCGCCTGCCGAATAAAAGACATTCCGGATCGTATAAAGGAATGTGATCAGGATGCCGTTGCAATCACCGATCACGGAAACATGTATGGCGTTATAGAGTTTTACAAGACGTGCAAAAAAGCCGGAATAAAGCCTATCATAGGATGTGAGGTATACGTTGCTACTTCGTCGCGTTTTGATAAAAGATCTAATACTGATTCGTATTACCATCTTGTTCTGCTTTGCAAGAATATGACCGGATATAAGAATCTGATAAAGCTTGTTTCTTTGGGATATACGGAGGGATTTTATTCAAAACCCCGTATCGATGAAGATATATTGAGAGAATATTCGGAGGGGTTGATCGCTCTTTCGGCGTGCCTTTCTGGCAAGATTCCGCGCTTGCTGTCTGCGAGAGATATTGAAGGCGCCAAGCGCACCGCTAAAGAATATGCGGGCATTTTTGGAAAAGATAGTTTTTATATAGAGCTGCAAGATCACGGAACAGAGGAGACGCAACGCATTTTGCCTCTTCTTATTGAGGTTGCCAATGATTGCGGATTGCCGCTTGTGGCCACCAACGACTGTCACTATCTTCGCAAAAGAGATTCCGAAATGCAGCAGGTCTTGATGTGTATTCAAACTAATACCACCATAGACAGTGATAATAAGCCAAGCTTTGACGCAGATGATTATTATATCAAAACTTCAAGTGAAATGAAGATGATATACTCGGCTTATGAGGGGGCAATAGAAAACACGGTAAAGATTGCGGATATGTGTGATCTTGAGTTGGAATTTGACCGCGTTTATCTCCCAAAATTTCCTTGCCCAAACCAAAAAAGCGCGGAGGAATATTTACGTGAGCTTACATTTGAAGGACTGAATAAACGGCTGTCGCGCGGGCATATTGTATTCGAGCCTCAAGGAGAAAAAAGTGAAAACGCCTATAGGGAACGTATAGAGTACGAGCTTTCCGTTATCAGCTCCATGGGATACGCAGACTATTTTTTGATAGTGCAGGATTACGTTGGATTTGCAAAAAGATCCAATATTCCCGTGGGACCGGGAAGGGGTTCGGGAGCGGGAAGCCTTGTTGCATATCTGCTTGGCATAACTGAGATAGACTCGATTAAGTTTGATCTTCTGTTTGAGCGTTTTCTCAATCCCGAGCGAGTAAGCATGCCCGATATTGATATCGATTTTTGCTATAATCGCAGAGATGAGGTAATAAATTACGTAACAGAAAAATACGGAAGAGAGCACGTGTCGCAGATAATAACCTTTGGAACTCTTGCGGCGAAAGCCGCTGTAAGAGACTGCGGACGCGCTATGGGAATGTCATATTCCGATGTAGACGTGGTGGCAAAGTCTGTGCCGTATGAGCTTGGAATTACGCTTAAAGATGCCTTGCGTTTTCCGGAGCTTAAATCTCTTTATGAGGGGTCGGAGCAGGTGCAAAAGCTTATTGATACGGCGATTCAGCTTGAAGGCATGCCGAGAAACATATCCGTACATGCTGCGGGTATTGTTATTACGGACAAGCCTATCAGTGAATACGTGCCGCTTTCTGTAAGCAACGGTACTCTGGTTACACAGTTTGATATGGATACGATAGCGGATCTTGGACTTTTGAAGTTCGATTTTTTGGCACTCCGTTATCTTACCATAATAAACGATGCGCAAATGCAGATACAGGAATACGAGCCGGATTTTGACATTGAAAAGATACCGCTTGACGATAAGACAACTTATGATCTTATTTCAAGAGGAGATACTCTTGGAATATTCCAATTAGAAAGTGATGGAATGCGTCAGGTATTGCAAAATCTCCGTCCTGAGAGCATCGATGACATACTGTCGGTTTTGGCTCTTTATAGACCCGGACCAATGGATTCCATACCGAGATTTATTGAATGCCGACATGATGCGTCTAAAATTAAGTATGATTTGCCTGAGCTTGAGCCAATACTCCGTTCAACGTACGGTTGTACTGTATATCAAGAGCAGGTAATGAGCATATTCAGAACGGTTGCGGGATATACGTACGGACATGCGGATATCGTACGTCGCGCTATGTCTAAGAAAAAAGCTTCGGTGCTGGAATCGGAAAGAGAAGCATTTATTGAGGGAGCAAAAAATAACGGAATAGATGCCGATAAAGCAGAAAAGTTATTTGAGGATATGGCAAGCTTTGCAAATTATGCATTTAACAAGGCGCACGCTGCGGCTTATTCTGTTATTTCCTATCGCTCTGCATATCTTAAGGCACACTATACGGGAGAGTATATGGCAGCCTTGTTGACCAGTGTGCTTGGAAATCAGGTCAAGGTTGCGGAATACGTTGCTGAATGCGCAAAATTTAATATTTCGGTACTGCCCCCGGATATAAACGGAAGCAGAGTGAATTTCAGCATTGATAGGCATGATGGAAATATCCGTTACGGCATGCTGGCACTCAAAAACGTAGGCAGACAGTTCTTAGAAGCAATACTCAAGGAAAGGACTGCGGGAGGTAGATTCCACTCATTTGACAGCTTTGTTGAGCGAATGAGCATCGTGAGTGATTTAAACAAGCGTCAAGTAGAGACACTTATCAAATGTGGAGCGTTTGACGGGCTTGGATTGTTCCGTTCTCAGATACTGTCGGTATATGAGGTAATTATTGATAATATTGTGCAAAAGAACAGAAACAACCCCGCAGGGCAGATGGATATGTTCTTTTCGGGTGATATTGACGCGCCGTCTTTCGATTATCCGGATAAACCCGACTTTTCCATACGAGAAAAACTAATGATGGAAAAAGAAGCTTCCGGAATGTATTTTTCGGGTCACATGCTTGACAACTATAGCAAACACATGGACGATATTGATCATGTGAACATATCTGAGTTGCAAGGTAAGGACTCAAACGGCGCGCTCTTATATGTGGAAAAAGATAGGATAAAGCTATGTGGAATAATAACGGCTGTTTCTCTTAAAACCACTAAAAACCAAGATCAAATGGCATTTTTCCAGCTTGAAGACAAATACTCGAATTGTGAATGTATAGTTTTTGCTAAAAAATATGCCGAATTTTATGCCGATGTATTTGTTGATAATGCGGTATATATCGAAGGAACTGTGTCAATCAAGGATGACGATGTGCCAAAGGTATTAGTCAATAATATTCAGTCTTTGATTGAGAACGAGAGATATGATGATGCGAACAAAAAGCAATCTCCACCACAAAGCACATCCGCGATAGAGAATAGAAGCTCCGATGGCCCTCACCAAAATGCGCTCGGTGTTATGGACGACGCAATAAACCTGTATCTCTCTATATATCAAACCGCTAATCAGACAAACGCACTAAAAGATGCTCCAAGAGAATCCGTAAATACGACCGTTGCAAAGGCAACCCTGTCAGTGCCGACAAAGATATATCTTAAAGTGCCCGACATGCAAGGCGAAGTATTCCTCAAAATTAAAAACACGGTAGATATATTCAATGAGGGTAGCATGCGCGTGATATTTTACGATTCGTCAACTAAAAAATACTCCGAATATAGTGAAAGATTGCACTATTCTGAATACGTACGCAAGGAGCTTGCAAAGATAGCGGGCGAGGATAACGTGGTTGCTAAATAAGGAGAAGAGTAATGGAAAAGGAGAAGAGTAATGGAAAGTAAGAGTTATGTTATAGTAACGGATCACGTTCAGGCAAATACGGGTCGTGACTTATCTGATGAGCTTCAGCGGCTTATCCTCGACAACCCGAATAGAACAATATTTTTCCCTGATGGCGAATATGTGCTTTCAAAGCCTATATCTACACCCGCAAATCCAGAGCATAGTGTATCGTTGATGCTTTCGACTTATGCAATTCTCAAAGCGTCGGATGATTGGAGCAGTAAAGAAGCCATGGTGCGTATGGGTGCGGCGGAGCCGTTTAACAGCATAGATATTGTTGGCAGTAACTACTCCTTTAAGGGTGGAGTCATTGACGGAAACGGTATTGCAAACGGGATCTCCATCGATAGCGGCAGAGAAACACTCATTCGCGAGGTGTCGATCAAAAATACAAAAATCGGTCTTCACATCAAGTATGGTGCAAACTATGGCTCCTCTGATTGTGATATCGAGGGTGTAAATATTGTTGGCAACGGTAAAGCCGATTCCATAGGTGTTTTGTGCGAGGGCTGGGATAATACCTTCACTAACATGAGAATTTCCAGCGTACACATCGGCGTAAAGGTAACAAGCGCTGGCAACTCATTCAGAAACGTTCACCCGCTTTATATTTTCACACCCGAACTTGAAGCGGCTTATGATGACAGTTATGCTTTCTGTGAATCAGGCGGCAGAAACTGGTACAGTATGTGCTACAGCGATCAATTTGCCACCGGATTCAAGATCACAGACAGCGAAAAAAGTACCTATTCCGATTGCTTTGCCTTCTGGTATTCGCCAAAGGGAAATAAGCAAATAGGCTTTGAGTCGCGCGGAAAATTCGAGTCCATTATCAGAAGCTGCTCCATAAGCTTCCATCCCGAAAGCGCCCCTCAATATAATGCCTATATCAAGGTTGGCGAAACGGGCGGAAAGGGTATAATCGACACACCGCTTGCAAACGACGACGCCATGCTTGATAAATCATACAAGGACTACGTCAAAGGCGAAGTGTTATAAAATTTGATAACCTCTCGGTATACATTCCGAGAGGTTTTTTCTATTTTTTCGTATTTCGATATTGCATTCTGTATTTAAGTGGAGACATTCCAAAGTTCTTTTTGAACAAAGTGTAAAAATAATTCTCCGAGCCAAGATTTACACGGCTTGCGATCTCGCCTATTTTCATGTCTGTATTTTTAAGCAACATCTGAGCTGATGCAAGTTTTTTTCGTATAACAAGCTGTGAGAGGGAACAGCCGTATTCACGTTCTATAATTCTCGATGCATGACGGGTACTGAGTGAAACGAGATTTGCAATATCCGAAAGCTTGACTCTTTCGCAAAAATTGTCATTTATATATGTTTCGATTGCCCCAATGTATTTTGCTTCCCCTCGATTCAAAGCTTTGCTTGATTTATCCGGCATCAGTTTTGCAATAATATCGCTGAAAATGAGTGCCGCCAAAAGCTCGGAGTCCTTTTCAGACTTCGAGGTGTTCTGGTCATTTCTTCTGACGATCGCACCAATAAAATATTCGATATCATCAGACAGATCCGTCTCAAATATCCCTTCATTCAAAAAATCGCCAATACCTTTCACGTTTCTGTCGGTTGCGTTTTCAAAAGAGAAAAGAAGGCAGTAGCAGCCGTCACCCTCGGGAATAGTGTAGTGAGCGATGCGCGGCGGTATTATAACGATCTTCCTTTCATAGATCGCAGAACCGCGCTCGGTAACTATTTCCAGCTTCCCTTTGGTTATAAAGAAAACTTCATAAGTAAAGTGCGAGTGTGCAACTCTGATTCTTTCATTTTCTAAATGAATGTTGCTTGAATCTTTGAGCTTCGGTGTGGTTCCAACTCGAATTACGTTTAATTTTACACCCGAAACGGTTATACTTATCGTGGGCTTAGTTTTTTGTAGTTTCATAATTACATTATATCATATTTTGTTCAAGAATTCAAGTAAATACTCAAATTTTAAGACACCATTTCTAAAACGTGTCTGTCTTATTACTTGAATATTACTCCATACTGCTCTATAATGCATTATAGAATCTATTTTATGCGTAGGAGGCAAAATGATAACCGTAGCCGTAAACACCAAAGAGAAACACTCAATTTCTCCTTATTTGTATATGCAATTTATGGAACCGCTTGGTGCTTGTGACAGCTCGGTGGACGCTGCTTGGGATTATATTAACGAAGATTGGTGTCCCGAAATAATTGATAAAGTAAGAGAGCTTTCGCCAACAATGGTACGCTTCGGCGGCTGCTTATCCTCATATTATCGGTGGAAAGAGGCAGTCGGACCTATGAACGAGCGAATTCCCATGATAAACTATTTCTGGGGCGGAATATATTCAAATCACGTAGGAACCCACGAGTTTATGGATTTTTGCCTCCGTGTCAACGCGGAGCCTTTGATGGTAGTAAATATGGAATCTGACGGTCGCCGTCATCTGTCACATCCAAAAGATGGCGTTTGCAGACTCGGAACTGCGCAGGAGGCGGCAGAATGGGTTGATTACTGCAACAATCCAGACAATACGCTACGACTCAGCCACGGTGTCAAAGAGCCGTACAAGATAAAATACTGGCAGATAGGCAACGAGACCTCATATTGCCCGACGGGATTTACAAGCCCGCAATGCATTGATGCAACTCGCCGCTTTGCCTCGGCAATGAGAGAAGCAGATTCGACGATCAAGCTCATTGGATGGGGCGATAATTTCGGTGACGATAAGACGTGGTGCTCGTCAATGAGCAAGCTTGACGAGGTAGATATGATAGCTTTTCATCATCACTTCGACTCGGGTTTACCAAACTCCCCTCTATACGGAACGAAATACCGTGAAAACTACGAATTGACCTTTGAGCATTTGCTCAATGCCTATAAATCGATGGACGCTCATATTCAGCAAATGCGCTCGGAGTGTGGAGGTAAGCGTCTTGCAATGACCGAGGGGCATTTCTCGGTACCGGGACGAAATAGAAACGAGGTGCTATCTTCTTGGGGCGCGGGCGTTGCTTATGCGCGTTGCCATAACGTCATTTCGCGAAACAGCGATATACTCGATATTGCCACTATGGCTGACTTTTTCGGAACTGTATGGCAGGTTAACGCGATTCTCATTCCAAACAACGTTCCTCTTTACAATCCCGAGCCTAATGTAACGCCTTTTAAGCCTTATCTGCAGCCGGTAGCATCGGTTATGAGCCTGTTTTGCAAGCATCAAGGAAAATACGCCGTAGACGTTGATTATAACGGTGCTGTCGATATTGTGGCATCCAAGACGGATAATACAATATATTTGCACGTGGCAAATACAGATATGAATACGCCTCAAACGCTTCATTTCAATATAAGTGGCAAGAGAATCAAATCAGCAAAAATGTTTTATATCGCCGCCAAAGCTGACACCGAGATCACTTACGAAACGCCCGATTGTTTTGCAGTCAGCACGAAAGACATTGAAGGCAATTCCGTAATTCTGCCGCCTGCCGCCGTTGCAGCTATTGAGATAGTTATTGAACAATAAAATCAAGGAGGGAAATATGATACATTCTTTTTTGATGATCGGTCAATCAAATATGGCGGGCAGAGGATTTATAAACGAGGTCGAGCCAATAAAAAATGAGCATCTTAAGGTCTTAAGGAACGGGCGCTGGCAGACTATGTATACGCCTGTCAATCCCGACAGAGAGTGGGCGGGAATAAGCCTTGCTGAGAGCTTTGCTTTAGCTTATCATAATGACAAGGGCGTTGACGTCGGTCTGATTCCGTGCGCCGACGGCGGCACGTCCATCGATCAATGGCGTCCGGGCGGACTTCTGTTTGACAATGCAATTTATCAAGCAAGACTTGCGATGCGCACGTCAACCATCGCAGGTGTTCTGTGGCATCAGGGAAGCGCAGACTGTCCATCACACCTCTGGCCACATTACGAACAAAAGCTTAATATGATGCTTGATGAGCTTCAAAGACAGCTCGGTCTTTACGACGTGCCGATCTTACTCGGCGGTCTTGGGGATTTTCTTTCTAAGTATCGAGTTGGCACGTGGGAGCTCGAAAACGCACCAAGAATCAACGATCAGCTTCAACGTATTGCCAAAAACCGAGAAATGACAGGCTTTGTCAGCGCTAAAGGATTGACGGATAATCCCGATCACCTTCATTTCAATGCAAGGTCTCTGCGCGAATTTGGATACCGTTATTACGATAAATATTTGGAGCTTGAGGACAAAAATAAGAAGTTCTGCGAAAAGTTTTGTGAGGATGATGCAATCCGCACCGAATTAGAGCTTTTATAATGAGGTATAATTATGTTTTTTGAAAAATCAAATGCACCCGAACGTGTAATACAATTTGGCGAGGGCGGTTTTTTGCGAGGTTTCGCAGATTGGATGCTGCAAAAGTTGAATGACTCCGGAGCTTTCAATGGCAGCGTTGTTGTAGTACAGCCAATTGAAAAAGGAATGTGCGATGCATTGACTGCCCAAAATTGTAACTATACACACATAATTCGCGGCAGCGAGGGCGTTGAAATAACGAAATGTAACGTGATTTCGAGATGTGTAAAGCCGTACGATGACTTTGAATCATATCTATCACTTGCCGATATTCCAACCATGCGGTTTATAATCTCCAACACCACAGAAGCGGGAATAGTGTACGATCCTAAAGACACACTCGACCGTGCCCCCGCAATGTCATTTCCCGCAAAGCTTACTCTGCTGCTTAAAAGACGTTTTGATCGCGGACTTGGCGGTTTTATCCTTCTGCCTTGTGAGCTGATTGACAGAAATGGTGACAATCTTAAAGAATGTATACTTGCATACGCTGAACAATGGAATTTGGGCAAAGATTTTTGCGATTGGATACAAAAAGAAAACGTATTCTGCAATACATTGGTCGACCGCATAAACACGGGATATCCCAAGGGCGAAGAAATCGACCTTGGGTATGAGGATGAGATGCTCAACACATCCGAATTCTTTCATTTATGGGTAATTGAGACTGAACATGATATTGAAAGAGAATTGCCGTTCAGCTCAGCGCAGCTTAACATAATCTTAACAAAGGATGAACTTGAACGATACAGAACGCGTAAGGTCAGAATTCTCAACGGCGCACACACCGCGTTGGTACCTTATGCTATACTATCGGGATTTGACACGGTGAAGTCTTGTATGGATGACGAAAGAATGCAGAGTTATCTTCGCAAATGTATATTCGATGAGATAATTCCAACGCTTGATCTACCCCAAGACGAGCTTGTAAGCTATGCCGAAAGCGTGCTTGCAAGATTTTCAAATCCATATATCAAGCATTATCTTTCATCAATTGCACTCAATTCCGTCAGCAAATTCAAGGTTCGTGTTTTGCCGTCAATACTTGAGTTTTATAAGCGTTTTGGTAAGCTACCAGAGACCCTTACCTTTGCATTTGCAAAGCTGATTGAATTCTATAAAACCGATATGACGAACGATGATATATCTGTTACGGAATTCATGAAATCAAAAACTGTCAAAGAAATTCTTGCAAACCAAGAGCTGTGGGGCGTGGATCTCACGTTCATGTACGACGAGGTGAAGGGAAATGTTGATAAACAAGCTTGATAACGTCGAAGTAAATCTCAAGGATGGACATAAATATGCCGTTCGTGACATAAAAAAAGGCGATAACGTAATTAAATATGGAAACCCCATAGGGCACGCGACAAGTGACATAAAAATAGGCGAACACGTTCACACCCATAACCTAAGGACGAATCTTTCAGGAGTCATAGAATACGAATATAAGCCTTTTGACTCTGAACCCGAAACACAAATCAGCATTCCTTTCTTTATGGGATACGAGAGAAAAAACGGTGACGTAGGCATCAGAAACGACGTTTTTATCGTACCGCTTGTAGGATGTGTGAACAAGGTAGCCGAAAGGCTCGCAGATATTACCGGTGCGGTCGCCTTTACTCATCCATACGGGTGCTCTCAGCTTGGCGATGACCAAAAAACAACTCAACTTATCTTGCGGGGAATCGTAAATCATCCGAACGCCGCAGGAGTGCTTGTTCTCGGTCTCGGTTGCGAGAATAACAACGTTGACATATTCAAAAAAGTGCTTGGAGAATATGACTCCGATCGTATAAAGTTTCTCAACTGTCAGGAGGTTGACGATGAGATAGCCGCAGGACAACAGATAATTGACGAGCTTTTGAATTATTCAAAAACCTTTGAACGCCAGCCCATTCCCATATCAAAGCTCAAAATCGGTCTCAAATGCGGCGGAAGTGACGGATATAGCGGAATAAGTGCAAATCCGCTTGTTGGCAGAGTTTCCGACAAGCTAATTTCAATGGGCGGCAGTTGTGTGTTGACCGAGGTTCCCGAAATGTTCGGCGCGGAGCATCTGTTGATGGCAAGGGCGCAAAACAGAGAAGTCTTTAATAAGATAGTAAATCTTATCAACAATTTTAAGAGTTATTATGAAAGTCACGATCAGGTAATATATGAAAATCCCTCGCCCGGAAACAAGGCAGGCGGTATTACCACGCTTGAAGAAAAATCCATCGGTTGCGTTCAAAAGGCGGGATACTCCGCGATTGTAGATGTGCTCGATTACGGCGACACAGTAACGAAAAACGGGCTAAATCTTCTGAACGGACCTGGCAACGACATAGTTGCAATAACAAATTTATTTTCTGCAGGAGTTCATTTGATATTATTTACGACGGGCAGAGGAACGCCTCTTGGAAGCGGTGTGCCTACGATCAAAATATCAACCAACAAAAAGCTTGCAGACAGCAAAATACAATGGATAGACTTTGATGCAAGTCCCGTGCTGACGGGTGAAGAACTCACAGAGGATCTATTAAATTACATAATTGACGTAGCTAATGGTAAGCAGACAAAAAACGAAATAAACGGTTACCGTGAAATATCAATATTTAAAGATGGCGTTACACTATAAAAACACCCCGTAGGAAGTTTTCCTACGGGGATAATTTATACGTTAAGTGATTTACGATAATTTGCAATTCTGTTATCTGCCTCTTGCGCATCATTTGCGATAACGAGGAAATAAATCTTAACCTTGGGCTCGGTACCCGAAGGACGAATGATAACTACGTCGCTGTTTTCAAGCTTGAAAATAAGCATATTCGTCTTAGGCAAGCCCGTTGGGGTTCTTTGTCCGCTTGCAACGTCAACGAATGTCTCGGCATTATAGTCACCGAAAGTAGTAACCGAAACACCGCCAAGCTCTGTGGGAATATTATTTCTGTAAGAATCGAGCATAGCCGCCATTTTCTGCGGTCCGTCAACGCCTTCCATATAAAGCTCAACGTTGAATTCGCGGCAGAAGCCGTACTTTTCAAAAAGACCGTCAAGCGCGTCGCAGAGCGTCATGCCCTTTGAATAATAGTAAGCGGTCATTTCGCATATTAGCATTGTGGCAACGACTGCGTCCTTGTCGCGGGCATACGTTCCTTTGAGGTAACCGTAGCTTTCTTCAAATCCGAAGAGGAAAGAGCCCTCACCCGTCTTCTCATGATTTTTAATTACCTCTCCAATAAACTTAAAGCCTGTCAGTACGTTGAACATCTCAACGTCATGGGCTTTGCATATTTTGGTTACAAGTTCGGTAGAAACAACGGATTTGACCGCGTAGGGAAGCGGAGGCATTGTATTTGTTTCCTCGTATGCCGTGATGATATAATCCAGCAGAAGAGCACCCATTTGGTTTCCCGTAATGGTGTGGAATTTACCGTCCTTAGCTCTTGCCATAACGCCTACGCGGTCGGCATCGGGGTCGGTCGCGATAACCAAGCTACTTCCAACCTTCTCGGCAATGCCAATTCCAAGCTCAAATACCTCGGCATATTCGGGGTTTGGCTTTGAAACGGTTGGGAAGTTGCCGTCAATTACGAACTGCTCTTCAACTGTATAAATATGTTTAAGACCTATTCTCATAAGAATCTCGGGAACAAGTTTGTGTCCCGTGCCGTGTAGGGGGGTATATACTATCTTAAGATCATCTGCAACATTCTTTACAGCATCAGGATTGACGATCTGCTCCTTGACCTTTTGGAGATACTTTTCGTCCATATCAGCGCCAAGAAGCTTAACTTTGCCGAAAGCAACAGCCTTATCAAAATCCATTCTCTTAACACCGTTGAAAATATCGGTGTTGCATATTTCCTCATATACAGTATTTGCGTGCTCGGGAGGGAGTTGCGCTCCGTCATCCCAATAAGCCTTGTATCCGTTATACTGCTTGGGATTATGAGATGCGGTTATATTTATGCCTGCAACGCAACCAAGCTCACGGAGGGCAAAGGAAAGCTCGGGAGTTGGACGAAGGGCGTCGAAAATATATGTGGGAATTTCCGCAGCCGCAAGCACCTCGGCAGATACCTTTGCAAAACGCTCGGAATTATTACGGCAATCGTAAGCAATAACAACGCCTTCTTTAGCTCTGCCTTGCTTGTGAATTAGGTTTGCAAGTCCTTGGGTTGCTTGCGCCACTGTATAAACGTTCATGGCATTCATGCCTGTTTTCATCGTTCCGCGCAGACCCGCTGTTCCAAATGTCAATCCAGAAGAAAACCGTAGCTTTATCTCATCATCGTCGTTCGCGATAGCCAAAAGCTCGTTCTTTTCTTCTTGGGTCAAAATTCCAGAGTTGATCCAACGATTGTAATTGTCAAGATATTGTTTCATCAATACTCTATCCTTTCAATATGATTATGCAATTACTTATTTTCGAGATACTCTTCAAGAGCCTTTGCCATTTGGTCGGGGCAGGAAGTGGGTCTTGGGCCGCAATGAATGCCCTTGAGACGCTTGACAGCTTCTTCAACCGTCATACCGCTTATAAGAGCTGCGACACCCTGAGTATTACCTGAACAACCGCCGGTATACTGTGCCTTAATAATAACTCCGTCCTCGATATCAATATCGATCTGTCTTGAGCAAACTCCGTGTGTTTTGTAAGTAATGTGTTCCATAAATTATCTCCTATTTTATAAAATAATCGTGCTTTAAGCTTTATATACGCGCGTATAATCCAAGCGGAATAAAATCCGGACAGTCGATCGCGAGGTACGAAACGAATGTACCAATATCCGCATGGTTTGTTTTAAATGACATACAGAAAAATCTTTGAGAATCAGAATTTAGTGTTATTGTGTCAATGCGTTCCGGCTCAAGAGAGCAAAGCTGAGCCGACATAATGACCTCTGACACTGACATATTATCTGTATCAGGTATGATAAAATCAAAAAACCTTTCTTTGTTTCGTATACGGGAAGTCGGAACAGCCGAGATTGATTTTAAACTCAGCAATGCATATCGGGTCAGATTATCGCTATCCTTGCTTTTTAAATCAAATACTAGATTGATTTTCAGCCCGAATTTAATGATGGCTCGTAAGAAGGAAAGAAGCTTGCCATCATTTGAGGTCTCAATAGGTAAAATGCAGTATTCGCAGCGCCCGTCAAGGACACAGCTACATACCTCGGTTACGCTATCAGCATAATGCGCCGTTGGGGACGCCAAAAAATCAGAAAAAGCAAGGTATGCCGAATCATTAAATGAATTCTTCAAGTAAACGATTTTTCCGTAAGCGTTTTCGGAAACCTCAAAGTTACCATCAAGTAAGAACTTTGACAATCCTTTTTTTGATGAATAAAGCTTAGAGAATACCTGTCGAAAAATCATAAGTCTTTCCGCAATTGAAAGGCCCGCATAGAGTGTCTTGAGTTCTTTAATATTGGATGAGGATATACCGCTAAAATCAGAATCAGAATCGTATCTTATCGAAAGTATGATGCTTGTTATTATATCTTCATCTCCGCCATCTGCAATTATTGAATTAGCGAGCTCGGTTATGTGGGCGATCCTTCGTTCAAGCAGATGCTCGAGCTCTGATTCGAGCGCGTCAAGATTCGATAGCACTATCTCTGTATCCGTGCCTTCAAGCTCCGGGATGTTGGAATTGATCAGTCCCATATCAGAGCATACCTAATATGTCAAAGCTATCCTTAAGAAAATCCTTAAGTTCATCAGATGTCATGTGCCTTTGTGACATAAGAGAAAGCCTGTATATTTCCTTTGCCATGAGGTGAGCTTTTTCGGGTTGACTTGAGCTGAGAGATGAAAGCTTATTTATGAGGTGCGCCTTGGTGTTGACTATGAGTGTATATTCTGTTGGCAGGCTTCCAACATCAAGTCCCATGCCGGAATACAGTTTCATCATTTCTTCCATACGGCTTGCTTCTTCGGATAACGTGAGAAGGCAGGGAAGACTTGTATCCCTAAGCGACTCAAATTTCACATCAAGGTTTTCATTGCCGCTTGCTTTCTTGAAAATCTCAACAATAGCGTGGTCTTCTGCTACGGGCTCATCGGTACGAAGCACAGATGTAGCTTCAGAATCTATTCGCTTGTATTTTTCAGAAGAACCGTTTGCCTCGCACATGCTTATATACTGTGTATCAAGCTGATGAGAAAGCAAAGCGACCTTATATCCCTCTGATTCGAACATTGAAATATACTGTGCTTGGATGGATCTATCATTGGAGTAGTATACGATACTCTCATGTTTATCTTTGCAATCTTCAAGGTATTCCGCAACGGTCATATATTCGCCGTTTGTCAGCTCGAGAAGATAGCAGTTTTTTACTCTATCATAGAACTTTCTGTCGCGAAGCGCGGCATATTCAAAGAAAACTTTAAGCTCAGGCCATATTTTCTTGTACTTTTCGCGGTCATTATTGCAAAGTGAACATATCTTGTCTGCCACCTTTTTAACAATGTGTGCCGCGACTTTTTTTACATACGCATTATCCTGAAGATAGCTTCTGGATACGTTTAGAGGCAACTCCGGACAATCAAGAACTCCCTTTAGCATAAGCAAAAACTCGGGAATTACCTCTTTAATATCGTCCGCAACAAACACCTGGTTATAGAATAGCTTTATCTGACCCTCATATGAATCGTATTCACTTTTTCTGGAGGGGAAATAGAGAACTCCTTTAAAATTTAACGGATAGTCCGCGTTTATGTGTATGTGAAACAATGGCTCCTTGTAATCCAAAAAAACTTTTTTATAAAACTCCGCGTATTCCTCGTCTGAGCAATCGGAAGCGTTTTTTAGCCAAAGCGGAGACGTATCATTTATCGCTTTTCCTTCGGCGTCTGCATCGGAGGTGTCGTCATCGTTTACGTAATAGATCGGGACCGCCATAAATGAGCAATATTTATCCAGAATCCCACGTATTTTTGCATCGTCAAGGTATTCCGACTCGTCATCGCTGATATGCATAATGACATCTGTACCGTGACAGCTTCTATCTGATGCTGACGTTTCGTAGGCTCCCGATCCGTCGCACTCCCAATGTATCGCGGAATTGGAGATGTAGGATCTTGTTATAAGCTCAACCTTATCGGACACCATAAATGATGAATAAAATCCGAGTCCAAAATGTCCTATTATTCCGTTTGCGGCATCTTTATCATCGTATTTTTCGATAAAATCCAAAGCTCCGGACAAAGCGATAGAGCAGATGTATTTTTCAAGCTCTTCTTTGGTCATACCTATGCCGTTATCAGATACTGTAAGAGTTTTGGCGGTTTTATCCAACGTCACTTTTATTTCGTAGCTCTCGTTATCGTCTTCATATTTGCCAAGTGAAGACAGTCTGCGTAGCTTTGTGATAGCATCAGCAGCGTTTGAAACGATTTCTCGAAGAAATATATCTTTTTCTGAATATAGCCATTTTTTTATTATGGGAAATATATGTGCGGTTTCAACTGAGATCCCGCCTTTTTTTATACTATTCTCCTGCATTATATCCTCCATAGATCAACTTAACGTAATTAAATATATTATATACTTAAAAACCAAATTAGTCAAGAGGATTATCATCCCAACGTCTAATTTTCAGACGAATTTTACATTATTCACAAAATCATAATATATATAGGTTATAATGATATCAACGATGAATTTATACTTGGAGTGAAAATGAAGATTTCAGTAAAGGCGTATGCCAAGATTAATCTGTTTCTTGATATGGTAGCCAAGCGAAACGATGGATATCATGATATTATGAGCCTTATGCAAAGCGTTAGCTTGTGCGATACTATTACTGTTGAATATACAAATAGCGATGACAAAATCATATCGCTTGCGTGTAATTCCCCAAGTATACCTTGCGATGAAAGAAATTTGGCGTATAAGGCTGCTCAAAAATACCCGTTTGAAAAGGGAAGAGTTGATATTACAATTGACAAAAATATCCCCGTGTCAGCAGGATTAGCAGGTGGCAGCGCAGACGCCGCCGCAGTGCTTGTTGCCCTCAACGCGTTGCTTGGAGCATATGTTGATTGTGAAGATCTGATTGCATTGGGAGCTACTCTCGGCGCTGACGTACCTTTTTGTATTCAATGCGGCACGTACCTTACAGAGGGCATTGGAGAGAGGATGTCATCCTTTGTCAGTATGCCGAACTATCCAATTGTTATCGCAAAAAAAGGAGAGGGAATGTCAACACCTATGGCATATCGCATGCTTGATGACAAGCACGACGATTTTATAGGGTATTCGCCAAATGTTGATAAGCTTGATATATTGCGTCATAACGAGGCGGATATCAAAACATACTGTATGGGCATATACAACATTTTTGAAGAGGTTGTGGAGCCCGAACGTCCATGTGTTACCGAATTGAAGCGCATAATGACAGAGAGTGGGGCGATAAATGCTACCATGAGCGGCAGCGGAACGTCAGTTTTTGGAATTTTCAAAGATCTGGAATCTGCCCGTAAAAGCCTTGATGCGCTTATTGCGCGCGGGGCAGATGCTCATTTGTGTTTTCCTTGTGACTCGTGTAATAGGATCTCGCTTTGATAGAAAAACAAAAAGGCTATCACAAAGATAGCCTTTTGAATAGTATGTAACCTTACATCAGTTGCCGCGAGCTTCAAGATAGTTTACAACGTCACCAACTGTAATAAAGCCATGAAGATCCTCGTCTTCAATAACGAGATCAAACTGTTCTTCGCAGATCATAACAAGGTCAGCAAGCTCGATGGAGTTTACGCCTAGATCGGATGTAAGTTCAGCATCCATAGTGATAAGATCACCCTGGATCTGAAGCTCTTTTACGAGAAGTTCTTTTACCTTTTCAAACATTTCTGTTCCTCCAAAATTTAGGATTTGACATATTTCGCGTGTCTATTATATATCCTTTTTTAATCTTTGTCAAGTTTTTTTGCAAAAAAGTTGAAATTTCGCTATTTTTTGCTAAAACCAATATGAGTTGCTCAATTTCAGAAAAGAGAAGTCATTATGAATATCTTCTATAACAGACCTTTATTTACATCCTGTATGATGTTTTTAGGTGTGTCTGCAGTTTCGTATTTTATCCCCAAGGAAGCAAAACTAATAATATCCGCCGTATTTGCAATAGTATTCATCGTTTCACTTTTTATGAGTTTTTTGTCAAATATAAGTGTGCGTGTAAAAGTCTTTTTGCTAAACTCTGTCATGTGCTCTTTGTCAATTGTATTGGCAACCGTTATTTCATTATCTTACTTCAACGCGAATCAAGAAAGATTCGATGAAATGTACGGCAAAGAATATACTGTTGAAGTGACAGTTTTATCAAAAAGCTATGAAAGCGAGCATTATTGCAGTTACGATGTTTTAGTTAATAAGGTAAACGGCGAAGAGATGAGCCATAATGCCTCATTGACGTGTGAATATCACACAAGCGCTGACGTTGGGGAAACAATTATCGTAAAAGCTACCGCTCAAAAGCCCGAGGATAACAAAGACGGTATATTCAACGAAAAGCTGATGATGATGTCAGACGGTAAGTTTATCCGCTATACATCATACGATGATGTTGGTATTATTATAACCGAATACGTAGGCATTAATGTAAAAATATTATTTGCCAAATTGAACAACGCCGTATCAAAGATAATAACCGACAGAGTGGACGGCGAGGCTGCAAACCTCAGCTCGGCTATTTTGCTTGGAAACAAGGATCTGCTCTCCGGAACCACTCAAAGAGACTTTGCGCGTGCCGGAGTATCGCATATATTAGCGCTGAGCGGAATGCATATGACAATAATTCTGGGTGCATTTACCGCAATTCTTTGGCTATTTACCAAAAACACAAAAAAGATTGGCGTGATTGCATCGATCGCGGCTGTGTTTTATCTTGCTCTTACAGGATTTTCAATTTCGGCAACGAGAGCGGTATTAATGCTGCTTATAGTATATTTTTGCATGATCATACTCAATGAACCCGATCCGTTAACGTCACTTTCGATATCCGGATTCTTGATCGTGGTTATGATGCCCGGAGCAACATTGGATGCTGGCTTTTGGATGTCTTTTTCTGCAACTCTCGGTCTGCTTGTGTTTATGCCTCCGCTCCACGAATATTTGATGGATAAGCTTTACTCCAGATTTCTTGGTAAATCCCGTAGAGTTATTGTAAAATCAATATTATTTGTGACGGAAACCTTGGTCGCGAGTGTATTTGCCATTATTCCGTTGATCGTTGTAATGTGTGTCTTTATAAAGGAAATGTCGTGGTTCAGCATAATATCCTCGGCGGTTCTTGCTTTACCTTCCTCGGGGGTGATATTGCTATCCTTGCTCCTGGTTTGTTTCTTTTATGTGCCACATCTGTCAACTGCATTGATATTTTTAATTGAATCAATCTCGGGCTTTATGATAGACTTCTGTGCTGATATTTCAGTTATGAAGAATGTAGTATTTTCGCTAAATTATCCCTTTATTAACGTGGCTGCGATAGTTATAGGTATTGCATTGCTGTATTCATTTGTTTCCAACCATAAGAAAAAGCCTGTATCGTTAATACCGTTTGCTTGCTCGATCATCATGCTTGTAACGGTAATAGGCATATATGAGAAGGTCAATGAGGATACTGTCAAGGCTACATATATAAATGCCTCGTCGGTTTCCGATATGATAGTTCTTTCATCGGAGAAAGAGGTTGTAATATGTGACTTGTCTAACGGAAGTAAAACATCATATGCGAAAGCTCTTGATGAGGTATATGAGTCAAGAGCAACCGAAATAAGAGCTATAATGATGACAGGATACACTTATGCCCACGCAGCAACATTCTCAGATGTTTTTGCCAAGGAGATCGTGCGTGAAATATGGTTGCCGGAGCCCGAAACCATTGATGAATATTACAAAATGAAAAGGATATACGAGGTAGCACAGAGATTTGGTGTAAGCTCATATATCTACGGTGACGGAGACTCTCTTGGCGCGTTTGACAATACTGTAATTCAAGTTTATCAAGCGCGCATCAAGCGTTCTGCGGTTCCCATTACCGCAATAAGCATTCATACCTCAACTGACCGAATGGTATATTTATCTCCCGCGTTCAACGAAAGTAAGATCGGAGATTTTGTTGAGGATCTGTTTGCAAAATCAAGATACGTTGTTTTTGGCAACAAAGGTCCACGCGTTAAGAAGAGCTATACAATAGAGAACAACCTGCGAATAGACGCAATTGCTTTTTCCGACAATGAGCTTGTTACACATTTCGATCCGGCGGAAGTACACGGCTCTGCGTATTTCTATGTTCCGAACAAAATCGAGTTTTATCTTGTTGAATGACGGCTGGAGCGTTAAATTATGAAAATAACGAAATATAACGTAATAACTGACAAAATTGATAAGGATTTAGTCGTAGCCTGCGTGTCCGACATACACGGAAGAAAAGCGCAAAAAGCGATAGAAGCGGTGCGGAAAATATCTCCCGACGTTGTTTTATTGGCGGGGGATATACTGGAGATATCGGTTGATTATATGAATGAGCGTAACGAGACCGCCATTGATTTTTTGAAACAGATGGTGGACATCGCGCCAAGCTATTATTGCTTTGGAAATCATGAAATATTTTTCTCTCACGCACAAGCAGAGAGATCTCAAGTGTCAGATCCTGATATCGAAAAGCGCAATATCGAGAGAGTTTTGGATCTTGGAGTTCATATTGTAAACAACAAATCCGAAAAGCTTGGAAGCTTAATTATAGGCGGTCTTGTGTGCGGATACGATATGATCCCCGCTTGGCAGGGGCAGGCATTTGACCTTGATTTCTTAAATCGGTTTGATTCTTATGACGGATTTAAGATACTGTTATGTCATTATCCCCATCTCTATGATGAGCTCTTGAAAAATACAAGCTTTGATCTTATACTCTCGGGACACGCTCACGGAGGGCAATGGCGGTTTTTGGGAAGGGGAGTATATGCGCCGCACCAGGGTCTGTTTCCCAAATATACGTCGGGTATTTATGACGGTAGGTTTATAATCAGCCGAGGTGCGTCAAATAACGTGGCACCCATTCCAAGATTTTTCAATCCCTGTGAGGTTTTGCAGATCAATTTGAAGAAAAAAACTTAAAATGGCTCATTTTAATATTTATTCTTATTGCAACGCTTCGCAAAATATGTTATAATTAAACGAATGAAAATGCTTTAAGGAGATACTACTTATGAAAAACTTCATGGATAAGGATTTTTTGCTTGAAACACCTTCCGCGGTCAAGCTTTATCATGACTATGCGGCAAAACTGCCAATAATTGACTACCATTGCCATCTTTCTCCCCGTGAAATAGCGGAGAATAAAACATTTTCCAATATAACAGAGCTTTGGCTATACGGAGACCACTATAAGTGGAGAGCAATGAGAAGCTGCGGAGTTGACGAAAAATACATCACCGGTAAGAGCTCTGATTTTGAAAAATTCAGCGAGTTCTGCCGCATTATGCCGTTGCTTGCCGGTAACCCTGTTTACCATTGGAGCCATCTTGAGCTTCGCAGATATTTTGACTGTGAGCTTACCATCAATTCCAAGAACTGCGAGGCTATCTGGAATTTGACAAGCGAAAAGCTTGCAAAGGAAAAGCTCGGAGCTCGTGACTATATCACTAATTCAGGAGTAACGTTGCTTTGTACTACGGACGATCCCGCCGACAATCTCAGATATCATAAAATGATAGCCGAATCCGGATTCTCAACAAAGGTTCTGCCTGCATTCCGTCCCGATAAAACAATGAATATCGACAAGAAGGGCGTTTGCGCTTACATTGCAACACTTTCGGAAAGCACGGGGGTTGAAATAACCGACTATGACAGCCTCTGCGCAGCTCTTGAAGTTTCGCTGGATCGTTTTGAAGCACTTGGATGTAAGACGGCTGACCACGGACTTGATGCATTTGCTTTTGCAAATCCCGATCCTTATCACGCAAATGAGGCATTCAAAAAGGCTCTCGCGAACGATGGCGAGGGAATAACTGCACAAGATCTTGCCATCTGGAGAACACAAATGCTCCGCTTCTTCGGAAAGCAATACGTAAAGCGCGGATTTGTAATGCAGCTTCACTACGGCGTTTTCCGCAATCCCAATAAGACAATGTTCGATATACTTGGTCCCGATACGGGATACGATACCATTCAGGCAAACAACTGCATAACTGACCTTGCTTGTCTGCTCAATTATCTCAACGTGAGCGACGCGCTCCCGAGAACCATCCTTTATCCCATCAATCCCGCAGATAACGCGGCAATCGGAACTCTTTGCGGAAGCTTCTGCCGCGGTGACGGTAGCGGAATGCCTACGGTAGTACAGGGAAGTGCTTGGTGGTTCAATGACAATATCGACGGTATGGAAACGCAGATGAGAAGCACGGCAAATCTCGCATCGTTAGGTTGCTTCCTTGGTATGCTGACCGATTCGCGTAGCTTTATGTCTTACCCAAGACACGAGTATTTCCGCCGCATAATGTGTAACCTTATAGGCTCTTGGCTCGAGCGCGGAATGTATCCCGATTTTGATTATGCGGCTGAGCTTGTCTGCCGTATATCTTACGAAAACACAAAGAACTACTTCGGCTTTGACGTTTGATAATTCAAATGTATATTGGAGGAAAAATTATGTTTATCTTTAAGAAAAAGAAAAAATGCTGTGTTGGTAAAATAATTGCCATCGTCGGTGCAGTTGTCGCGGCTTGCGCGGCTGTTGCAGGCATCCTGCTTCTTATCAAAGCTAAAAAGGCTAAAGAGGAGCAGATCGATGAAGCAATCAATAATGAGATCGACGCAGAGATCGAAAAGGTAATGGCGGAGATCGAATCTGAAACAGTGGTTGAGGAATAATTTAAATGAAAATTGCATTTTTAGATGCGGCAACCGTGGGTGCGGATCTTGACCTTTCGCTTTTCGCAAAATATGGCGATTTTACCGCTTATAGCGGTACGGATGCGGAGGATTTCGAGTCCCGCACCCACGATTGCGACGTACTTATATTAAACAAGCTCAAGCTCGGCGCGCACAATTTGCCCGTATGCAAGAGATTGAAGCTTATATGCGTAACCGCAACGGGATACGATAATATCGACCTCAACTATTGCCGCGAGCATGGTATTGCCGTTTGTAATGTTGTCGGCTATTCCACGCAAAACGTCGCGCAAATAACCTTGGCTATGGCGCTCTCGCTGATTTCTTGCCTTAAAACGTACGACAATGCCGTCGCGGACGGTACTTATTCTCGCGGAAGGACGGCGAACATTCTCACGCCCGTATATCACGAAATTTACGACAAAACGTGGGGAATCGTCGGTTACGGCAACATAGGCAGACAGGTTGGCAAGGTTGCCGAGGCATTGGGATGTCGTGTTATCGTATATAAACGCAATCCCGTTGACGACGCAGAATGTGTCGACCTCGATACGCTTTGTCGCGTTTCCGATATTATTTCGGTGCATACGCCGCTTAACGACGAGTCGCGCGGACTTATCGGCCGTGAGCGCATCGCGCTTATGAAAAAGGATGCCATCGTCATCAACGTCGCGCGCGGTGCGGTAGTTGACGAGCAGGCATTGACCGACGCCATAAAAGAGAACCGCATCGGCGGCTTGGGCGTTGACGTCTACTCTACGGAGCCTATGCCGCAAGATCACCCCTATATGACCGTTGCAGGCCGCGATAACGTCATTTTCACGCCCCATATGGCTTGGGGATCGTATGAAGCCCGCGTCCGCTGCTGCGAGGAGATATGCCTCAATATCGAGGCCTTCCTCAAAGGCGAAAAGCGGTGTAGGGTCATATAACAATAAAAAAGGCAATTCGATAGTGAATTGCCCTTTTTTATTTCCAAACGTAAAAGCTAACCAGCGGCAAAATTATATATGGAGCGTTCTATGGATGCAGTAGCTTGACGAGCATAACGATACCGGACAGCATGACGAGCATAGGCTATGATGCGTTCGAGGGATGCACAAGCCTTACAAGCATAAAGATGCCTGATAGTGTTACTAGCATAGGTGGATCGGCGTTCTACAATTGCACAAGCCTTGCAATCGTAAACTATACAGGAACGGAAGAGCAGTGGTCAGCTATAAGCATTGGCTCAAGCAATTCATCACTCACAAATGCAACAATAAATTACAACTACGTTCCCGACGAGAAATGATATAAAAAACACGGGCACCCGACCACAGTCGGTTGCCCTAAAATTATATTATTAGCAAAATACTGTTTCCACAACTTTCGAGCTTTGCGGCGGAGAATATCTCCACGAGTCAATGTGGAGGGTCTTTTCGCAGTCGGTGAAGTATTGGAGCTTTGGGGTGACGATCTCGCCTTTATAGGAGTCCACAAGCACCAGCTTTATCTTCATTCGCTCGGGAATGATGCTCTTTATGTAGACGGCGACAAGTCTGCCAACGGCATCCTCTCTGTTTAAAAACGCAAGGTCATCGCGAAGCTCGGCAAGTCCCGCGAGATTGGGTGTTAGTTCCACGAATATTCCGTAGCTCTCAACGCTTCGTATCACACCCGCAACCGTTTGTCCCGCGCTAAACATGGCAGCATTTTCCTGCCACGTGCCGAGTAGCTCGCGCATAGATACAAATATGCGGTCCCGTTCTCGGTCGATGGCTTTAACTACCGTGTATATCTCCATCCCGTTATATAGCCTATCCTTTGGATGAGAAAAACGCGATACCGAAATGCAATCCACGCTTAAAAGGGAAACTATTCCACATCCTATATCTACAAACGCGCCGAAATTTTCAAGATGCGTCACCTTGGAGGGAATTACGTCGCCAGGAATAAGATCCAATATGAAATTGCGCTGACATTCAAGCTGGGCGGCTCTGCGCGAAAGATATGCCAATGTTCTGCCGCCCCTTTCTTCAATAGAGGTCACCTTAAAGCAAACAGGTTTTCCCACGCGTGTTATTATAGCGATATCCTTAACGCTTTCTCCATCGCGGCATAGGCATACCTCCTCGCGCGGAATTATGCCTGTAACACCGCGCAGATCAACGTGAAGATCCATGTTTCCGTCGCATAAAAGAACAGTGCTTTCCATAATTATGCCTTGTAGCATTGCGCGTTCAAGTCCGCTTTTGCCAAGCGCAAGCAATTCACGGTTGCGCGCACTGCCCAATATCATTCCTTCGGGTTTATAAACGTTTATCACTTTGCGTTTCCTCCTGATCTGTAAGCTATCACGCTTTGTCCGTTATACTGTTTAATTGTATGAGTAGGACACCGCAAAATATCACAAAATCGCAAAAATGCAGGGAATTATCAAAATTCTATATATTTTTTTGAAAATCGTTTTTGAGCAAATGATATGAAAAAACGAGAAAAACCGAGAAAACAAGAGATATGCTAATACTAAATTGAAAAAATGAAAAAAATTTCAAAAAAGGTATTGACAAAAAAACCGCCTTGTGCTATAATATCCAAGGTTAAAAAATAAACACATTTTTTTGGAGGATGACTAAAATGTCTACATTTATGCAGAAAAAGGAAGCAGTTGTCCGCAAGTGGTATGTGATCGACGCAGCTAACAAGCCTCTCGGCAGAACCGCTGTTGTTGCAGCAGACCTTCTCCGCGGAAAGAACGCTCCTGAATTTACACCCCACGTTGACTGCGGTAACTTCGTAATCGTTATCAACGCAGATAAGGCAGTTCTTACAGGTAAGAAGCTCGAGCAGAAGTACTATCAGAGACACTCCGGATATATCGGCGGTCTTAAGAGCATTCAGTACAAGAAGATCATGGCTGAAAAGCCCGAGTTCGCTATGGAAACTGCAGTAAAGGGAATGCTTCCCAAGAACTCTCTCGGTAGAGCAGCAGCTACCAGACTCAAGGTTTACGCAGGCGACGCTCACAATCACGCAGCGCAGAAGCCCGAAACCTACGAGTTTTAATCAGAAGAAAGGAAGGAAGTAACCTATGTATACAAGTGCAAAGCCCTACTTCTACGGCACTGGTAGAAGAAAGAAATCCGTTGCTCGCGTAAGAATTTACCCCGGTAACGGCAATATCACCATCAACGGCAAGGACATCGACACCTACTTCGGTCTTGAAACTCTCAAGCTCATCATCAACCAGCCCTTCGGCGTAACCGGAACTGTTGGCAAGTTTGACATCGTTGCAAACGTAAACGGCGGCGGTATCTCCGGTCAGGCAGGCGCAATCCGTCACGGTGTTGCAAGAGCCCTCGTAAGCGCAGACGAGAACTATCGTCCCGCTCTCAAGGCTGCTGGATTCCTCACCAGAGACCCTCGTATGAAGGAAAGAAAGAAATACGGACTCAAGGGCGCTCGTCGTGCTCCTCAGTTCTCCAAGAGATAATTACCCGCTTGGGATTATTTCGATATACAAAAAGCTCTGCATTGCAGGGCTTTTTGTTATTTGCTAAGCCAAGATGGCTGAATCTATCGAGCACGATTTGCTTTAATCAAAAAGGGCGGTTCAATTTGTAAAGAACCCCGGTGTCCTATTTACTTTTCACCGTTTTTATGGTATAATCTAACTAATCGATAAACTTGAATTTGACAGGGGGTTATTTCTATGAAATCTTTTGTTTGTAGTTTGTGTCATAATGGCATACTCGGAGGAGGTTTATACCTCGATAGTCAGTCGCTTACTTACAAGACAAACAAGCTTACAGTTGACCAAAAATATAGGAATTTGGTTTTGCAGTTGCAGGAAATAAAAGAAATTTCTTGGAAGTGGATAATATTTCCCGTTGCA
>SVTF01000023.1 GCA_015063905.1 Oscillospiraceae bacterium | reverse complement strand
CGCGGCATCTGTGTACATCAACGGAAAGCTTACGGAAACCAAGGAGCTGGAGCTTCCTTTGCCCGAATCTTCAGAAGGTTACCACATTGGCGGCGACTTCAGACCCGGTAATTCGCAGTATTTCAAGGGTATTATTTACTCCGTTGGACTGTTCGACCACGCAAGAAGCGCCGACGAGATTAAGCAGGATATGCTCTCGGTAGAAGGCAATAGCGGACTTTTGTTCTCCACTCGTTACATTGACGGATATGAGATGCAAGAAAAGGATATTCACAAAGACGCTCGCTACGAAGTAATGGCTGAGCCCTCTGAAAGCAGCGACGGACTCGCAAAGCTCGTTTGCCCGACTTGCGGCAAGGCGCTTAGAATAAGCAGCGTTCCTTACACGGCTGAAACGATAATTACAAATACCTATACGAATGAAAACGCGGCACTCAAGGACGGCGAATATTTCATAATTGATAACAAGCTTGCTTCCGCGCCTAAAACGTTTGAGGTGTTGCTCCAGCTTTCACCCAATATTACAGACCGTGGTGGCGTAATACTTGGAAATTATGACGGAAACTCCAGCAACAGAATGAATCTTGAGATATACACAAACGGAAATCCCCGTCTGTGGTATAAGGTGGACGGAATAAGCTACTCATATTTGTTTGACGTAGATATCCGTTCGCACGAAAGCGTACATTTGACATTCACGATCGACGGACTTGAGGCATCTCTTTACGTAAACGGAATTCTTGCACAGACCGTTGAGCTTACAATGAATGTGCCTTATGACGGATCAAGCTTCTTCGTTGCTACGGACCAGAGAATTTCTGCTCAGAGCTTCAAGGGCAAGATCTACTCTGCGGCAATGTTTGCGGACGTAAGAACACCTGAGGAGATCGCTTATGACATGATCATGGTAACCACGGATGCGCGCGATCTTCTTTACTCCGGATGCTTTGGCGAAAGCGAGGGTATTCAGGCAAAGGGATATTGGGCTGACAAAAACGCGATATTCGTTGGTGACAGTATAACCGCGGGCGTTAATTGCGAGGGTAGCAAATATTGGGAGCTGCTTGAGCAAACGCTTGAGCTTGGAAGCGCAACCTCTATGGGCGTACCCGGAAGCTGTATAAGCTCCATGAGCGATTACGGCAATGAAAATGATCCCTTGATAAGCCGATACGATGATATTGCCGAGGCTGATCTGATAACGATATTTATGGGAACAAATGACTACGGTCACGATACTCCTCTCGGAACCATTAACGACATGTCAGACGTATCATTCTATGGCGCGCTGAACGTCATAATCCCCGCGCTTCAGGCTAAACATCCCAACGCGAAAATAGTATTTGTTACTCCTTTGCACAGATATGGATACGGAACAAACTCCGCAACAGGCGAGGCGCACACGTTTGACAATGTGCCTAACGGAGCAGGTCATACGCTTGAGGATTACGTAAACGCTATTAAAGAGGTTTGCCAAAAGTACGGTGTTGACGTAATAGATATGTACAGCGAGCTTGATCTGGATCCGAGCGCGGATGAAACGAGAGAGTACTATATGGAGGATGGCTTGCATCCTAACACGGCAGGCCACAGACTTATAGCCGAGTTCCTCGAGCATGCGCTCAACACTCTTTGCGAGGACGGTCAGTGACAGATCGCCTGAATAAAGCAAAAAACGGGGCTGCCCCTCAAGGATAGCCCAAAACAAAGATCCCCGGGGAAAAATCCTTGGGGATTTTTGCATTATCAGATGATTTTTGCTTGAAAAATGTAAAAATATGTGGTATAATTATCACGCATATAATAAGATAGTGTAGAGCTTATCAATACATAGCAAAGGAGACAAATTATGAGCAAAACGTTATCAACCGTATTAACAATTTTTAAAGTGGCGAGGATAGTTGCCAAGGTCGTGTTTATTCTTTGTATAGTAGGTGCTGCGGGCAGCCTTCTCGGTCTTATTACAGTGCCGATAGCCAGTGGCGTGATACCCGCTGAGCTGCTGGGCGAGCAGATAATTGACGTTGCCGCATCCAGTATTGAATGTACCGCGGGGCTTATTACATGCTTGGGCGAGATGTTTTTTGCGTTTTTTGCCGAGCGTTATTTTGCTAACGTTTTGAAAGCCGGAACCCCATTTACCCGTGACGGCGCAAAGGAGTGCTGGCGCTTGGGCCTTGCTTCCATCATTATTGCCGTCGCAACCTCGGTCGCTTTGGGAATAGCTTCGTCCGTTATTATGCTGTTGACGCAGCGCATCTCCGAATTCGAGGCTGACATATCGCTTTCAACGGGACTGTTTTTCCTGTTCATGTCGCTTATATTCAAGCTTGGCGCGGAGCAGCAAGACCCCGCCTGCGAGGACACCGCGCAACAGGAGACTTCCGCGCGATGCGAAGCGCAAGATTAAGCTGTGCGTGTAGCTTTTGCGCAATGAATCTTTTGATTGGGGCAATGGGTGAATATCTCTGTTTTGCCAAAGGAAATAATACGGATAGCCCCGATGATTACGAGAGGAATTTTTAGCGTAATGAAATTAGCGTTTTTTGATGCAAAGCCGTACGACAAGCCTTCGTTTGACAGATACGGCAAGGAAAATGGATTTGAAATTAAATATTTTGAGACAAAGCTTAACGAGGATACGGTCGAGCTTGCGGCAGGGTATGATGCGGTGTGCGTATTCGTCAACGACACGGTGAATGCCGCGGTTATTGACAGGCTTTGCGAATTTGGAGTGGGTATCGTTGCGCTTCGATGCGCGGGCTTTAATAACGTAGACATGAAATATGCTTTTGGGCGCATACACGTTTTGCGTGTGCCCGCGTATTCGCCGTATGCCGTTGCGGAGCATACGGTAGCTATGCTGCTGACGTCGATAAGACGTATTCACAAGGCGTATATCAGAACCAGAGATTTCAATTTCAGCCTTGCGGGAATGACGGGCTTTGATCTGCACGGAAAGACGGTTGGAGTTATAGGCACTGGTCGAATAGGGCGAGTTTTTATTGATATTTGCCGCGGATTCGGCATGAAGGTGCTGGCTTATGACAAGTATCACGCTGAGGGACTTGACAACGGAGATACAGTCAAATACGTCGAGCTTGACGAGCTTTTTGGCGGCAGTGATATCATATCCTTGCACTGTCCCTTGACAGAGGAAACTTACCACGTTATTGACGAGAGCGCCATATCAAAATGCAAGCGCGGAGTGGTTATTCTGAACACCTCGCGCGGCGCGCTTGTGGATGCCGAGGCTCTGCTTGCGGGCATAAAATCGAGGAAAATCGGCGCGGCGTGTCTTGACGTCTACGAGGAGGAGGCGGACTTCTTCTTTGAAGACTTCTCGGGGCATATTTTGGAGGACGACACTTTGGCGAGGCTGATATCCATGCCAAACGTTATAGTGACCTCTCATCAGGCGTTTTTGACCGAGGACGCGCTCTCCAATATCGCACAGACTACGGTGCAAAACATTGTGGACTTTGTTCGCCTCGGTCAGTGCGAAAACGAGGTGTGCTACAGAGGCGGCAGAGCAGAGGATTGCAAAAGCGGAAAATGCTTTTGATATGCAGTACAAAATTAGCAATTAATGTAAAAATATGTTACACATCCCCGATTGTGTTCCAATTTTGTGGAATTCACAAAAGGGGGTGTTTTTGCTATGCCGAGATTGTATAAAATGCTTGACAATCCGATAAAAATGTAGTATGATATATTTTGTATATTGTTTTTTACGGAGAGATCAAGTGGTGAAGCTTTTTTCTCTCCTGTCAAACAAAAGTTTATTTGTTGAAAGGTAGTTACAATGGCTTTTTCTATTCATGGCATACACGTGCCTCACAGAAAAAACACGCACAATGATCCCATAAGGATGGATGCTCCCAAATCGGTCACCATTCCTATGTCCATGCACATAGGCGCGCCGTCAACACCCATAGTCAAGGTGGGCGATGAGGTCAAGGTGGGAACAAAGATCGCCGAGGCGGGCGGATTTGTTTCTGTTCCCGCATACGCAACCGTTTCGGGCAAGGTAACCAAAATACAGAGTATTGGGTTGAGCAACGGCGCCGCGACGAGCGCTGTGGTTATTGAATCTGACGGCGAGATGAATGCTGACGAGAGCGTGACGCCCCCCGTTATCGATTCGCGCGAAAGCTTTATCGAGGCGATAAAGCAGAGCGGAATCGTTGGACTTGGTGGCGCGGGATTCCCGACGCACGTTAAGCTCAACGTTGATCCTGAAAGGATAGATTATCTCATTATCAACGGCGCGGAGTGCGAGCCTTACGTTACGAGCGATACCTATACTATGACAGCCAGAGGCGGAGATATGGAACGCGCGCTTATTGCGTTTTACGAGTATCTTGGAATACAGAGTGTGATAATTGGGATCGAATCTAACAAAAAGGCTGCTATCGTGGCTATGCAAAGTGTTTGCGATAATTTGTCGGACAAGTTTAAAGCAAGCGTTAAGGTTCTCCCCTCAGTCTATCCGCAGGGCGGAGAAAAGGTGCTTATTTACAATACCACGGGCAGAGTAGTGTCTGCGGGCAAGCTTCCCATCGACGTTGGATGTATAGTTTTGAACTGTACCACGCTCGCGGCTATCGGTGCGTATCTTAAAACGGGAATGCCGCTTGTTGAAAAGTGTGTTACCGTTGACGGCGGTGCGATAAAGCAGCCGCAAAACGTTATCGCTCCCATAGGTACTAAAATATCAGATATATTTGAATTTTGCGGAGGACTTACGCAGGATCCCGCAAAGGTGATCTACGGCGGACCTATGATGGGAATAACCGTTCCAGACGTAGAGCTTCCCATAATGAAGAATACAAACGCGGTGCTCGCGCTTACTGAAAAAGAGGCAAGGATTCCCAAAACCACGGCGTGCATACGCTGCGGCAGCTGTACAAATACCTGCCCCTTCGGTCTTGCGCCCGCGGCTATTGCCAAGGCATATGAAAATAAGAATGCCGAGGCGCTTGAAGAGCTTTGTGTCAACTCGTGCATGGAATGCGGATGTTGCAGCTACGTTTGCCCCGCAAACCGTCCGCTTGTTCAGACGAATAAGCTTTCAAAGGCATTTTTAAGAGAATCAAAAGCAAAGGAGGCAACAAAGTGATGAACGAAAAGCTCAAGCTTTCGGTTTCCCCTCATATTCATAGCGGACGCTCGACGCAACGCATAATGCTTGACGTTCTGATAGCTCTGCTTCCTGCAACGGTAGCGGGAACTATAATATTTGGACTTCGCTCTCTGCTTGTTATCGCGGTTTGTATGGCATCGTGCGTTTTGTTTGAGATGCTATTTAACCTGATAGTTAAAAAGGAGCAGACGGTCTCCGATCTGAGCGCGGCGGTAACAGGATTTCTTTTGGCGCTGAATCTGCCCGCAACCGTAGAGATCTGGCAGTGCGTTATAGGCTCCTTGTTTGCGATAGTTGTTGTTAAGTGCCTTTTCGGCGGAATTGGCTGTAACGTTGTTAACCCTGCTATTACAGCGAGAGTATTTATGCTTATCGCATTTGGCTCTATGGCAACCAGCGCTTTCCCAACTGTAGTTGACACCGTTGCCGGAGCTACTCCTCTTGTTGAGGTGCATGGCGGAAGGACTCCCGCGCTCATAGACGTGTTCTTGGGGCTTACGGGCGGAACAATCGGTGAGACGTGCGCGCTTGCGCTTCTTATCGGATTTGTTTATCTCTTGGTGCGCAGAGTAATTACGTGGCATATTCCCGTATCGCTTGTCGGATGTGTTTTTGTCTTCTCGTTCTTTATGGAGGGCTTTAATGTTATAGATGCTTTGGTGCTGGTCATGTCGGGAGGCTTGCTCATAGGCGCGATATTTATGGCTACTGATTACGTTACGTCCCCAGCCACAGCTTGGGGCAAGATAATATTCGGAGTAGGAGCGGGACTTATCACCTGCCTTATCCGTTATTTCGGAACTTATCCCGAGGGAGTATCCTTTGCAATACTGTTTATGAACATACTCACTCCTTATATTGACTCGTGGACAAGACACAAGGTGTTTGGAGAGGGGGGAGCCGCAAAATGAAAGGGCAGATAAAAAGCATAGTTACGTTGGTGTGCATCTGCACTGTAGTTGCGGTTTTGCTTGCGGTCACCAACATGATCACGGCTCCCATTATTGAAGCAAATCAAAATGCCGCGGCTAACGAGGCGCTGCTTGAGGTAATGCCGGAGGGCAAGAACTTCCAAAAGGTAGACGTAAGCGGATATACGCTTCCCTCAACGGTTTCCGAGGTGTACAAGGAGCAGGGTGGCGGATACGTGATAAGACTTACTACTACGGGATACGCATCAGGAATGACCCTTATGGTCGGTGTCCGCGCTGACGGAACGGTTAGCGGAGCGGTCTGTCTGTCTTCGGGCGAGACGCTTGGACACGAAAAGACCTTTGGTCAGAATTTTGTCGGCAAGGATGCGGCGGGCGTTGATGCCGTTGATACTGTTTCGGGCGCAACGCTTACGACGGGCGCGTACCGCGCGGCAGTCAAGGACGCTCTGAATACTGCAACAATACTCGGAGGCGGTTCGGTAGACCTTCGCACCGAGGAGGAGATACTTGCGGATAATCTTGACGCGGCGCTTCCGTCGGCAGATGGCGAGTTTACAAAGCTCTTTATCGTAGAGGTGATTGAGGGCATTGACGCTATCGATGCCATATATACCGCAAATAACGAAACGGGTGCCGTTTGCGTTGTTGGCGAGCAGTTTATCGGTGTTGGAGCTAACGGTGCTGTCATATCGGAATGTGACGAGGCAACTAAGGCTAACGTTGAGTCTGTAATGGCGGTTGTTCGTGCTACCGTTGTCGAGGATGTAGATATCAGCGCTTTTGAGGGAATTCATCAAAACGTTATTTCTGTTAAGAAGACCCAAAGCGGAAACTATATCATTGATATTAAGGCGGCGGGCTACGGAATCAACGGCGGAGATAAGTATCATGCCGCAACCGGAGAATATACCTATATACGCGTTTCCGTTACCGCAGGCGGTAAGATAATAGATTGCTTGACGCTTGCGCACGGTGAGACCGAGAACATCGGAGGCGTGTGCGCTAAAGAAGAATTTTACGGTCAGTTTGACGGCAAGACCGAGGCGGATTATGAAAACGTTGACGCTATTTCGGGAGCAACTATAACAACTGACGGATATAAAACGGCTATTGGACGCGTGTTTGAGACTGTAAAGATATTGGAGGGAGGTGCCGAGAATGAAGAATAACGGTAATCTTAGCGTTATGCTTAAGGGATTGATCAAGGAAAATCCCGTTTTCGTTCTTATTCTGGGCACTTGCCCCACGCTCGCTACCACAACTAACGTAGAGGGCGCTTTCGGTATGGGCATCGCGGCATTGGTCGTTCTCGTTTGCTCAAACATTCTTATCTCGCTTTTGCGCAAGGTCATACCCGACAGTGTGCGTATTCCTTGCTATATAGTAATAATCGCGGCATTCGTAACCATCGTGCAGATGCTTGTGCAGGCATTCTTCCCGTCACTTTACGATATGCTGGGCGTTTATTTGCCGCTTATAACCGTCAACTGCATAATTCTCGGAAGAGCCGAGTTGTTTGCGAGCAAAAACCCCATAACCAAGTCGGCGCTTGACGGACTTGGAATGGGCGCGGGCTTTACTCTCGCTCTTTGCGCTATGGCGGTAATTCGCGAGGTGTTTGGAAACGCCAGCTTTGCGGGCATAGCTATTCCTTTTCTTGAGCCCTATAAGATAGCCATTCTGGTTAAGGCTCCCGGCGGTATGCTGGTTTACGGAATGCTTATTGCTTTGGTTTACGTTATCACGCGCGGAAAAGCACCTAAAAAGACATCGTTCTCTTGCGAGGGCTGTCCCTCCGCGGGCAACTGCCACACGGGAGCTTGTCTTGAGAAGGGAGGAGAGCAGTAATGGAAATGTTCTATTCCTTGATAGCTATTCTTCTCTCATCCGTTTTGGTTGACAACTACGTGTTGAGTCGCTTCCTTGGAATTTGCCCCTTCCTTGGTGTTTCCAAGAAGCTGGATCAGGCAACGGGTATGGGAATATCTGTTACCGCAGTCATGCTTATCGCAACCGCGGTGACTTGGCCTATACAGTATTTTGTGCTTGACAAGCTGGGTCTTGGCTATATGCAGACCATCGTGTTTATCCTTGTTATAGCATCGCTCGTGCAAATGCTTGAGCTGATCTTAAAGAGATTCTCGCCCGCTCTTCACAAGGGACTTGGCGTTTATCTCCCCCTTATCACCACAAACTGTGCTGTTCTTGGCGTTGCGATAAACAATATCACGGATGGATATAGCTTTGTTGAGTCCTTGGTAAGCTCGCTTGGCTGCGGACTTGGATTTTTGCTTGCGATGGTTCTGTTTTCGGGTGTGCGCTCTCGCATTGACGAAAGCAGAGTTCCAAAGCCCTTCCGCGGACTTGCGGTAACGCTTATAGCCGCATCCTTTATATCCCTTGCGTTCATGGGATTTGCGGGTGTGGTTGACGCGCTATTCGCGTAAAGGAGGACTGGATATGATAGATGTTTTGATCGCGTTTTCAGTTGTAGCGTCCGTTGGACTTATCCTTGGAGTGTTGCTTGCGCTCATATCAAAGTTTTTCGGAGTCGCGGAAGATGAAAGAGTAAAAGAGATACGCGCGTGCCTGCCCGGTATCAACTGCGGCGCTTGCGGATACAAGGGCTGTGACGACTATGCGGCGGCACTTGCGGAGAGTAGAGCAAGACCCGACCTATGTGTTCCCGGAGCAGAGGATACCGCGAACGCTCTTAGTGACCTTCTCGGCGTTGAGGTGGCTACACCTAAGGACGAGATAGCGTTCGTTCACTGTAACGGAAATTGTGAGGCTACCTCAAAAAGAGCAAGATACGACGGAGTTTCAAGCTGTAAAGCGGCTTCTATGCTATACGGAGGTCCCGATGCCTGCAGCTACGGTTGCCTTGGCTTTGGTGACTGCGCGGGCGCGTGTCCCGTTCACGCCATATGTATGAAGGACGGAATCGCTCACGTTGACAGCAGCGTGTGTCTCGGATGCGGGCTTTGCGTGGATACTTGTCCCAAAAAGATAATTACTTTGATACCTCAGGAAGCAAAAACTGTGGTAATGTGCAATAACAAAGATAAGGGAGCAGATGCGAGAAAAGCTTGCAAAAATGCTTGTATCGCGTGCAAAAAGTGCGAAAAGACCTGCCCCGAGGGCGCTATAACCGTTATCGATAATCTGGCGCGCATTGATTATGAAAAATGCACGGGCTGCGGCAAGTGTGCCGAGGTCTGCCCCACGGGATGCATACACAACGTGTTCTTCCCCGACTTGGAGCCTGACGGAGAGATAAATCGTCCCCATGACTGATAAAACTAATAGAGATATGCCTGCCGTCCAAGCTGACGGCAGGCGAAAAATCAAAAACGACATAATATTTATTGCGGTACTGCTTGTTGCGGTATCGCTTATCGGTCTTTGTGTGTTTTTGATAAGAGGTGAGGGCGACTCTGTAACCGTTACGGTTGACGGAAAGGCATACGGTACCTACCGATTGTCTGACGACGTGCGGGTAGAGATACGCACAGGAGATGGCGGAGAGCATGTAAACGTGCTTGTTATTAAGGACGGAAAGGCATATATCGAAAGCGCCGACTGTCCCGACGGTATATGCGCCTCTCACCGCGCTATACACCGCGAGGGAGAGAGCATAGTTTGCCTGCCGCACAAGGTGGTCGTAACGGTCATTTCAAGTGACAAAAACGCGCCTGACGTCGTAGTGTAAAGGAGGCGCGCATGAAAAATACAAGTAAAAGGGTAGCCTTTCTCGGATGCGTTACGGCTCTTGCGTTGGTGCTTGCCTATCTTGAGATATTGCTTCCGCCAATTGTTAACTCAATTCCGGGCATAAAGCTTGGACTTCCCAATATCGCGATAATTTTTGTTTTATATCGCTTTGGCTTACGCGATGCCGCGATAGTATCATTTATGCGAATATTGGTTGTATCTCTGCTTTTCGGAAATCCCATGACTTTTGCTTACAGTGTGGCGGGAGCGGTTTTGAGCCTTGTTGTCATGACTCTGTTGCGCAAGTTGAATTTTTTATCCACGGTGGGTGTCAGCGTGGCGGGTGGCGTTTTCCATAACGTAGGGCAGATACTTACCGCTATGGTGCTGCTTGGAACGGCGGAGCTTGGATATTATCTTATAGTGCTTGCGGTTACGGGAACAGTGGCGGGAATTTTGATAGGTCTGTGCGCCGGAGTTGCTATAAAGCGTGTTCCCAATTTAAAAATGTAGATTTTTATTGATTTACGTTTGATTTAAAAAAAACGGTCAATAATATGTAAATAGCATATTGACATATCAACGAGTATACTGTATAATTAGCGTGAAAAACAAATAAGTATTTTAGGAGAAGTTTATGAAAAAAATTCTTTGCTTGGCTTTGAGCATTATTCTGGCTCTTAGCGTATTGGCGCTTGTCAGCTGTAACACCGGTAGCAACGATAATACCGATGACGAAAATAAGACTCCCGATCAGGTTGAGACTCTCAAAATGGGTCTTGGCGTGCACGTAAGCACGACCGCTACTAATGCGGACGGTGACAAGAACGGACAGGGCAACGCGGTTATCACCGTGGCAACTGTCACGGTTGACAAGGACGGAAAGATAGTTGCCTGCGCGATTGACGTTGCGGACAACACCGTTAAGTACACCTATGACGGAAAGGCAATTTCCGAGGAGAGCTTTAAGACCAAATATGAGATGGGCTCAAGCTACGGTATGGTACAGTATGCCGGCTCCGCAAAGGAATGGTTTGAGCAGGCAGACGCGTTCTGTACTCTTGTTAAGGGCAAGACTGTTGACGAGGTAAAGGCGCTTGTGGTTAATGGCGACAAGGGCAATGATGACGTTATTGCGGCAGGCTGCACTATTACGGTAAACGAGTTTGTTCTCGCGATTGAGAAGGCTTGCAAGAACGCTGCGGAGTCTAACGCTACTTCCGCTAACACGCTTAAGCTTGGAATTTACACCGAGCAGACTGCCTCTGACGCGGATGGAGATAAGAAGGGAACAAACGAGATCGAAACCACAATATTTGCCTGTGCGGTTGACGCGGACGGAAAGATAGTCGCCGCTGTTGCAGATTGCGTTGCGGTTGAGTTCACCTTTGATGCTAACGGCGCATCCACATACGATGCAACCAAGGCGGTTGTTTCCAAGAGAGAAGCGGGCGACGCTTACGGAATGGTACAGTATGCCGGCTCCGCAAAGGAGTGGTATGCTCAGGCTGACGCATTCGCTGCCAAGTGTATTGGCAAGAAGGTGGGCGACGTTTCCTCGCTTATGGATGATAAGGGATACGGTTCCGAAGACGTTAAGGGCGCAGGCTGCACCATAGTTGTTATGGGCTTTGTTAAGGCGGCTTCCAAGATTAAATAATCAAATATAGAAAAATGGGGGCGTTGCTCCCATTTTTCAAAGAGAAGAGAGTATGAAAAAGAAAAACAGATGGGCATTTTTCCTTGTCGTAGCGTGCGTCTTGCTTCCGATGATGGCACTTTGCTCCTGCGAAAAGACCAAGGAAAAATTCACGACCTATTCATTTGATTATTTCGATACGGTAACGACGATAATCGGGTACGAGTCGGATAAAGAGGAGTTTGACAAGGTGTCGGGCTATATTTTGTCCGAGCTTGGCGATTATCATAAGCTATTTACCGTTTACAACAGATATGAAGGAATGGAAAACCTTTGCACCGTAAACGACATCGTTGACGGAGCGCATAGGACTGTCAAGGTGGATGAGCGCATAATCGATATGCTTATCTATGCTCGCCAAATGTATGAAAAGACCAACGGTAAATTGAACGTTGCCATGGGCAGCGTGCTTTCGATATGGCACGGTTACAGACAAGAGGGCGAAAAGAATCCCGCAAAAGCCGAGCTTCCGCCAATGGATAAGCTTTTGGCTGCCGCGGATCATACAGATATTTCCAATATGGTGATCGATACCGAAAACTGTACTGTTACGCTTACAGACCCCCAAATGACGCTTGACGTTGGCGCGATCGCAAAGGGATATGCCGTTGAAATGGTGGCGCGATCCCTTAAAGAAAAAGGAATATCGGGATATGTTATTAACGTTGGCGGAAATGTGCGCACAGTGGGCGCAAAGCCCGACTTGGAGGCGTGGAGCGTGGGCATTGAAAATCCCGACGAGGATGGCTCTGATTATATTGCGTATCTGAATCTTACCGATATGTCATTGGTTACAAGCGGATCTTATCAGAGATATTATTTTGTGGATGGCGAAAAGTATCATCATATAATCGACCCCGAAACACTCATGCCCGCACAAAGATATACGTCGGTCTCCATCGTCTGCGAAAGCTCTGCTTTGGGCGATGCTTTGTCTACGGCGCTGTTTTGTATGACTCTGGAGGAGGGAAAAGCGCTGGTCGAGTCGCTTGACGGCGTGGAAGCACTCTGGTTGACAAACGACGGTAATATCCACCGTTCAAGCGGATTTTCAAAATACGAAAACTAAAACAAAAAGCAGGCAATGCCTGCTTTTTGTTTTAAAAAGGATCAAATTTTGATTTATCGGGGGAGGCGCGGGACATAGGGGGGCGAGGACTCCTTTTTATAAAAGCCGCCCTCGCCCCCGACTTTAGTCGTGACGTTTTGCTTGCAAAACTCACCGCACAGCTTGCTGTGCAGAACCCCCCACTCCCGCCAAAACCTTTCGAGGCATAGGGTTAGTAAATTTAAGTTTGAAGTAATGCTTAATAGGTGAAGTATTAATTCAATATTTTCTATCGCATCCCCGTTAAGTTAAACTTTGATTTTGTTTTATCTATAACGGTTGGGTTCGACAATCTACCAATACAGATTGGCTCAGCAGGTTAAAATTTTGCGAGCAAAATTTTAACGTCACTTAGGTCTAGTTAGAACCTAAAATGCGGGCAAGTTCTTTGCCAAGCGAAGTTTTCGCAGAAAACTCGTAGCACTAGCGCAGTCTGTGCAACTTTCATTTCAAGAAAGCGACCCCTCGTTGCACCATCTAACTATTCGATAAATCCCAATTTATCAAAATCTGTCAGGCATTTACGACAAAAATAAAGAAAATTCCATTATTGGTGGATTGACAAAAAAATACAGCCGTGATATAATGATTTTGTATATGTATTATACAATAATACTTCCGATTGAAAGGGATTACTGCAATGAAAAAACAGATGCTTAATGGCGCTTGGCAATTGTCTTTCACAATGCCCGAAAGCACCCAAAGATACGAAACACCCGTAGAGGTGCCCTGTAACGTGGAGCCATATCTTGTAGAGCTTGGTCTTGTTGATGACTATATGCCCTGCGACACTTCGTTTGCAACTCAAAAGTTTGACGCGGTTGATGATTGGACCTACGTTCGCTATTTTGACGATCAGCCCTCAACCGAGGGAAATCGCCGCGAGCTTGTATTTGAGGGCATCGACACCATTGCCGAGGTCTATCTTAACGGGGAAAAGATTCTGGATTGCGATAACATCCATCTCCAGTATCGCTACGACGTAACGGGCAAGCTTCTTCCCAAAAACAACGAGCTTAAGGTGATAATCCGCTCAAATATGCTTTGGGCAAGAGAGCATCTGCACGATAATTTCTCTGTTGCAATGGGCGGCAAGACCACGGGCTACGACTCATTTATGAATATCCGCAAGCCCCGCTACACTTGGGGTTGGGACAATACACCTCGTCTTATGACTTCCGGAATTGTTCGTGACGTATATATTGAGGAAATACCGCAGAAATATTTTGATAGCCTTTATGCTTACACAAGGTCGATAAACGATAAGGAAGTCAGCCTCGGCTTTGATTGGTCGTATGTTACCACCAGAAAGGATATCTGCGACCACGAGATCAGAGTGTCCATTCTTGATGGCGATGAGTCTGTCTATTCGGCGCAGTACAAAGCTCTGTTCGTTCAGGGCACGCACCGTTGCGTAATTCCGCGCGACAAGATCAAGCTGTGGTGGCCTCTCGGTATGGGAGAGCCCAAGCTCTATACGGTAAGACTTGAGATGCTCGAGGGCGACGTTGTCGTTGCGTGCCGTGAGGATAGCTTCGGCGCGAGAACCATCCACCTCGATTGGACCGAGGACGTAGGACCCGAGGGCGGTCGTTTCCACTTTATCGTCAACGGCGAGGAGACCTTTATAAGAGGAACCAACTGGAAGCCTCTTTCTCCCCTTGTTTCCGAGGCGGACAAGAGAACACGCGAGGGCAGAGCGCTCGGAGAGCTTGTTAATCTCGGCTGCAACATGGTGCGAATCTGGGGTGGCGGCGTTTACGAGGACGAATATTTCTTCGAATTCTGCGACAAAAACGGTATTATGATATGGCAGGACTTTATGCTTGCCTGCGAAATTCCTTCGCTTGAGGAAGCTTTCCTTCGTCAGATCGATATAGAAGCAAGATACGTTATCAAAAAATACAGAAATCACCCCTCGCTCGCAGTTTGGTGCGGAGATAACGAGAACGACTGCTTTATGCTTTGGCTCAACAGAGATAAGACACACGCTCGTCCTTCCCACATCCGCGTAACGCGCGAGACCATCAAGAATTGCATCATCTGCTGCGATCCTTACCGCGATTACGTACCAAGCTCGCCCTATATGTCCGACAGACACTTCCTTGAGAACAGAGAGGGCAAGCCCATCGTTCACGAAACGTGCGAGAAGCATTACTATACCGCGCCCGCGGTTTCACCAAGAAGCCTTCGCCAGAACAGATCGATATTCTTTGGCGAAACAGGACCTATTCCACTTAACGCCATAGCTCCCAACAAAGCGTTTTATGAAAGAGAAAAGGCGCGTGTCAAGGCACTTTGGGACGAGCCGCAGAACGATATGCTCACGCTTCCTTATCATCAGGAGCCCTTCTATTTCAAGGGTTGGAGACAAGCAGGCAAGCATAATTGCAACCTCTATTTCGGCAGAGATTTCACATTTGAGGAGTTCGGTGACTACACGCTTGCCATTAACTTCCTTATAGCCGAGATGTTCAAGGATATACTCGAGTATTGCAGAGTGACCCGCCCCGCAAAATCCGGTGTGCTTTGGTGGTCGCTTATCGATATGTTCCCGATGCTGTTCAACTATTCGGTTATCGACTCTGACTATAATCGCAAGCTTGGCTATTATTGGATAAAGCAGTCGCAGCAGGCATTCCTGCTTTCCGGCGAGTGCGAAAAACATGAGGGTCCGTATAAGATCTACGCCATCAACGATACGATGGAGGACGTAGTTGCGGATTACACCGTTACCGCTTACGACAAGGATCTCAACAAGAGAGTCATCGCAACGGGTACGTGCGAGCAGAAGAAGAACTCGGTAGAGGCGTTTTTAAAGCCCATACAGAGCAAGGAGCCTGAGCTTTGGATAATCAAGTGGACGTATAAGGGCAAGACCTGCGTAAACCACACGATAACGGGCAAGATCGACCTCGATACCATCAAAAAATGGGTCAAGATCATCGGTGATGAGACCGGCGACGGCAAGGATTACCTTGAGCTTACCAATTGGATGGAATAATAATTGCAACTCAAACCAACGCGCCAAGGCGCGTTGGTTTTCTAAATAAAAAATCCCGCCGAAAGGCGGGATTTATATTATTTTTTCTTAACGAATCGCAGGTTGCTAAATCGTTCGCTTTGGGTTATCTCAAAAACCTCGGGGCTGTCTGTGTTGATGATCTTTATCTTGTAAAATTCGAGTATCGGGATGAGCGTCAGCGCGGTGAGACCCGCGTTAAATCCGCCGTTATAGAGGACAAAGCCGCCGTGCATGCTCGCGGTGGAGGTACAGACTATGGCGCTTACAAGTCCCGCGATGACACCGCATTTAAAGCCGTATACGCCTGCTATGGGGCAGAGACCTGTTGCAAAGGCAAGACCGTTGATATAGGCCTGCGTTGAAAGCGACCAAGGAATGTCAACTCCCGCGATAAGACACACACTCGTTACTGATAAAAACAGTATCGAGTAGCCAAGCGCTATGGGAGCTACGTTGCGCGGATGCTGACCGTCCGCGGAGAAGGTGAGCGCGGCGAACACGACTCCCGCGGTAGGACCGGAAAAGCCGACTCCGTCGGGCAGGAACGGGAAAATCACGGGCAAAAGAAATACTACGTTGAGGTACGTGAGGACACAAAATCCGTAAAAACCAAAATTGATAAGGCAAAGCGGCATGCCGAATTTGTCTGCGAAATCAAGCCCGTGACCCGAGCAGGAAATAAGCTTTTTATAATTTTTAAAGCTTTTACCGTTTAAAATATATCCGAGAACTATGGCTGACAGGAAAATTACCGCGAAAAACACATTCATAAATATATATTGCGTTTGACCAAAGGCATTTGGCAAGATCTCGGGCTCGGCAATCGAGCTATGAGGCTCTATTCCAAAGGTTTTGTATAGAAAGCAATATACGAATATGCCAAGCAGTCCTATGGATAGTCCCGCACGGTACATGCTAAATCCGCGGTGCATTTTGGCGGTTCCGGGCAAGATGGCGGGAACCAGAAATCCCAGCATTACTCCAAATCCAATGGACATTGCGATGCCGAGAACACTTATTCCAAAAAACGTGAGGGAACGTCCGGGCGGATAATAGAAAAGAAAATCAGTAAAGAAGGGCGCAAGCGCCGTTGAAAACATGGCGATATGAAGATTTTTTTTGAAAGACTTTTTTGTAATAATACAGTAGATAAGAACCCCGATAAACGGCGGCCACATATTTATAAAATTGAGTCCGTAAAAGCAATGCGCTATTACCAGCATATAGCCCGCAAACGTCACAGACGTGGCCTGCGCGCGACTTATTATGAGTATAAGGTTACAGGCAAGTCCGCATATTGCCGCGTTGAAAAGCGTGCTTGCAAGGCAACCGAGTGCAAAGTAATCTGTTACAAGCTTTGACGGCCCTGTCAATAATTGAAGCACGTTTATAAAGAATTGTTCGCCTTGGACTCCCGTAACCGCCGCCGCTATTGGCACGGCGATAAATAGGGAAATAGTCAAAAGCGAGATAAAGCCTTTGAACGCAATGCTGTTTTGCTTCATGCGCTTATAGGGTACGCCCTTGTAATTATAAATATTTTGATTGAAATCCTGATTCATATTTCGTCCTTAATTGTTTTTGTAAGTATATTGTACCACACAGAACGGCAAAAATAAAGGGCTTTTTCAAATTTTGACAAATGCAAAAACCGTTCTTTGTTTACAAGAACGGTTTTTATGTATCATATATCGTTTTTACATATGTCCTCAAGGCTTTCGCGCTTGACCGCTATGTATTCTTTTCCGTCCTTTACCATTACTATGGGGGGCTTTGGCAGGCGGTTATAGTTTGATGCCATGGAATAATTGTACGCGCCCGTGGTCAATACCGCGATCATATCTCCGCGCTTTATATCGGCAGGGAGCGTAACGTTTTCTTGAATAAGGTCTCCCGATTCGCAGCATCTGCCCGCAAGCGTGCAGTTGAATGTGGGGGCGGTGGAATCCATTCGGTTTGCAAGGCATACGGTGTATGGCGAGCGATAGAGCGCGTAGCGTGGATTGTCCGCCATTCCGCCGTCAACGGAGACGTAATTTTTATATCCGGGGATGCGCTTGACTGTTCCTGCGGTGTAGAGTGTGAGTCCTGCGTCCGCGACTATACTGCGTCCCGGCTCCATGCGTATTTCGGGCATATCGATACCGAGCTTGTGGCAATATGCCTTGACGTGAGTGCCGACCTTTGCTATATTTTCCGCGATATCTATCTCGGGATCGCTATCAAGATAGCGAACTCCGTATCCGCCGCCAAGGTCAAGCTCGCGAGTGACAAAACCGTATTTTTTGCTCATAAGCGCGATAAAATCCAGCATTATTTCGCTTGCTCTCAAAAAGACGTCCGAGTCAAAAACCTGTGAGCCTACGTGACAGTGAAAACCGTAAAGCACAATGTTTGAGAGCTCTGTTGCGTATTTAGCGATCTGTTCTGCTTGTCCCGTTTCAATGGCGGAGCCGAATTTGGAATCCACCTTGCCTGTTGTAACCGCCTCGTAAGTGTGGGGATCTATTCCCGGGGTAAGGCGCAGCAATATTTTCTGTTTTACGTTTTTGTCACCGGCGATTTTGTCTATGGCATCAAGCTCTTCGACGTTGTCTACCACAAAGTAGCCAACTCCGCGGTCAATGGCATAAGCTATATCGGCGTCGGTCTTGTTGTTGCTGTGGAAATAAGCCTTGGCAAGAGGGAAGCCTACTGATGTTGCTGTATAAAGCTCGCCTGAGGAAACAAGGTCAGTTCCCAGTCCCTCTTCCATTATTATGCGGTATATCTGCTTAAAGGAAGCCGCCTTGCTTGCAAAAAGGGGATAGGACTTATCGCCAAAAGCGCGTGCCATAGACGTTTTGTAGGTACGGCAGCGTTCGCGTATGCGGTCCTCGTCCATAATGTATAGGGGAGTTCCGTATTTATTGGCAAGCGCTACGGTATCAGCACCGCCAAGAGTAAGATGTCCCGCGGAATTTATAGAAAGGTTGTTACAAATCATTTTTTCCATATTAGTTGCCTATTATGCTATACATGTCGTAAAGCCCGGCTGTTTTGCCGCAAATAAAGTCTGCCGCCGCGATAGCGCCCTCCGCAAAAAGAGAACGGTTGTGCGCCTCGTGCTTAAGGGTTATAGTCTGGGTATCTGTGCTAACGATAACCTCGTGTTCTCCCACGATGTTACCCATTCTTATCGCGTGAACGCCTATCTCATTTTTCTCTCGCTTTGCCTGACCCTGTCTGCCAAAGCTAAAGAAGGCATGCTCGCGTATTTTTTGTATCTCGCGCGCCAAGAGCAGAGCCGTTCCGCTAGGTGCGTCGAGCTTGCGGTTGTGATGCTTTTCGATTATTTCGATGTCGGCATCGGGAAAGGTCTTTGCAGTGGTTTTTGCCAACTCGCAAAGAAGAGCTATTCCAAGCGACATATTTGCAGAGTGGAAAAGCGGTATCTTTTTGGCTGCCTCGGCTATGAGCTTTGCCTCTCGCTCGTCGTGTCCCGTGGTCGCGAGAACAACGGGAATGCTTTTTTCAGTGGCAAAGGCAAGGAGCGCCTCCGTTGCGCTATGGTGAGAAAAGTCGATGATAACGTCGGGTTTTTCTGTAACGTCCGCCCATGACGTATACACGGGCACTTCGTCAATCTTCACAGGATTTATATCCACTCCCGCGCAAAGCTCGGATGAACGATAGCCGTCAAGCACCATCTTTTTTACCTCGGCGCCCATACGACCGCCGATACCGTTTATAAGAATTTTCATATTTTTCTCCAAATCAAATCAAATTGAGATCCTTCATTATAGCAAGCATCTTAGCTTCGTGATCGCTCTCCATTTCTGTGAGGGGAAGACGAAGACTGTTTTCGCAGAATCCCATAGCAGCCATTGCAGCCTTTACGGGAATGGGATTGACCTCGGAGAAAAGCGCGCTTATGAAGGGTAGAAGATCGAGCTGCGCCCTGACGGCATCCTGGTGTCTGCCCTCGAAGAAATCGTGGCATATCTTGCTCGTGGCGCGGGGCATGGGGTTGGAGAGAACGGAAATAACGCCCTTACCGCCAAGAGAGAGAATGGGAGTTATTTGGTCATCGTTACCTGAATAAATATCCATCTTATCACCTATGAGGTGGGCAAGCTCGGCTATTTGCGAGATGTTGCCGCTTGCTTCCTTTATTCCAACGATATTGGGATGCTCCGCCAGCTTTGCGGCGGTGGTGGGGAGAATGTTGCAGCCCGTGCGCGATGGAACGTTATAGAGAATGATCGGTATCAAAGAAGCGTCCGCGATAGAGGTGAACATTTTAATCAGACCGTTCTGGGTTGCCTTGTTATAGTATGGAGTTACAAGCAACGCAGCGTCCGCACCTGCTTCGGCAGCGTGCTGTGTAAGCTCTATCGCGTAAGCGGTATCGTTGGAGCCTGTTCCCGCGATAACGGGAACTCTGCCCGCGGTAACGTCCACACAGAACTTTATAGCGTCCTTATGCTCGTCATCAGAAAGGGTAGAAGCCTCTCCCGTTGTGCCGCAAACAACGATAGCGTCTATGCCTTCGTCAATTTGCCAATTGATAAGTTTTTCAAAGCTTTCGTAATCTATTTTATCATTTTTAAAAGGGGTAATTATCGCGGTTGCCGCGCCCGTAAAGATGGTTTTTTTCATTTTGGATCTCCTTTATGATACGTTATTATTTTACATAAAAAAACAGAGAACACACCGTGCCTCTGCTACCAATATCCGAGCAATAATTATCGCTACGAAAAACTCAAAGTAGAAGATAGCACTCCGCAAAGCACAAGCTTATGCGACAGCATAACGGATATTATCCGGAATGCCAGAACAGTCTTGCGTTAATTGACTGATCTTCGGCACCTGATCCTTTCATTTTGCAACGCCAACGCCGCTATAACACAAAAACTACTAATATCAAGGTGCGCCTCTATCATATTCGAGTCAAGTATAGCACAGTTTTGTCCTCTTGTCAATACGTTTTTTACTATATTTGTAAAAAGAGCGTCAAAATATACAACGCGGAGCAGATCGGCGCGGCAAAACTGATAAAATACACAAAATGAAAAAAGTTTGAAAAAAGCTATTGACTTTATCGCTTTAATGTGATAAAATCTTGCTATGCTGACAGATAACTATTTTTTGTTTGGAGGAATCAAAATGGCATGTCATTTTACCGCGCAGGAAAAGGCATTTGTTAACGCGCTTCTCAAGCTTAAAACAGAAGAGGAGTGCATAGCTTTTTTGGAGGATATATGTACCATAAAGGAGATACAGGATATCTCTCAACGCCTGCTTGTTGCAAAGATGCTCAACGAGGGCGAAAAATATCAGAATATTGAAAAGCAAACGGGCGCAAGCACCGCTACTATCAGCAGAGTAAATAAATGTCTGGCTTACGGAAGCGGCGGATATAAAATTGTGCTTGACAGGATCAAAACCAATGATTGATCGGAGATTTTTATGAATGTATACAGTGCTACTCTCGGAAAGACCGAGAGAGTGATCTACAAGCTGCGCGGATTGTACGAGCAGTACGGTTATTCGCAGTATAAAATGAGCAAGTTCGAGGAATACGATCTGTACGTCAGAAACAAAAGCTTTTTGCAATCGGCAAGTATAATCACCTTCACAGATACCGATGGCAAGCTTATGGCTCTAAAGCCGGACGTAACACTTTCTATTATCAAGAACAGCAAGGACACCGAGGGCGGAGTGCGCAAGGTCTATTACAATGAAAACGTATACCGCGTTCCGCGCGGAGAACTCTCGTATAGGGAGATAATGCAAGCGGGACTTGAATGTATGGGCGAGATAGACGCATACTCTATATCCGAGGTTTTGGGGCTTGCCGCCAAAAGTCTATCGGAGATCTCGGACGAATACGTGCTTGACGTATCCGATCTCGACATACTGTCTTCGCTGATGGACGAGCTTGGTATTAAAGACGGACAAAGAAGCGAGCTGCTTTGTTGCATCGCGGAAAAGAACACATCGGAAATAGACAAGCTGTGTTTTATGAACAGCGAAGCGGCGAACGTTATTAAGGCGTTGGTATCTCTTAAGGGCGGGAGCGATGAAATGCTTGAGGTCTTGAAAGGGAGAGCGTGTTATGACGAGGCTTGCGAATTCGCTCGCACACTGTCTATGCTTCAAACGCAGTTTGGCGCAAGGATAAGAATAGATTTTTCGGTAATAGACGACACAAGCTATTATAACGGCATTGTGTTCAAGGGATTTGTTCGATCGATACCCACGGCGGTGCTTTCGGGCGGAAGATATGACGGGCTTGTCAAGAGAATGAACAAAAAGGGCGGAGCTTTAGGCTTTGCAGTCTACCTTGACAAGATAGATCAGCTTGAATGCGATACTGTTGAATACGACGTAGACACGTTTGTGCAATACAGTAACGGCGATAGCGCGGATATGGTATATAGCACCGTTGAAGCGTTGACTAAAAAGGGCGAGCGAGTGCTTGCGGGAAAGAGGATACCCGAAAAGCTGAAATACAGGACCCTTATAAAGCTTGGCGAGGAGTGACGATATGGATATGTTGAATATTGCGCTTCCAAAGGGAAGGCTTGGCGAAAAGGTGTATTCCATGTTTGAGGCGGCAGGCTTTGAATGTCCCGCCATCAAGCAAGAAAACAGAAAGCTGACGTTTGAGAACGATAGCCTTGGAATAAGATTTTTCTGGGTAAAGCCCAGCGACGTATCTATATATGTTGAGCGCGGAGCCGCGGATATCGGAGTAGCGGGTAAGGATATATTGCTTGAGTACAAGCCCGACGTATACGAGCTGCTTGATCTTGATATGGGAAAATGCAAGGTTGCGGTGGCGGCGCCCAAGGACTTTCGTGATAATCCAAAAAGGGCTCTTAAGGTTGCAACGAAGTTTGGAAATATAGCAAAGGCGCACTATGCGTCTGTCGGACGCGAAATTGACATCATACATCTAAACGGCTCAATAGAATTAGCGCCTATTCTCGGACTCTCCGACGTCATAGTAGACATAGTGGAAACGGGAAGAACGCTAAGGGAAAACGGTCTCGAGGTGATAGAGGACATCGTCCGTATCAGCGCTCGCCTTGTTGCAAATAAATCGAGCTATAAGTTTAAAACGGATATGATAGACAGGATAATAGAGGGACTTGCAAAAGAGGTAGCTCTCGCCTCCAAAACGAAAAAGGAACAGATATGATAAATATTTATAAATACGGCGACGTGTCAAACGACGAGATATTCGCAAGATCGAATGCCACGGTGGATGTGGAAGGAACGGTTGCCGAGATAATAAAAAACGTAAAAGACAAGGGCGATGCGGCGCTTTTTGAATACTGTGAAAAATTTGATAGAGCAAAGCTTGATTCTCTGCTTGTAAGTCAAGGTGAGATGGAACAAGCGATGGCATCGGTTGAGCCGAGATTTATCGAGGTGCTTGAGCGCGCGGCGGCTAATATACGTAAATTCCACGAAAAGCAAAAGCGGAACAGCTTTATTATAAACGACGAGGACGGAATCGTTATAGGTCAGAAGATAATTCCTGTGGACCGTGCGGGACTGTACGTTCCGGGTGGCACGGCGGCATATCCTTCCACGGTGCTTATGGATTCCATTCCCGCAAGGATAGCTGGATGTAGGGAGGTCGTTATGGTAACTCCCCCGGGAGCCGACGGCAAGGTCAATCCTGTGATCTTAGCTGCCGCAAAGGTGGCAGGAGTAGACAGAATATTCAAAGTGGGCGGCGCGCAGGCAATTGCGGCATTGGCTTACGGCACAGAGAGCATACCAAAGGTGGACAAGATAGTTGGTCCCGGAAACGCTTACGTGGCCGAGGCGAAAAAGCAGGTGTTTGGCATGGTGTCTATCGATATGATCGCGGGTCCCAGCGAGATACTCGTCGTGGCTGACGGAAAAAGCGATCCTGAGCACGTGGCTGCAGATCTGCTTTCGCAAGCAGAGCATGACAGAATGGCATCCGCGGTGCTGGTAACCGATTCGCAGGAGCTTGCCGCCGCGGTCAGCGCACAGCTTGAGATACAGATACCAATGCTTAAAAGAGCCGAGATAGCGCGCGAGTCGATCGATAAAAACGGCAAGATAATTGTTGCTCCAACGTTGGACTGTGCCATAGATATTGCAAACGAGATAGCGCCGGAGCACTTGGAGCTTTGCCTTGACAATCCCTTTGATTACCTTGACAAGATACGTCACGCGGGCTCGATATTTATGGGTCGCAACTGTCCCGAGGCACTCGGCGATTATTTTGCGGGCCCCAATCACACGCTTCCCACAAGCGGAACTGCAAAATTCTCTAGTCCCTTGTCGGTTGACGATTTTGTTAAGAAAACGCAGTATACTTATTATACAAAGGAGGCACTTGGCAAGGTTGCCGAGGACGTGGCTTACTTTGCTGAGCTCGAAGGACTGGGCGCGCACGCCAAGAGCGCTATGATACGAACAGAGGACGAAAAATAAACTTTTACGGTACGGAAATGAGCAAGTTTTTATGCAAAAAATACTCCTCGCTGACACCCTATACACCGGGGGAACAGCCAAAGGAGCGCAAATTTATTAAACTGAATACCAACGAATCTCCTTTTGCACCGTCGCCAAGGGCGGTTGAGTGTGCCGGCGAGGCGGCGCGGAGCGTTCAGCTTTATTCGGACCCCGAATGTAAAAGGCTGCATGCCGCTATTGCAAGGCTTTATGACGTGGATGAGACGTGCGTGCTTTGCACAAACGGCTCGGACGAGATATTGAATTTTGCGTTTATGGCGTTTTGCGACGATGAGCATCCCGCCGTGTTCCCAAACGTGACCTATGGGTTTTATTCGGTTTTCGCAAGTCTTTGCCGTGTGCCTTATGAGGAGATACCTCTCTGTGACGATTTCACGATCAACGTTGACGATTACGTAGGCATAAACAAGACGGTGTTCATCGCCAATCCCAACGCTCCCACGGGTATCGCGCTCTCACTTGATGATATCGAGCGCATAGTGGCATCAAATCCGCAAAACGTAGTGGTGATCGACGAAGCATACGTTGATTTTGGTGCGCAGAGCGCAGTCAGCTTGACAAAAAAGTATAAAAACCTTTTGGTTACGCAGACCTTTTCAAAATCACGCTCCATGGCGGGCGCAAGACTGGGCTTTGGCATTGCAGATCCAGAGCTTATCGCGCATCTAAATATGATAAAGTATTCCACAAATCCCTATAACGTCAATTCCATGACTATGGCGATGGGAATAGGAACGCTTGAGGACAATGAATACACTATTGATAATTGCCGCGCGATAATTCAAAACAGAGAGTATGCGGCGCGGGAGCTTGACAGACTGGGCTTTGTCATGACCGAGTCTTTGGCGAATTTTATATTTGTAAAGCACCCCAAAATCGATGGCGCAGATATATATGCCAAGCTGCGTGAACAGGGAATATTGGTTCGTCATTTTTCAAAGTCCGAGATAGATCAGTATAACAGAATAACCGTAGGCTCTGTGTCGGAGATGAAGGCGCTGGTAGCCGCGCTTGAACAAATAGTTTCGGAGGTAAAATAACATGAGAGCAGCAAATATAGTTCGCAAGACTGCGGAAACAGATATAAAGCTTGAGTTGACGCTGGATGGCGGCGGTAAAGCCGAGATAGATACGGGATGCGGGTTTCTTGACCACATGCTGGTTTTGTTTGCGTCGCACGGCAGATTTGATCTTGCGGTCAAGTGCGTAGGCGACGTTAATGTTGACTATCACCATACGGTTGAAGACGTTGGAATTTGTCTTGGACAGGCGTTTGCCCAGGCTCTTGGCGAAAAAAAGGGAATAGAGCGTTATGGCTCTATGGTGTTGCCTATGGATGAGGCTCTAATTTTGGCGGCGGTGGATTTTTCGGGCAGAGATTATCTTGCATTTGACGTGGAGATCCCTTCAATTAAGGTCGGTGATTTCGATACGGAGCTGGTTGAGGAATTCTGGCTTGCCTTTGTTCGTAATGCGGATTGCACCCTGCATCTGAGAAAGCTCGCGGGCAAAAACTCGCATCACATAATCGAGGGTGCCTTCAAGGCGGCGGCAAGAGCATTTAGAATGGCGGTTAAGATAGATGCCGAGCGAGCAAACGAGATACCGTCCACAAAAGGAGTTCTTTGATGGTCTGTATAGTTGATTACGGAGTTGGAAATTTGTTCTCGCTCAAAAGCTCCTTTGAGTTTTTGGGTGTATCGGCAAAGGTCACGGGCGATGCGGATGAGATCAGGAGCGCGGACAGAATAATACTTCCCGGTGTCGGCGCGTTTGGTGATGCTTCCCGCAAGCTGTGTGATCTGGGGCTTGACAAGGTCATAATCGAGCAAGCCAAAAAAGGCAAACCGATAATGGGAATATGCCTTGGCATGCAGCTTTTGCTTGACCGAAGCTATGAATACGGCGAGCACGAGGGACTTGGATTGATAGGCGGAGAGATAAGGCCCATAGGCGAAGTTATTCCAAAAGGTCTAAAGATCCCGCATATCGGTTGGAACGCATTGGAGCTTTGCGGGGAGCCTCACCCGATATTCAAGTACGTAAATAACGGAGACCATGTTTATTTTGTACATTCCTATCACGCGACACTCTGCAAGGACGTCGTCGCAACAACGGAATACGGGACTTCGTTAACAGCTGCGATTGCGCGCGGAAACGTATGCGGCTGTCAGTTCCATCCCGAAAAAAGCGGAGAGGTCGGGCTTTCCATACTCAAGGCGTTTTGCGAAATGTAAAAAAGAGGTAAAATAAATGTTGATATTTCCTGCAATCGATCTGTACGGCGGAAAAGCGGTCCGACTGTATAAGGGAGATTATGAGCAAATGACTGTTTACAGCGACGATCCCTTGTCTGTAGCTCGGGATTTTGAGCGCGCGGGGGCAAGTTGGGTTCATCTTGTTGATCTCGAGGGCGCAAAGCTTGGCACGACTCCCAACATAGAAACGGTCAGAAATATAGCATCCCGCACCTCGCTTTTGTGCGAGATAGGGGGCGGCATACGCAATATGCAGACCGTGGAGTCATATTTTGACGCGGGAGTGTCGCGCGTGATACTTGGAACGGCGGCGGTTACGGACAGAGCGTTTTTAGAGGCGGCGGTTGCAAAATACGGTGATAAAATAGCCGTTGGTGTTGATATTAAGGATACAAAGGTCGCCATTCGGGGCTGGCTTGAAAAAAGTGAGTACGACGCGTTTGATTTTTGCGCTGATATGCAGAGATTGGGAGTAAAAACGGTTATCTGTACCGATATTTCAAAGGACGGAGCTATGCGCGGCGCAAATCACGCGCTATACCGTGAATTGTCAGAAAAATTCAGTATGCAGATAGTAGCGTCGGGCGGTGTTTCATCGCTTGATGACGTAAATATACTTGCCGATCTTGGAATATACGGCGCGATAATCGGCAAGGCGTACTATACGGGAGCGATAGAGCTTTCACGCGCGATAGAGGTAGCAAAATGATAACAAAAAGAATAATCCCTTGCCTTGACGTAAAGAATGGGCGCGTGGTAAAGGGTGTAAATTTCAGAGGCTTGGGGGACGTTTCTTCTCCTATAGAGCTTGCAAAGTATTACAGTGAAAACGGTGCGGACGAGCTTGTATTTTATGACATAACCGCATCTGCGGAGGGCAGGCAGCTGTTCACCGACATACTTTGCGAGGTGGCAAGGAATATATTTATTCCGCTCACCGTGGGCGGAGGCATCAACACACTTGAGGACTTTGACAGAGTGCTGAAATGCGGTGCCGACAAGGTCAGCGTAAACTCGGGGGCAATACGTAACCCCTCGCTTATAGACGAGGCGGCAAAGCGTTACGGAAATCAGTGTGTGGTTATTTCCGCGGACGTAAAGCGTGTGGATGGAAAATTTCAGGTCTTTGCCAAGGGTGGCAGAGAAAACACAGGAATGGACGCGATTGAATGGATACGCAGCTGCGTGGAGCGCGGCGCGGGAGAAGTGGTGCTGAATTCCATTGATACCGACGGTGTGCGCGCGGGATTTGATCTTGAGATGCTCGGAGCCGTGTGTGACGCGGTAAACGTTCCCGTTATCGCCTCGGGCGGCGCGGGATGTATAGAGGACTTTGTCACGCTTTTCAAAAAGCTTCCAAAGGTGGATGCGGGGCTGGCTGCGTCGATATTCCACTTTGGTGAAGTGCGTATAAATGATCTTAAGCGCGAGCTTTTTGATAGCGGAATACAGGTAAGACTTTAATTTGGAGAATAAAAATGATAAACATAGATGAACTCAAATTTGACGAAAAGGGCTTGATCCCCGCTATAGTAGTGGATAATAAAACGCGCCGAGTTCTGACACTGGCGTATATGAACAAGGAAAGCCTTGAGATCACAATAAAAAAAGGCTTGACCTGCTTTTACAGCCGTTCAAGGCAAGAGCTTTGGCTAAAGGGGGAAACAAGCGGTAACTATCAGCACATCGTGTCTATAACTGCCGATTGTGACGGCGACGCGCTTGAGGTGGTTGTTGAGCCGGACGGTCCCGCGTGTCACAAGGGAACTTTTTCTTGCTTTGAGCAGACGATATTTAAAAAGGATAATGCCGAGAGCGAGGAGTTTTCACTTGAAACCTTAGCAAAGCTGATCGAGGGCAGAAAAACGGATAAAAAGGAAGGCTCCTATACCACTTATCTTTTTGAAAAGGGAATAGATAAGATTTTAAAAAAGGTTGGCGAGGAGTGTACGGAGGTAATTATCGCGGGTAAGGCGGATGATAAGGCGGAAACGATATATGAGATATCAGACCTCGTGTACCATGTGCTTGTGCTTATGACTGAAATGGGTATATCCATTGACGATATCAAAAAAGAGCTGGCATCGCGCCATGTTATCGACCATAAGGTCAAGCAAGAAAAGATGACGAAATAATAAAAGCAAAGGAGCATGATGGCTCCTCTGCTTTTATTAGTGTATGTTAAGTTTGCTTAACAGGTTGTGATGTTATTAAGTAAACATCCATTCAAGAACGCCTTGAATATGCTTGTCCCAAAACTCCCAGTTGTGATTGCCGTGTTCCTCTGTGTAAAAAAGATCGTAGCCGAGAGAGTTTAACGTGTCGCGCAAGCGAACGTTTTCGGGATAGAGTCCGTCTTCAGTGCCGCACGCCATAAAGAGCTTTGGGCGATTTGGATTATTGGCGCAGTTATCTGCAAGCAAGAAAAGATCGTCCTCGTCGGGGGCGGAGTTACCTTTGCCAAAGATGGAGCTTAAAAATTCTTTTCTGTAGGGGCTTTTTACATCGGTCACCGCCGAAAGACCGGCACCTGCGCAGAACTTGTCCGGATCACGAAGAGCAATCTTGAGCGCGCCGTATCCACCCATGGAAAGACCCGCGACAAAATTGTCCTCTCGTCTACTTGATACGTTGAAAAATTCACATATCAAAGATGGAAGCTCGTGTGCGATATAGTCATAATATTTGAGTCCGCAATCCATATTGGAATAAAAGCTTCTGTGAGCGCAGGGCATAACGACACAGATGCCGTATTTGTCGGCGTAACGTTCAATGGAGGTGCGGCGCATCCAGATGGTGTGGTCGTCGCTGAGACCGTGCAAAAGGTAAAGGCATTTGTATTTTTCGTTAGATGATTGGCTTTCAACCCCTATCTGTCCGGAGGTTTTTCTTTGGGGAATGATTACGTAAGCCTCGGATTGCATGCCAAGCGCTTCGCTGAAAAAGTGAAACTGAATAAAAGCCATAATTATCTCCTTAAATCACAAAAAGAGTACTGAAATCAGTATATCACAATGGCAGGCGGTTTGTCAAGGCTGTGATGTATAAACAGTTTTTCAAGCAAGAAAAAATAATTGAAAAAAGATAAATTTTTTTCAAAAAAGGTGTTGACAAACCAAAAGGCTTATGGTATAATACCATAGTCGGCGCACGAGTCGGCGATCAAAATGCTGGTGTGGCTCAATGGCAGAGCAGCTGATTTGTAATCAGCAGGTTGATGGTTCGACTCCGTTCACCAGCTCCAATATGGGGGATTTCCCGA